>JBBRPH010000024.1:0-72486 GCA_038228295.1 Chloroflexia bacterium | reverse complement strand
GGCGTGTTGGTGGCCGTATTAGTTGGCGTAGTGGTCGGCGGCACCGGGGTGTTGGTCGGCGTATTGGTGGCCGTCGGCGTATTGGTGGCCGTATTGGTCGGCGTATTGGTCGGCACAATCGGCGTATTGGTCGGCGTATTGGTGGCCGTCGGCGTATTGGTGGCCGTCGGCGTGTTGGTGGCCGTATTGGTGGGGGTCGGCGTATTGGTCGGCGTATTCGTTGCGGTATCTGTTGGGGTGGGTGTTGGCGTGATTACCGATGCGACATGCTCACCGTAGATTGCCAAACCACCCATGCTCACTACGAGGGGGGGCGAGGTGAACTTAGTCTGGTAAGGGCCACCCACCAACGGATAGCGGTAGATATTGCCTGTCCCATACCCTGCCGTCCAAAAGGTCCGGTTATCAGGGTCAAGGTTCATGGCAAAGAGATAGCTGGTTTCAGCGGGGTCAATCGGAATCGGCGGTTGCAGTATCGCACCGCTTATTTTGTCGATACGATCTACCTCGTTGAAACAGGTGACCATAAGGTCGTTTGTGCCAGGAATGAGCCGCATAGCAAAGCACGGACCTGGTAGAGTGTTGGTCACGTCGGGGAGTTGTGTATTTGTACAGACGTTGAAGCGTTTAACGGCAGAGGTTTCCGAGGTGTAGTAGATTGTGCATTGATCGGGATCTAGTTCAATCCAGTCCGTTCCACGGCCTTCTACCGCCGGAAACCAGGAGCCAAGCAATGTACCACTGGGACTCCACTTGCGGATCCTACTGTCACCGTCTACCTCACCTGTGTAGATATTGCCGGCACCATCGAATGTACAGCTCTCGGGATGGGTGCTGAAAGTAGACGCCCAGGGATTGGGGCCTTTGACTATACCGATATTGTTAAAGCGGGTCATCTTGCCGACATTAAAGTCGGTGGCGAAAAGGTCGCCTGTGCCCGGTTGGAAGCACATTCCGGTTTGCTCATCGCTGTGAAAGGTGGTGTCTAAAGTATCCACAGCAGTACCGTCGGGGGTGTGGTGGCGAATCAGACCGTCGCCCACGCCGGCAAAGACATCCCCAATCGCGAAGGGGACACCACCGGTTGGCGCTGCCGGTCCATTAGCAGTTGCCTGGGCCGACTTGGCTGCTTGCTGGATCGGTTGGGTCACTTTACCGTTTCGACCCAACAGGCCCGCTTTACCCGCCTGGACACTAATTTTGGCTGCCGGGACGGCTTTAGCGGCCGGAGCCGCCTTACCACCATGTTGTATATCAACAACAGAGGGGCCCGAGTCTTCGGGAGCGCGCATTGCTTGCGCGGGACTGACAAACGGAATCGCCAGCAGCAGCAACATCAACGTCAAAGCTGCTGCCAATCCGTGCCAGGTGGTTTTCTTCATTGTTTCTACCTCTTAATCACTACTCAGAACAGCTCAGACCTCTTTTAAACCTGTTAGTCGAGCCGTTCTAAATCCACTGCGCTGATTCGATTGCTGGTCAGGTTTCGCGATTTCTTGTTGCCCGGTTTATATGCTAAATGCGTTTATGTGTTCTGCGTGCTGCGTAATTGATGGTTTACTGTGTTTGCCGTATGAATAAATACCAGGTGAAAACCGAATTAGCGCCGAGCACATTAGCCTCCAACGAATTAAGCCGGGCCGCGCAAGTATTCGGTGCTTGCCGCCTACGACTAGCGCGAAACACTGCGTCGCACGAAGCGCGCAGAGCAGGGTTCCGCTCTGGCCTGTTGCCGGTTCAGTAGCATGAGATTGTGCCTCCTTCTGAATGTGAAACCGTTATCTATTGCCTAATTGTCTCTAGCAGATTGTCTGCTGCCGCACTATTAGCCGGCGAACCATCGTCCGGCACATAGCACAAACTTAGATCAACCCTATTGCGAGTTTCCATCAGCATCATTGTAGGGCGAATCGGGAGGTGGGTCAATAACTGGAAGTCACCACTCTGCTAGTACTTTAGGGCTACAATTAGATTAGGAAGCGTAAGGTAGTTTCCTGCCGGCCGGAACTTTGCCGGCAACTTACCCTTCAGCCGCCGCTCTGGTGCCTGTGCCTTACCGTTTAGCCGCATTAACCGTAAATTCGTGTGCCGACCAGACGGCATCAAGGCGACCGGTCGGCATAAAGCGCTGGATCACCCGGTGCTGTGGATCGGCAATATAAATACGACCGACCTGATCCTGGGCAATGCCGCCCAGACCAGCGAACTGGCCAGGCCAGGGGCCGGGCCGACCGATAGTCTGTACTAGCTGTCCATTCTGCAAATCGATCACGAGTACCTGATTGCGCCCCTCGTCTGCCACGAGTACTGTACCCATTGTTGTAACCGCTAGTGCCTGGTAAGGAGTCTGTAGCTCGCCGGCGGGTGCAGGTAGGGTCATGATGGTGGTTACGGCTTCCGTATCTACGTCAATGCGATCTAGCGTTCGTTGGCCCATAAATACGATCCGGTTCTGACCGACTGCTGCAATACTCACTGGTTGATAAGGCAATTTCAGCGTTTTACGTAAAGTACCGTTGTAATCAAATACAAAAACTTGACCGGCTCCTGAGCTGAGATAGACATAGCGACTGTCGATAGTCAGGCAGCCGGCTGCTGCGGTAAAGTTGCGCGGCAACGGCCAGCGTGCTGTCAGATTGCCGTTGCGATCCAATTGTAGGACACTGGCGTTGCCGGCTATGTGGCGATCTACCATATAGAGACGATCTTGTGCATCTATTGCCAGGCCGTAGAACCAGAAAAGAGACGAATCTGCGTCGGCATCGTGGAAGCCCCGGCTGGGCGTTGGGGTCGGTAGGGTTAGCGCATTCAACGCGGCGACGATGGTTCCACTTCCGGCGGGAATAATACCCGGCCCCGGCGTACCCTGCGCGGGAACCTGGGCCGGCCAGATCGTTCCCTGCGGGCGACCTGCCGCATCAAACACCTGGATTGCATTGCCGGTTGCGCTGCCGGCGTACAGTGTACCTTGGCGATCAATGGCTAACCAATAGGGCGCAAAGTTAGGGCTTACGCCTTTCCGTGCACCAGATGCAAACGGAACCGCAGCAGTTTGGTTGATCGCTAATAGCAGGATATTGGTGACTACGGCGCCGGAGAGTAGAGTGCGCCGTAGCCACAATGGAGGATTCAGCAGGAATGTCCACACTAAGCTTAGAGTCAACGGCACTGCCAAACGCAACGGCCACACTGTACGGATAGACTGCTCTAGCTCCGCCGGCTGTGTCCACACACAGAGGCTAACTACTGCTAAGAGCAGTAAGCTGCCGCCTCCGAAGAGGCGACGCGAACAGCGCAAGCTGCCGCCGACCACTAACGCGCTGCCCAGCAAACTTACACCGATCGTCTCTGCCGCGTGCGGGCGAAAGGTGATCTGGATAGGCGCATTGATCGCTAGGAGCAGGGTCGCTGCCACACTAAATAACCCGGCCGGCCAGTAAGGGTTGCTCTCCTGCTTAAGTGCTTTGTCCGGGGGAGGCGCCGGCTTTTCAACTTTCTCAGTGTGCGAATATGGCAGCGGCATACAAGGCTTTCTCAAATGCTGGAGGCAATGATCCCAAAGGATCCTTTAGCGAGTATACCAAATGGCTGAACACTTAACCATCTACTGCAATAACGCAGAAGTAACCCTGTGCGGGCTAAAGAAGGAACGCGTCGGTGGCGGGATACGCCTGGCAGTACCGATACGGACGGGTCCGGAAGCGTTCACAGGGTTACTTCTGCGTTATTGCCATCTACTGCCTGTTACTACACTATATAGCAGCAAAGTAGTACTATTTGGCTAACCCTTTTTTACCACTCTAGTGCCTATCGGTACCTATATCCTATTGCGTGGGGTCTCATGTAAGCCTATAATGAAGGAGGTTTGACGCTTCTAGAAGTCGCTGAACGGTAAGCTGGTCCGCGTCGCTTGACAGGTTGCACGTCGGTGGCTACTTGGAAGGGAGAATATGTGCAATGAGAAAAAGGGAAAACGCACCAACTTACCTTAAAAAGGGCTTAGCAAAGACGAAGCACACTGCTCAAGGTATGGTTGAGTTCGCTCTGATCTCACTATTGCTCTTTACCTTACTAATGGGCATTCTGGAGATGGGGCGGATGATGTTCCTGTTCAGTCAGGTTGCTTCGGCCGCACAAGAAGGCACCCGTTTTGGGATTATCCACCCCTATCAGGTTGTTTCCTCGGCCGACGACTGTGGCGATCCTGGTTGTTATGGTTACCCTGCGCCTGCTCACACGGATAATCCATGTAATATCGTTGCTCAGGCGCGTGCACGGACAGTGCTGATTCCGACTCAGCGACCAATAACCGATACACAGACTGAAATATTGAATGTTGAAGTGGGCTTTGATCATGGCGATAGCACAGTTCCAAAATCCCTGACAACCCCACCCGAATTTAACCCAGGTATTGATCGGGTAGTGGTGACGGCAAGTTACTCAATGAGTTTTTTAAGTCCACTATTGAGTAATTTCGGGCCAATCAAGCTCCAGATGGTGTCGGCGCGCACGATCATGGCGCATGAAGAGCGGATTGTTGAACCAGTTACCTGCCCAGATGGGGAGCCAAGCCCATGAGGTCTGATAAGATGAAGCCACTACAACAAATGACGCTAAAAACACGCCGCGTCCGCAAAGGGCAGAGTGTAGTCGAGTTTGCGCTGGGTAGTTTGCTAGTTGCCATGCTGCTGGCGGGGGCGGTAGATTTGGGACGAGCTTTCTATACCTATGTAGTAGTCTTGAATATGTCCGGTGAGGCGGCTACGATCCTGGCGTTCTACCCCGATAACGATATTACTGAAGATACACATGGGGGGGGTCGCCCGCCTGGTACACCGGATAACGCGACCTTCCAGCGGCGAGCACAACAGGTAGCGGCACGCTCGCTCGGCATGATCATTGATCCGGCTCATGTGTCCGACGCTGCTGTGGTGGTTGATGTGGATAAGCGTCACCGGTGTTTAGGCGCCCCCTTCAGCGTTTCAGCTACTTACACTATGGATGATTTATTTTTGCCCGCGCTGCTAGGGTTTAATCAGATTTCGATTGGCGGAGTTAGCGGCAGCCGATTTACTACGGCAGGCTCAACAACGAGTTCGGTCTTCTGTCCATAAGGGGATTGTAGGTAGCAACACTGTCTGGAGCTTGACAGGGCAGCTTGGCTCCTCTGCGTTTCTGATACTATGTATTGGGGAGGGAACACATCATGATAAGGCATATAACTGGACGTAAGCAGCGGGGACAGGCTATCGTTATCATCGCCGGCGCGTTGCTGGCGCTGGTGGCGCTGGTGGCGCTAGCGATAGACGGCGGTAACGCTTATGCTCAACGACGTAATGCACAGAACGCGGTGGATGGCGCAGTGATTGCCGGCGTAACTAAGATGAACCAATATTTTCTAAGTCCTTCGCACCGTTTTTGTGATCCCAGTACTGATCCTTGTACGCCGAAAGTCCGCGAACTGACGGCGTTCGAGAGCAACCAGATTAAACTAGTAATGGTGCAGGCGCTACAGGCGGCGAGCATTAACAGCAATACCATAGATACGAATACGGTCACATTGAGTGGCACAATGAATTTGCGCTACCTTGATGCCGACGGGAAGGTTTACGGGAACGATGCGCGAGTAGGTGAAGGGCTCGGTTTGATACCTTTTGCCAGTGGCTCCGGCACCAATAGCTATGGCGCGGCGGGGCTCTGGGCAGAGACCACTTCGACGGCCGGCACATATTTCGCCCGCATTATCGGGATCAACAGCGTCACCGCTGATGCCCATGCCGGCATCCGTATGGGTTCGGCTGGGGCAATTGCTCCGGTCCCGCAGCCGAAGAACGCAGGCGCTAACTTAGGACAACCGATCCTGTGGCCGATGACCCTAGTTACACCTACTATGGTCTTCACCACGCAGATCAACACCACCTTATTTAGCCTGAACAGCCTTAATGGGGTGGGAATAGATCAAGCAACCCGTACCAGCAACTGGGCGAACTTGAGCTACAACGCTGCGGCGACAGACGGCACAGACTGTCGGCAAAACGCAACCAACATCAATGATTTTAGCTGCTTCCTCTTTCGCGGCTTTACACCCTCTGATGTCACACTGTTTGAGGGTTATGCGGACCAGGGTGTGAACCAACCACCGGGTGCAAGGGTGCCTGATCAGCACAATATTCCGCTTGGCTCTGATGGTGTTCCCGGTGACATTAATGCGACAGGCATTTGGATCAAAGGCACCTCAACCCAAAGGCCTGTGCCCCTTCCAACGATACCTAACAACTATCTTGATGTACAAGCCATCCAACAAGCTGGTGCTTTCCAATGGTCGGTGCTGATCCCGGTCAGTGATGCCGTTTATACCGCTAACAATGGGCAGAAGTACTACCACGTTGTGGATGCGGTCGCATATAAGATTACCAGTCAGCACTGCTGTGGTGGTACAGCGAGCAATAACATCTATGTAAACGACCTCAAAGGTAATTTCTTGGGCTATGGCTGGGCGGCGGGTCGTGCCACCTTTAGCCCCCGGCTCGACCGTGCTGTGAGAGACGGGCAGACTGTCTTACAGCTTGGTCCGTAGGATCGCCTTCCGACCGGCGCGTACAGAAGTACGCGCCGGTCTCCTTTTTACCAATGTCAGTTGTAAGGCGCGACCTTGCATAGGCACAAGCATTAAACCTCCTCTAGCGTAACACACTATGCGTGTGGTATACTTTCCCAATAAGCCGCTGGTGAACTAAGCAAACTACGCTTCACCGTCCGTGAACGCCGGCTCCCCAGCTCCACCACACTTCTAACACTCAGCTTATAGAGAAGGGATCCCTATGAACCGTAAGTTTATACTACCGGCCCTGCTCCTCATCGCCGTGCTCACCGTAGTGGGGATTAGCTTCACCGCAGATGGTATATTTGCGCAAGGCGGAAACCCCAACAGCAACGCGCCTCACTCACTACAGGTGCTTACCGACACCTCCATCAACGACTTCAACCAGGGGTCGCTCTACCACGCAGAATTAGCGCCGGTTGATGACGGATCAGTAGCGCTGCAATCTATTGGTCTGGCCGGTGGATGGGCGGATACCACCAGCAGTGGTATGCCGGCCCGGTTTTTTCACGCCAGCGTTGTAGTGGGCAATCACATTTATGCCTTCGGAGGAGCCGGTTCGGGTGGGGTGCCGCTCGCCACCTCCTATGTGACCACTATCCAGGCCAATCACACGCTTTCAACCTGGCAGGCGGTTACATCGTTGCCGGTCGCATTGATTGGTCCTGTGGCCGTAGCGGTGAACAACCAGGTCTATGTCATGGGCGGTTATGACGGTACTAGCTATCGTGATGTAGTATACCGCGCCACGGTGAACACGACAGACGGAACTCTTTCAGCCTGGACACAAGACGCACAGAATGTACCGGAGTCCCTGCTTCATAGTGGTGCCACTGCCGTCCACGGCTTCATCTACCTCATCGGCGGAGAGCACGAGAGTCCGCCGGCTAGCCAACACGTCTATTACACACACCCCAATGCAGACGGCTCCTTAGCATCCTGGACGAGCCTCCAGGATCTCCCTCCGCCTTACGATTCAGGTGTAAGCGGCCATATTGTCACTAGCTATAGTGACGGCACAAATATCAAAGTGTTCGTCGCTACCGGTTTTGTAGGGCTAGGCGTGGCCGCGCCTAATGTTATCAGCGCGAACGCCGATCGTGTGACCGGCGCACTAAGTAGTTGGACGGCCAATGTAAACTATGGTCAAAATCTGGTCTACTCAGCCGGCACTGCCTACGGCACTACACAGTGCGGTGGCAATCTCTACTTTGGCGGCGGTGCGCTCAACCAAAATCGGCTCTTGACGGCGAATGTGGCGACTTCGGTGCTTTCTGCTGCTCCAGACTATTTCGCCGGAGGCTGGTATGATACTTCCAATCTAGGTACACCGCGCTACGCCCACACAATGGTAGCAAGCACTGACGGCTGGCTCTATGTGATTGATGGGGCCGATTCCAACGGCAACCCCATAGCCTCAGTCCGTTACGGCGAGACGGCTTGCGCAGCAGCCGGTGGATCAACCCGTGCTCCCAGTGGTGTCTTCACTTCCCGTACTCTAGACACCAACAGGCAGAGCAGCCCTTTCTATAACCTACTCTTGAATACCAGTATGGTGACCGGCCAGCCCATCACTCTCACCTTCCAATACCGCTTCAGTAATGATTCCGGCTTTAACGGCACAACCTACTCGTCACCGCTAATTATCACACCGGGAATTAGCCAGACCACTTCTATCAGCTTAACAAACCTTTCGGGTCAATATTTCCAATATCATGTTGAATTAGCGCGCGATAATAGCGCACTGACCAGCACCCCTTTTTTGAATTGGGTTAGCCTCTACTATGAGGGTAATCCGCCGCCGGCCACTGTTACGCCCGGTGCGGTCACACCTACACCCGGTGCGACGGGAGGGGATCTGGTGATCCGGCAGGTGGCGGCGCAGCCGAGCGGTACGTTCCGCTTGGTGCGCGGGCGGAGTGCGCTGTTGCAGGCGAGCGTGATGAATGTAGGTACGGTGGCGGTGCCGGCCGGTACGCGGCTAGAGGTGGACTTCTACGCCGGTCTCACCCGCCCGCCGGTGCCGGCCGACCCTAGTGATACGTTCGGCACGATCACGTTGAGCCAACCGTTGCAACCCGGTCAGGAGGTAGTAGTCCAGGCCTCGTGGCTGCCCCCGCATACGGGGTCTTACGATGTCTACGGTTGGGTGGATCGCAACACTAATCTGTACCCAGAGCCGGATTATAGCAACAATATCACCGGGCCGCTGCGCACCTGTGCCTATGCCAGCGACGGGCAGAGCTTTAGCGATGTGCCGACCAACGTCTACTTCTACACGCCGGTCGAGTATTTGGTGTGCCTCAACATCATCTCCGGCTATAGTGACGGCACGTTCAAGCCCTACAACAATACAACGCGCCAGCAGTTCATGAAAATGGTCACGCTGGGTATGGGTTGGCCGGTTGTTACCCCTACGCCCACCGGTAGTTATAGCTTCACCGATATGCCGCCGAGCAGCATCTTTTTCCCGCTCGTCGAGACTACCTACGCCCATCATGCCGTCGCCGGCTACAACTGCGGTGGCACGAACCCGGCGACGGGCGCCGCCGAACCGTGCGATGCGGCGCGCCGCCCGTACTTCCGGCCCGGTAATCTGGTGACGCGCGGTCAGATCGCGAAGATCCTGGTGGTTGCCAAAGCCTGGACGCTGCTCAACCCGACCACGCCACAGTTCACCGATGTCGCCGCGACCAGTCCCTTCTACCAATTTATCGAGACTGCCTACTCGAAGGGCATCCTCGGCGGCTATACCACGGCCGCGCAGTGTCCCAGTGGGGTACCTTGCTTCCTGCCCGCTAATAATGCGACACGCGGTCAGATTAGCAAGATGGTGTACTACACGATCACGCAGCGCTAGCCGCCGCACGGCGCGCGGGTAGCAGGCGGGGTGCGCTTCAAGCGCACTCCGCCTTTTTGCTGGCATAAGCATGGGTAGATGTGGTAAGATTAATGCCGGCAACCGGTTCTATCGCAAGCAGCAGGGAGCAGCAATGGCAAGTACGGAGCGCAGCGCCGATTCGGCTGCGGCAAACAACGAAATCCGCCGAGTGCGCCGTGTTGTGTTAGTTGCTCCACCGCTGGTAGAACCTGCCGCCGCCCCGGTTACCGATCCCGTTCTTCCGCCCCCGGCCCCGCCCGTGCCCCCCGCTGCGCCAATTGCCGAAGCAGAGCCACCCGCCGCCGATCCGGTGCCGGATCGGCCTCCCCCATCCGGGGGTCGCTGGGCGATCCTCACGCGCCCGCCGCTGGTCCATGCGCGGGCGTTCGTCCTGGGCGCGCTCGGTGTGGGTTTGGCGCTCTACGCTCAGCGGCGGGTGGGAGACGGGCAGATCCTTTCGGCGATCCATTGGTATGCCCTGGCGCTGGCCGTGCTGCTCATCGCCTGGCTGGGCACCTACCGCAACAAAAGCCTGCTGCGCCTGCCGCCGGAACGCGCGCCGGTTGCCGCGCTCACTGCGGCAGCCCACCCCGGCCTGTTAGCGCGCCGGCCGGCGCTTCGTATGGTGCCGCGCTATATGCTCGCACTCGGCGCGCTCGGCCTCAACCTCTACAGCACGCAACTCATTCGCGCCGCATCCTACGACTCAGTGCCCGGTGGCCTGGGCTGGGCGGCCAGTATGGTGCTGCTAGCGGTCGCCTTTGTCGGCCACCGCCCCCGTCTGGGAGCCGATGCCGATGCCGGCCTACAGGAAGCCGAAGACCACGCCGATTGGCGGCTCTCGCGGCGCGCCGAAACCTTGCTCTTCCTCAGTATCGTGCTGCTCACCTTCGCCCTGCGTCTCTACCGGCTTGACGACTGGTTCATGGGCGTGCATGGTGACGAAGGCGAAGCCGGCATGGACGCAATCAATATCCTCGAAGGACACAACGCGCCGCTGTTCGGCACCGGCTGGTTTGCCCAACCCAACTTTTATTACTGGGGCATTGCACTGGCTATGAAGGTGTTCGGCACTGGGCTAGGTGGCGTGCGTGCGTTTTCCACACTGACCGGGTCCGTGATGGTTATCCCCTTCTATTTGCTAGTGCGCCGCTGGTTTGGCTTGCGCACCGCCGTTATCGCGAGCCTATTTATGGCAATTTCGGCGGTCACGATCCATTTCACGCGCGCCGAGTTCAGCAACATCACCGCGCCGCTGTCGCTCACGCTCGGTTTTCTGTTTCTGACCCGCGGCTTACAAACCCGGCGACTACTAGACTGGGTGTTGGCCGGCTATGGTTTTATGCTCGGTCTGTATTTCTACAATGGTGGGCGGCTTAATCCCTTTGTGGTTGTTGGGGCGCTGGTCTATCTGTTCGGGCTGCTACCTTTAGTGCGCCTACCGGGCACATACGCGGCTATCCACCGTGCGGCTCCCACGCTGCCCCGCCTGCGTGCGGTCGGGCAGGCCGTGCGTGCGCAAGTGCGTGGCGTGTTACTCTATATTCCGCAGATCATCATCTTACTGACGGCCTGCGTGTGCGCGGCCACGCCGTTTGCCGCCTACCTGAGCGACAACAGCACTGTGCTGAATGGGCGCGCCAACGAAAAGCTGATTTTCAACCCCGGCAACGAGGGCCGTATGGTGCAGCAGCACGGGGCAACCCACACACCGCTGTATCTCGGCCTGCGCGTGCCGCGCCTCACTGATGTGTATCCCTTCTCGCCCCTCGTGTTTGAACAGACTCCGCTCAGTGTGCGGGTGATGCCGGACGGCTTTTGGGCGCGTGCGTTGTGGGGGCAAACCATCAACACTCTATCTATTTTCACCTACCGCTTTGATGCCAGTTCGGTTTATACGTTTACCGGTGCGCCAGTGACCAAACCCATTGAAGCCGCACTGCTGATCATCGGCATTGCCTGGGCGCTCTGGCGCTGGCGCGATGCGCGCTTCGGTTTACTATCTATTTGGTTCTGGTCCACGCTGATCGCCGGCGGCGTGCTGACGATTGACGCACCCTATATGGCCCGCATCATCGGTATCATCCCCGCGATGGCAATTTTCGCCGCCTTGCCGGTCAACAAATTAAGCGCAGAGTTTGTGCTTCTGGTGGGTCGGTTAGGCCGGCAGCGCGCCTGGCAATGGGTAGGCCAGGGGGCGGCGGTTGCCGTGACCACCGCGTTGTTAGCGACGCTGGGCGTGCAGAACTTCACCGACTACTTTATTCACTATGTCACCCCTTTGCCGTTCAGCGAAGTTACTGGGCAAGCGGCGTTTGTGCGCGATACTAATAATGTCGCGCAGGCCGCCGGTCGCCCGCGCCCGTTCTATTATGATGTCGGCGCGCCGCTGATCTTCTGGAGTCACGGGGTCAACCGCTTCCTTAATCACGGCACCGACGGCACCGACTTGGCGAACGCGGCAAATGATCTGCCGATACTGGATGCCGGTGACCGTGACGTAGTATTTTTGGTCTGGGATCTCAACTCCCACTACCTGAGGGCGCTACGCGACTACTACCCGGAAGGCCATGCCCAGCCTTATTACTACGGCCCGCCGGCCAATGGGCGCATACTCTTCACAGCTTATCAGATCCCCAGCGAAGTGCTGGCGGCGCGGCGGCAGTTGTCGGCGCACTACACGCCGGCCACCGGCCCGACCATCGAGCGGCAGGAGGCGGCGTTAGGTACGCGCCTGGTCCCACCCAGCGGCCTGACCTACCCCGTGCAAGCTACCTGGAGTGGCGGGTTGGTGGCCCCCGAATACGGTCGCTATAGCTTCCATCTCGATAGCGCGGCGGGCGGCAGCCTGCAGATTGACGGCACGTCCGTACTGACCACCACGGGCACCCCCGGTCCTGGCGTCGGTGAGGTGATCCTGGCGCGCGGCATTCATCAGGTCGAACTACGAGGGGTGCTGCCTAGCGCTGCGGCCCATATTAGCCTGCAATGGTCGGCAGGCGGGCAAGCGTTCACGCTGGTGCGACCGCAGTTCCTCTGGAACGGGCCGGGCGCGGCGCTGCTCGGCACGATCCAGCCGTTCAGCATCAACCTATGGGGGCCGGAGCCGGTGGGCGTGAACGCAGCACCGGTCTTGCAGCGCCGCCTTGATCCCTTCCTGGGCTTCCGCGACGCACCCACGGCGTTCAAAACCGGCGCGCTGGTGGGGCGTTGGAGCGGCACCCTGGTCGCACCCCAGGCTGGTGCCTATACCTTTGAGACCTATGCCAACGGCGGCACGCAGGTCACAATAGACGACAACCCGGTGATCAGTAATCATCAAACAGACCCCAGCGTGCGCTCCGTCACCGGGCAGGCTACCCTGCCCGCCGGCCCGCACCGTTTCGCTGTGACCTACGCCTATGCCGGCGGGCAGGGCACCCTAGAACTGTTCTGGACCCCGCCCGCAGGCACACGCACGCTGCTTGACGGCACGGTGCTGCACGCGGCGGCCGGCGGCATGGGGCCGGTGGGTAGCGGATTGGAGCCGCCGCCCGTTACTACGCCGCTCGGTGATCCGCCGGTGCCGGTGGTGCCGAGCAAAATCCTGGCCGCCCCATCTGCGGTCCGTACCGCGCATAGCCTAGCGGCGGACGGCAACGGTCTGATCTACATCGGTGCCACCGACCGGCACCAGATCGTGGTCCTGGATGCCTCCGGCAATACCGTGCGCAGTTGGGGCACGGCGGGCACGGCACCCGGTCAATTCGGCACCATCGAAGATGTGGCGGTGGGTCCCGGCGGCAAAATCTACGTGCTGGAAGCGCCCGATCCCGACCGCGTGCAGGTCTTCAACCCCGACGGTACGCTGGATCATGTTGTGAAGTTACAACCCTCCAGCGCGGCAGGCTTGACGGTCGGTCCGGATGGTGCGGTGTACATCGCGGACCCGGCGGGCAACCGCATCTGGCAGTACACGACGGAGGGGGTGTTCCAGACTGCGTATAGCGGTAGCCATAGCCCCGGCAACGGGCTGAACCAGCCGGTGGATGTGGTGGTCGGCGCGGACGGCCTGCTCTACGTCGCCGATTTGCTGGGCCGCGTGGTGCAACTGGACCCTACCAGCGACACCATCCGCAAGAGCTGGGCGGTAGGTATCGGCACTTCGTTCGGCGCATCTAATTTGGCGATCAGCGGCAACTTGCTCTATGTGACCGACCCTGACCGCAGCGTGATCACTGTGGTGGATACGGCCGGTGGACGGGTGGATCGCGTGGGCGCGCCGGGCAGCGGGCCGGGCCAGTTTTTGCAGCCGGTGGGGGTGGCCGTCGGTCCCGAAGGGCTGGTTTACGTGAGCGACAGCGGCAATGGGCGCATTCAGGCGTTCAGCCGCTTGGCTCCGCGCCCATGACGAACCTACCCGATCCCGGCGTACTGATCCCCGCAGTGATGCGCCAGGTGCAGATTCTCGCCTATGCCGTGGTTGCGTCCGACGGTACTGAGTGGAGCCTGCTGCTCGGCCCGGCATTGGCGGCCACCCAACCTCATCTCTTGCCGGGCGATCTGGTGGCTGTGCAGGATGCGTTGATCGTGGGCCATTGGCCGCGCGGCGTAGCTTTACGCGCCGGCCCGGACGGCTGGACGGTGCGCCTGGGCAATAAGCGCACCGTCACCGCTGTGCCCAACTCGGCGGGCCTCGGCCCCGATCCACTCCACACCGGCGATCCGGTATGGGTTGCACCCAGCGAGATCCTGGCCCGCGCTTGGCCCTGGTATGAACCGCAACCGCTGCGCCCCGCACTGGCCGCCCGGTTGGCGGAGTTGCTGCCCACGCTTTGACCTAAAGCATGAGCGGGCGGGTGGGTGAGCAGGAAATATGCTATTGGTGAACACTTCGCCTGCATATAGTTACACCATCGGAAGTAATTAGCACCGTGCTAAAAGCCCCTGTGAGCGGGCGTACTGTTGTGACATAGCCCAATTGTACCATCTTTGCCTGACATCTTGCTTAAAGTTTCAATAAGTAGTAAAATATAACTAGGGAAAGTCTGCCGGCGGCGCATTTGGGAGCACCGTGTAAGATTGGACTGCTTTGCGCGTTATATAGGATATGGCCGGGGTGTGGCGCTCGTTGACATCCGGTGTCGGCTTTTGGTAACATTGCAGGCGGTGCTTGCCCTGGACACGTGTCCTGGCGATAGGTCAAGCCCTGCTACTTGCTGCTAGTGATTGGATATAGACTCATGACTCAATTGTTGGACGGGATTAACGATCCGGCTGACCTAAAAAATCTCTCAATAGCCGAATTAGACCAGGTCGCGCAGGAGCTGCGCGACCTGCTGATCCAGACCATTCCGACGGTAGGCGGCCATTTCTCCTCGAACCTGGGTACAGTGGAGCTGACAGTGGCTTTGCACCATGTGTTCGATAGCCCCTGGGATCGCCTCGTGTGGGATGTGGGCCACCAAGCCTATCCGCACAAGATCCTGACCGGGCGGCGCGCTCGGTTGGATACGATTCGCCAGTTGGGCGGCCTAAGCGGCTTCCTGTCGCGTGATGAGAGCGTGCATGACTGCTTCGGCGCGGGCCACGCCAGCACCTCGATCTCGGCGGCGCTGGGTATGGCTGTGGCGCGCGACCTGACCGGCGGCAAGAACCATGTCGTGGCGGTGATCGGCGACGGCGCATTAACCGGCGGCATGGCCTTTGAGGCGCTGAACAACGTCGGCCACCTGGGCACCAAGATGATCGTTATCCTCAACGACAACGAGATGTCTATCGCACCCAACGTCGGTGCGCTGTCCAAATACCTCAACCAGATCCGCACCGACCCGCGCTACACCCACATCAAAGCGCACGCCGAACGCGCCCTGCAAGACGTGCCGGGCGGTCCGACCCTGCTGGCGGCGGGTCGGCGTATGAAGAATTCGGTCAAAGAGTGGGTCATCCCGACCATGATCTGGGAAGAGCTGGGTATGGTCTATATCGGCCCCATTGACGGCCACAACATCGCCGATCTGGTCGAGACACTAGAGCAGGCGAAAGATACGCCGCGGCCGGTCTTCCTCCATGTGATCACCAACAAGGGTAAGGGCCATGTGGCGGCGGAAGCCGATTCGGTGAAATGGCACGGCCTGCCGCAGCCGGCCAAAGCCGGTGCGCCGGCTGTGACCGCACCCAAGTTCCAGGATGTGTTCGCTGACACGCTGACCCGCATGGGCCGCGAAGATGGGCGTGTGGTGGCCGTTACGGCGGCCATGCCTGACGGCACCAGCCTGACCCGCTTCGCGCGTGAGTTTCCCGACCGGATGTTTGATGTCGGTATCGCCGAGCAACACGCCGTCACCTTCGCAGCCGGTCTGGCCGCCGAAGGGATGCGCCCTTGCGTGGCGATCTATAGCACTTTCTTGCAGCGCGCCTACGATCAAGTGATCCACGATGTCTGCATCCAGAACCTGCCGGTGTTTTTCGCCATGGATCGCGGCGGCATGGTCGGCGATGACGGGCGCACGCACCAGGGCGTGTTCGATATTTCGTACCTGCGCCCCATCCCGAACATGGTGCTGATGGCTCCGAAAGACGAGAACGAATTGCAGCACATGGTCTATACGGGGATGCGTCACAACGGCCCCTCCGGAGTGCGCTACCCACGCGGCAACGGCCTGGGCGTAACGATGGATACGGAACTGCACGATCTGCCCATCGGCAAGGCCGAAGTGCTGCGCGAGGGTGGCGACTTGGTCTTGCTGGCCTACGGACCGATGGTCGGCGTAGCCCAGGAAGCCGCCGAACGGCTGGCTGCCGACGGCATTCAGGCGACGGTAGTCAACGCCCGCTTCGTCAAACCGCTCGACACCGATTTGCTGACCGCCCTGAGCCGCACGCACAGCCGCTTCCTGACGGTGGAAGAGAATGTCGAGGCCGGCGGCTTCGGCAGTGCGGTGCTGGAGTTCTTTGCCGCTCGCGCTGAAGCCGCGCCTGCGGTCAAGGTGGTGGGTCTGCCCGACCTGTTCGTGGATCACGGTCCGGTGGGCTATTGGCGTGACCGCTTCAATCTATCCGCTGACGGTCTGCTGCGCGAGGTGCGTGCGGGCTTCCCCGATCTCTACGCCGGGCGCATGGTGGTCGCTGCCGGCGCGTGACGGAGTGCTGAATGCTGAATTAGCGTCCCCGCTGGTCGTGTAGATCGGCGGGGACGTTGCTTTCGGACTGAGGTGCGTGTTATGATAGGGCGCGACGGCCCGGCTGCGGACCCTTCGATGGCGTTAGCAGGCGCTGTTTATAGTACCGCTGTGCCGATTTTGCGTTGCCCACATTCCGGCGGCTAAGTGGCCGTATGGCGCAACTTCGTAGTTTTTATAGCTATCTGAGCCTGGAAAATCTACGAACTCGGTCCGTTTACCTACTTAGTAGGGAAGTGAGATGCTACGAAAGACTTTAGCCGAAAACGGTCTGGGCCGTGAACGCGATTTCCGCTGGCGCGGCGGCGAGGTGTCGCGCATTGAAGGGTTCAGCGATGCGGTGTTCGCGTTTGCCGTCACCCTGCTGGTGGTATCGTTGGAGGTACCCAAGACCCTCGACGAACTGCTAGTGATCATGCGCGGATTTGCCGCCTTTGGCGTGTCGTTCGCCCTGCTGACGCTAGTCTGGTACTGGCATTACCGCTTTTTCCGCCGCTATGGTCTTACAGACACGCTCACGCTCACGCTGAACGCGGTGTTGCTGTTCGTGATCCTGTTCTACATCTACCCACTCAAGTTCGTCTTCAGCTTGACGATCAACTCTATACTATTCAGTATGGGCTTCACGGGCTTTAACCCGGATGTAGTCTTACCGGATGGGCGGATTGAGTCGCCGGTGAGCGAAGCGCAAGGCCCACTGCTGATGATCATCTTTGGCGTCGGCTACATGGCGGTCCATCTACTGTTTGCTCTGCTCTATAGTTATGCCTACCGCAAACGAGTGGCCCTGGACCTGAATGCGCTGGAATTGGTTGAAACCCGCGAGAGTATTGAGTTTTTCGTGATGAGCGCAGGTCTGGGGCTGTTGTCTATCGCCATAGCGGTGATCGGCGGTGCCAAGTATACTGGTTGGGCCGGTAATGCCTACTGGTTGGTGGCTGTGATCCGCACGATCAGCGGAACGCGCAGTGGGCGACGCCGACGGGCGCTCAACCTGCCGGCGTGCGAGCCACCGCTGGTTATGCAAGAGTAAGCCGATGAGTATCGAACAGCGCAAACGTGACCACATTCGCATCTGCCTGGAAGAGGATGTGCAAGGCACTGGGTTGACGGCCGGATGGAGCGGCTACCGCTTTTTACATCAGGCGTTGCCGGAATTGGACCTGGCTGCGGTGGACCCTAGCCTCACGCTGTGGGGGCGGCGGCTGGGTGCGCCTTTGCTGATCAGCTCGATGACGGGCGGCAGCGATCAATCGGCAGCAATCAACCGCAACTTGGCAACAGCGGCGCAGACTTTGGGGCTGGCGATTGGCGTGGGGTCGCAGCGCGCGGGCCTACTGCACCCCGAACTGGCCGCCACCTATAGCGTGCGCGAATGGGCACCCGACGCATTGGTATTCGCGAACCTAGGCGCGGTACAACTCAATTACGGCTGGGGGGTGGACGAGTGTCGCCGCGCTGTAACGATGATCGGGGCCGACGCGCTGATCCTGCACCTCAACGCGCTGCAAGAAGCGGTGCAGCCGGCCGGCGACACCCGCTTTGGCGGGCTGGCGCAACGCATCGCGGCCGTGTGCCGGGCGCTGACCGCCGACGGGGTGCCGGTGATCGCCAAAGAGGTCGGCTGGGGCATCGCGCCGGGCACGGCGGCGCGCCTGTGGGATGCGGGCGTGGCGGCGATTGACGTGGCCGGCGCCGGCGGCACTTCGTGGAGCCAGGTGGAGGCGCATCGCGCTGCCACACCGAGCGGGCGGCGGGTGGCCGAAGCCTTTCGCGACTGGGGCATCCCCACCGCCGAGAGCCTACGCTTGGTGGCGGCGGCCGGAGTGCCGGCGGGCCGCCACCTGTTCGCTAGTGGTGGGCTGCGGAGCGGCGTGGACTTGGCGAAAGCTGTGGCGCTGGGCGCGACGTTGGGCGGGCTGGCGCGGCCGTTCTTGGAAGCCGCCGCCGTTTCTGCCGAAGCCGCGCTAGAGACCGGACGCGAACTAATCGCTGAACTGCGCATCGCCATGTTCTGCATCGGCGCGGCGGACTTGGCCGCGTTGCAGACCACGCCGTATCTGGTGGAAGCCCGTTAATCGTGAAACGGCAAGCATACGGAAATGTGAGTACACATGATGGATCTGCTGGTGGATGGCGCGGCGGCGTTGGGGCTGATCTTAGATGCGGGGCAGGTGGCGCGCTTCCAGGCGTATTACGATCTGCTGGTGGACTGGAACACGCGCGTCAATCTCACCGCAATCACGGCCTCGGCCAGTGTGCAGACGCGCCACTTCGTGGACTCACTGGCCGTCGCGGCCGCCCTGATCGCTTGGGACCGCGCACCCACCCAACCGCACCCGCCCAACCCCTCCCTTCAAGGTGAAGATCGAGATCCCCTGTTCGCAATTCGCGATCCGCGATCCGCGCAATCCGCATTCGTGGACCTGGGCACGGGGGCGGGGCTGCCGGGGCTGCCGCTCAAGATTCTGTGGCCCGCCCTGCCGTTGACCCTAGTGGACTCAATCGGCAAAAAGACCGCCTTTGTGCAGGCGGTCGTAGCTGCGCTGGATTTACGCGGGGCAACAGTGCTGACGGCACGCGCCGAGACGCTGGGCTTGGATAAGAACTACCGCGCCGGCTATGCGGTGGCGACAGCGCGCGCGGTAGCCGCGCTGCCGGTGCTGGCCGAATACGGCCTGCCCTTGTGTCGCGTGGGGGGCATCCTCTGCGCGCCAAAAAAGGGTGATCTAGCCGCCGAACTGGCGGCGGCGGAGCGTGCCGTCGCGCATCTGGGCGGCGGGCCACCGGCTGTGTTCCGTTATCGCCTCCCGGATGATGCGGAGGAGCGGCTCATTATCGGCCTGCCCAAGATCGCAGAGACACCGGCCGGCTATCCGCGCCGCGTGGGCTTGGCACGTAGTCGCCCACTGGGCTAGTTGGGCATTCTGCATTATCGTGTTCTTCTGGTATAGGTAATACTGGCATGATTATTGCCCTGAGGTTCTTCGGTTCAGTTACCCCTTTTGTCGGGCGTGCCGAGCGCTTAACTATAGGGGTTTGTGTGATGCGTATTTGCATTTGTCACTTCAAAACGTAACTTCAGGAGGATCCTCGCCATGACCCGATCTCTACGCAAAATGGTTGGTGTGAGCCTGCTCACACTGTCCGCGCTGTTGTTCAGCGTGTTCCTCAGCAGCGTCGCTACGCTGGCCGAGCCGGCGGGCCAAACCGGCGGCCAGACACTGCAAATCCCTGCCGGCCAGACAGCCAAACTGCGCGTGCGCGGGCTGTGCATTGACTTCGGCAAGCCGTTCCCCGGCACCAGCGCCGCGCCGAACGCGCTGGCTCAGGACCAGATGCGCGCTTCCCTAAACTACGCCATCAGCAAAGGCTACTTCGATAACGATGCGAATTCGCGCCAGGCCGAAGAGGCGATGTGGTATCTATCTGACGGCACTTGGCATCGGCCGGATCATGTGATAGCACAGGAAATCGTAGATGCGGGCAAAGTGGCCGCCAACAAGCCGGTGGACCCGGCGGGCGCGATTTCGCTGCTTGATGCCTTGACCGCCAAGACCGTAACCGTGCAAGTGGCCCTAAAGACCCCGGCCGGTACCGACCCGAAGAATGCGTTCTACGGCGACGGCGATCTGAGTGTGACCAACACCAGCAACGCTGCGATCAACGTCTTTATGCCGACGGGTACTATCTTCCCGCCGAACACGCCGAGCGATCAGCGTTTGATCGGTTATGCGCTCGTTGAACAACAAGCGCCGACCTTAACTGCCGCCCCGACCAACACCGTCGCTGCAACGGCGACCACAGCAGCGACCGCGACGACGGCGGCAACCGCCACAGTTGCGGCGACTGAAACGCCGATGGCGACCGCCACTACGGCTATGATGATGCAGGCGACTGCGACTCCGGTGGCGATGATGGGCGGCACGATGCCCAAGACCGGCGCAGCCGATGCGCTGCCGGGGTGGTTGCTGCTGCTGGGCGCCGGCCTGCTCTCGCTGGCTGCCGGCCTGACGCTGCTGCGTCGCACGCCGACCGTCTAGCTCCTGCGCTGCGCAGGCTGTAGATGTATGTCGGGCGTAGACTGCTACCAGAGTTGGTAAAGCCGCCTGTTGAGGTGCATTACACTATAGCAGGCGGCTTTTCATCATTTAGTCCGGCTTCTTCAGCCTGTGGTCCTAACAGCGTGCATCGAACTTCCCAATGGAGCGATCACAATCGGCAATGCTCTCGGATTGTGGTATAATAACCGCAGATTGGTCGTCCCGCGAGGGGCGTGTATCATGTGACGAAAGAGCCGACTGATGGCAGTGCTGGATATTCGCTTGGGCGATGTATACCGCTTGCGGAAGCCGCATCCCTGCGGCAGCTCCGATTGGCGGGTGCAACGCACCGGAGCCGACATCCGTATGGTGTGTATAGGCTGCGGACATAGCGTGATGCTGGCGCGCAGCCTATTTGAGCGCCGGGTGAAAACCCTGCTATCGCGTGAAGAGGCTGCCCCGGCGGGGAATCTGACCTAAGTGAGGCATAAAGGGTAGCTACCTATGGCTGAAGCCATTCCTATGTCCAGTTCACCTGATTCGACCGATAGCGGCGGGTCGGGGTTTGGGGCCGTCCTACAAAATCGTAACTTCCTGTTCCTCTGGATGGCTCAACTGTTCTCGCAACTGGCCCAGCAGATCATCAACTACGCTTTAGTGCTGCAAGTCGCCCAATTGACCAACAACAGCGCCACAGCCACCGCCGGGGTCGTGGTTTCCTTCACCTTGCCTGCTATTCTGTTCAGCGCTATCGCCGGCGTGATCGTTGAACGGCAATCGAAAAAGTGGATGCTAGTCATTACAAATGTGGCACGTGGTATCTCGGTACTACTCTACATTTTAACAGTGGTGTTTGATAAATTTGATCCGGCGCTTGTATTACCTATCCTCTACATCAACACGCTGATTTTCTCTACTGTCAGCCAGTTTTTCGCGCCCGCTGAGGCAACGATGATTCCGTTGCTAGTGCCGCGCAATAAATTAATCCCCGCTAATGCGCTGTTTAACCTGACGCTTACGGTCTCACAATTGCTGGGCTTCGTTTTTCTCGGCCCGCTACTGCTCGGTTTGCTCCAATTCCGCTGGCTCTATGTGGTTCTGTTCGGCATTTACGTCTTCTGTGCCTTCCTGACTTGGCGCTTGCCCAATGTGGAACCGGAGGACGAGGTAGAGGCGGAAACCGCCGGCAGGCAGGAGAGCCTTCAGACGAAAGCGCGCGAAACCTGGGAAGAATTGCGTGAAGGCTGGGACTTTATTCGTGCCGATGCTGCGCTGATGATCGCCATTATCTACTGGTCGGTGGCTATCGCGGTCTTTATGATGGTTGCGGTTGTAGCAACGCGGTTCCTTAAGACGGTGCTTGGGGTGGACCCGCAACACCTCTATTTCATTCTGGTGCCCGGCGGTATCGGCCTGATTGTGGGCGTAGCCACGGTGGGCCGCTTTGCCACGGAGCGCAATCGGGCGCTGATTATCAACTACAGCATGGCCGTCGCCGCCGTTTGCTTGCTGATCCTGGTCTCGATCTATGATCTGCTGAAGCTAGGCGCACACCTGATCGGCCAGCCGAACCCGCCGGTATTGATCGCTCAGGTCATCATCGGCCTGATGGCCTTCATCCTCGGTATCGCCAACTCGTTCATCTCGGTGCCCGCGCAAACGATTTTGCAGGAACGCGCACCGGAGACGATCCGGGCCCGCGTGTTCGCCGCTTTCTATACCGTTTCCAACATTATCCTGATTGTCCCGCTAGTGATCGCTGGGGCGTTGGCTGACCTAATCGGTGTGGTGCCCACGGTTGTCGGCATCGGCTTACTGGTGTTGCTCGTAGCGGGCTTGGGACTGCGCTATCAGCAGCGCCACGCCCGCGTGCTGAACGCACCAGGAACGCAAACGGCCCCCGACGGGACAGCCCCCAGTCCGGCTAATCAGCCGCACGCACTGCTGGCCGGCGCGTCGGTGATCGAGGCGGGCGCGAAAGCCCGCGAGGATACGCCCGCCAACCGCGATTAGCGCCCACTGCCCGGTAGCCGCGCAACGCCGGCCCAGCCCGCGCCGTATATAGAGGTGTGTGAAAGGAGCCGGCTATGCGTGTGTTGCGTTTGCTCTACCTGACGTGTCTGGTGGGAGGCTATTTGCTGCTGTTGGGTAGCGCGCCGATTCGTGCCTGGGCTGCGGTGCAGGCGCAAGGCGCAGTTCCCGCTCACAGCAGGACGGGCACGGTGGATGCTGCGCCGGTGGTGCGCGTGCTGACGTTCGCGGCGGATGTTAACCCGGTCACGGCAGCCTATGTGAAGCGCGGGCTGGATACGGCGGCACAGGCCGGTGATGCCCTGTTGGTGATCGAACTGAACACGCCCGGTGGACAGCTCGACTCGATGGAGAGCATTACGCAGGGCATCCTTAACAGCCGTGTGCCGGTGATGGTCTATGTTGCGCCCAGTGGCGCCTGGGCCGCTTCGGCAGGCGTGTTTATCACCTACGCTGCCCATCTGGCGGTGATGGCTCCCGGCTCCAGTATCGGTGCGGCCCACCCGGTCTTTGCGGGCAGCACCGGCGGTAGCGGCAGTAGCCCCGATGCCACGCAAACGCCCAATAGCGGCACCAGCGAAGCCGAACTCCTCCGCAAAGTGACCAACTTCTCCGTCGCCCATCTCCGCAGCATCGCCGAATTGCGCGGGCGCAACGCCGACTGGGCCGAACGCGCCATCCGCGAGAGTGTTGCGGTAGGCGCGCAGCAGGCGGTGGATCAGCATATCGTGGACTATATCGCCCCGACGCTGGCCGATGCGCTGGCTCAGGCCGATGGGCGCACTGTCAAGGTGGCGAACAACACACAGACGCTGCATCTGCGCGGCGCGACCCTGGTGGACGCGCCGATGAACAACATCGAGAGCTTCTTGCAACTCCTGACCAATTCGACGCTGGCCTATTCGCTGATCACGCTCGGCGGATTGGCCCTGACCGCCGAGGTATTTAACCCCGGTTTGATTTTCCCCGGCGTAGCCGGCGTGATCATGTTATTGGTAGGCCTGGTGGCGTTGGGCCAACTACCGGTCAACCTGACCGGCGTGGCGCTGATCGGTTTCGCCTTCATCCTGTTTATCGCCGACTTGTATATGACCGCGCACGGCATCCTGACGGCGGGCGGTATCGCGGCGCTGATCTTAGGCGGCCTGTTACTGATTGACACGTCGCAAGCGCCGGGGCTACCCACGGTGTCGCTCTGGTCTATCGCGGGGCTGGCCGGCAGCATCGGTGCGGTGTTTTTCTTCGGGGTCTACAAAGGGGTGGAGGCGCGCCGCCGCAAGCCGGTTACTGGGCGCGAGAGTATGATCGGCACTCAAGTGCCGGTGCGGACGGCGCTGACCCCCGACGGCATGGTGTTCGCACAAGGCGCGCTGTGGCGGGCGCATAGCCTAGCCGGGACCGCCGCCGTTGGGCAGCCGGTGGTTATCCAGGGCATGGACGGCCTGACCCTGCTAGTAGCCCCCGGCGGCCCTGCATCTCCCGCCGCGCCGATAGACACCGTGCCCCTGGCCGAGGCGTAATTCAAAATAGCGAGGTAATCCCTATGGACCGCATTGTGACCGCGACATTTGATGGGCAGGTGTTCCAACCCGACACGCCGCTGGACTTGCAACCCAATACGCGCTACATTCTCACCGTCCATCCGGCGCTAGAGGCTTCGCCTGAATTAGAAGGAGATGCCTGGGATTTGCTAAAGCGGCTAGCAGGTACAATAGATGCGCCGCCTGATTGGAGCATCGAACACGATCATTATATCCACGGCACCCCCAACGTGCGGCTGATAACCAATTATGAGCAGTGATCGGCTGCTGCTAGACACAGTTTTTGTGCAGGCATTGCTGAACAGGCGCGATCACTATCATCAACAAGCACTCAAGATTTTGCCTCATGTAGAGGCGGCCCAAGAAGTGTGGGTGACAAGTGCAGTTTTAACTGAGGTAGCTGACGGCTTGGTAAGCACGAACAGGATGAACGCAGTTGGGTTTGTACGGCGGTGTTATACGACTGCTAACATCCATGTCATTTTTGTCGATTTATCCCTCTTTACCCGCAGTGTGGAATTCTATGAATCTCGACAGGACAAGGACTGGGGGCTTACCGATTGCATTTCGTTCGTACTTATGAAAGAAAGAGGCTTGACTGCTGCCGTAACAGCGGATCGTCATTTTGTGCAAGCAGGGTATCGAGCCTTGATGTTAGAGGTCTAAGCGTTTCTACACCTTAGAAGGAGTGTTCCCATGACAGACGGTTTCCCGATCTTGGCCTTGTTGTTGCCGGTGGTGATTGTGCTGTTTTTCATCTTCACCTCGGCGGTGCGCGTGGTGCAAGAGTACGAGCGCGGGGTGATCTTTCGCTTGGGCCGCTTTGCCGGCGCACGGGGACCGGGCCTGTTTTTCCTAATGCCGGTGCTGGATCGCATGGTGAAGATCGATCTGCGCGTGGTGACCATCGAGATTCCGCCGCAGGAAGTTATTACCCGCGATAACGTGACGGTGCGCGTCAATGCGGTGCTGTATTTTCAGGTGATCGATCCGGGCCGTGCCGTGACGCGCGTGACCGACTATGTGCGTGCCACCTTGCAAATCGCGCAAACCACGTTGCGCGCTGTGCTGGGTCAGTCGGAACTGGACGAAATGCTGGCCCACCGCGAGTCGATCAATCAGCAGCTGCAGAAGATCATTGACGAGCAAACCGAGCCGTGGGGCATCAAAGTGAGCATCGTGGAAGTGAAAGACGTGGAGTTGCCGCAGACGATGCAGCGGGCGATGGCCCGCCAGGCCGAGGCCGAGCGCGAAAAGCGCGCCAAGATCATCCACGCCGACGGCGAGTTCCAGGCTTCGCAGATGCTGGCGAATGCGGCGCGCATCATCGGCTCGGAACCAGCCTCGATTCAATTGCGTTACCTGCAAACGCTGACCGAGATCGCTACTGAGCGCAACTCGACCATCGTCTTCCCGATCCCGATTGAGTTCGCCAGCCTCTTGCCGCGCGTGGCAACCACGCTGACTACGCTGGTCAATGGAGGCGATAAAGGTGGCCCGCCTGTCGCGCCGCCCAACAGCGACCCTCACCCGCAGATGCCGGCCACCGCTCGGGCCGAGTCGCTGCCGCCCGGCTTCGCTCCCAGCCCCGCCGACCCTGGCGCAGCCGCAATGCCGGCGCGTTTTCCAGCCGGCAGTACACCGGCGGCCGAACAAATCGCAGTCAGTAATCCGCCATCCGCCATAGCCGGCAGCTTCCCCTGTCCCACCTGCGGGGCGACCTTGCGCCCCGGTGCGGAATTCTGCCGCAATTGCGGCGCACCCAGCGCCGTCCAGCCGCCGACGAGCGCATAGGACACCAACAGGCTGCGACCGGCATAGGAATACACGCAGAGATGGGGCTGTCGCCTGCGGGCGGCAGCCCTGTTTGCTGCCTGCCGGCGCATAAGCACGCTATTATTTGACGTGCTGCGTAGCGAATCGGTATACTTACTACCGAATGCGGGTTCACCCGTTACTGTAGTAGACGCATTGGTTTACAGTGATCCGGCTGTTGGTTGTTGGTTTGTAAAGGGTGTGTTCCCTCTTAAAGGAGTCTTGTCATGCGTGGTACTCTAACCCGCCTGTTCCGCCGTGCGGACCGGCTGCTAGTGGTTGGCCTGTGTAGTTTGGTGGTGCTGATTGGGTCGCTAGCCTCTGTAGGTGCGGCGCCCAACGTACCGGAGCAGGCACGCGGCAGCCGTATCACTGCACAGGGCGGCAACTACTTCCTGTCGGGCGTGAATTACCCGCAGTACCGCTATTATGGCGGCGATATCGCTACGTTGGCCGCGCGCGACAGCGACGGCAACTGGTTCTACAGCAGCGCCTGGGATGCCGCTGCCATTGACCATGATTTCGCTGAGATGCAGGCCAAAGGCGTGCATACATTACGCTGGTGGCTGTTCGGCGACGGACGGGGCGCGCCGGAATTTGACGCAACGCGCAAGGTCACGGGCTTCGACACGGACTTCTTCCCGCACATGGATGCGGCCATGAGTATCGCCCACGCGCATAACATCCAGATCATTTGGTCGCTGTGGGACTTCTTAGCGCTGGAAAATTCCAACTGGCTGTGCGGCGGCGCACCGTTCCAGGCCGCGCAAAGCCGTGCCGCCGTCTTGCCGGGTGATGCGGCCGGCGCCATTTTGCGCCGGCTGGATATGGCGCGTCAGGCTCCCGCCTTGAGCCTGCCCGGCATCGGCAAGCAACCCACGTCTGGACAGCAGTGTCTCGTCTACGCCGGTGGGCACAGCAATATCATCACCGATACGGTGACCGGCGGCGCGCAAGATACATTTTTCACTCGCGCTCTGGTCCCGCTACTGCAGCGTTATGCAGGTGATCCCAATATTATCGGCTGGGAGATCATGAACGAGCCGGAGTGGACGCTCAATCCCACAGCCGAAACCGGTATGGCCGCCCCGCAGGTGCCGATGGCGGTGGATAAAGCGCAGATGCAGGCGTTTTTCCGCCGCTTCACCGTGGCGGTGCATAGGTACGCGCCCGGTCAATTGGCGACAGTGGGTATGGCCTCGCTCAAATTCCAGGGCACCGCACCGAATATCCCGGCAGGTCTCTGGCAGGGGCTGGGCTTCGATTACTACGGCGCGCACTATTACGGCTGGATGGATAGTCCCTACAACAACGGCAATCCGGTGACGCTTAATTATACCGGTACACTGGCGCAGCTTGATGCGCCCACGGTGATCGGTGAGTTCCCCGCGCACGGCGGCACTGCGCCGATCTATCTGCCCAGCGTGCGCCAACTAGGCAGCGAACACAGCAACCTCAACCTGCGCTATATCTGCACGGCCTACGCGCCCTCGAACGAAGCGGCCTGCACTCGTCCGTACACCGCCACGCTGGAATACTATAATCCTGCCGGTCTGATCACGGCCACGCAAACGATCACCGTGCCGGCTTACGGCGGCTGGACCGGCGCGCCCGCTGTGCCGGCCGGCTTCAGCGGATCGGCGCGCCTAACGGCGAACGGGCCGTTGGCCGCCGTGATCACGCAGACCGGCATCTTGACCGCCGGCGAGCAGATCGCCTTCGCGGGGGCGGATCAGGCAGCCACGCAGTTGTGGCTGCCGCGCGTGGCCTACAGCGGCACCCTCCGCACGCGCATTGCGCTGCAAAACACCGACATCCACACCACCACGGTGACGCTCAACTATTACGGCGCAACGGGGGTGCTATCGAGTACGGACACGCTGGCACTGGCCGCGCATGGTTCGGCACTCATCGATCCACTGATCGGCGGCAGCGGGGTCGCCGGTCCGCCGCCCGGTTTCACCGGCAGCGCGATTATCACGTCCAATACGCCGCTGCTGGCGGTGGCTGAGTTGCTGGACCCCGTGGCCGGCAGTGATGCCTATAACGCGGAACCGCAAGCGTATGGTAGTGAGGTGGATCTACCTTCCGTCCGCAATTGGGGCACCAACGGCGACCCGACGATCTACCTGCAAAATCCCTGCTGCGATGTGGTGACGGATACGATCCGCTACTATAATCCTGCCGGCAGCGCCGTCGCCACGCAAACGGTCAGCCTGCCGCTCTACGGATCAACCGCAGTGCAGCCGCAAGCGGTGCTGACCGGCGGCTTCGAGGGCACGGCCATCATCAGTTCGACCGGGCACCCGGCAGCAGTAGTGCGTAGTCTAGCGAATACCAGCAGTGTGATCTATGCCGGCAGCGCGCAAACCGACCAGCGCTTCCACTTCCCGTTCGTCCACCGCCTGAACGCCGACGGCAGCGGTTCCGTGACCTCATTGGCCGCGCAAAACATCAACGCCACGCAGCCGATTACCCTCTGGCTGACGATCAACAGTCTCAGTGGTACGCCGGTCTACACGAACACTAGCATTGTCGTGCCGCCGCATGGGGTCTGGGTCGGATCACTGGGCGGGCTGCCGGGAGTGCCGGCGGGCTTCCAGGGCACTGCCGAGATCCTCTGGCCGTTCCCCAGCGGCTGGAACGAGGGCTTCCCACTGCTGGCGGTGGCGCGCGATTTGGACGGCGCGCATACGGTCGGCTCTACCTATCCGGGCATCGCCTCGCATACCTTCGCGTGGGCGGTGACGGCCTACCAGCCTGATGCACTGTTAGCGGGCATCTACGCTAATAATTGGGCGGGTGCACTGGCTTGGAGCTACTACGACAACGGCACCGGCTCCTGGGCCGACTACGGAGCGGCTGCGACGGCCTTTGATCTGGCCCATCCCGGCGATTTGGCTGTGGGCTGCGCCCGCTTCAGCGACGTGGGCGCGACCGACTACTTCTGGAACCCGGTCAGCTACCTGGGCTGTCATGGGGTGATCAGCGGCTACAGCGACGGCACGTTCCGCCCCTATAATCTGGCGACGCGCGGGCAGATGGTCAAGATCGTGGTCAACGGGTTTGCCGTACCGGCCTACGTGCCGGCCGCCGGCGAACATACCTTTGCCGATGTGCTGCCTACCAATACGTTTTTCGCCGTAATTGAAGCCGCTGCTCACGCAAATGTAGTCGGCGGCTACACCTGTGGCACGCGGCCCGACGAACCGTGTGACGCAACCAGTCGGCCCTACTTTCGTCCCGCCGCCAACGTCACGCGCGGCCAACTGGCGAAGATAGTGACCGCGGCGGCGGGCTGGCCGCTGCTCACCCCGCCGAGTGGCACCTTTGCCGATGTCGCGCCCGGCAGCACCTTTTACTCGTTTATCGAAACGGTCGCGGCGCGCGGCGTGGTCGGCGGCTATACCTGCGGTACGCGGCCCGACGAGCCTTGTGACAGCACGAGTCGGCCTTACTATCGCGCCGGGGTCAACGCCTTCCGCGGCCAGATCGCCAAGATCGTCTTTGGCGCTATTGCCGGCGGCCCGTAGGCCCGGCTGCCCCGCCCGGCGCTGCGGCACAGGGCAAGTAAGCTGCGGCACGGGGCCACCTGTGATTGGGCAGCCGCGCACCATCGGTGCGCGGCTGCTATTTTTGCAAGAGCTTGACCACGTCGGCGGGCAGCGGGTGGCGGGCGTTGGCGTGGCACCAGAGGAGGGCGGTCGCGGCGGTCGGGGTGGGTGGCCGGATGGCGATGGCGCTGAGGCGACCGATGGCGCGGCGGTAGTCGCGCGCCGCCGGGATGCCGTGGCGGACGAAGAAGGGATCATCGTCCGCAGTGGCGCGGGCGGTCAGGTAGGCGAGACCCGTGTGCAAGATCGGCGCGAGATCGGCCGGACTGTCGGCGACCAGCACCAGCAGGTTGGCGATGCTTGGCGGTAGCTGGGCCAGCTTGCCGCTGATGGTGCCGGCCACACGCGGGGCCAGGGCATCCAGGTCGGGAGTGAGGGACACAGCGCGCAGCCGGGTGACCTCCACGGTGAAGCGGCTGTGGGTGCGCCAGACGGCCCCGTAATCAGGGCCACGGCCACCGGCGGCATACGGCTCATATTCGAGGGCCACCCGCCGATCTTTGAGCAGCCAGCAAGCAACGGCGAGTTCGGCCTGGAGATCGCGGCTGCTCTCCTCATCGCGGACTTGGCGCACCTTTTTGCGGATCTTGTCACGGTAGGTCTCGGCGAAGGTCTGGAAAGCGGGCGAGTCGGCCAGCCAGTGCGCCGCCAACGGTGCGAAGGTGGGGGGAGTGCCGCCGAAGATGTAGGCAATCAACTCGTTGCTGTTCATTGGGTTGCCTCCCCGGCCATCGCCACCGCCGGGGTGCGCTGCCGGTGGCTTCACCTCAGTGTTGTACCGAACGCACGGCATCCGTTGCTAGGTGATTGGCAGGGGCTATGGGCAGAATCACTGTCCACTATACTATGTAAGTCCTGTAACTAAACACCCAACACTCGTCACGGCGGCTCATGGCGGGCGCGATCAAATTGCCGGCGACTGATCACGATCAGCAGTGCGCCGAGCAGGACGGCGATGAGCGCCAGCGCGCCCAGCTTGATCAGGCCGCTGCCGGGCGGCAGGAACGACAGGCCGCCACCGACCGTGAGGCAGACGAAGTAGAACAGCAAGGCAATGCGCGGCTGGCTCATGCCCAAGTCATAGAGGCGGTGGTGCAGATGGCCGCGATCGGCTTGCATCGGTGGGTGGCCGCGCATAAGGCGGAAGATGATGACAAAGGCCACATCGAGGATCGGCACCGCCAGCACGAGCAGGGCGGTGGCGATTTTCGCGCCGCCGATGATCGAGATCACGCCCAGCGCGAAGCCGAGGAACATTGAGCCACTGTCGCCCATGAAAATCTGGGCCGGGTGGAAGTTATAGCGCAGGAAGCCGAGGATCGCCGCGCCCAGGATCAGCGGTAGGAAGGCAATTGTGATCTGGGGCGTAGGGTTGCCCTGTGCGTCTACCGCCAGCAGGCTGACCCCGAACAGCACCAAGCAGGCGACCCCGCTCACTCCTCCGGCCAGCCCATCGAGGCCGTCCATCCAATTGACGGCGTTCATCATGCCGGCAATCCAGAAAAAGGTAAAGGCCACCGCCAGCGGCAGCAGCCCCTCGATCAGCTGGATTTGCAGATGTTTCTGGTCACCGAAGGGGTTCTGGAAAAAGCTGATCAACACCCCGGTGGGGATGCAGTGTAGGTGCTGGGGATCATCCTGGGCGTATAAGCAGGATGCGTTCGGATCGGGCAGCATGACCAGGGCCGCGACACCGAGTTGCCACAGCAGCTTGGGCAAGGGTTTAAGCCCGCGAATGTCGTCCACAAACATCACAGCGGTGATGATCGTCGCGCCGAGCGCTAGCAGGCCGACGCGCCAGGGTTCGGGCGCCAGCCGCGCCGGGATCACACCGGGGATCAGCGTTAAGCCCAGGCCGAACATAAACGCGCCGTACATGGCTACGCCGCCGATGCGTGGGGTGGGCTGGGTGTGGACCCGGCGCGGGTCGTCGGGTAGATCATACCAGCCGCGAGCGATGGCGAAGCGGCGGATGCCGGCGGTCAACAGCAGCGAAACGACCAACACGAGGCCGCCCACCGCCAGCATCTGGGGCCAGTAGCTCATCCCGTGCCGAACTGGCGGTCGCCCGCATCGCCCAGACCGGGCACAATATAGCCGCGTTCGTTGAGCCGGCTATCTATGGCTGCTAGGTGGATCGGCACGTCGGGATGCGCCGCCTGCATCCGTGCGATGCCTTCGGGTGCGGCGATCAGGCCCATGTATTTGATGCGCTGTGCGCCCCACTTTTTCAGGATGTCCACTGTCGCCACCGCCGAGCCGCCGGTCGCCAGCATCGGATCGAGCAGCAGACACGTGTCCACGGTGCTGTGGTCGGGCAGGCGGTTGTAGTAGGAGATGGGCTGCAACGTTCGCTCGTCGCGAAACAGCCCGATATGCCAGACCTGCGCGTAGGGCAGCAGTTGCAACACGGCCTCGACCATGCCCAGCCCCGCACGCAACACCGGCACCAGACCGATGCGTTCGTCTACCACGCGGCAGGTGGTGGTCGTTAGTGGCGTGACCACCTCTTCGTCCACGGTGGTCAGGTCGCCGGTGGCTTCGTAGGTCAGCAACTGGGTGATCTCGGCTACAACCTCGCGGAACTGCTTGGGATCGGTCGTCACGCTGCGTAGCCGCGCCAGCTTATGCTGAATGAGCGGGTGGTTCGAACAGAACACGCCGGCCATCCCTAGATCCCCGGCACCGGGAAGCGGCTGCATAGGTCATGTACCTCGCCGCTCACGCGCTCCAGCAGGGCGGCATCCTTGTGATTCTTGAGTACGTCAATGATCAGGCGGCCAATCGTGTCCATCTCCGCTAGGTCGAAGCCGCGGGTGGTGACGGCCGGCGTGCCGATGCGGATGCCGGAGGCGGATGCCGGCGGATTTTTGTCAAAGGGGATGGCGTTTTTGTTGACGGTGATGCCCACTGCGTCCAGCGCCTTCTCAGCGGTTTTGCCGGTTAGGCCAAAGGGGGTCACATCTACCAGCATCAGGTGGTTGTCGGTGCCGCCGGAGACGAGCCGCAGCCCGCCGGCTTCCAGCCGCTCAGCCAGCGCCTGGGCGTTGGCAATGATACGCCCACTATATGCCTTGAACTCCGGCTGCAAGGCTTCGTGGAACGCCACCGCTTTGGCGGCGATAATATGCATCAGCGGCCCGCCCTGCACACCGGGGAACACGGCTTTATCTATCGCTTGGGCATATTGAGCTTTACATAAGATAAGACCACCACGTGGCCCACGCAGCGTTTTATGCGTGGTGGTTGTCACAATATCGGCATAAGGCACAGGTGAGGGGTGCAGCCCGGTAGCGACCAGTCCGGCGATGTGCGCCATGTCCACGAACAGGATCGCGCCTACGCTGTCGGCAATTTCGCGCAGGCGGGGAAAGTCGAATATGCGCGGATAGGCGGATGCACCCGCAACCAGCACTTTGGGCTGTTCCGCCAGGGTTTGGGCGGCCAGGGCATCATAGTCAATACGCTCGCTGCCTTCTTGCACGCCATACGATGTAGCCTTGTAAAGCCGGCCGGAGAAGTTGATGGCGTAGCCGTGCGTCAGGTGACCGCCGTGGGCAAGACTCAGGCCCAAGATCGCGTCACCGGGCTGAATAACGGCCATGTAGGCGGCCATGTTGGCCTGGGCGCCGCTATGGGGCTGCACGTTGGCGTGGTCGGCCCCAAACAGTTCCAGCGCCCGCGCGATAGCGAGCCGCTCGGCCACGTCCACATACTCGCAGCCGCCGTAGTAGCGTTTGCCCGGATAGCCCTCGGCATATTTGTTAGTCAGCACCGAGCCTTGCGCTTCCATCACAGCGCGGCTGGTATAGTTCTCTGAAGCAATCAGTTCGATCTTGTCGCGTTGCCGGCCTTCTTCTTGTCGAATCGCCTGAGCAATCTCAGGGTCCACCTCGGCCAGGGTGGGACCGGTCTGCTGAGCCGGTGGGGTTAGTGTTTGCATGGGGTGGTCTCCTCTGCTGCGAACGGCGAGTATCGCTCCCATTATACGCGCCGCCCCCAGCGCCGTCAACGGCGCCGCCTGTTCTCACCCCAGTGCTGCCGAGGTCGCAGCCTACGGCTTCTCTTGGGAGAACCCTGTAGTAAGAAAAGCCGCGCTGCTACGTCTTACAAGAGGAGCCGCACTGCGTCGGTACGGCGTGGACGGGCCTGCCTAGCGACTGTGGGCCGCATTTGGTACAATGGCCTGCTAATTGCTCAATAGATTGACACACTTCCCGCATAGGATGGTGTGTTTATAGGAGAGGTGTGTATGAATATTTTGGTTACCGGCGGCGCGGGCTATATCGGTAGCGTGACCGTCGAGGCATTGATCGGGCGGGGCGACCGCGTGGTGGTGTTCGATAACTTGGTCAAAGGCCATCGCGCGGCGGTGCATCCGCAGGCCACGTTCATTGAAGGCGATCTGCTTGACGCGGCGACCATTGAGGCTGCGCTGCGTGACCACCATATCGAAGCGGTTATTCATTTCGCCGCCGCGTCGTTGGTCGGTGAAAGTATGCAGAACCCCGGCAAATATTTCCGCAACAATGTCACCGGCTCGCTCACCCTGGTTGATGCGATGGTGGCGACAGGGGTCAAGTACCTGGTCTTTTCGTCCACGGCGGCAGTCTACGGCGAGCCGGAGCAGGTGCCGATCCGTGAGGATGCGCCGCACCGCCCGACCAACGCTTACGGAGCGAGTAAGCTGGCGTTCGAGGAGTTGCTGCCCTGGTACGATCTCATTCACAGCTTGCGGAGCGTGGCGTTGCGCTATTTCAATGCCTGCGGTGCCTCGGTCGCTTACGGTGAGGACCACCAGCCGGAAACGCACCTGATCCCATTGGTGCTGGCGGTGGCGGCGGGCGCCCGCGAGGCTGTGGACATTTACGGTGACGACTATCCCACGCCCGACGGCACCGCAGTGCGCGACTATATCCATGTGTCGGACTTGGCGGATGCTCATCTGCGGGCGCTGGACTACCTCGCCGGTGGTGGGGCCGCTACCGCCTATAACCTGGGCAACGGCCTCGGCTTCTCGGTGCAAGAGGTGATCGCCGCCGCCCGCCGCGTGACGGGCCACACCATCCCGACGCGCTCTAGCGCCCGCCGCGCCGGCGACCCAGCCACGCTAGTCGCCGGCGCCGACCGCGTGCGCGCCGAACTGGGCTGGAACCCGCAATATACCCAGTTGGACACGATCATTGCCGATGCCTGGCACTGGCAACAGGCCCATCGTCAGGGCTACGGCGATAGAACCTGACGGAGTAGCCGTTAACGATCCCGTCCGTACTCCACGGACGGGATCAGCATAGGACTGCGTTATGCCCCGCCATCATCTACAATTCACGGTCTTTTTGCAGGCACATCGTCGCACGATTGCCGAGCTGCTGGAAGCGGCCTATAACGAGACCGGCGGCTACTACGCCACCCTTTCGCGTGGGCAACGGCGCAGCCAGGCCACTATTGACAGCGTGGAATTGATCGCCGACCTGCTGCGCGGTGAGGTGGATTGGGTGCAGGTGGAGCGAATGGTGGATAGCGCCCGCCGCGCCGGGGTGCCGTTGGCCGATATACTCCAGATGACTAGCCGGCTGGAAACTCTATTCGCTGCTTTCGTGCGCCAATACACCGCCAACGACCCGACCTTCGGCGACGCCCTGATCCGGCGCAGCCATCATGTTAGCGCCGGCTTCCGCGCCAAAGCCCTCTTTGTGGATCTGCGCCGCCGCCGCAAGCGGGCGCTCCCCCTACCGCCGTATGACTTCGAATCTGCGCTTGTGCCTACGGCAGGGGAGTAAAGGACTCTACGGCGAATTCAATTAGCGGTGGGGAAAGATTGATGATTTGCGCTGCGTTGGAATCGGCACTACAGCCGTCGCCTAGCCATGTGGGATAGCCCCACTGCGCGTCGTAGATCACATGACGGCCGCTGCATCCCCCAGCAGGCGGCCGGCTGGGGTCGTAGCGGGTAGCCTGGCTGAAAGCTAACTCCTCAAATAAATTGGTGACTGACCCTGCTGCCCAGCTACAGTTGTTACCCAGCGTGGTAACAACCTTCTCGTCTTTTACTTCAACAGCAATATGGCAACGTGGGCTGAAGCATCCCATGCGGGCGACCGTCTACGGTAATGCGGCACCGGATGCGCCTGCCAACGCGCACGCATCGCCTCCACATCTGCGGTTGCGGTTGTAGCTTGGCTGTCCGCTATCCACAGAACCAATCCTGCCGCTAGCACAACTGCGGTACTACTCGCAAGCAGGATACGTAGGCTGCTACCGACTGCTATCTGCATGGCTCGGCTCCTTCAGCGAGCCTAATCCGTTGGATCGTCGGCGTTGCGCGTGCGGAAGATGAGGTGGATCGGGGTGCCCTCGAAGCCGAAGTGTTCGCGTAGTTGGTTTTCCAAATAGCGCTTGTAGGAGAAATGCACCGCCTCGGCATCGTTGACGAAAAAGATAAACGTCGGTGGGCTGATCTCGGCCTGCGTGGCATAAAGGAACTTGACCCATTTGCCGGGCTTGGAAGGCGGCGGATGCGCCATCGTCGCTTCTTTCATCAGCTTGTTCAGTTGGGCGGTCGGCACGCGCTTTTTGCGCTCGGCAGCCACGGCTAACGCGGCGGGCAGTACCTTGTTGGTGCGTTGGCCGTATTTGGCTGAGATGAACAGGAACGAGACATAGGGGATGAAATTAAGTTCTTTCCGCAGGTTCGCGGTGAACTCCGCCAGCGTATTGCTGTCTTTCTCCACCAAGTCCCATTTGTTGACGATCAGCACGATGCTTTTGTATTGTTCCAGCACGTAGCCCGCAATGTGCGTGTCCTGCGCGGTGATGCCCTCCACAGCATCAATCAGCAGCAGCACCACATCGGCGCGGGTGATGGCGCGCAGGGTGCGGATGACACTGTACTTTTCCACGCCCGACTCGATGCGCCCCCGTCGCCGGATGCCGGCGGTGTCGATCAGGGTGATCGGCTGCGCTTCCTCGCCTTCCCCATAGATCAGGTCTGTGTCAATCGCGTCGCGTGTGGTGCCGGGGATGTCGCTGACAATGACGCGCTCCTGGCCCAGCAGGGCATTGAGCAGGCGTGACTTGCCGACATTGGGCCGCCCAACCAAGGCGATATGGATCACCGCTTCGTCGGGTTCCTCCACGCTGGGCGGCGGGAAGGCCAGCACGATCTCGTCCAGCAGGTCGCCGGTGTTGACCGAGTGGTGGGCCGAAATGGGCATCGGGTCGCCCAAGCCCAACTGATAGAATTCGACCGCGTTCTGCCGGCGTTCTTCGCTCTCCGCCTTATTCGCGGCCACAATCACCGGCTTGGCCGACCGGCGCAGCACATCAGCGATCTCTTCATCGGCCCCGGTCAGGCCGCTGCGTGCATCCACCATGAACAGTACCACATCGGCCTCGTCAATGGCGGCTTGGGCCTGTTCGCGCGTGCGGCGCACGATCTCTTCGCTTGATAGCTCAATCTCGCCGGGCAGCGTCTCATCCAGCACCATGCCGCCGGTGTCAATCACGGTGAACTCCACCCCGTTCCAATCGGCATCCCCATAGAGGCGGTCGCGCGTAGTGCCGGGCTGGTCTTGCACAATAGCCATTTGCTGGCCCACCAGCCGGTTGAATAACGACGACTTGCCGACGTTGGGCCGGCCCACGATTGCCAGTACGGGTTTTGCCATAGCCTGTGTCCTGTCTCACTAAAAGGGGGTGGATCGCTGTGCGATTATAGCGACTTATTATACTCTATCGGACCGCCCTCCCGCAACTTGGCCGCCACCGGCAAGCAGGGCGCTAGCAACCGAGCGACGAGGCTTAGGCGCACGCTGCCGCGCCGACTTGAGCGGTTCCCTTGCACTCTATTGATCAAAATTAATCCCATTATTAAAAATATCAACTCATAGCTCAAATACACCCAAAATCATAGGATTAAGGTATTGACTTTTATGAAGTTTTGTATTAAGATAATTAAGGAAGAGATAAAGTTAATCAAGTGGACGGATAACCGTCACCAAAGGAGGCTTAACATGGATGTAACTTTTGCCAATTGGCAGATCAGTATACACCGTGCTCAGGCGACCGCCCAGCGCACGCAGACCGTAGTCCAGCGCCCGACCGCAAGTGCGGTGGAGCACCAAGCTCAGCAAGCGGCGCAGGCGCGTAGCTACGAGCAGCAGCGCGAAGCGGTGTATTGCTGGACGATGCTGCATGGGGGGCGCTAATCATGGCCCCTGTGGGCAGTCGCTACCCGGTGCCGGGCACTTGCCCGGTCTGCGGCAACGAACTGGCCGTGACGCGGTTGCGCTGCGGCCAGTGCGCCACCACACTGGAGGGCATCTTCAGCTTGGGCCGCTTCTACTACTTAACACGCGAACAGCAGCAGTTTATCGCCGTCTTTGTCAAATGCCGCGGCAAGATCAAAGACGTGGAAGAGGAACTGGGGATTTCATATCCCACCGTGGTTGGGCGGCTTGATGAAGTGATCGCTACGCTGGGCTTCACGCCCGCCACGCCGTCGCTACCTGCCGGTACGCTGGTTGCGATGAGCCAGGAGCAGCGCCAACTGATCCTTGATGAGCTAAGTGCCGGCCGCCTCACCTCCGCCGAAGCCCTGGCCTTGCTGCAAGGTGAAGATCTGCCACCGGCGGAGTAGGCTGGGGACCGTGCATCGTGCTTAAGGGACGGTGTTACGCATTACGCAGTAGGAGGCAGGCAATGAGCAGAGAGGCAGGCGCAGGCACCCGCGATACGTTCTACAGCGTGTTGCGGCACGCGGATTTTCGCCGCTTGTGGGGCGGGCAGGTGATCTCCAATATTGGTGACAGCTTCACCATGATGGCCCAGTTGGTCCTGGTCAATCGGCTCACCGGTAGCACACTGGCTCTGGCCGGCATGGCAATCGCGCTGGCCCTGCCGCAATTGGTCTTCGGTCTACTGGCGGGCGTGTTCGTGGATCGGCTGGACCGCCGCAAGCTGATGATCGCCGCCGACGTGCTGCGTGCCGTGCTGGTGCTGCCGATGGTGCTGGTCACGCACGCCGATCAAGTCTGGATCTTCTATCTCTGCGGCTTCGCCATGGCGAGCGTGGCAACCCTGTTCGATCCGGCCAAGAGTGCGCTGCTGCCGCACCTAGTGCCCGAAGACGACCTGCTACGGACTAACGCGCTCTCGCAGACGACACGCATGGTGGCCCTGCTGGTCGGCCCAATGTTGGCCGGGCTGGTGCTGGAAGCCGGCACCGCTGCTCTAGCTTTCCTGCTGGATGCCGTGTCGTTCGCCGTCTCGGCGCTGGCAATTTGGCGTATCCGAACGCGGGTCGCGCCGGCGGTGCGGGCGGCGGCCGATGCGGCCGGGGTTGGGTTGCGCGGCGTGACGGCTGAAGCTAGGGCAGGGCTGCGCGCGGTGTTCGGCACCCGCACCATCGGCACCCTGGCCGGCGTGTTCGCAGTGGCGATGCTAGGGCTGGGCGCGATTAACGTGCTGGCAATTGCTTTCCTGAGCCGCAACTTCGGCGTGGGACCGGGTAGCCTCGGCCTGCTGATGGCCGTGCAGGCGGTCGGCATGATCCTCGGCAGCATCGGCGCGGGCCAGTGGCTGGGTCGGGCACAACCAGGGCGGGTGTTGGGCGGCTCGCTGGCCGTGCTGGGTGGTGGCATTGTGGCCCTGGCGTTCGCCCCCACCTACGCCGTGGTCCTCGCGCTAATGTTTGTGATCGGCCTGGCTGACGGCCCGCTGAACGCCGTCGCCGCCACGCTCATCCAGACCGGCGTGTCCGACGCCCAACGTGGCCGGGTGGGAGCCGGTATCAACACGGTCATCACTAGCGCCAACTTGCTCTCGATGAGCTTGGCAGGCTTAGCCGGCGACGCGCTGGGCGTGAGCAATGTCTTTATCCTGGGTGGGCTGATTACCCTGCTCGCCGGTGGAGGTGCCTTCGCCTTGCTACGTGATCAAGTGGTGGGCGGTGGGCGGCAGTCGGCAGTCGGCAGTGGTTCGCCGGCGGTTGCGGGCGAGTAGCCGCGTAGGCGGCCGCCGCTAGGTAGTAGCCTTGAAATGCGATTAACGGACGGCAACACACAACACACACAACACAACACACAATACAATACACAAAGGAGCAATCGCCATGAGTGAAGAACAATTACACATCTTGAAAATGATCGAGGAGCGCAAAATTAGCGCCGAGGACGGCGCGAAGCTGCTGAACGCGCTGAACGCAGCCAACACCGCCCGCGTGCGGGCGGCCGAGGCAACCACCCAGGCGCAGAACCGCTGGCATCCCGGCGGTTGGGCCTGGGGTGGCGAGCCGGGTGCGTCGGTACCGCCGGTGCCGCCTATTCCCCCGATCCCACCCATCCCGCCGATGCCTCCTATGCCGGAAATGCCCGGTTTCGGCTTCGATCCATTCGATGCCGCCTTCGGCAAAGTCCGTGAGCGCGAACGCGATGCGCGTAACCGCGAACGCGAGGCCCGCCTGCGCGAACGCGAGGCCCACAACCGCCAACGCGAACAAGAGAACCGCCGCCGCCGCCGTGACACCGAAACCCTCGACAGTGAACCCGGCGGCAGTGGCAGTGGGGCGCGTTTCCTCCGCATCCGCGTAACGGAGTCCGGGGCCAAGCACGCTACCGTCAACGTCAACCTGCCGATTGGCTTAGTTAACTTCGGCCTCAAACTGGCCGGGCGCTATATCCCCGACTCGGCAGGCATCGAAATGCAAGCGATCAGTGAGGCGATTCAGAGCGGCGCAATAGGCAAGATCATTGATGTGCAAGAATCCGGCGATGACGAGCGCCCCGGCGCACGAGTCGAAATCAGCGTCGAATAAGGCGCACCAACCGACCGCTAGACACGGTGCGACCTGCCGCCGGCAGGCGCAACAGTAAGGAGAAGGAGCATCCGATGAACGCAACTAGCAACGGACAAGGGCTACAATTCGAGGTTGCCGCCGATGGCGCGGCCAACCTGGCCGTAGACGGCCTCAGCGGCGACATCACGATCAGCGGCTGGGACCAGCCGGCTATCCGCATCAGCACCACGGAAGATGAGTACTCCGACAGCCTAGAAGATGTGCTGAATGTGCAGCACCAAGGCAACCATGTGACGGTGAACCTGCTGCCTGTCGGCGGCAAGTGGGAGGGACTGCTGGGCGGCATCGGCGGTAAGTGGGAGGGCTTGCAGAGCGGTCTGGACCTGAACCTGAGTGACCTACGCCAGGGGTTGACCGAGTTGGGCCGCGGCCTGGGCCGCCTGGGACGATCCGGTAACGTGCCGCTCGATATCCAGGTGCCCCATCGCTGCTCCGTCACCGTGCGGACAGCCAACGGCGACATCGCGGTGAGTGCGGTGCAGGGCAATGTCTTTATCCAAAGCGCGTCGGGCGATGTGCAACTGCATGAGATCGAGGGCAGCGTGCTAGTCAAAGGCGCTTCCAGCGATGTGGAAGTCAAGCGGCTGCGCGGGCGGCTGGGGCTACGGACGATCAGTGGCGACTTGGATGTACGCGAAACGGAACTGGCCGCGTTTAGCGCCGGCACAGTTAGCGGCGACCTGACCCTCGATGCGGTCTTGCACCCCGGCGCGGACTACGAGATCCAGAGCGTCAGTGGCGATCTGGACCTCCGCCTGCCGGTGGACACACGCGCAGCGGTGGAGTTTGAGACGATCAGTGGCGACTTTGAGTGTGACCTGCCGCACCAATCGCACCGCCAGAGCCGTCGCCATCGGCAAGTCACGCTCAACGGCGGCGGTGATCTGCGCCTACGTATCCGCACCACCAGCGGCGACGTAGAGATCGGCCGCAACAGCGCGCACGCCGTGAGTGGTCCGGCTCCTAATTGGGCGACTCCGCCCGTGGAAAATGCAGAGTCTATGACACGCGCCTTTTCGCCTGACGAAAGCGCCGCCGCCCAAGCCGCGTTGGACGGCACCGCCGCCCGTGTGGCCGGCGACCCTGCTCCCACCCAGCGCCTGTCCGCCGAGGCCGCCCCGCCTGCCCCGCGTCCCTCCGCCGAAATGTCGATCCTCGAAGCCATCGAACGCGGCGAGTTGACTGTGGACGATGGGCTGCGGCGGTTGGCCGAACTGGCCGGCTAGAATTAGCGTTAGTGCGGAGAGACGACTAAGTAACTCGTCAGCCTACGGGCAAAAAGAAGTCGGTCATTCTGACCGCAGTGAAGAATCAGTTGGGGTAGGTACACAGCCACTCGCAGGTATAGACAGAGCAACGTGAGTCGCGGCGGGTGGACTGAATTCGCAGGGCAGCCGATTCTTCACTGCGGTCAGAACGACAGTTTTCTCTCGCCGATCCACTGGCTGAATAGGTACACACAACGAGTCCAATCGCCAAAATCTCCGTGGCTCCCTGACTCCGTGGTGTCGTCCGTATGCGAAGCGGATTGTCGGTGCGCGCTACGACCTAGAAACGGGGCGCGTGGAGTTCATCGCCTAACAGATACCCCTCTGAAACCAGCAGGCCACCAGAGTTCTCTCTGGTGGCCTGCTGCATATTTCACGTTTTACGTGCTACGCTGTGCGCGCCCGGCCGCTTGCATCGGCGGCGCGGCCACGACCACCGAACCAGTTGCGCCACTCCTTGTTCTCCCAGACCACCAACAGCAGGCTGGCGTTGAAGATCGAGGAGTACGTCCCGGAGATGATGCCGACCAGCAGCGCCAGCACAAAGTTGCGGATGGACGAGCCGCCGAACAGAAACAGCGCGAATAGCGTGAAGATGACCGTCAGTGAGGTGTTGACCGAACGGGTCAGCGTTTGCACCAAGCTGTAGTTGACCACGCGATCAAAGGTGTCGAAGCGGCGCTTGAGGATATTTTCACGGATGCGGTCGAAGACCACAATCGTGTCGTGGACTGAGAAGCCGATCACTGTCAGCATAGCCGTGATAAACAGCGCGTCTACATCAATGCCCTCGATGAAGCGGCCTAGGATCGAGAAGACCCCCAGCACCACGAACACGTCATGCAGCAAGGCGAGGATAGCGCATACCGCATAGCGGATCGGGTTCGGCACGCGGCGAAAGGCATACCAAAGATAAGCCAGGATGCCCAACGAAGCCACCGCCACCGCCAGAACTGCGCGCCCCGCTACTTCGCTGCCCACTGTCGGTCCTATCGTGTCGAACGAAACTTCAGTGCCGCGGTCCAGGCTTGTTTGGGTTGTGGTCGTCGTGCCGGCCGCGCCCCCTGTGCTGCCCACCGTGCCGGTCACGGTGCGTGTCGTACTGACCGTGCCGGTGCCGGTCACGGTGCCCGTGTTGCTGATGCTCCCCGCCGGCGCGATGGTGGTCGTCTTTTTGCTGCCCGCGACGATGTTGTTATTCACCAGCAGCGCCACTAGCTTCTCTTTGTCTTCCGGCGTAATATTCGGCATCCGCATGATCAGGGTGGGCGTGTGGACGGTGCCGGCGATCAGTTCGGCGTTTTGCACTGAAGGATCTTTAATCCCCGCCCCCGTGAGTAGGCTACTCACTCTGTTTGTATCCGCCGGTACGTTGTTTTTGGGCACCACTTCCCAGATCGTGCCGCCTTTGAAGTCGATCCCGACATTCAGATGCGGGGGGATCAGCAGTGAAATCAGTCCTGGAATGATGATGATCAACGACACCAGGAAGTATAAGTATCGTTTGCCTACAATGTCAATCATGCGACGCGACGCTCCTCTATCCTAAGTGCGGCCCAGAGGCCGATGCTATCGGCGGCCCGCAGGCCACTGCTCCACAAGATCCAGAGATTAACCAATCGGCTGGGTACCGCTTTCGGTCGGCGGCGGTGCGGCGGGCTTCGGGGTATCAATGCCGAACCACCAGCGGCTCGGCGTGCGGTTACCGCTGACGACGAGGCGCAGCAATGTGCGGCTGATCGTGATAGCGGTAAACAGCGAGACGGCCACCGAAATAAACAATGTTAGCGCGAAGCCTTTGATCACAGTGGCTCCGCCGACAAAGCTGCCGAACCAGTAGAGGATTAGCGTGATGATCAGCGTGGTCGCGTTGGAGTCGCGGATCGACGGCCAAGCATGATCAAAGCCGGCCTCCACCGCCGCGCCGACCGTCTTGCCGCTGCGTAATTCTTCGCGGATACGGGCAAAAATCAGCACATTGGCATCTACGGCCATACCAATTGAGAGGATGAAGCCTGCGATACCGGCCAGTGTCAGCGTCACCGGGAGGAAGCGGAAGATGGCGAAGGTGATCAAGGCGAAGATCAGCAGCGCGATGTCGGCCAATAGGCCCGGTAAGCGGTAGAATAGCAGCATGAACAGCATGACGAGACTCAGACCAACGATGCCGGCAATAACGCTGCGGTTGATACCTTCTGAGCCGAGTGTCGCGCCCACCGTGCGCTGCTGCACCACGTCAAGCGTAACCGGCAGCGCCCCATAGCGCAACTGGATCGCTAACTTCTGCGCTTCGGACAGCGAATTCGTGGTGATCTGCCCGTTACCGCTCGGAATGACACCTTTGATGTAAGGACTAGAAATAACTTGCTTATCCAGTACAATGGGCATATATGTATAAACATTACCCGCAGTAGGTAAGCTGCGCTGCGTAAACTCTTGCAGCTTGCGCGGCCCCTCGCCTTTCAGCGTGAAACTGACGATAGGTTGGCCGGTTGACGAATCCACCGTCGCGGTCACTTTTGAGCCGTCAACGTCTGAGCCGTTGATAACGACTTTGTAGACCTTGCCGTTGCTGTAGCTAGTGAGAGCGGCAGTGGGGCTGACCGTGCCGGTGGTGGTGATCGCCTGGGTGCCGGTGAGCGTCTGTGTACCCGTGATAGTGGGGGTTGGGGTCACGCCGTTGGCCCGTGCCAATTGGTCGGGACTGGGCGGGCCTGCCTCCGTTGTAACCAATGATCCATCGGGAATGGATGTGTTACCGGCATCGATCCATTCCAGGTAGCCGGTTTCGCGCAGGGTCTTCAGTACTTCGTCGGGATTTTGCACGCCCGGCAGTTCGACGATGATTCGATTATTGCCTTGCACCTGCACCAGCGGCTCCGACACACCCGACCCGGCGGCACGACTCTCAATCACGTCGCGCGCTGCTTGTAGGTTGCTTGCTAACACTGCAGGGTCGGCAGTATTGGGGCCGGGTCGCACCTGTAGCACGACCTGTGACCCGCCTTGCAGGTCCAGTCCCAGTTTGATGGGGAATGCTTTGGTGATGCCGATCCAGTTTAGGTCGGCGTTCGGCCAGAAGTTAATGCCGCTCGCTACGATGACGAGTAGGACGATGGCCGCGACCATTGCCGCGAGGTTTTGACGCACCTGGGGGCTCCTCTCCCTTGTATCCGTATGGTCCAGTATTCCGCCGCAGTCTCCGGCCCGCAACCGCGCAGGGCCGGTTTGGGGTATCTACTCTGTACGACGTTTGGAGGCGGCAGATTCATACACGCTAGTTAAAGATTATACGGGACGAACCGGCGGAGTGTCAACCTTGACACCGCCGGCGCTGCGGTTCTATAATGCACCCGCGTCCGCCGCCCTCCCCTCCCACCTCTCCGCGACGAAGTAGGGTGAAGATAGCGTGACGGAATGGGACGCTTCCTGCCAAAGTTTACCCCTACCTGCGGGGTGAGATCCGCCGTTAGAGTCCCCTCTCTCAAGTAGGAGCGGGGTTAAGGGATGAGGTTCGCGTGCCGTATCGCATTTTGATGATCGCACCCACCTCGTTTTTCGCCGACTACGGCGGCCATATCCGTATCCTCGAAGAGATCCGGGGTTTGCAGGCGCGTGGTCATCGCATCACCGTCTGCACCTACCACACCGGCAACAACGTGCCGGGTATCCGCATCCGGCGCAGTCTGAACGTGCCCTGGCGGCGTGGTGTGCAAGTCGGCTCCACGCGCCACAAACTCTATTTCGATGTGATGCTGGAAGGGACGGTGTTGCGCGCCGCGCTCCAGACTCGGCCGCAGATCGTCCATGCCCATATGCACGAAGGTGCGCTGCTGGGCTACCCAGTGCGCCAATGGGCCGGCGTGCCGCTGGTGTTCGACTACCAGGGCAGTCTGACCGGCGAGATGGTAGACCACCGCTTTTTAAACAAGGCCGGCCCTGTCTACCGTCCGTTGCGCCGGCTCGAAAGCCGTATTAACCACCTAGCCGATGCGGTGCTAACCTCCTCGCACAACGCGGCCGAGGTGTTGCGGGCGGAGTTCGGCTATCCGGCCGCGCGAATCTTCCCGGTCGTTGACGCGGTGAACACCGCGACCTTCCAGCCTACCTCAGCCACGCTGGCCCGCAGCGCGGCGCACCGGCGCGAACTCGGCATTCCGCCCGCCGTGCCCGTCGTCGTCTATCTTGGCCTGCTTGCGCCTTACCAGGGCACCGACCTACTGATCCAGGCCAGCCGCCTAGTACTCAACACGCTGCCTGAAACGCGCTTTGTGATCATGGGCTTCCCCGGTGTGGATAGCTACCGCGCTCTGGCTGACTCGTTGGGCGTGAGTGGGCGAGTCGTCTTTCCGGGCCGCATTCCCTACGGCGAAGTGCCCGACTGGCTGGGCCTCGGTCAGGTGGCCGTGGCTCCCAAGCTGTCGCTGACGGAAGGCGCGGGCAAGATTCCGCTCTACATGGCAATGGGCCTGCCGACGGTGGCCTTCGACACGCCAGTGAGTCGCGAGTTTCTCGGCCCCCTGGGTCTCTATGCCGAACGCGGCAACGTCGAGTCGCTGGCCGCCGCTCTGGTGCTTGCTCTGCGCGATCCTTCGGCGGCGGCGGCACACGGTCGCCGCTTGCGGGAAGTGGCCCTGCGCGACCGCTCATGGGAGGCCGCCGTGAGCCGTATTGAGACGGTTTATGCCCAGGCTTGTGCCTGGCGACACAATGGCAAGTATTGAGTGTTTGCTATGCAGCCGCGTCGGCTTCGTGTTGTTAGCGGTGCATTAGATGGCCTAAAGGTACTATTGGTTTGGCTAAAGATGGGTACTATAATGATAGTAGTATGATAGCTACACGACTGAACTCTAGCGGATTGGTTCTGCCCCGGCGCGCAAGGACGTAGGAGACGCAGTGGGGGATGCACTAAGCGGCCGCTATCCGTTGAAGCGGCTGCGGCCGCCGCCACTGGGTAGGCGGCTGCAACGGCGAGCGACGGTTGCGGCGCTGGGCGGGTTGATTGTGATTGGTGCGTATGCAGTGGCGCAGGCCAGTGGCGGGGCGCTGCTGGGGCCGGCCCTGCTGCTCCAATGGGCCGTGCCGGGCGCGGCGGCGGCGGCGGCCTGGCTGGTCTGGGTAGTGCAGTCGTCGGGGCACCGCTACGTTTGGGGTGCGTTCGCTGCCGCGCTGACCCTCTGGACGACGGGCCGCCTCGCCGAACTGCTGCCGCCGACTTCGTTGCCTGATCCGCCTGCGTTTGACGGTTGGATTTGGTTGGGAACGGGCGTGCTGGGCCTGGGCGCGCTGGTCGGCTTGTTTCGCGTCGGCCCCCTCAGCCGCGACGCAACGACATGGACCGAAGCACTGTTGCTGGTGGCTTGTGGCGCGACCCTGGCCGGCTACTTCCTGGTGTGGCCGCTGTCGGCGCAGGGCGGAACATTGTTGCCGTTGCTCCAGGTTGGGGCCGGGCTGGCTTTGTTTGCGGCCGCTGTCGTGGTGCGCTACGGCACCACCGGCGCATTGCCGCGCGCTGCTGCCCTGGCCTTGAGTGGCTTGCTACCCGCTGTGGTTAGCGGCGAACGGCAAGTCTGGATGCTGGCTGAAGGCTTGCGCCTCACCGACGGGCTGAACGGCGCACTCAATATCGCCGCCGGGCTGCTTTTTGTGGCCGCCGCTCACGCCGTTGCCTACCCCCCGGCTCCGGCGGAGACTTCGCCGGCCTGGGATCGCTACGCCGGCTGGTTGCCGCTTATCGGCCTGGGCAGTGTGATCCTGCTTCCGCTTTTCCGCCCCAGCAACGGTCGCTGGACCGATATGGTAGGGTTGAGCGTGCTGCTTTGTCTCACGCTGGGCGTGCTGCGCTTGGCCCTCTCGCTGGGCGAGAATCGTCGGCTGCGTCAGGAAAAGGAGCAGTTGGTCTGGCAAAACGAAGAATATGCGCGCCTAGCGATCAGCGATCCGCTCACCGGGCTGTTTAACAAAGGCTACTACGCGCACCGCCTGCAAGCCGAATGGGAGCGCAGCGTGCGCTATAGTTATCCTCTAACGCTAATCGCGCTGGACTTGGACAACTTCAAGGGGGTCAACGATCATTACGGTCACGCGGCGGGTGACACGCTGCTGATCGCGATCGGTCACGCCTTACGCGCCGGTTGTCGCACAGTGGATATTCCCTGCCGCTGCGGCGGCGATGAGTTTGCCGTCATCGTGCCGCAGACCGACCCAACAGCGGGGCTGCTGCTGGCAAGCCGGTTGCGTAGCGCGGTCGCCGAGGTGCTGGCGCAGCATGGCCTGCACCCCCATGTTAGCGTTTCGGCCGGCGTGGCCGGCTACCCGGCCGATGCCACCACCGTCACGGACCTGCACGCGCAGGCCGATGCCGCGCTCTATGCGGCTAAGCGCGCCGGCAAAGACCGGGCGGTGCGCTGGACTCCTGCCCAGGGCGCCGACTCCACCGCGCCGCTCGCCGGCTATGATGTGCGCGCCTCACTATCTAACCTTTGATTGTATCGCTCCGACATAGAACACACCGAGATTAAGCCGTGTGGCGGGCCTTGCGTCTAGGCGGTGAACTACGTATCGGCGCGCCCGATCAGTGTAGCCAGTGCCGCCCCCGCCCCGGCGCGAGACAGAGTCTGTTGGGTGCCTGTTTTGAGCTGCTTGATCAAGACTTCGCCCCGCGCCAGTTCGTCGGGCGCGACGATCACCGCCAGCGGGATGCCCAGCCGGTCGGCGTACTGCAACTGCTTGCCCAGCTTGTCCCCCGGTGTGAATGTGATTTCGGCGGGCAGCCCGGCGGCGCGGATCTCGGCCAGCAGGTGCAGCGCGGGCAGCAATTGCTCCGCCCCAAACACCGCCACAAACACTTGACTGACGCTGCCCTCGGCGCTGCCGCTGCCCAGGCTCTCCATCACGTCAATGATGCGCTCCAAGCCCAGCGAGCAGCCGGTGGTCGGCAGGTCGCGTCCGCTGAACATTCCCACCAGCCCATCATAGCGCCCGCCGCTGCCCAACGAGCCGACCTTCGGCTCCTCGACATTAATCTCCCAAATCGGACCGGTGTAATAGTCCAGGCCGCGCGCCAGCGTAGGGTCCACGCGCACGTGGCCGGCGGCAGGGGTCAGTGCGCCCAGGTACTCGACGATCTCGCGCAGTTCGCGCACGCCTGCTTGTGCGCTGGGGTCGGCAGCCAAGCGGCTTTCCAAGCGTGCCAAGATCGTCAGGTTGCTGTCGCCCGCGCCTTCGGTCGCTAGGTCGAGCGCGCGGCGCGCAGCCTCACCCGGCACGCCGTAGCGCTCCATCTCGGCCAGCACGCCTGCTGGGCCGATCTTTGCCAGTTTGTCAATGGCGCGGTGGATCGAGCCGGCCTGCTCCGCCGGCACCCCGGCGTAGCGCGCCACGGCCGTCAGCAACTTGCGATTGTAAAGCAGAATTTCGTAGCCGGGGAAGCCGAACGCCTCCATCGCCTCCACCAGGATCGCCACCACTTCGGCATCGGCCAGCATCCCCGCTGCACCGACAATATCCGCGTCGCACTGGTAGAATTCCCGATACCGCCCGCGCTGCGGCTTCTCGGCCCGCCAGACGGGGGCAATATGATAGCGCTTGAACGGGAAAACCATCTGCCCGTGATACATCCCGACTAGGCGCGCCAACGGCACAGTTAGGTCGTAGCGCAGCCCCACATCGCGCCCGCCCGCGTCCTGGAACTTGTAGAGCAGGCGCTCTTCTTCCCCGTATTTGCCGGTTAGCGTTTCCAAGTATTCAATAGCCGGCGTGTCCAGCGGCGCGAAGCCGTGCCGCTCGAAAATGGTGCGCACCGTTTCAATGACGCGCCGCCGCAGGATCATCTGCGCGGGCAGGAAGTCGCGGAAGCCTTTGAGCAGTTGTGGTTTAATGCTGTCAGTCGCCATGGGTGCCCCTGTGGGCCGTAGGCCGTAAGCCGTGGGCCCGGTCGTCAGTTGTCGGTCGTTGTCGGATTGTAGCTTGCAGGCATTATAGCATAGGGGTTGTGCGGGGGACAATACGGCGTAAGGGGGAACCCGCGTTCCGCCAATGGTAGTGGTGTTCGACGCGGCGACCCTCATCACCCGCTGCGAACGGAACGGCGCGGCCGACTATATTTACGCCGGCGGTAGACAGTTAGGGTCGGTGCGGCTTACAAATCGTTAATAGTTGCGTCTGCCTACTCCACTGTGGTAAAATAATGCGGTCTGTCTTGGGCACCTCCTATCCATCGGTCCTATCACCCATCCTGTGCCCGGAAATTATTGCCCTTTTACCCTGCGCTACTGCCGGCGGGGTTAGCTACGGGAGCCTTAATGCTCAAGATCGAACACCTGACCAAAGTCTACGGCGACGGCACGCAAGCGCTGCATGATGTGTCGGTGACGATTCCCGACGGCCAATTTGTCGTCATCATCGGTCTCAGCGGCGCGGGCAAGTCCACCTTTCTGCGCTGCATCAACCGGCTGATCGATCCCACGTCGGGCAAAATCTGGCTCGACGGCGTGGATGTGACCGCCGCCTCGCCCGGCGAACTGCGCCGCATCCGGCGTAACATCGGCATGATCTTCCAGCACTTCAATCTCGTCAACCGCTCCACGGTAATGACCAATGTGTTGTCGGGGCGGTTGGGCTATGTGGGGCTGGGGCAGAGTCTGCTGCGCCGTTGGCCGCGTGCCGAGATGGACCGCGCCATCCGTAACCTCGACCGTGTAGGCATCCTCAACAAGGCGGGCACCCGCGCCGATTCGCTCTCCGGCGGGCAAAAGCAGCGCGTCGGCATTGCCCGCGCTATGATGCAAGAACCGAAGATCATGCTGGCTGATGAGCCGGTCGCCTCGCTCGATCCGGCTACCTCGCATTCAGTGATGAAATACCTGGAGCAGATCAACAAAGAAGACGGTATCACCGTTATCTGTAACCTGCACTTCCTGAGCTTGGCCCGGCGCTACGCCGACCGCGTGTTGGCCTTCAAGAACAACGGTCAGGGCGGCGAAATCGTGTTCGATGGGCCGGCGCTGGAGATTGACGAAGCGCGCTTCCGCGCCATCTACGGCGAAGATGCCGTAGAAGTCGAAATCCGCTAAAGGGGGAGAGTCGTGGCTAAGGTAGACGAGTCGAAAATCGGGCGCAGTTCCAGAGATGCCCACAATGATGTGGTACAGAAGTATCGGGAGACTCAGCGGCAGAACCTGCGCCTCGCCAACCTGGCCCTGCCTCTGACGCTGCTCATCCTGGCTGTGGCTCATGTCATCGGCTGGCGCGTCTCGCAAGTTGACCTGCGCGTGCTGATCCAGGACGGTCCCAAAATGGGCCGCATTATTGAACAGTTGATCAAACCGGACATTGTGGTTTATGACCAGACTGCGCTGATCAATGCGCGGGTGCAGGTGCCGGGCGGTGGCGATGTGCCCAACCCCGCTGCGACCCCGCTAACAGCGAACGTCAAGGTGCAACCGCAACGCATCAACACCAGCGGCGCCGCCGTTGCCGCTTCTCCCACCAGCGTCCCGGCGGCCGGCACAGCGGTGGTTGGCGCAATCCCGCCCGCCGGCGGGGTCGCGCCCAGCCCCACCGCCCTGGTGGTGGATACACAAAACGTGGTAGACCTGCCCGGTGCTCAGCCGTTGAACGTCACGCTCAAAATCGCACCGGGCGCGGTGGTTGCCGAACAGCCGGTGACAGTCAGCGGTCATATTGATGTGCCTAGCCGCTATCCCGGCGGGAAAAGCGGCATCCTAGTTTGGCGTAAAGGCCCGGACGTTCCTTCGAACACCGCCTTTGCGAAGACCGTTGCCAACTTCACCACCGACTCCAACGGCAACTTCACTACCACATTTCACGCGCCCGACTCGAGCCAGATTGAAGACGATAATACGCTGGCGGCCGTCGCCACCTGGGGCGTGGGTAACCTCGTGCCCAGCGCCACGCTGATCGGTGAAAACGGGGTGCTGAACAAAATCGCCGAAACCGTTTTCCAGGCGCTGATGGGCACCACCTTCGCGGTGTTCATTAGTCTGCCGATTGCCTTTTTGGCCTCGCGCAATATCATGGGCAACAACCCCGTGGGCCGCGTCGTCTACTATCTCGCCCGCACGTTGCTCAACTTGCTGCGTTCGGTTGAGGTGTTGATCATGGCAACGATCTTTGTCGCGGCGGTCGGCATCGGCCCCTTCGCGGGAGTGCTGGCCCTGGTGCTGCACTCAATCGCCTCGCTGGGTAAACTCTACTCCGAAGCGATTGAAAGCATCGATCCCGGCCCCATCGAAGCGGTGACGGCCACCGGTGCGGGGCGCTTACAAACGATTGTCTTTGCGATCATCCCGCAGTTTATCCCGCAGTTCGTGTCGTTCACGCTCTATCGCTGGGATGTGAACGTGCGGATGTCTACCATCATCGGCTTCGTGGGCGGCGGTGGCATCGGCTACCTACTGACCCAGTACATCCAGTTGCTGGACTGGCATAAAGCCGGCACAGCTATCTGGGCGATTGCTATTGTGGTGATCGCAATTGACCTGGCGAGCGCACGCATTCGCCAGGCAGTCATTTAACAGCCATCAACCGGGGGCGGGCTGCGTTCGGCTACCCCGCCCCGTATAGCGATGGGGTTGCCCCCCAGCGGAAGGCGGGCAATCAAACAGCACCGAATCCTGCCGATAGGCAGCAATATTAGAGTCCTTCGTGTTTTTAAGCTAATTTTTAGGAGGAGAAATCTGATGGCTTTTTCGCACCGCAACCGGGTGACGACGGTTCGCTCGGCTTCCCTTGGCGTGCTGGCGATCTCCGGCATGGTCCTGGGCACGTTGGGGCACATCGCCCTGCCTGCGCAGGCCGCCGGCTTCGCTGATCCCGCCTTCCAGAACGTCTGGGAGCGCACCGATCTACCGGTTGCCGCTCACAAGGTGAACCGCACTTGGTATTGGGGACCGGGGCCGAACAGCGAGGCCAAGCAAGAGAAGTTCGAAAACGGCACGCGCTTGGTGCAATATTTTGATAAGAGTCGCATGGAGATCAACAATCCGGCAAGTGACAAGAACAGCAAGTTCTATGTCACCAACGGTTTGCTGACTGTCGAGTTGATGTCGGGCCGTATCCAGACCGGAGCGAACAGCTTCGAGGATAGCACTCCGGCCAACATTAACATGACCGGCGACAACGGCGATCTTCTGGCCCCCAGCTACGCGGCGATGGCCCGCGTCTCGAACGCCGGCATTGACCACCGCGCCACGGATCGCACGGGCAAGGGCGTTGTCGGCACGATGAATAACGTCGGCTTCGTGCAGAACGACAACAGCAAAGGCAACCGCGCCGAAGGCAAAATCGCTTACTACGAAAAGATCACCGGGCATAATATCCCGACCGTCTTCTGGGACTTCCTGAACAGCAAGGGTATCGTCTCGACCGGCGGCGGCCAGTTCGGCAACGCGCAACTCAGCGATCCCTGGTTCTATGCCAGCGGCTATCCGATCAGCGAAGCCTACTGGGTGCAAGCCACCATCGGCGGTAAGCAGAAGGAAGTGCTGCTTCAGGCGTTTGAGCGCCGTGTGCTGACCTACGTGGCCGACAATCCCGAAGGCTTCAAGGTCGAGGTCGGCAATATCGGCCAACACTACTACAACTGGCGCTATAACAACGCCGGGCGCAACCCGCTCCAGGCCAACGCGCCCAAGGTGACCCCGATTACCGTGCCGGCCGGCCAACTCGGCGCGGCGGACAACCCTATCAAAATGGCCTTCGTGCCGTCATCCAATACGCAAGCGATTCTGGGCAGCGCACAGCCGCTGGCCGATCAGCTCTCCACGATTACCGGCTACAAATATCAGGTCTCGGTGCCGACCAGCTATGCCGCCGTGATCGAGGCGATGGGGTCGGATAAGGCCGACGTGGCCTGGTTCGCGCCTTTCGCCTATGTGCTTGCCAATCAGAAGTACAACGCGCAGGTCATCTTGACCACTGTCCGCAACAACTCGACCACCTATCCCTCGATCATCATTACTGCCGATCCGGCGGTGAAAACGGTGCAGGATCTCAAAGGCAAGAAGTTCGCCTTCGTGGACAAGGCTTCGGCTTCCGGCTATCTCTACCCGTTTGCCTACTTCAAAGGACTGAACATCGATCCCGACACCTTCTTCTCGGAAGTCGTTTATGCCGGCGGTCACGATAAGGTGGCATCGGCGGTCTACAGCGGTCAGGTATCCGGCGGCGCGATCTTTGGTGGCCCGCCGAATCCCAAGACCGGCCGCCCGACCGATGCCCGCAGCCTGATTGCTAGCACCAACCCGGATGTGTTTGACAAAGTGCGGATCATCGCCCAGAGCGAAGAGATCCCGAACGATACCGTCAGCGTCCGCAGCGGCATGACCCCCGAAATGCGCCAGCAGATCACTAACGGCCTGTTGGCGCTCTCGGCCACCACGCAGGGCAATGGCTATCTGAACAAGCTGTACGGCATTGACGGCCTGTTGCCGGTGCAGGACAGCTTCTACGACTCGGTGCGCCAGACGGCCCAGGCCGCCGGTCTCACCGATCTCGGTGCGCTGTTCCCGACGCCCAAGCCGCAGCCGACTGTGACCCCGACCCCGTAATCAGTGAATCAGGAATCTGTAGCGCCGGCCGGCCCGCATACGAGGGCCGGCCGGCGCGGCTTTTTATAGATACAGACCCCCCTAACTCCTCACCGGGTTCAGCCGGGCGTGATCAGGTCAGCCGGATCAATCAGTGGCGCGTCGTCTACGCCGTCAGAGGTGTCGCGCGCATCGCCGGCGGGCACACTGCTGCCGACTAAGTTGGCTGGGCCGCTCACCGGCGGCTGCACCGGTGTAACCTGTTCTTCGGTGGCTCCCAGGCTGCCGCTCTGCGAACTGCTGTCGGCAGGCAGCGGCGACCCTTGATGGGTCACGTTGGTTTGATGCAGATCGCGCCGCACGGCAGGCGGTTGCACTTCGGGAGAAGTGGGGGTAGCTTTCGGATCGCTCACGCGGGTTCCTCCTATGGACTAACTTTACTTTAGCATCCAGTGGTATGGCGCTTGTAGTGCTTGTATCCATAGTAAACGCAAGGAGCGCAATTGTGCTATGCGGCGGGGCGGATTTCTGCTGTAGCAGGAAGTTGTCGCTTGCTACTGCCGTTAACTTGTCGGCGCCGACGCGCTAACGGCAGTAGCAGCCCCGACTAGCCGAACAGCGTGTGCATAGCGGCTAGTGCCCCGGTCAGATCGTCGCGGGTGCAGGCCGTGCTGAACCGTAGATAGCCCTCGCCTGCCGGCCCGAAGATGCTCCCCGGTGATGAGCCGACGCGTGCTTTGAGCAGATACTCTGTCATCGCCCACGAGTCGCGCCGTCCGTCTGGGGCGCGCCAGTCGTCGGCGATCCGCAGGAAGGCGTAGAAAGCCCCCGCCGGGCGCGCCCCGGTGAACACCGGCAGGTCGGCGATGCCTTCGTAAAACAGGTCGCGCCGCGCTTGGTACTCGACCTGGCACGTCGCGACAGCGGTTTGCGGGCCGGTCAGCGCGGCAAGCGCACCCCACTGGGCAATGGAATTAACGCCGTTGGCTGTGTACAGCACCACCTTTTGCATCCGATCCATCGTCTGGCGATCCGGTGTGACCACATAGCCGACGCGCAGGCCGGTCATCGCGTAGGACTTACTACAGGTGAATACTGTCGCCGTCCGCTCATACATCTCCGGCAGAGCGGCAAAGCTGACGTGGACTGCGCCGTCATGCAGGATATGCTCGTAGGCTTCATCGCTGACGACAGTCAGGTGCGGATGATCGGCGACGACAGCGGCCAACGCCTCTAGATCCGAACGCTCCAACACGCCGCCGGTGGGGTTGTGCGGCGAGTTAATCATCAAGACGCGGGTACGTGGGGTGATCGCCGCCTGCACCTCGGCGGGGTCAAAGGTCCAGCCTCGTTCTTCGTGTAAGGGCACCCGCCGCACCACCCCGCCGCATAGCGTGATTAGGTGTTGCACACAGGTCCAGGTCGGGTCGGGGATCAGTACCTCGTCACCCGGCTCCAATAGCGCACGGAAAAGCGCATAGAGGCCGTGCATCCCACCGTTGGTGACAATGGTCTCGGCCACCCCGGCCACCGGGATGGCATTAGTATCTCGGCACTTCGTGACAATGGCTTGGCGGAGTTCCGCGATGCCGGCTGAGGCCACATAATGGGTCTGGTCCGCGCGCAGGGCGCGCACCATCGCCTCTTTGATATGATCGGGGACCGCGAAACTCGGTTCGCCACTTTCGAGACGATAGGGGTGGTCTAACTTCAGGATGGCATCTCGCACCTTGACGATGCCGGACAATTCGACGTGATCAATCACTTGCGCCATGAACGTTGTCCTCCAGCTTGGCACCGGCGGTAGCCACGCGGTGCCCTACGCCTCAACGGATTGAGGCGTTCCCCGCTTGCGACATTGCAAAGCGCAACCAACAACAAACCCAGCATCCACTGCAAGGACGATGCTGGGCTATCGTGGTGCCACCTTGCTTCGCGCGCCGCATGGCGTGCCTTTGCTGCCGTCCGCCCGCGAAGGCTGGAGGGACTACGCGCTAACGGGCGTACCCGGCGGAACCTACTGGCGCGTGCGCGCTTTCTGTCCCACAGCTCATGAGGGTCTTTCTCCGTCGAGGCCAGGCTACCATCACAGCAAGCGGTAGCTCTCTGGGCCGGCATCCACCGGGTACTCTACTCAATCGTCGCTTACATATCGAATTATACGTACTTTACTCACTTGGCGACTGCTTGTCAAGGAAGCCAGTCTACTACCGGGTCGGTTTCGGGTTCCTGGTCCGGCGTGCTAACAAGGCCGGCCGTGACGTATACACGGCCGGGCGAGGGTTAAGCTGGGCAACAGCGTCTCTGCTATCGTTCAGGTGCTACGACTGGGCCATAGCTAACACGCTAGAGGAAACGCTGTCCGGGTGGGTCGGTTCAATTCTCTGTTGTACAAGGTTTTGCAGCAACCGGGCAAGAGTGCTATAGTAGTATATCGCGCAGGAAGCATCACATTTTCCGCATCTGAGGAGGACTCCCATCATGCCCGAGATAGCTGAAGAGACCTTAGATCGTGATCGCCATGTGCCCATCCCCTCTGCCCTGCCGGCTGTGACACCGGTGACGCTGGAAAGCCCCTGGGTGCGGCTGGAGCCGCTGACGCAGGCCCACCATGCCGGCTTGTGTGCGGTGGGCTTAGATCCCGATCTCTGGCGCTGGATTCCTCAGCCGGTCCAAACGGCTGACGAGATGCGCGCCTATATCGAAACGGCACTACAGGGTCAGGACGCAGGCACCATCTTGCCCTTTGCTACTGTCGAGACGGCTACGGGGCGTGTGATCGGCAGCACACGATTTGGCAACATTGACCGGGCCAACCGTCATGTGGAGATCGGCTGGACCTGGGTCGCCGGCCCCTGGCAACGGACGCCGGTCAACACGGCGGCCAAGTACCTCCTACTGCGCCACGCCTTCGAGGCGCTCGGCTGCTTGCGTGTGGAGCTCAAGACCGATCTCCTCAACACGCGCTCGCGTAATGCGATCCTTCGGCTGGGTGCCACCCAGGAAGGGATCTTCCGCAACCATGTGATCACGAAGAGCGGTCGAATCCGCCACACGGTTTATTTCAGCATCCTTGATGCCGAATGGCCTACTATTAAGGCTGGACTGGAGGCTAAACTCGCCCAATCCTACCCCGCCGGCTAACCGGCGGCCCATGTGGTTGCGAAATTTGGGTTCCGCTTTCTGAGCCAATCTTCCAATAACCTGGGTGTGACCGTTGCCCAATCCCCACCGGCTACTGGGCCGGATTCCGCTGGTTCTCTGTCATAGGAAGGAGCACATCTATGCTGCAAAAGAACACGGTATGCGGCGGGTTTTGGGATGTGTAGAAACATCAGACCGCTATTCAACTTTGAACCACCGGCCACTGAGACCGAGATTCATGCCGCCGCACTACAGTTTGTAAGGAAGATCAGCGGCTTTAACAAACCATCCGCAGTGAACGAGGTTGCCTTTGCTGCCGCCACCGCCGAGATCGCCGGGATCGCGGGGCGGCTGCTTGCTTCGCTCGAATCTACGGCCGTGCCGAAGAATCGTCAGGAAGAGGCCGCTAAAGCGAAGGCCCGCAGTGTTCAAAGATTCGGCCACTAAACAGGTATGGTTCCTGGTGGAGCCGCCGGCCTAATGCAAAGGAATCACCCGACACGGCTTCTGCCCGAGGCTTTGCCGCTGAGAAACGAAGCCACCGCCGAACAGTTAGCCGCAATGGTGGACAGCTGCGGCTGCGCATAGGCAACCAAAGGAAGTTGAACATGAGAAAAGTTATTGCAACGGAATACGTGACCCTGGACGGCGTTATGGGAGCGCCCAATAAATGGTCCTTCCAATTCTGGAATGAAGCAGCCGCGAAGTTTAAATTCGATGAACTATTTGCGAGTGACGCGCTGCTGCTGGGGCGTGTGACCTATCAAGGATTTGCTGCGGCCTGGCCCTCCATGACAGATGCAGAAGGGTTTGCGGATCGGATGAACAGCCTCCCCAAGTTCGTGGTGTCCACAACCCTGACCGAGGTGGCGTGGAATAATTCCCGACTGATCAAGGAGAATGTTGCCGAAGCCGTGTCCCAATTGAAACAGCAGCCGGGACAAGACATTTTGCTCGCCGGTAGTGCCGATCTGGTCTACACATTGATGCACCACGACCTCATTGATGAGTATCGGCTCATGGTCTATCCGGTGGTAGTAGGGAACGGCAAGCGGCTCTTCCGTGCAGGAAGCGCGATGACAACGCTACGCTTACTGGAGACAAAGACCTTGAGTTCCGGCATCGTTATTCTTTCCTACCAGCCTGTATCACGGGCTTAGAGCGAAATCGCCGGCACGCTGCGGCACCTCACGCCCGGCTGCCGGCTAATGCTGCCGCAGTGAGCGCACTAACCCGGTCCCTCCCACGGTAGCCGCTGCGTCGCCTGCTCTATCCCCTCGTCTCTAGCAGGCGTCCGTAGTGGGGTTGCCTCCACGCCCCTGCCGTAGCGCTGCGTTTCAGGCGTGCCGCCGACCCACCGACGCGGCAGGCGTTGGATCGACTGCGGGTTGGACCACACAGGGACAATAGGGGGCGAAGTAGCCTGGGTCGGGTTAGTTGGCGGTACGGTGGCGGGGGCCACGCCGGCTCCACCGCGAGCCAGTAGATCATACAAGAACTGCTGGGTCTGCTGGGCTTCCACCTGAAAGCCGATAGTGCACATCGCGTAGCCAACCAGCAGCATGACACCTGGCATACACAGCGCCGGCGAACGCTGACCGCTTAGGCCGCTACACAGTGCCGCTAGGCTAGAAAGTAATAGCAGACCCGCCCAAACGCTCTCGAAGGCAATCACCCACCACTGCATCTGCATCACCACCTCGACACTTGTCCCCTTCGCAGCAGGGCGGATTTGCCCGTGAATAATCGGCAGAAAGCTGTTGTGGTAGCCAATCACCCGGTTGATCTGGAAGTCGTCGGCCCGCACCCAGCCTTCATACGGCGCGCCGGCGCGCCGGCTGTTCAACCACGCTTCCGGGCGCACTTGGGCAGCCAGCCGCGTATGGACCTCTTGCGGCGACAAGCCTGTTTCCAGCGTGAAATAGTCGTAGGGTATAAAGCGCACGGTCGGCCTCCCGTCTCCACTTACCGGCGGACTGCCGGGGGCAGGCGTTGCGTCTCATGATCACTGGGATCGGGAGCCGGCGGCGGACTGCTGGACCAGCCGTAGCCCGACGACTCGGGAACGCCGGCGCTCCACGGATCGGCCGCCGCAGTGCCGGCGGGGCGGGATGCGAAAGTCGGTGCCGGCGCGTCATAATCAGCCGACGCGCCGGCCAGCGCGTCGGCGAGGAAGGCTTTGGCCTTGCGTGCATCCCACTGGAAGGATAGGTAGACGCTGAGGTAGGCCACCAGCAGCAGGATCGGCACATAAGCCGCGAGGCTGCTGAAGCGCCAGACCACAAATGCGGGCCAGACCGTGAAGACGACCAGCAGCCCCAGCACTTGGGTCCAATCGGGCCGCAGCGTCACCCGGATGCGGCTGCCCAGGCCGCTCGGCTGTACCTCACCCAGGATCAGCAGGGGCCGTGCTTTGCTGTACCAGGGAGTTATCCGCTGGATCAGAAAACTAGTGGGGCCAACCGTGCCTTCATAGGGTGCGCCGCTGCTCCAGCGGTTGCCCCATACTTGCGGGCGCACCCGGCGTGCCAGGCTCATCGCAATAGCAGCAGGCGCCAATGGGGTAGAGATTATGTACTCTTCATACGGCAAAGGATTCATCGCGCACCTGCTTTCTCCATAGGGCGGCTTGTAGTGGTCTATCCGCAGTATAGCGCAAGCGCTATAAGAGTCGTATAAAGGATCAGAGCGGCACTATAAGAGAATCCTAAGAACATCCCTCCTTATCCCGCTTGACCCGGCACCTCTATTCTAGTATATTTGTTCTATCCGGCGCAGTCGGGCGCCGGGTTCATCCATAGCAGGAGGGCTACATGAGCACACACGCGACCGGATTATTTAAGGTCCAAAGTTGGAATGAACACCCCTGCGCCGAGCAGGAAGGCACCGCCAAGCTAACTCATGCCATCATTACCGAAGTGTTCACGGGCGACTTGGCCGGCACCAGCCACACCGAAACCCTGATGGCCTACAGCGAGGACGGACCGGTGACATACAGCAGCCTGACGCGCATTGTCGGGCGACTGGGTGAGCGAAGCGGCAGCTTCGTGTTACAAGCTCAGGGTCAATATGCCGATGGAGTGGCACGGGCCGGTTGGACCGTGGTGCCTGGCTCGGCAACCGGTGAACTGCGCGGGCTGCGCGGCAGTGGCGGCTACGGACCGTCCGCCGAGGACGAGCATAGCGCCGCGACTACGCTGGATTACGACTTCGCCTAGTGGTGTAGGTGGGCGTAGGTGGCGCGCAAAGTGTGGCGGCAGATCAAGTGACGCGGGTGACCATAAAGACGAAAGCCGTACCTAGCACGATGCGCAGCACAGCAAAAGCACTGCTGCCCTTGCTGTGCGCTTCGGGCAAAATTTCGCTCGCGCCGATGTAGAGTGGGAAACCGGCAAAGAAGCCCGGATAGACGGGCAGCAGGCTCTCCAGCAAGCGCTAAAAGAGGGTCGAAGTCACAACAGAATAGCGCTCGTAACCGCTCCTAGCTGCTTACATAAAACGTGCGGGGGGGGTTGTAAGATGCGTGAAACTGCACGATGCAGCGCGCACGACACAATAGGTTTCACGTTTCACGTTTTACCATTCGACCCGCACCACCACCGCCGTCACATCGTCCTGATGGGCGCGATAATTGTAAGGGCGACTGAGGTCGGCGGGGTCGGGCAATGCACGTTCCGCCGAGCGCGCCACGGCACGATCCACCAGCGTGGCGGCGGGGTCCATCGCGCTCATGCCGGCGGTGATCTCGTCCTGCGTTAGGTTGCCGTACACACCGTCGCTGCATAGCAGCAGCAAATCGTTGGGGCGCAGTTGGATCACCGTCAGCGCGGGCGGTGGCGGCGCGGCGCAGTCGCCGACTTGACCGAAGACCAAGTTCCGGCGGGCGAAATAGCGGCGCGCCGTGGGATCCAGTTTGCCCAGGTCGCGTCCGTTGAAGGTGTCGAGCGCGGCTTGCAAATCGTAGGCCGCATCGGCCGTCAGCACTCCGGCCTCCACATCCGACTGTACCGCATCCTGATCCTCAGTAAGCAGCAGCAGATCGCTGCCCGAATAGAGGTAGGCGCGCGTGTCGCCGTTCTGGCTGATGACGGCGCGCCGCCCGTTCTCGCAGATCACGGCGGCGGTCATCACGGCGGCGACCATCACATCTTCGGCGGTCTTGCCGGCAGGGATCTGCTCGGGTGGGATTACACCGTCGGCGTTCAACTCGTGGAAGATGCGCTTGCCCGCCGCCTCCACCGCCGCGCACAACAGGTCGCGGGCCGTCCCCACCGCCACGGTGAGCGGCACCTCGCCCAGGTAGGCGGTCAGCGTTTCGCCGATCAACGCCGCCGCGTGTTCGCCGCCGATCTCGCCGCCGGCCACGCGGCGGCGGGCGCTGCCCATGCCGTCTACGGTAGCGACAGCCCCCTGATTGGGGGCTGTCCAGGCCAGATCTTCATCGCGCGCAGGGTGGGTCAGGCTGGGCACGCTTTTGGCCCAGATCCGTAAGGTCGGTTGGTCAGGCATCGAGATCTCCTTGTCGCATAGAGGCTATTATACAGTATAATGGCGGTGCAACCCGGTGGTCGCCGTTACGTACATGACGGCAGAGATTGGCCTGACATCCCCAGCAGTGGACCAGTGGACGGAGGAAGAGACCCGTGTTGATCGTATGTCCCGATTGCGGCGCGGATGGGCAAGAGGTCGGCAAGTATTGCGAGAACTGTGGGCGGTTGCTGACCGCTGCCGATGCCCAGGCCGGCTACACCCCGCCTCCCCAGGTGGCAACCCCGGTCGCACCGGCTCCGCCCTGGAATGCGCCCGATCCTAGCGCCACGCTCAGGAACGCGGCCCCCGTGGCCCCTGCGGGCGTGAACGCGCAATCCTCACCGTACAATCCGCAATCCGCCGGTGCACGCTTCGCTGTCGTCGGCAACGGCCACGCCGACCCGGCCGACGGGTTCACGATCACGGCGGTGGGCGAGTTTCTGGTAGGCCGGCCCAACCTGGAGGCGGGCACCGGCGTAGATGTGGATGTGCGCCAATGGGTGCAGCCGTTTGAGAGCAACGGCCAGAAGCAGTATCTCGTCCACCGCAGCCAGTGCTTCCTCGGCTTGGCCGCCGACGGCGCGGTGACGATCCGCGCGTGTGCGGGCGCGGAAGAGGACACACTGGTAAAGCCGGGAGACCGCTCTAATTTTGTGCCGCTGGCCCACTTCGGTACCGTCCGCAATCTGCGCTCCGACTCGGCTTACCCCTTGCAGCGCGGCGATCAATTGTTCATGGGCGACCCCACCGCCATCCCTTACTTCCAAACCGGTGCGCCTACGGCCCAAGGCACCTACTTGGTGCTAGAACTGGTCTGACCACTACAGAGCGCGGCCTATGAACACGCTGCGTATTGCCAAAGAGTGCGCCGGTAGCACGGGGGTAGGAGACAGCAACCCTACTACCCGTGCTACCGGCGCAGCGCCTCTACGTTCCCTCCCGCCGGCTCACGTTTCACGTATTACGCTTCGGCAGGCGGCGGCGCGCCTAGTTCCGGGTCGGCCTGACGCACTGGATCGGGTAGTAGCGCTGTGTCGAGGACTTCGCTCATGTCGTCTACCGGCACGAACTTGAGCCGGCGACGTACATGCGCGGGAATTTCTACCAGGTCTTTCTCGTTTTTGCGCGGTAGGATCATCGTGCGGATGCCGGCTCGGTGCGCAGCCAGTACCTTGTCTTTGAGGCCGCCGATGGGTAGCACCTTGCCGCGCAGCGTGATCTCGCCGGTCATTGCCACATCGCGGCGCACCGGGCGGCGGGTCAAGGCGGAGATCAGCGCGGTGGTCATGGTTACGCCTGCTGAGGGGCCGTCTTTGGGGATGGCTCCGGCAGGCACATGGACGTGGATGTCGAGCTTCTCGAAGCGTGCCGGGTCAATGCCGTAGCGTGTGGCCCATGAGCGTGCATAGGATAGCCCCGCCTGGGCCGACTCTTTCATCACATCACCCAGTTGCCCGGTTAGCAGCAGGTTGCCGCGCCCCTCCATCAGCGTCACCTCGATGCCCATCGTGTCGCCGCCCATCGGCGTCCAGGAGACACCCGTCGCTAAGCCCACCTCGTCCTCACACTCGGCTACGCCCCACGAGTAGCGCGGCGGTCCCAGATAGCCGGCCAGCTGCCGGTCGCGGATCACGAACCGCTGCGGCGCGCCCACCGGCGACCGGTGGAGTAGTGCGGGGTCTAGAGGCGCTCCCACAACAGGGGTCGGGTCAGGACCGTGGCCGTTGACCGTTGCGCCGTTGCTATGACCGTTGCTACCTGCGCCGTTGCTATGCCCATTGGCTGTAGTCACAGAGGTAAGGGAGGCGTTCTCCCCGCTCTCTTTAGAAGCAGGATCGAGGGAGAGGTCGTCGGGCAGCCCTTCGACCACTTTGCGGGCCAGTTTGCGGCAGACCGCGCCGATCTCGCGCTCCAGGTTTCGCACCCCGGCTTCGTGCGTGTACTCGCGGATGACGGTGTAGAGCGCGCTGTCGGCGAACTGTACCTGGGGCAGCAACAGGCCATGCTCCGTCACCTGACGCGGCACCAGGAAGTTGCGTGCAATGTGGAACTTCTCTTCTTCGATATAGCCCGGCAGCTCGATCACTTCCATGCGATCAAGCAGCGCGTCGGGCACGGGGTCAAGCAGGTTGGCCGTCATGATGAACAGCACTTTGGACAGATTATACGGCACATCCAGGTAGTGATCGCTGAAACTGTAGTTTTGCTCCGGGTCCAGCACTTCGAGCATCGCCGCCGCCGGGTCGCCGCGGAAGTCGGCTCCCATTTTGTCAATCTCGTCAAGCATAAAGACGGGGTTGATCGTGCCTGCTGTGCGCATTGTCTGCAAGATGCGGCCCGGCAGCGCGCCGATATAGGTGCGGCGGTGGCCGCGGATCTCGGCTTCGTCGCGGATGCCGCCCAGCGATACGCGCACAAACTTGCGGCCCAGCGCCTGGGCAATGGAGCGGCCCAGGCTGGTCTTGCCCACGCCCGGCGGGCCGACGAAGCAGAGGATGGGCTGGCGCATCTGCCCTTGTGCCAAGCGACGCACGGCCATGTATTCGAGGATGCGTTCTTTCACTTTGGGCAGGCCGTAGTGATTAGCGGCCAGCATCCGTGCCGCGTCGCTGATGTTCAAGTGATCGGTGGTTTGCTGGGTCCAGGGCAGCGTCACCAGCCAGTCGAGATAGGTACGGATGATGCCCACTTCCGGGGCCATCGAGGGCATCAGCGCCAGCCGGTCCAGTTCTTCAACCGCTTTCTTATGCACCTCTTCCGGCATCCCGGCGGCTTCGATTTTGGCGCGCAGTTCGTTTGTTTCGCGTGTCTGCGGGTCATCCTCGCCTAACTCATGCTGGATTGCCTTGAGTTGTTCGCGCAGATAGTATTCGCGCTGCGATTTATCTACCTCTTTTTGCACTTCGGTCTGGATGTGGCTTTCAAGGTCCAGCACATCCACTTCCTTCGCCAGCATCACCGACAGCTTTTGCAAGCGCTCGGCGGGGTCGCGTGTGCTGAGGATGTCTTGCCGCCCCGCCAGATCGAACTGTACCGACGAGGCGATTAGGTCGGCCAGCCAGCCCGGCTCCTCAACATTGAGCGCGGCCACATAGGCATCTTCGGGCAGGGTGCGGCTCATCTTGACCACGCGCTCGAACAAGGCCAACACGGCGCGCATCAGCGCTTCGGTCGGTAGCGCCCGCTCGGTCGGTTCGGGGATGACGTGCCCTTCGGCGCATAGGAACGGTGTGGTCTGACTGTAACTGCTGACGGCGATACGTCGTTGGCCCTGCACCAGCAGCGCGGTGGTGCCGTCGGGCATCTTCAGCACGCGGCCAATCGCCACTTCTACCCCCACTGGATAGAGATCGGCCGGCACCACGTCTTCGACTTCGGGTTCGCGCTGCGCCACGGCCAGGATGCGACCGTCTGCCGCCGTCGCTGCCGCCACCGCCTGCAATGAAATGTCGCGCCCGACAAAAAACTGCGTGACCATGTGCGGGAAGATGACCATATCGCGTAACGGTATTACCGGCAACTGTACCGCGTCGTTACCGTCCGGCGTATGCCGCGCACCCGGCCCATCAGCGGCGGCATCCGGGCCGGCCGCTATTAGCATATCGGGCCGCAGATGACGCGGCGGGCGGGCGCGCTTGCGGCGCGGTGCGCTTGGGCGCGCCGGTTCCTCTGCGGAGCCGCCGCCCGGCTCCGGTACGTCGGCCGGATCAGGCACCTCTGCTGCGTCAGCGGAATCGGGGAGCACGGAGTTGGGTTTGCGTGGGGCCATGCGCTGCCACCTCAATGGCGCAGATTGCGCCGGGCTAGTATTGTGCGTCGTGCCCCAGTATATGTCAGTCGTCCCGGTGCGTCAAGCTAGAATAGCCTGGCCCTATTTATGCTCTGCTTTTGCGTGGCGCGGCGATTCGTAGTACAATACAGCAGACGCAACACAACCCGATCCCTAGAGGAGAAAGCAGATGATTGAAGCGAAAGTAGACAGCATCCGCGTCAGCCTGGTGACGCAGCAGCGCGTGGTCATCCTCAAAGATCAGAGTATGGACCGCTACCTGCCCATCTGGATCGGGCCGTTTGAAGCCGATGCCATCGCCTTTGCTATCCAGGAAGTGCCGATTTCGCGGCCGTTGACGCATGATTTGTTGCGGAGTGTTATCACGGAGCTGGGTGCTACCGTCACCCACGTCCTGATCAACGACCTGCGCGACGACACCTATTTTGCCCGCATTGTCTTGGATGTGCAGGGCCGCCATGCCGAAATTGATTGCCGCTCCAGTGATGCGATTGCGCTGGCCGTGCGCGTGCATACCAAGATTTACGTGGACGACAGCGTGATGGAGCGGGCGGCGGTGACGCTGGAAGGGGAAGCTGTGGGTGCAGACCGCCCCAGCCATCCCGACGAAGAAGGCAGTGCCGACGGGCCACGCCCCGATGATGAGCGCCTGTCGGTCTTCCGCGACTTTATCAACAGCCTGGACATAGACGAAGAGCGGGGCGAGAGCCGCAGCTAACCTGGATTCCTGTTCACCACGGAGACACTACCGACCACTGGGGATTTTGGTAGCCAGTCCCGATTTGCCTGATCTGATTAGCGGGCAGGAAGTGACGGCGGAAACTCTGCAGCGGCTGATGGACCACACAGACCACCTGATCATAGGAGCCTATGACGGTGAAGGTGAACTCCTGTGGAGCCGACTCTGATCGACATACGAGGTGCCTGCCTTCAGATCAGCGTGCCGTTGGATCGCTAGCTTCATAAATGGTGGTCCCACTGCGCGAGGCGTGCGGGCAGCTCGGCTAGGCTCTGTAGGTGCAGGGTGGCGGGGTGGGGTGGCGGATCGGCGCTGACGAGCGCGGTGTATGTCCCGACCTCCAACGCCCAGGCCAGCATCTCCGGGCGGTCGTCTACTACCAGCGCGTCGTGCGGTGCGACCCCGGCATCGGCCAGTAGCCGGGCGTAAAAAGCCGGGCCATTCTTGAGGGTATTGATTAGATCAGGGCCATAGAGTCGGCCAAAGCAAGCGCGCACCCCCATCGCGCTCAGATAACCATCGAGATCGGACGAAGACTCGCCGGACGCGGTGTGCAGCGTGTAACCGGCGGCATGGAGTGCGCGGATCGCCTCCGCCGCGCCCGGAAAGCCGGAGTGGATCTGTGACGGAATCCAACGCCCGGCCTGCGCCGCCAGCGCGATAGCTTCCTCTTGGGGCGGAGTCGGCACGCCCACCAGTTCACACATTCCCTGTAGCCAATCCCACCAGTAGACCCGCTCGAAGTCGGCGTAATCGCGCGCCGCCGTCAGCCGCGCCTGCCAGACCTCCGGCACAAACAGGCGATCCACGAGCGCGCCGTTCGCCGCCGCCCAGGCATCCGGCGCGCCGCCCAGCCGGGGGGCGAAGAATTCGACCACCAGCCGCTGCCACTGCGGCCTACGCACACGGCTATCACTGATCACCCCGCCATCGTCGAGGAAGATAACCGGTCGGCGCAGTTCTGTTGGCTTGGTGTTCACTACGACGCACTCCTCCTCGCCGTGCCGAACCCCAGTCTAACCCCCCTTCCTTTGTAGGGAAGGGGGTTAGAGCGGATCGGCGGCGGCTTAATCAGCCTAGCGGGATTTTGCCGGCGGGGAGCAAGTGGGCATGGCCTGTTCGGTTACGGTGTGCCCCATGCCCGACCCGCCCACTAGCCAAACCGGCCGGCTGGACAGCCCGGCCACACCGAACAAGTGGTTATAGCGCCCATCGCGGTTAGGAGCCTCGACATACGTCCAGGTGCTGCCGTCCCAATGCTGCACATCATTGCTGGTGTCGCTACCGCTGCCGTAGCTGCCCACCGCCCAGATGTCGGCGGCGGCTAGGACTGCGACAGCCGTGAAATGTCCGTAGAAGGGTTCGCTAAAAGTCGAGACCCACGCCCGGCCCGTCCAGTGCAGCGCAGCCCCCGACCCATTATTGATGTGGCCTACCGCCCACACCTGATCGGGGCGCTGCCCACCGACCGCTGCTAGGGTGGTGCCGGCGGGCAAGGGGTGGACCCGCCATGCTTGCCCGTTCCATTCGTAGCTTGTGCTTTGGCTCACGATCCACACCTCGGTCGGACTAACGGCAGTGATGCCCAGCACCGGCGCCATATCGGGCAGCGTGACGATACGCCAAGCCGTGCCGTCCCAGTGTTCCACCAGCCCATGCAGCCCATACTGGTAGTACGATCCCGCCGCCCAGACATCGTTCGGCCCCAGTGCCGACACCGCCTGCAACAGGTTGGCACCGCTGCCCATGATGGGACTGGGCACACGCGCCCAAGCGCTGCCGTCCCAGTGCAGCGTGGCGGTAGCACCGCCGGCTTGGCCCACAATCCAGAGGTCATTACTCGCGTTGGGGCCGGGCACCTTCGTGATTGCTTGGCTCTGCACGCCCGCCGGATAAGCCACCACGCTCCAGCCCACGCCGTCCCAGTGGGTCAGGGTGTTGCCGATAGCCCACACATCCCGTGGGCTGACCACCGCCACCCCCACTTGGTCGCCGCGGCTGGGGCTGTCTACCAGTTGGAAGTCGGTGCTGCACGGCGGTGGTGGCGGACACTCCGCCGAAAAATGCTCTATTAATGTCTCATGGTCCACGTAATACTGCGTACTCACGCGGTTGCCGGCGGCCCAGACGCGATCCGGGGCGGCCGCCGACACGGCCGCCAGGTCATGGTCGGTCAGCGATAACTCAGCGCTGGGTACTATGCTCCAGCGCAGGCCGTCCCAGTGCATAGTCAGTGTCTGGTTGGTGCTGAGGCCGGTGTAGCTACCCACCGCCCACACATTGTCGGGTCCCGCCACCGTCACACTGTTGAGATGGTTGTCGCCCAGGCCGTTTCGTGGGCTGGGTAGCACAGCCCAGGCTGCGCCGTCCCAGCGCTCGATCAGTGGGTAGGTCTGCCCGCCTTTGACATAGCTGCCCACCGCCCAGGCTCGTCCACTCGGCTCGACGGCGACCCCGCTCAGGTACAGATCGGAGTTCTGGAGAGTCGGGCTGGGCACCACGGCCCAAGCCGTGCCGTCCCAATGCTCGATCAGACTGCGCTGGTCAATATTATCGGGCCGCACACCCACGGCCCACACATCGGTGGCTGCCCGCCCGGCCACCGCACCCAGGAACGCCCCGGCGACGGGGTTGGGGACAGTGGTCCAGGTGTTACCGTCCCAATGCTCGATGCCGCCCCCCACCGCCCACACATCATCGTGTGCCAGCGCCGCCAGCCCGTACACATAGCCTACTAGTGGGTGCGGGAAGATCTTCCAGTCGCTGCCGTCCCAATGCAGCTGCGTGGACCCCGCCGCCCACAGGTCGTTAGCGGCTACTCCGTCTATGGCCCGCAACGATCCCCGCACTTGTGGTTCCGCCGGACCCCAGCGCATCCCATCCCAACGCGAGACATTCACATACCCATCAAGCGTGCGGGTAGATCCCACCGCCCACACTTCGGTGTCGCTAAACGCCTTGATACCCTCGAAAAAGTCGTCTCTGCCATAGATTGGGTACAGTAGCGGGGCGGTCCAACAGCCGGGCAGGGCCGGCGGCGTGACCGTAGGTGTGAGCGTGGGCAACTGCGGCCTCACCGCTTGTGCGGCGCTCGCCTCCGGCGCAGCCGGCCTGGTTCCACCTAACACTAAGCTCCCTCCTAGCAGGAGCGCTCCGATCCACCAGCCCCGTTGCATGACTTGGTCCTTTTGTTGTGCTGTGGCGGTGAAACCCCTATGTCGGCTCAGCGACTTGCGGCACGAACCAGCCGACGGTGCGGTTGGCCGGGTGCAGGTATTGGCGCACCACGCGCTGCACGTCGCTGGGGGTGACGGCGGCCAGGCGGTCGAGGAACAGGCTGTAGTAGTCGGCGCTGGCGACGGTTTCCAGCCAGCCGAACAGATAGGCCAGCCCGGTCACGCCTTCGCCGGCATAGATAAAGCCCGCCCGCGCTTGGCGCATGGTCTTTTCCATCTCGGCAGCGCTGGGCGGCTCGGCGGCCAGGCGCTCGATCTCGCCGTAGATCGCCGCTTCGATGGCCGCCAGCGACTCTTCCCAGGGTTGGCCGGGCTTGGCGGTGGCCGAAAACTGGAACAGTTGCGGGTCGCGCGTCAGGCGGAAGTAGCTGCCTGCGCCCGCCGCGAGGTCGCTCGCCACCAGCGCCTTGTAGAGCCGCGCGCTGCGCCCGCCGCCGCCGCCCATGCCCATCGCTTTGGCCCCCGACAGCAGCGCATCGGCCATGGTCAGCGCATAGATGTCGGGATGGTCGGCGGCGGGGGTGTGATAGGCGATTTGCAGCGACCCGGTGGGGCCGGGCCGCCGCACCACCACGCGCCGCTCGCCCTCTTGCACCGGCTCCACCGCCGTCACCGCCGGGATGTGCGCGCGGCGTGGCAAGCCGCCGAACAGCGCCGTCACGCGCTCCACCAGGTAGGGCGTGTCGAAATCGCCGACCGCGACCACGGTGGCGTTGTTGGGCGCATAATAGGTCTGGTAGTGCGCGTACAGGTCGTCGCGCGTCATGCTCAACAGGTCACAGGTCCAGCCGATGACCTCGTTGCGGTAGGGGTGCAACTGGAACGCCGCCGCCTGCACCGCCTCGTTCAGCTTAAAGTCGGGGTCGTTCTCGTGCCCCTCGCGCTCGCTGATGATCACGGTGCGCTCGCTCGCCACCTCTTCGGGCTTGAACGAGGCGTTGACGATGCGGTCGGCCTCGATCTGCAAGGCCAGTTCCCAGCGGTCGCTGGGCAGCGTCTCAAAGTAGGTCGTGAAGTCGTCCGAGGTGAAGCCGTTGAGCGTGCCGCCGTTTTCGGCCACAATGGTGTGGATGCTGCCGGCGGGCAGGGTGGGCGTGCCCTTGAACAGCATATGCTCAACCCAGTGCGAGCTGCCGGTGATGCCCAGGTGTTCGTTGCGTGCGCCCACGCGATACCAGATCCAGAATGAGACGACCGGCGCGCTGTGCATTTCGCGCGTCAGCACGGTCAGCCCGTTCGCCAGCGTGTGGCGCAGGAAAGGCGGCTCCGTCGCCGCCGGGGGCGCGGTGGCCGGCGCTGCCGGGGCCGCAAGTGTGTCCGTCATGATGTGTGTCTCCTCAAGCCGGGGGGTCCGGCGGGTTGTTGCTCGTATTATAGCATACGGCGGCGGGGCGTTCGGGGTTCTGAGTTCTGAATTCTGAATTCTGAATTGCGGGGCGCGCTGGGAAGAAGCGTGGCTCCCTCGCCCCCGCAGGGGAGAGGGCGGGGGTGAGGGGAGATCGTCGCCGCTTGACAGCCCGACCGGGCGGGGTATAATGGCAAGAGGGAACCGGCAGCGCCGGGGCTAGGCCGGTCCCGCCAGGGAAGGGGCACGCAGATGGCCGAAAGGGTGTACTATGGCGTGGTGCAAGGCAATTGTGTGCGGCTGCCCGCCGGCGTAGAACTGCGCGACGGGCTGCGCGTCGAAGTCTGCCTGATCGACCCTCCTGCCGCGCCGCCCGCGCCCAGCGACCCACTCCAGCAGCAGCTACAGGCGCTGGGCCTCGTGCGCCCGCGCCCCACGCCCGCGCCCCCCGCGCCCGCCGCCGACCGCAGCCCGATCCACGTAACCGGCTCCCCGCTCTCCGCGCAGATTCGCACCGAGCGGCGCTGAGTGGCGTGCGTCGCCTGCGGCAGGGACCGACCGGCCCCGACTGGGGCCACGAAGACACGAATGCCGGGGAGGTGGACCCCGACTAGGGAGAAAGCGCGGCTCCCTCGCCCCCGCCGGGGAGAGGGCGGGGGTGAGGGGTGTGCGCCGACCGACCGGCCACGAATGGGGCCACGAATACACGAATGCGGAGGGGCAGACCCCAGCGCGGGTGCCCCGCCCCGCTCCCCACCAACCCGCACGCAGCCCCCAGCCCCTAGCACCCCGGCCGCGCCCCCGGCCGCGCCCCCATTCGTGTATTCGTGGCCCCATTCGTGGCCGGTCAGCCCCCTGCGCGGCCGCTCACCCCCCACCCGCCGCCGCCATCCGCCGCACCAGCGCGTCCCGGTTGGCGCGCAGCAGGCGCGTGGTGGGGTGGTCCGGCCCCAGCGCCTGCGTCACAATCGCCAGGGCGCGCTCCAACAGCGGGCGCGCGGCGGTATAGTCGCCTTGCGCCTTCAGCAGCATCGCCAGATTGTTGAGGTCGGTCGCCACCTCTGGATGCTGCGGACCATAGGCCGCTTCATCAATCGCCAGGGCGCGCTCGAACAGCGGGCGTGCGGCGGCGTAGTCCCCTTGCGCCTTCAGCAGCGCGGCCAGGTTGTTGAGGCTGCGGGCGGTGTCGGGGTGCATGGGGCCGAGCGCGGCTTCGCGGATCGCCAGGGCACGCTCGTACAGCGGGTGCGCGGCGGCGAGGTCCCCTTGCGCGTCCAGCAGCGCAGCCAGATTGTTGAGGCGGCTGGCGGTGGCGGGGTGGGTGGGGCCGAGCGCGGCTTCG
>JBBRPH010000023.1:0-72523 GCA_038228295.1 Chloroflexia bacterium | reverse complement strand
CCACGGTCGCGGGCTACGGCTGCCGCCCGGCCACGGTGCAGATTTGGCCGGGCGTACCGCCGGCGGTGGCGGGGGCCAAGCGGCGGCGCGTCGTGCGGGTGGCGGGCTGATGCGGATCGCCGTGCTGGCGCTGGGATCGCGGGGCGACGTGCAGCCCTTGATCGCGCTCGGCCTAGCGCTGACGGCGGCCGGCCACACGGTCCGTATCGCCGCCGCCGCCGACTACGGTGACCTGGTGCGGGCCTATGGGCTGCCGTTCGCGCCGGTCGGCGGCTGCATCCGCCGGCTCATGGACCGGGCGCTGGTCTACCCTGTGTTGACGGCGGGGGCCAATCCGCTGCCGATGGTGCGCGCATTCCGCACCGGCATCCAGCCGTTTGCCGAGCGCATCCTGGCCGATTGTATCCGCGCCTGCGCGGGGGCGGAATGCTTGGTGGCTTCGGCGCTGGGGGTGTTTCCCGGCTATTCGATTGCCGATGCGCTGGGCCTGCGCTGCGTCGTGGTCCACCTGCATCCCGACAGCCCCACCCGCACCATGCCCCATCCGTTTCTGCCGCCGCTGCCGCCGGGCCTGCCAGGGCGCGGCCTGTATAATCGGCTGACGTGGCCGCTGGGTGAGGGAGTGCTGTGGCAAGTGCTGCTGGGGCCGATTAACCGGGCGCGGCGGCAGGGGCTGGGCCTGCCGCCGCTGGCACGCCTGGGCGTAGCCCGCCACTTGGCCGGGCGCGGGCCGGTACTGTGCGCCTACAGCCCGACGCTGGCCCCGCGCCCGCCCGATTGGCCGTTGCACATCTGCATCACCGGCGACTGGCCGCTGGCCGCCCCGCCCGGCCGGCCGCCGCCGGCGGATCTGGTGCGCTTCCTGGCCGCCGGGCCGCCGCCGGTCTATCTCAGCTTCGGTAGCATCCTGGCCGGCAGCGACCCCGATGGGGTGACGGCGCTGCTGGTGGCGGCGCTGGCCCAGGCCGGGCTGCGTGGCCTGATCGCCAGCGGCTGGGACGACTTGGGCCATATTCCGCTGCCGCCCACGGTGCTGAAGATCGGCTCGGTGCCGCACGACTGGCTGTTCCCGCAGGTGGCGGCGGTGGTCCACCACGGCGGCGCAGGCACCACGGCGGCGGCGGTACGCGCCGGCCGGCCCGCCGTTATCGTGCCGTTCTTCGGCGACCAGTTCTTCTGGGCCGCACGCCTCACCCGCCTGGGAGCCGCCATCGCCCTGCCGCGCACGCAGCTAACCGTGCCCCGCTTGGCCGCCGCCCTGCGCCGCGCCGTGGACGACCCGGCCCTGCGCGCCCGCGCCGCTGCCCTACGCCGGCAGATGCAGCGCGAAGCCGGCGTAGCACGAGCCGTGCGGGCGATCACAGAGTGCTGCGAAGGAATTTTGGTCCATTGAACGGATAGCTCTGCTACCCACCCTTCACTTTCTACTTTTCACTTTTCACTTTTACGCATGACGAAAGGATACGCAATGCTGCCGGTCAAATTGGCGGGTTTGGGCTATTACTTGCCGGAGCGGCGGGTCACGAACGCCGAGTTAGAGGCGACCCTCAGCATCCCACCCGGCTGGATCGAGCGGCTGACCGGCGGCCAGGAGCGCCGCTATGTGAGCGACGAGACTTCGGCGGGCATGGGCGCGGCGGCGGGACGGCAGGCGTTAGCCGCCGCCGGGCTGACGGTCGGCGATCTGGATCTGATCATCGGCGCATCCACCGGCGCACAGCAGCTCATCCCCTGCACCGCTGTGTTTGTGCAGCGCGCGCTCGACGCGCCCGAAGGCCGCAGCGCCTGCTTTGATGTTAACGCCACCTGCCAGAGCTTCCTATTCGGGCTGCACACGGCGGCGCACTTCGTCGCGGCGGGCGCGTACCGCACGGTGCTGGTCTACAGCAGCGAAATCGCGTCGCGCTCGCTCAACCCCAAGGAGCGCGAAAGCGCCGTCCTGTTCGGCGACGGGGCGGCAGCGGCGGTCGTCACCCGCAGCGCGCCGGGCGAGGCGAGCGCGATCTGGCACGCACAGTTCGCCACCTATCACAGCGGGGCCGAACTGTCCGAACTGGTGGGCGCAGGCACACGGCACCATCCCAACGACCCAGCCACAGAGCCGACCATGAATATGTTTCATATGCGCGGGCCGGCGCTGTTCAAGCAGAGTACTCGGCTGGCCGGGCCACTGCTGGATCAGTTTTTCACCACGTTGGGCTGGGCGCGTAGCGATGTGGAGGCCGTGGTGCCGCACCAAGCCAGCGGCCCGGCGATTGATCTGTTCGTGACGCGCTTCGGCTTTCGTCGCGAGCAATTGGTGGTCAATTTCCCCCTGCGCGGCAACTGCATCGCCGCCTCCATGCCGCTGGCGTTGGCCGAAGCGGTCGAAGCGGGGCGCATCCGACGCGGCGACCGCGTGGTGTTGGCCGGCACCGGCGCGGGCCTGACGTTCGGCGCGCTGGCACTTACCTTCTGAATGCGAAATCATGAATCGACCGCGCATCCTCGCAGCGGGAGAGGGCGGCTCTATGGCGCGGCGCTGATCACGGGCGGGGGCAGCGGCATCGGGCGCGGCGTGGCGCTGGCGCTGGCGCGGCGCGGAGTGAAGGTGGGGCTGGTGGGGCGGCGCACCGCGCCCCTGGCGGCGACGGCGCAAGCGGCGGCGGCCTACGGGGTGCAGGCGGTAGCCCTGTCGGCGGATGTGGCCGATGCGGCGGCGCGGGCGGCTTTACCGGGGCGCGTACACACGGCGCTGGGGCCGATCCGCATCCTGGTGCATTGCGCGGGGGTGGTGGCCGGCGGCGAGTTGGGCGACTTGGCGGACGGGGCGCTGGAACAGGCGCTGGCGGTCAACCTGATCGCGCCACTGGACCTGACGCGGCGCTTGCTGCCCGATCTGATAGCCGGGCGGGGCGCAGTGGTGCTGGTGGCAAGCGAGACGGCGCTGGTGCCGTTGCCTGCCGCCACCGTCTACAGCGCCGGCAAAGCGGGCCTGCGCGCCGCCGCCGAGTCGCTGCGCTACGAGCTGGCCCCGCAGGGGGTGCAACTGCTGGTCGCCTATCCGCCCACCACGGCCACGGCGCTGACGCGGGGCATGGCGGCAGCGGCCGGCCGGCCCGGTTGGCCGCTGGCCCAGCCCGCCGTCGTGGGGGAGCGTATCGTGCGAGCGCTAGAGGCGGGGCGGCCCACCCTGCCGCCGACCGCCGCCGACCTCCTGCCGGCTTGGGCCTATGTGCTGGCCCCCTGGCTGGTGCGTGCCGTCCTGCGGAGCCGGCGGGCGCAGTTCCGGCAGATGTTCAGTGAGAAGCGGGTTGGGGGGAACAAGCAATGAGTCTGCGCGGCAAGGGATGTGTAATGAATCTGCGCGGCATAGGAGTCGCGATCCTGTTGGTGGGCAGCAGCTTAGCCGCTGTAGCGGTGGGGAACGTCCTGGGAAACAATCCCCCCGCAAGTACGCACAACCCACCGATCTACCCCAGCGCACAACAGGTGGTGATCCATGGAACTGATCAACCTATATGGGGTAAATCGGAACAAGCCTACAAAACCGTATCGTTCCAAACAGCCGATAGCGCCGCCGCTGTTATCATTTTTTACGCGGCCGCTTTGCACAACGAGGGCTGGCAGACGGAAAACCAATCTCCCGACCCCGACACGCAAATTTTCGTCTGGTTTGGGTCGAGTCGATCTCCCGATATGTACACATTTGAACTCACCACCAAGACGCAGCCGGACGGCGGAACGAGTGTGGTGATTAAGTTAGATTGGATGCCGGGGTATTAGGTCAATTGGGGGCATACCCCGAGGGACGGTGCTGGGTAGGATAACTAGGGCAGGAGTAGGCGCGCAGTGAGTACGCGCCTACAATCTACAATCAACAAATTGCAGAACGCAGAACTGCTACAGCGCTACTCACGGCGACATCCACCACTGCTCCACGTTCCAGAGATAACGCGGTGAGGCCAAATTGATCGGGCCGTGGACATGACTGCTCAGGACGAGGTAGTGCGCGGCGGCCCAGAGCGGATAGTAGGGCAAGTCGTCGGCAAGTTGGCGTTGGACCGTGGCATAAAGCGCGGTTCGCTGGGCTGGGTCATAGGTGCCGCGCGCTTTGAAGGCTGCATCGTCGTAGGCGGACGAGCTGTAGCCGACGTAGTTGAGGCCGGTGGGGTTGGCCGGGCTGCGGATCTGGCTCGAATGGAACAGCGCGTAGTTATCGGGATCTCCCACCTGCTTATCCCAGCCCATCAGCATGGTTAAGAAATCGAACGGCGGAGTGCGGGCCGCATCAATCTTGGCGCTGATCACGGAGTCGAAATCCACCGGTGCAACGGTCGTGCTGATACCCACCGCGAGCAGCGGCGGCCCCAGCAACTCGGCCAGGCGGCGGCGCTGGGGGTCGTCGGCGCGCACATAAAGGGAAAAGTGCAACGGTTCGCCATTGTGGTCGGCAATACCGTCGCCATTAGTGTCCTGCCACCCGGCAGCGGCCAGTAATTGACGGGCACGCGCCGGATCGTTGTTTAGCCGGGTCGTGTCGGTGTAGGCCCAGGAGTAAGCCGGAATATCGCCCCAGACCGGCACCCCCGCCCCGCCCGTCGCCGTCCGCACCAGCGCCTCTTTGTCGAGGGCCAGTGCCCACGCCTGGCGCACCCGCGCATCGCTCAATGCCCGCCCCGCGCGCACATTGAAGGCCATGAACGTGTAGCCCGGATCGGCCCAACGGTCCAATCTGAAGCGAGCGGCGATATTCGCTTGGCGGCTATAGCTATCCCAGGCGCTCTGCGGCACTTCGGCCAGCGCCAGGTTGCCCGCATCCAGCGCCGTCACCGCCACGTCGTCTTTGGGCGCGATCAGAAATGCCACCCGACTGAGGTTGGGTGGCCCGCCGTAATAATGGGGATTGGCGGTCAGGATAATGTTCTCGCCCGGCTTGTGATCGCTGTACATGAACGGCCCACTACCCACCGGCTGGAAGCTAAAGGTGCTGTTGCCTAACTGCGCTAGCGGCACACTGCCCAGTAGCCGGCGCGGCAGGATCGGCGCGCTGAGGTCGCTCAGGATGGGCGCATAGGGCTTTTTCAGCCAGAACTTGATCGTGCTATCAGGTGGGGTCGCCTTCTGGATCTGCAACACAGTATCGCGCAGGTGATATTGCAAGGTGCTGAGGGTGCCCGTCAACGCCAGCGTGGTGCTATAAGTCCAGATCACGTCGTCCGAGGTCAGCGCCTGGCCGTCCGACCAGAGGAGGTTCGGGCGCAGTTTGAAGACCACGCTCAGGCCGTCGGGCGCCACGTCCCAGCTTTCCGCCAAGTCAGGCACCGGGCGCAGGTGATCGTCCAGCCGCGTCAGTCCGCTGAACAGCAACCCCGCCACTTCGGCAGCTACCGGATCGCGCTTGTCGGGGCCGCGATCTATAAACAGCGGGTTGAATGTGCTTACATCGGTGGGGATGCGAATCGTCAACGTGCCGCCCTGCGGGATCTGCGGCGGCGAGGTCGCCGTCGGCAGGGCGGGCGTCACGCTAGGACCGAGTGTAGTACTGCCCACAGAGGCCACAGGGGTCGCCACAGTGCCGGTGGGTGTGCCGGCGGGGCTGGGAGTGGGGCCACTCGGTCCCATGTCGCACGCCGCCAGGAGGAGGATCACGAGCAGACTGAGGCACTTGTGTGCGCCGCGCAAACGCTGTGTATAATGGGTCATAAGGCATTATAGGTGAGCGTGCAAAACGGTGTCAAGCAGCCGAGGCAGCACGACTAGCGCTGTGGCGGCGCGGGGTGCAGCGCCAGGGAGAGGAACCATGCAGATACGCGAAGCAGGCTGCACTGATGCCGCCGCTATCGCACGAGTCAGCGTGGATACATGGCGCAGCACCTACACCGGGTTGGTGCCCGACGCGGTCCTGACGCACATGACCTACGCGGATCGGGAACAGACCTGGGTGGCGCGGCTCTGCGCGGCAGAACCAGGGCTATTCGCCTACGTCGCTACCGATGCGGACGGGAGCGTGGTCGGCTTCGCCTCGGGCGGCGCGGAGCGCGAGGCCGACCCGCTGTATACCGGCGAACTGTATGCTCTCTACATCCAGGCCGACCGGCAGCGGCGCGGTGTGGGGCGGCGCCTGGTCGCGGCGGTCGCGGCGCGTTTGCTCGCCGAGGGCCGGTCCGCGCTGTTGATCTGGGTGTTGGCGACCAACCCGGCGCGGGGCTTCTATGAACGCCTGGGCGGCGTGTACCTGCGCGAGCAATCCCTCACGCTCGGCACCGCCCCACTGCTCGAAGTCGCTTACGGTTGGCCTGACCTCGCCGCCCTGGTCACGGAGTTGGCGGACGATGCAAACTAGCGTGAGCCGGCCGCTAATAACCGGCAAGCCTTTCAGGCACCGTGAGCATCCCCCACCGCTGGTGCATCCGGCCACGCGGCGTGCACTAACGCGGGCAGCAGCGTGCCGGCGGGGCCGTTCATGCCGTACAGCGGGGGCTCGGTGGAGGGAGCGACTTCCTGGTTGAGGATCAGCACCGTCGCGCCATGCTCCAATGCCGCATAAGGCAGCGAAGCTGCCGGCTCCACCCGCAGCGACGTGCCGATCGTCAGGAACAGGTCGCAGTGCCGGATTGCATCCGCCGCCTGCTCCAGCGCAGCCGCCGGCAACTGCTCGCCGAACCAGACCACATCAGGCCGCAAAAGGCTGCCACAGATCGGACACGGTGGCGGCAGCGCACCGGTCGAGGGCCAGGACTCAACAGGATGGCCGTGGTCAAAGCACTTGACTCGCCGGATGTTGCCGTGCAGTTCGATCACACGGCGACTGCCCGCCGCCTGATGCAGCCCATCCACATTTTGCGTCAGTAGCGTGAACTGCGGCACCCGCGCCTCGATCTCGACCAAAGCGCGGTGGCCCGCGTTCGGCAGCACTGTAGCCACCGCCGCCCGCCGCCAGGCATACCAGTCCCACACCAGGCGCGGATTCGCACGGAAGGCTTGCGGGGTGGCAAGCTCTTCCGGCCGGTAGTTAGCCCACAGCCCATTCTGCGGATTGCGGAACGTCGGAATACCGCTCTCCGCCGAAATCCCCGCCCCCGTCAACACGACCACGGCGTGGGCAGCCCGCAAGCGCTCGGCCAGGCTGGGCGGGATCAGGTCAGGTGTCGGATCAGCCACGATACGCTCCTTTTATAGCTATTGCGATAGCAGACATATAGTTATAACAGTCTATTAATAGCAATTACGATGTTAGAGTGACATTATTACAAATAAAGAGGTGTGGCCGACAGGACTCGAACCTGCATAGACAAGGGTCCATCGCGGTTTAAGCGCGACGCGGCTACCATTACGCCACGGCCACAAAGCCGGCTGGGCTAGGATGTAGACGGGATTCGAACCCGCGAACCATTATACCAATAGTTAGAGAACACTTATCTAGCGGCCCGTGTACGGGCAAAAGGCAGAGAGTGCTTGCCTTAGACCACTCGGCCACTGCATCCGAGCCTAGCTGGTTGGAGCGAGAGGCGGGCCTCGAACCCGCTGCCTCCTGTCTGGCGGACAGATGCTCATCCGAATGAGCTTCTCTCGCAGAGTTATAGGGTGCGGTAGGGAGTATTCGAAACTCCAAAACTTTACAGTTATTAGTGAGAACCCTGCTTCACCAGCCCGTGTGCGGGCAAAACAGAAGAAGGGCTTGATTTCAGAAATGCGTCTGCCAATTCCGCCACTACCGCATAGTTATTGAAATCTATTGCACGCTATTACATAGTATCAGCCTGCGATAACACGTTTTTCATTGTTAAAGTGCCATTTTAGTCAGAGTAGCAGGACTTGAACCTGCGGCCTTCCCCGCCCACGGCAGGCGTTCTAGCCACACTGAGCTACACCCCGATAACCGCTATCCCCAGACGCGAAACGGGTGGGGAGCCGTAGCCACCCACCCGTTTCACATGAAACATTGCGGTAGTGCAGCTAGGGATAACTCGGCGACAACAGACCGGAACCTCCGCCTAACGCAGGAGTATCGGCCGCCGACGGCAAGAGGGCCGAACGTACAAGGCTGCGGAGAGCTAGGCGACGGGTCATAGCGGTTGTTCCTTCTGCATCAAGCGGGTAAGCGATAATAGTGGGCTGGGCAATCACCTGCGCCACATTCCTATTGTAGTCCCAGGGCGGGCGGCGGTCAATCGTTCTGGAGACTGAAGCGGCGGGGCCGTTAGACCGACTCCGCCGCCGTCAGGTCCGCCACCACGCGAAAAAAGTAGCCCATACGGTTGTTGATCGTGCCGCTGCCTTGCTTGCCCTGGTACGTTCGGACCCGTCGCCGGGCTTCGTGCAGCGTCTCCACAAAGGCGTTCTCGTCTAAGCTACAGGCGTGCCAGAGACGATGTGCCTGTGTGACGTTGGCGGGGGCGTGCAGTTCGTCGCCTAATTCGCGTGAATGGTCAAAGATCACCCCTGCGACATACGGCGAGTATCGTTCGGTGTGCGCCGGCGGTGGCGGGTCAGAACCTACCGTGCTGCGATTCGAATCGTCTTTCGGTTCGGGTTCTTTTCGCACGGCTTCTTTTCGTCTGAACCGGCTTGCACCGGCCCCGTTGCAGGGAATTGCACCCTCCCGGCTGAACCCTGTTGCACCTTGCCCACTGAACCCTGTTGCAGTGCTTACAGCGGGTTGCACCTCCCCCACTGCATCCTGTTGCACCGGCCCCGTTGCAGGGACTTGCACCGGCTGCTCGGAACTCTTTTGCACCTGCCCCACTGAATGGAGTTGCACCGTACTCGCTGAATAACCTTGCACCGGTGTTACAGATAGGGATTGACCCCCCCCCGCTGAAGGTATTTGCACCTTACCCCTTGCAGGCTCTTGCACCAGGGGCTGAGCACTCTCTTGCACCGCCACCGCTGAAGACTCTTGCACCAGGGGCACTGAATCCTGTTGCACCGGTGTGAGAGCCGGTCCACGTCGTCCCCGCCGCGGGGGTAGTACCTGCCGCACGGGCACCGGGACTAGCGCGGCGACTTCTCGGCGGCGCACCGGTTCGTCGGAGGGCGCCCCGGCTTGCAAGCGTACAGTGATGGCCGTTAGTAGGCCGCTGAAGTCGTAGCCGTTGGTATCCTGGCCGCCGCTCGCGTCTCGGCGCTGCACCAACCGCAAGTAGCCGGCTGTTACCAGTTCCTCTTTGAGATTGTGGATCTGGCGTTCGCTGTAGCCGGTGCACTGAGCCATGCGCCGCAGGCTGGGGTGTGGCAGGTTCGTGGTCCAGCGCCGACCCAGGATGTAGGCGACAAACCACGTTTGTTGCGGGCTGAGGGCCAGCGCCGCTTGGTGGGTGAACAACGCCTGCGGCACCGCCGCAATGCCCTTCTGACTGATGACCCGGCCGTAGCGGGCGATAAAACTACGGTCGCGGCCTTCGGCGGGCATTGGGTCGGGCGGGACATCCGGCTCTTGCAGGCCGTTATCGGTTTCCGGGTCGCCGGCAATTGCCGTTTCCAGCGCGGCAAATAGGCCGGAGAAATCGTAGCTGTTAGCGATCCGCCGCCCACTGCTGTCCCAGCCCTCATGAACCTGGAGATAGCCTTGCGTCTCCAACCGGCGGCGAATGTATTGCAGCGTGCGGATGCTGATGCCCGTCTGCTCGGCTACCGTGGTAAGCCGGGGATAGGGCAGATCGGCGTCCCACTTATGGGCCAGGATGCAACTGGCGAACCAGACTTGTTGGGCCGAGAGAGCCAACCGGCTACCGTAGAGGTAAAGAGCCAATGGGATGGTGGCGATTCCGTCGCGCAGGATCAGCCGGCCGTAGAGGGCTTCCCATGATGATCCGCCCGCGCCCGGCGGTCCACTGGGGGTACTAAAGCCCCCCATAGCAGAGGATTGAGGCATAGATTGCTCCAGCCCCCTTGACAGCCGCCGATATACCTGCTATGATAAGAGCAAGGTAATACCTGAGCCTCCCGCAAGGGGGTCTTTTGGGAACGCAGGCCGTCCATTCGCTTCCAGGCTTCGGGACGGTCTGCGTTTTTCTATTGCTGGTGGTTCCTCACTCCCGTCCAACCGCAGAGCGGCGGGTTGTCTCCCCCCGACTACGATTGGACGGTTCGTGATCGGCCGCCGGCGGAGCGTCACCCACCTGCTCGGTAGCCTCAGCATTGGCCCGGATCACGGCGATCAAGGCCAGGTCAGTCTCTAAAGCCGCTTGTAAGCGGGCCAAATCCACGGTTGCGATGCGGCCCACCTCACGGTGTAGTTGGAATAAACTCAGATCGTTGAAACGAATCTGTGGTCCTGCCGGCTCCGGGCGAGCAAAGCTCGTTGGATAGACGGTCGGCGTGCGGCGGCGCGGCGGGCTGTATTCCTCCGCATCCTCTGCCGCTTGCGGCGCGTCTACAGGCTCCGGTGCGATTTCTACTGCCGCTGTGATGGGGTTGCCCAGCTTCCAGTCGCGTGCCAGGGCTTCGACCGCCCGCACACTCAGCCCCTCTTCAACGACGCGCTGTGCCAATTGCAACTGCACGTCAGGGTCAAGCACCCGGCTCAAGACCATCGCGGCCCCGGCCGATAGTAAGGGTCGCGCAGTCGTTCCCTCGCCGGATATTCCATGTGGAATATTTTCGCTGCTCTCGCTCTCGCCCATCAATGCCTGGATCGTGGGCGGCAGTTCCAGCAGCGCCAGCATCTTCGAGATGTAGGCTTGCCGCTTGCCAATGCGCTCGGCCAGTTGCGCCTGGGTGTAGCTGAACTGCTCCATCATAAAGCGATAGGTGCGCGACTCTTCCAGCGCGCTCAAATCGGCCCGATGCAGGTTTTCCAGCAGCGCCAGTTCCAGCGCCTGTGCATCGTCTACAGTCTTGACGATCACGGGGATGTTGGTGCGTCCGGCGCGGCGCGCTGCCCGCCAGCGGCGCTCCCCGGCAATAATGCGATAGGTGCCGTCGGACAGTGCCTGCACATGGATCGGGCTCATCACGCCATGTGTTCGCACCGACTCGACCAGTTCATCCATCTGTTGTGGGTCAAAGCTCTTGCGCGGCTGGGCGGGATTAGGCTGCACCTTGTCCAGATCCACATAGCGGATCTGGTCGCGTAGATCAGCGAGATCCGTGACCAGATGCGTACTACTCAGAATATCTTCCCGCTCTTGTTCCGAGAGTGAGCGCAGGTCGTGTTCGATCTCCTGCTGCGTGCGTAGCACGGCACGCCGCCCACGTCCCTGCGGCGCATCGCCGGCTTCTGCGTTGAGGGGTATTTCGCGCTCACGCGCTTCACTAGCGCGGCGCTGCAAGCCGGGGAAGAGTTGATCGGTTGCCGGTCGGTTACGTGGAGGCATTAGGCGGCACCCCCTTCATCTATGCGCCCGGCCGCGACAGGGCTGTGACGGCGTATTTCATGGGCCACCTGTAAATAGGCGCGGGCCGCATCTTCGCTCGGATAGAGCAGCACAAACGGCTTCTGGAAGGTCGGGCTTTCGGTCACGCGCACTGACTGCTTGACCATCGCCGGGAATAGGCGTGTGCCGGTGGCGGTGCAGAAGTTGGTGATCGCCTGTAGCATTTCGCGGCTGTTCAGCGTGCCGGCCTTATACTGTGTGACCAGTACGCCGGTGATCTGGAGCTTGGCATTCACAACATCGCGTACATCTTCAATGGTGTCGAGCAGCATTTCTAGCCCTTTGATGGGCAAATACTCGCAACTGACCGGCACCACCGCGCTATCGGCGGCAGCCAGCGCGTTCACAGTCAGCAAGCCCAACGACGGTGGGCAATCAATAATCACATGGTCGTAGCGGTCTAGTACCGGCTCCAACTTACGCCGTAAGGCGATCTCGCCCAGCAGCTTCTGCTTCAGCTCAAACTCCGCGCCGGCCAGTTCGATGTTCGATGGGGCTAAGTCGAAGCCGAACGCTGTGCGGATCGTGGCACGCGGCAGCGGCACATTATTGACCAGCACGCTATACATCGTCGGCAAATCCGTCGTCTCAATGCCCAGCGAGGCCGCGCAGCCGCCCTGGGGGTCCAGGTCAATCAGCAACACCCGTGCGCCCAGCGTGCCCAGCGCCGCCGCCAGGTTGATCGCGGAGGTAGTCTTGCCCACGCCGCCCTTCTGGTTGCAGACCGCGATCACTTCGCACATACCGGGGCGCTCCGGTTCGGCCCCCTCACCTAGTAGGCGGGCAACATCGCTGTTACGGATGCGGTAACTTTTGCCTACCTTCGCAGCCGGCAATTTATTATCTTTGATATAGCGGACAACCGTCTGCACCTTCACCTTCAGCCGTTCGGCTGCTTCCTCGGTGGTAATGTACTGATCCATGCTAGCGGCCTTTCCTTTACTAATCCGACTTGTTAATATAATAACATATATGTCAAGAGATTAGCTTGATGGTAATATATAGCTATAAGCGGTGTAAAGGCTGCATACCGATCAATGCGCTCTGATGATCATGTATAGCCATTATACATGATCTGTGTGATGATAGATACATCCTCTTTAACCACTTTGTTTCAGCAAAATCTTCTCTATTCCACACTTATGATTCATTAGTGCTGTATGGACTCGCAGTAATATTCCATGTGGAATATCTACTTACCTAATGAGGATCCTGATGTATGGGATGTAACAGCGCACGCCATACGCTGGGCTTATTAGCGGACGGATTACCCCCAATCCGTTAATTCCGGCCGGTCGGCTTGTGCCACTCTCGGATCTACAGTCGGATCAGCAGAGCAGATGCCGATCTACAAGCACAGCGCATGGCGTGCGCGCCTACAACCAGCCCCGGCCGCACCACTGCATATCTCACCTCATACTTGGATGAATGGTTGCCAAACATGGTTATAAAAGGGTTGATGAACACCGACATAGCGGGGCAGCCCAGCAGAATTATTCCATGTGGAATATTCCCGCACCCTATCCTTAGACGGCGCGGCAGATTAGCATCCAGGGATCGCTGCCGATGCGGGTGAAGATGATGGTGCGAATATTGGGCCCGCGCAGCTTGAGGCGCGGGCGTAGCGCTTCGGGTTCGAGGGCGATGCCGCGCTTTTTGAGTTCGACCGTGCCGACCGCCAATTCTTGCAGGCGGCGGTTAAGCGCCTTCAGGTTGAAAGGATGCACCTCATCCACCGCGAAGCCACGCGCAAACGGAGTCGTGACGGCGGCGGGACCGGTCAGGTAAGCGATCTGTGGATCGATCTGGCTCAGGTTCAATAGCACAGCCAACGGACGCACCAGGCCCGCCCGAATAACCGCACCGTCCGGCTCGTAGAGGTAGGCGGCGGGGGGCAGTAGTGGGCAGGCATCCGGTGCATCCGCATTCGTCAGTGTGCTCCCGGCAGGCAGCAGAGTGGCGCGGCGGCGGATGCCGGGGGTCGCCAGCCCCCGTGTCCACAGAAGGGCTTCCTTCACGTCGCTCCCCAACGAGACAATCTCCACTTCATCGGCCCACGGTAAGACGCTGTAGTCAATGCCGGGGGCGACTTTGATCGCTAGATCGGTTGCGGCATAGCGGGCGTGTAGACCGTCGAGCGGTGGCGCGTAGGTGGCCGGGTCGAAGTGGCGGCTACCGCCAGTGCGGCGGCCCGGATCGGCAAAGACGGCCCAGCCCGCCAGATCACCCAGCGCGGGGATCATGGCATCCATCTGCACAGCTTGGACGGCAACCTCATAGACCGCGCAATTGTGCCGCGCCAGCAGGAGGCGGGCCGGATCGCGGTCGGCGGCCACACAACGAGCAGCTACGGCGGCCAGGGCCAGGGTATCGCCTCCGATGCCGCAGGTGAGATCGGCTACGGCGTGTCCCGCGAAGCGGGCGGCCTTGTGCCGGGCCACGGGTTCGCCGCTGGCCTGCTGCAACGCCTCGGCAGTGAACAGCATAGTCGCCGCGCGTGTGAACTTGGTCGTCGCGTGGCGGCGCAGTTCTACCTGCTCCCACACCGCGCCCGCCTGGTCCAGGGTCAGGTCGCGGCGCAAGTACGCCAGATTTGCCATCTGGTGCGCCGGACCAGACGGCAGCGCGTGGGCTACCGCCAGCCAATGCTGCCCGGCGGGGCTGAGGAGGAAGTGCGCGGTGGTCGTGTTCACGAGCGTATTATAGCCGATCGGACATTACCTTCACTGTGCGCAAGGGGCTGCTCACCCTGAACGGCGATCCGCCTAACGGCCGATTGACAGTGCCGGCGATCCTGCGTATAATAACGCCATAATCGCATACAGATACGTTGAGCAGGAAGAGTAGGGTAGCTCGACACCTTCCAGAGAGCGGGGGCCGCCGGCTGTAAGCCCCCCAGGTATCCATCACCCGAACGTCGCCTGGGAGTTGATCCGCTGAAGCGCTGGGGGCGTGCGTAGGTGGGTCCGGGATCGCCCGTTAGCGCGGATATGAAGCGCCGCACGTGGACAGGAGTCTGCGGCGGCGGAAGTAAGGTGGTACCACGAAGGGGCCGGTTCCCTCTCGTCCTTATATGGCGAGGGGTTTTTTGTTGCTTGTTTTTAGGGTTGGAGATCATCTGATGGCTAAGAAGCGGAGCGCTGTTGAGGGGTTGAGCGGGGGCTGGTTGTCGGCCCCCGCGCTGGTCTGCGGGTATGCAAACAAGGGTGAAACCGTGTTTCGTGTATCTATAAGGAGAGCAGACCATGAACCGCTATGGATTCGATATGCAAGCCCTGTTGGCCCAACGGGGCGCAACGCTGCGCAGTAGCCTAGCCGCGCGCCTGTATACATGGGATGAGATCGCCGAGCAGGATGAAGAGGAGTCAATAGGAATGACCGAGATGATAGAACCAGCCGCCGCCCCGGCCGCCACCCCGCCGCCGGGCGGCGAGATGGCGAAGGCCTATTCTCATGCCGAGGTGGAGAGTCGCTGGTACGATTGGTGGGAGGCGCAGGGCTACTTTCGCCCGGAACGCGACCCGGCTAAGACGGCCTTCACGATTATCATGCCGCCCCCCAATGTGACCGGCGAACTGCATCTGGGCCACGCGCTGACGACGACCATCGAGGACATCATGATCCGCTGGAAGCGGATGCAGGGCTACAGCGCGCTGTTCTTGCCGGGCTTCGACCACGCAGGCATCGCTGGGCAATATGTGGTGGAGAAAGAACTGGCCCGGAGCGATCTGACCCGCCATGACATTGGGCGTGAGCAGTTTCTGGAACACGCCTGGGCCTGGATGCGCAAATACATCCCGATCATCAGCAATCAGTTCCGCCGCTTGGGCGCATCATGCGACTGGTCGCGGGCGCGCTTCACGATGGATGCCGGGCCGGCCCGCGCCGTGCGTACGGTGTTTAAGCACCTGTACGACAAAGGGCTGATCTATCAAGGCGAACGGATTATCAACTGGTGCCCGCGCTGCATGACCTCGCTGTCCGATCTGGAAGTGGAAAGCGAAGAAACACCCGGCTCGCTCTGGACGCTGCGTTATCCGCTGGCCGACGGCAGCGGCAGCATCCTGGTGGCGACGACGCGCCCGGAGACGATGCTGGGTGATACAGCGGTGGCTGTACATCCTGATGATCCGCGCTGGCAGGGGATGATCGGCAAGCAGGCGACGTTACCCCTCACCGGGCGCACCGTTCCCATCATCGCGGATGCGGCGATTGAGCAGGGCTTCGGCACCGGCGCGGTAAAGATCACACCCGGCCACGACCCGCTTGACTTTGAGATCGGCCGGCGGCATGGGTTGCCCGCGATCAACTTGATGAATACCGACTCAACCCTGAACGCCAATGCCGGTACTTATGCCGGCCTCAAGCCCAGCGCTGCGCGCGCGGCGGTGCTGGAAGCGCTGGCGGCGCAGGGACTGTTGATCAAGACCGAGCCGCACACCCATGTGGTGCCGCACTGCGAACGTTGCAACACGATCCTGGAACCGCTGATCTCCAAGCAGTGGTTTGTGCGCATCCAACCGCTGGCCGACCCGGCCATCGCTGCCGCGCAGGACGGGCGGGTAGGCTTTGTGCCCGATCGCTTCAGCAAAGTGTATATGCACTGGATGAGCAACATCCGCGACTGGAATATCAGCCGCCAGTTGTGGTGGGGCCACCGCATCCCGGTGTGGACCTGTGCCAACGGCCACGAGTTCGCCGGCGCGGACGAACCCGAGACGGTGACTGCTTGCCCTACCTGTGGCACGGCGGAGATCCGGCAAGACCCGGATGTGCTGGACACCTGGTTCTCGTCGGGGCTGTGGCCGTTCACCACGCTCGGCTGGCCCGATCAGACGCCTGACTTCGACTACTTCTACCCGACGCAGGTGATGGAGACCGGCTACGACATCCTGTTCTTTTGGGTGGCGCGTATGCTGATGCAGGGCCTGGAAAATACCGGCCAAGTGCCGTTCTCGACCGTGTATCTACACGGTCTCGTGCGCGATGAGACCGGGCGCAAGATGAGCAAATCGCTCGGTAACACGGTGAATCCGTTGCAAGCCGCCGACCGCTACGGCACCGACGCTTTGCGCTTCAACCTGGCGACCGGCTCCACGCCCGGCAACGACATGAAGTTCTCCGAATCGCGCCTGGAAGGAATGCAACGTTTCGCCAACAAGCTGTGGAACGCGACGCGCTTTATCGTGTTCGAGAGCGGTTCCGCAACGCGCCGCGTGTCTGCCGAGGCGAGCCGCACGCCGGCTTTACCGCCGGCCGAGCGGCTGACGCTGGCCGATCGCTGGATCATCAGCCGGCAGCACGCGCTGGCGGGCGATGTGCAGCGGCTGATGGAGGACTACAACTTCGGTGAGGCCGGACGGCTGATCTACGACTTTATGTGGGGCGAGTTCTGCGACTGGTATCTGGAATGCGCCAAAGGGCCGTTGAACGGATCGGACGCGCAGGCGACGGCGGATACGGTAGCCGTGTTGCGCTGGACGCTGGAGCGCGGGCTGCGCCTGCTGCATCCGTTCATGCCGTTTGTGACAGAGGAGTTGTGGCAGAACCTATTGGGCCGCCCCGCCGATGCGGATCTGCCTGCGAACGCGCAAAGTATCTGCGTGGCGGCCTGGCCGCGCCCAGTGGATGCCCCATACGATGCCGCCGCTGAACGCGAGTTCGGCCTGTTGATGGCGATTATCACCGCGATCCGCAACGCCCGCGCCGAGGCCATCAAGGATGCGCCGGAAGGCCAGAAGGCCGACCTAGCCCGGAAGCGCATCCCGGCCTACCTAGCGGCGGGCGAGTCGGTGGCGCTGTTGCAAGGGCAGACCGCTATTCTGGCTCGGCTGGCCGGACTGGAACCGGGTGGCTTGGAGATCGCCGCAGCGCTGCCGGCCGCCGGCAGCGCTCCTGGCATGACGACCCTGGTGGTAGAAGACGTGGCGGTGGCTCTGCCGCTGAGTGCGTTGGTGGACCGCGATGCCGTGCGTAATCGTCTGGCAAGCGAAGCAACGCAGGCCGGCGACGAGATCGCGCGGGTCGAGGCGATGCTGGCGAACGAGGCGTTTATGAGCAAAGCGCGTCCCGCTGTGGTCGCGGCGCAACATACCAAGCTGGCCGCCGCCCGTGACCGCTTGGCGGCCTTGCAGGCGCGTCTGGCGTCACTCGACTAGAGGCCGCCTACAGTCTGATCTCGCTCTGCCCATGGCAGCTTATATGCGCCCGCTTTTCTATGGAAGAGAGCGGGCGCGTACTATGATCGCCGGTGGATGCACGCTAATGGAGGTGCGTACTGTGCTGCTGTTACCCGACTGGCAAAACTTCTATCTGTTGACCGGCACGGCGGCAGCGACCCTGATGGGATTGCTGTTTGTGGCGGTTTCTGTCGGCAGTAATCTTCCGGTCGTCCAGATCCGGGCTTCGCTGCGCACGTTTGTCACCCCGATCCTGGTCGCCTATTTTCAGGTGTTGTTGTTGGCTTGCCTAACCCTCATGCCACGACTAAGTGCGTCCCTTTTTGCCGGGGCCGTGGCCTTATTGGGACTGTCGAATACAGCGCTGGCCGGGCAAGTGCTTTGGCGGATGCGCGTGATCCACCGCAGCGAGATGATTGATCGCGGCCACTGGGTCTGGCATTTCGGGTTGCCGTTCCTGGGGGCGTTGCTGCTGTTGGTCACGGCCTACGGCTTTTTCCGTGCTGTGCCGTCTGCGGAGGTGGGGTTAGCCGGTGCCCAGTTGCTGAGTTTGACTGCGGGACTGCGGAATAGCTGGGTCTTGATGATCTGGCTGGCCCTGCAACGCACGGGCGGCGAAATCGGCGCTTCTCCCAATTCACGCCCGCCGAGACCCTATTGACAATATAGCGCCGGCCGAACCCGAATGGGCTATTGACAGAGCGCGGGAACGGTGCTAGGATAAGGGCAATCATCCCCCGACTGGGTGGGTGTACCCCTCGTGGAGCTAGGAAACTGTAACTTCACCCTGGACAGCTCAGTCAGGGAATCCCAAAGGAGATGAACTGATGGATCAAACCAAAAAAGAACAGCAACTGCTCTTCCTGCGCCGCTTGACCTGGTGGATGCCGGCTCTGACCTTTGCCGTGGTCGCGGCGATTCTGACTGTTCTTAATGCGTTTACTAATGCCGGCCTGGTCAATAACCTCGTCCAGGCGTTGGTCGCGGCTATTATTGTCGGCATCCTCGTCGTAGGTGCCTACTTCGGCTACAAGTATATGCTAGATCGAGGGATGAACGTCTAAGCCCTGATCGCTCTTACGCCACAGAAGCCGCCTCAACTGAGGCGGCTTCTGTTTTGTGGTGCGTCCACCACGCCCCTCCCGCCCCTGGGTTTGGGGTGCCGTTAGCTGTGGCGCGTCATGATCCCTTCGAGTAGGGTCAAGGCTTCGTCGGCTAGCGCTTGCGTCAGCACTAGCGGCGGGCAGAAGCGGATCGCGCCCGCACCCGCGCCCAGCAGCAGCAAGCCCTGCTGGAAGGCTTCGTCCACGATCTGATCGCGCAGATCGTGGGCGGGGGTACGCAGCGCGCGATCTTCCACCAGATCGAAGCCGATCATCAGGCCGCGGCCGCGCACATCGCCGACAAAAGGAAAGCGGTCGGGCCACGCTTGCATCCGATCGAGAATATAGCTGCCGACCTGGGTAGCGTTGTCCATCAGTTCGCTTTCCAGCAGCCCAATGGTGGCGAGGGCGGCGGCACAGGCCACCGGATTGCCGCCGAAGGTGTTGGCGTGCGCGCCGGACGGCCAGGTCATCATGCTCTTGCGGGCGATAATCGCGCCTAGCGGCAGGCCGCCGCCAATGCCTTTCGCCAGCATGATCACATCCGGCTCCACAGCCCAGTGTTGCAGCGCGAACATCTTACCGGTGCGCCCCATGCCCGCCTGCACTTCGTCCATCACCAGCGGGATGTCGTACTTGGTGCAGAGCGCACGCAGAGCAGGGTAGAAGTCGGCGGGCGGGATGATGTAGCCGCCTTCGCCCTGGATCGTCTCGACCACGATACCGGCCACTTCTTCGGGGCGTACCAAGTGGGTCAACATCGTATGCTCGATATAGTCTACGCAGGCGCGGCCCAAGCGTTCGGTGGGTACCTCAAAGGGCGGGCGGTAGGGATTGGGGTAGGGCGCATGGTAAATGCCGGCCAGTAGCGGTTGGTAGTGCGTGCGGTGTAGCGCCTTGCTAGTACCCAGCGACATACTGCCGTAGGTGCGTCCGTGGAACGCGCCGAGGAAGCTGATGAAGCAGGGCCGCCCGGTGTGGTGGTGGCAGAGCTTCATCGCCGCTTCGGTGGACTCGGTGCCGGAGTTGGTGAAAAATACCTGCTTCGGCTCCGCACCGGGAGCTAAGCGATTGAGGGTTTCGGCCAGGGCGACCGTTTCGGGCAGATAGAAGTCGGTGCCTGCCATGTGGACGTAGCGTTGCACTTGCTTGGTGATTGCTTCGACGATAGCCGGGTGACAATGGCCGGCGGCCAGCACCGCCACCCCGGCGGTAAAGTCAATAAAGCGCCGTCCGTCTACATCCCAAACTTCGCTGCCCAGGCCGTGATCCATCACGAAGGGATAGCTACGGGTGTAGGAGGGGGAAATCACCTGGTCGTCGCGCGCGACGACGGCGGCGGCTTTCGGACCGGGGAGCTGCCCCATCGCGGCAGCCGGTTTCAGCGTAGATACCATGCCTGTCTCCTTTGACATTGCTACAATTATATTCGGTCGGCCCCACTGGGGATATTCGCCACTCATTGTATCATACAAAGTCTCTCTGCTGCCGGCAGCGGCGCAGATCTGCCGCCCGGCAGCATGGGCGGGGTGGGAGTTAGACGGGAGGCGTGTGCTATAATATCGGCGAAAGGGAACCAGGCGTATGCCGCAAGGGGTGGGGTTGATCGGAGACTATAACCCGCCGGTGATCGCTCATGTGGCGATCCCGCAAGCGTCGGCGTTAGCTGGGCAGGCGGCGGGTTGTGCGGTGGCGCCGTTATTCCAGCCGGAGCGTTCGGCGTTTTCCGGCACCGCCCACCCGCTGATTACGGCTTATGTGCGGGCCGTCGGTGATCCGCGCCGCCTTGTCTAATCCCATAGCGGTTGCTATACTGCTACACGCAAGTTGTAGCGGGCGGCCACTGGATACGGAAAGGACAGCGCAGGGTGCGAACGGACGGGGCAGTGCGGGGCGGCCCGGCAGATTGGGCGCGCGGGCTGCTGCTCGCGCTGGCCTTGGTGGCGATCCCGCTGCTGCTGGGCCAGCAAGCGCCCGCCACTCTCACCCAGGATCTGGGCAGCGCGGCCGATGTGCCGAATGCGACCGGCCTCAACCTGAGCGCCGAGCAAAGCCCGCAAGGCCCGTTTCGCTGGGGCGGTAGCCGGGTCACTCTCGACCTGCAAGCCCTCGGCGCGCCCCTGGATGTGACGCTGCACGTCTCCGGCGCGCGCCCGGCGCCGGCGGCGCCGGCTCTGCTCGGCTCGGCGGCGGGCGGCCACAGCCTGGGCGTGCAAGCGCTACCCGACCGGGCCACGGATGTCACCTACCGCCTACCCGTCGCGGCGCTCCTAGCGATCAATCCCCGCCTGACGTTGACCAGCACCACGTTTCAGCCGCCGGGCGACCGGCGTAAGCTGGGCGTGGTCTTTTTCCGCTTGACCACGCGCGCCGGACCGAGTCCTGTCTGGCCTGCGCCCTGGCCGGGCGGCTGGTTGCTCCTCAGCGGCGCGCTGGTCTACGCCGCCGTGCGGGCCGTCACCCGTCGCCCGCGCCTGGCGCTGGGCGGGGTGCTGGCCTGGGGTGTGGCGCTGGGCGTGCTGAACGCGACCGCGCGGCCCTGGCTGGTCTTCTATTGCCAATATTTCGCCGCCGCGCCGGCCATTGCGCTGCTGCTGGTGCCGTGGGGCCGTGCCGCCGCCGCGCGGCGGCGGGCGCCGCCCCCGCCCGCTGACCCGCCTCATCCGGTGCTGACCACACAGCCCTGGCCGGCGGCCGGCGCGGTGACGGGGGGCGCCCTACTGGTGCTGGCCTGGCACCTGATCGCGCCGCTGATCCCCGCCGGCCGCACGCCGACCGATAACTGGACCTATGGCGTGGCCTTTTACGGCGCACTGCCGCTGCCGCTGCAAGTGCTGGGCGTGGGGGCGGTGCTCGCGGTGCTGCTGTGGGCGTGGCGCGGTGCCGAGCGCGCCGGGGTAGGCGCGGCGGAGGGTGATACCCGTGACGCCGCAATCAGCACCGCTACAATTCACGGCACGCCGCCCCTATCCGCTTGTTGCGTTGGGCGTGACATTGTTCAGTTTGCTGCCGGTACAGTATGCTGAAGGCGATAGCGTGGAGTTCGATAAAAAGATCACGGCGGGCGATGTCTGGCGTGAACGCGAACTGCTGGACTTCTATCTTAAAGCCAAGCTGTGGCATTTGCTGAACGGCATCTGGGCGTTGCCGTCGCAGCTTTACGCGGTGCTTGATACGCTGGCGGGCGGGGTCTATCTGGGGGGCGCGTGGCTGCTCGGTGGCGCGCTGGGGCGCACGTTGCGGGAGCGCTGGATTATCGTGGCGGCCCTGGTCGCGCTGGGCAATATCCTGCTGTTTTTCGGCTATGTCGAGAGCTACTCGCTAGTCGCCGTAGGTGGTCTGTTTGTGCTGTGGGCCTGCTGGCAGTATACGCAGGGGCGGCTGGGCTTCGGCACGGTGGGGGCGCTAGCGACCGTCACCCCGATGTTCCACGGCTCGGCGATCTGGTGGGGACCGATGGTGTTGGCGGCTTGGCTGGTGCGCGCGGTGCAACGCCCAGCGGGGGCGCGCCGGGGGCCGGCCCTGCGCGAGGGCTGGGAAGGGGTATCCGTGGGTCTGGCTGCGCTGGGGCTGTTAGCCTTTGTGATGCTGGCCGATGGATATGACCTGGATCGCTTCCATGTCGGCCTGAGTTCGTTGGGCGGCGGCGACGGGCTGACCATGATGCACCCGTTCACCGCCGATCAGGGCGCGGAGCATTACGCGCTGTTCTCTTGGGCCAACCTGGGCGCGGTGGTGCAAGAGCAATTGCTGACCGCGCCGTTGGCGTTGCTGACCATCGGGCTGCTGTCGGCGCTGGCCTGGCCGGGGGTGCGGGCGCTGGCGCGGGCGGTGCCGGCCTACGGCGTGCTGGCGGTCGGCGCGGCGAGTATGTTCTTCTATAGTATCAGTTGGAACCCCGACATCGGGCCGCGCAACGACTGGGATCTGTTGTCGCAACCGGCGCCGGCGCTGACGCTGGTGGCGATCTACGGCTTGCTGCACCTGCCGGCCGGCCGCGCCCGCCGCCTGGCGCTGACGGCCTACCTCAGCGTGTCGGCGGTCCATGCCGCTGCCTGGGTGGCCCTGCACGCGCTAGGTATCCGGCCATGAGCCGCCGCCGTGCGTGGGTGCCGCACGCGCTCGTGCTGCTCGGTTACGGCCTCCTCAGCCTGATCGTCACCTACCCGTTGGTGCTACACTTCGGCAGCGCCACGCTAGGCCCGCAGTATGCCGACCGGATGCAGAACGAGTGGAACCTGTGGTGGGTGCAGAAGGCGCTGTTCACCCAACACAGTAGCCCCTTCCACACCGATCTGCTGTTTTATCCGCAGGGCGCCGATCTCTATTTTCATACGCTCAACTTGCCGCTGGTGATCCTGGCCTTGCCGCCGGCCGCGCTGTTCGGGCTGCCGGTGGGCTACAACAGCAGCGTGATTCTGGCGTTGACGCTGGCAGGCTATGCCGGTTGGCGGTTGGCGCGCTATGTCATTGGGCCGCCTGCGGCCGCTTTCTTCGGTGGTATCATCGTCGGCTTCAACCCGTTAAGCCTGGCATTGGTGCAAGGGCAGGTCAACGCACTCAGCCTGGCGCCGTGTGTCCTGTGCCTGGAGTTTTACCTACGCGCCTGGGCGGACGGCCGGCGGCGCGATGCCGTGTTGATGGGGCTATTCTTCGCCCTAGCCGTGCTGACGGTCGGCTATTATGAGGGCTATCTGCTGCTGTTCTTCGCGCTCGATGGGGTGCGGCGACTATGGGCGTGCCGGTGGAGGCGCGACCTAACCTCCCTAACCCTCCCGCCCTACGGTCAAAGGTGGAAGCCGGACTCTCTCTCGCACCCCTCCCCTCCGCCGGGAGGGGTGCGGGAAGCAGGCGGTCGCCTGCTACGGCGTATGGGCTGGCTGCTGGGCTGGGGCGGCGGCATGGCGATCTTGGGTGCGGGACCGTATGTACTGGCGGCGTGGCTGTCGCTGGGCAAGGGCCAGATTATTCCCTATTCGAACGCCGATGCGGGACAGACCACAGCAAATTCGGCGGACCTGCTCAGTTTCCTGCTACCTAACCGGGCGGGCTGGCTGCTCGGTATCCACGCGCCTTGGTGGCAGGGCGTGGAGCGCAGCATTTACGACTTCACCTGGCTAGGCCCGGTCACGTTGGCGTTGGCGGCGCTCGGCTGGTGGGCGGGGCGGCGGCGGGCGGCGGGCCGGGAGCCGGAGTTAGCGGCCGGTCGCCCATCAATTCAGCACTCAGCACTAGGCACCCAGCACTCGTCGGTGTTTCGCCCACCGGCCGTCGCCTTCTGGTTGGTGCTGGCCGCGTTGGGCGCGATCCTGGCGCTGGGGCCGGTGTTGCAGGTGAATGGACGGCCGGTGGGCGATGGGGCGGTGGCCTTGCCGTTCAGCCTACTGCGGCTGGTGCCGCCGTTCAATATCATGCGTGTGCCGTTCCGCTTCAGCACACTGACCTGGATCGGGCTAGGGGTGGCGGCGACCGGCGGGGCGGCGGTTTTGCTGCGGCGCGGGGACCGCACACGGCAGGCGGCGACCGGCGGGGCGGTGGTGGCCCTTTTGCTGCTCGAAATGCCGCTCCATGTATGGCCGCTCCGTACCGCCGGCATTCCGTCTAGCCTGGCGGCCGTGCGGCGCGACCCCGCGCCGGGTGTGTTGCTCGAATTGCCGTTCACCCAACACGGCGGCCTGGATGCGGCGCGGATGTTCTACCAGACCGCGCATGGGCGTGCGATCACCGGCGGCTACCTGTCGCGCGGCATCATCGCGCCCGACCGCCAGGCGTGTTCGCCGTTCGGCGCGTTCAGCCGCTACCCCGATGCTCCCGCACACGACATCATCACACCCACGGCCGCCACGCAACTGCCGGCCCTACTGGCCGCCGGCCGGGTCGGCTTTATCGCCGTCTACAAGTGGAACACTAGCGATGTGAATAACGGCAGCCGCATCGGCACCGATCAACTCACACCGTTGCAAACGCTGGCCGCGCAACTCGGCACACAACTGGCCGACGATGCGACCGCCACGACCTACCGGGTGCGTCCAGCGCCGGGCTATAGCACGCGCTTCTTTCAGCTTGGTCCCGACTGGCACCAGCCCGAAACGGTGGCTGGGCAGCCGTTCCGCTGGATGGACGGCGCGCAGGCCGACCTCTGCGTGTTTAGTCCCACGCCGGTCACGGGGTCGCTCAGCCTCCAGGCGACCAGCTTTGCCGTGCCGCGCCGGGTGGAGATCTGGGTCGGCGACCGGCGGGCGTTGGACACGACCGTGCCGGGCGACGGCGCGCTGCATACGCTGACGCTGCCGTCGCTGGCTTGGCCTGCCGGCCCCCAACAGGTGCGCCTGATCGCGCCGAGCGGTAGCGTCACACCCGCTACGCTCGGCCTGGGCCGTGATACGCGGGCGCTGAGTATCGGATTCGCCGCCGTGCGTTGGCAGGCGGCGCCGCCATGATCGCCGCCCGTCACCTGCTGGTCGTGTGCAGTTACGCGCTCCTGAGTCTGGTTGTCACCTACCCGTTGATCGGGCATTTCGGCAGCGCCACGCTGGGCCCGCACTACGCCGACCGGATGCAGAACGAGTGGAACCTGTGGTGGGTGCAGACGGCGCTGCTCACCCGGCACAGCAACCCCTTCCATACGGATCTACTGTTCTATCCGCAAGGTACCGACCTCTATTTCCACGCCCTTGACCTGCCGCTGACCCTGCTCGCGCTGCCCTTCGCGCTGCTGTTTGGGCTGCCGGCGGGCTATAACAGCAGTGTGATCTTGGCGCTGACCCTGGCCGGTTATGCCGGCTGGCGGCTGGCCGCCTACGTCACTGGGCAGCCCCTAGCGGCGTTTTGCGGCGGTCTCATCATCGGCTTCAATCCGTTGAGCGCGGAGATGATCCAGGGGCAGACGAATATTGTCAACCTGGGCTGGTGTGTGTTGTGCCTAGAGTTCTATCTGCGTGCCTGGGCGGGCGGGCGGCGGCGTGATGCGGTGCTAGCCGGGCTGGCCTTCGCTCTGGCTGTGCTGACGGTGGGCTATTACGAAAGCTATCTACTGCTGGCCTTCGCGCTTGACGGCCTGTGGCGGCTGTGGACCTGGCGGCGCACGAGATCGTCCGTGTCTACTCCCCGCGCGGCAGTTGGGGGCAGCCGCGCGGTCCGCGTGCTGCTGTGGGCCGGTGGAGCTGCGCTGCTGGTAGCGGGGCCGTATGTGGCGGCGGCGTGGTGGTCGGCGCAGAGCGGCTTGGTCGCGCCGTTCACCGATGTGGATGCGGGACAACCCCTCCACAACTCCGCCGACCTGCTCAGTTTTCTGCTGCCCAGTCACACGGGCCTGCTCCTGGGTGCGGGTACCCCCTGGTGGGCAGCAGTCAATCCGGCGATCCATGACTTCCTCTGGCTCGGGCCGGTGACATTGGGGCTGGCGGCGCTGGGCGGCTGGGTGGGCCGGCGGGCGGCGGGCGTCAATTCCAAACTCCGAACCCCGAACTCCGCGCTATTCTGGCTCGTCCTGGCCCTAATCGGCCTCATCCTGGCGCTGGGACCCGTATTGCAGGTGGGAGGTGCGCCGGTGGCGGGTGGGGCGGTGCCCTTGCCGTTCAGTGTGTTACGCCTGGTGCCGCCGTTCAGCTTGCTGCGCGTGCCTTATCGCTTCAGCACGCTGGCTTGGATCGGGCTGGGGGTGGCGGCGAGTGGGGGGGTGGCGGTGCTGCTGGGGCGGTTGCGCGGCCCGCGCCGGATCGCGTTGGGCAGCGGGCTAGCAGCCTTGTTGATCGCGCAAATGCCGCTACATAGCCAACCGTTGCGCGACGCCGGAGTGCCGGCGGCCCTGGCGGCGCCGGCGGCTGATCCCGCGCCCGGCGCACTGATCGAATTACCGTTCACCCAACATGGTGGCCTCGACGCGGCGCGGATGCTCTACCAGACCGCGCATGGGCGGCCCATTGCCGCCGGCTACTTGTCGCGCACCGTCGCCGATCCCTATGTCGATGCTTGCTCGCCCTTCGCGGCCCTGCGTGCCTATCCCGACCTGCCGGCGCGCGACATCGTGACCCCCACCGCCGGGAGCCTGCTGCCGGGCATCCTGGCTGGGCAGGGCGCGGGCTTCCTGGCCGTCTACAAGTCGCGCAGCGCCGATCCGGCGAACGGCGATCCGCTGCCGCCCGACCAACTCGGCCCCTTGCAAAGCCTGGCCGCTCGGCTCGGCACCCCGTTGGCCGACGACGCAACGGCCACCACCTACCGCCTGCGACCTGCCGCCGCGCCACCCCGTTATCTGCAACTCGGCGGCGGCTGGTATGACCCCGAACGGCGTGCCGGTCGCCTGTTTCGCTGGCTGGCCGATCCGGAAGCCGACGTGTGTGTATTCAGCCCCGCTGCGGCAGTGGGGCGGCTGACCTTCCAGGCGGCCGCTTTTGCTGTGCCGCGCCGGCTGGAGGTATGGGCCGGCGACCACCTCTTGCTCGCCGCCATAGTGCCTGCCGACGGCACCCTGCACCCGTTGACCACACCAGCGTTCGCCTGGCCCGCCGGCCCGCAGGCGGTGTTGCTGCGCGTGGCGGCCGCCGGCGCCAGCCCGGCCGGCGGCGGCGGCACGGATGCCCGTGTGCTGCGCGTCGGCCTCGCGGAGTTGGGCTGGGTGCCCGCAGCGCCCTGACGCGGCCCCGTTTTGACCTTTTGTTGATACCCGCTTTTAGATCCGTGTTGCAACCGCCCGCCGCGCGGTTCGTTAAGTAAAGTAAGGGGAAAGTGCCGTCTGTAAAACGCCGCCGGCACGGGCTACGGGGTCCACTAGGCCGCCTGCACACCGTTGATCCGTTTGACACTAGCCGACAGGTTTGGGTATACTGAAATGATGTCTGATAGAACCTGTGGGTAACACCTTCACCAGCGCCGGTATTGTGCGCCGGCTACCTGGCAACTCCCCATCACTCCCTTCCCCCTGCTACCACGCCACCGCTGCGTCGGTGAGCTTACCCCTTGCGGCCGGAGAGATGGGAATACGAGAGGCATCTACCCTGATAGGTGTCACACGAAATAGAACCGATAGCAAAGGAGACGAGTCCTCATGAAGAAATGGCAAATTGCCACAGCGGTAGCGGCTCTTGCCGTCACGACCGCCGGTGTGGTCGGTGCATGGCCGGCCGGCCCCCGGCACACGGCGGGCGCAACGGCCGGTAGTGCCGCACTTGCCGCACGCACGGTGGTCGTGCCGCCGGTCACTGTTGTCTCAGTGAACGACGGCTGGCGGCCTCCCGGCGCGCCCGATAAGCCACTGATCGTGCCGGCGGCTCCCGGCCTGCCGAGCGCGCCCGGTCCGGTGCTGTTCAGTGCCGATTTTAACGCCGGCAGCACCAGCGGTTGGCGCGCCTCCGTTCTGCCGAGCAGCGAACAGCCCGGCGTCTGGCTGATTAAAGACAACGCGCTGGAAATGGCCGGCGATGTCAACCTGGATACCCCGCTTGACGAAGCCTATTTCGTGGCCGGCGACCAGACCTGGGGTGATGTGACCCTGGAAGCCAACGTTCTGCCGCGCAGTGGGGAAGGCACGGGCCTCGTCTGGGCCGTGCAAGGCGACCGCTTCTACCGCGTCCAATTGTTCTACAACCTGCCTAACGCAGCCCCCAAAGCGGTGCTGGAACTGGTACAAGGCAAGACCGTCACGGTGCTGGCCCAGGCTCCGGTTTCGCTCTATCCCGGCTACACGCCTAATATTTGGCAGACGCTGCGCGTAAGCAGTGTCGCCGGCCGTCAGCAGGTTTGGGTAAACGGCACGCCGCTGTTCGATGTGCAAAACAGCACGCTGCACAGCGGGCAAATTGGGTTGTATGCCTGGGCCGATAGCCATACCCGCTTCGACAATGTGCGCGTCAGCGCCGCCGGCCACTAATTGAGAGGGAGACACGCTTCAATGAAACGAGTTTTCGCTGCGGCCGGTCTGGCTGCACTTTGCACCCTGGTGGGGGTTGTAGAGGCTAAGCCGGCGGCTAATATCGTCGCGCCCGGCACTAATGCGCCCGCCTTCAGCTTCGCCCCGCCGCTCTCAGCCACGGCCGACTATAACGGGGTGGGGCGCATCGCCGCCGGCCCCGATGGTAGCGTTAGTATCGTGGCCGTCAAAGGCCAGGACGTCACGCGCGAGTCGAACACCGGCTTCTATCTCAATAACTTCAGCACCGATACGTTCGACAGCAGCGGCACGGGCATCGGTAACCCGGTGATCCACCATGACGGCGCAGGCCGTGTCTGGGCCGAGTGGTATCACAGCTTCGGCGACGGTAGCGCGCGCCTCATGCGCGGCTTAAAAGATCCCGGCATCGGCGCGACGCCGTGGAATGTAGACACCATTACGGGTAGCGACACCTACCCACCGCAAGCCTATAAAGTCACCGATATGGCGACCACGCCGAGCGGCCGGATGTATGCGCTGTACGCCCGCAACAATGTCGGCGCGTCCTATCAGTATAGCGATGACGGCGTACATTGGTCGAACCGCGAGGATGTGCCCGGCCCGTTCAGTGCCACTGCCGCCGGTTTCACTATCGGGGTCAGTAAAGACGGCGTAGTGATGGTCGGCTGGTTCGAGCGCGAATCCACCGATGTACTGGTGCAGACGCGCGATCTGAGCGGTAGGTGGGGACCCGTCACGGATGTTGCGCCGCTCGATCGCCAGGGCTATGCCCCGCGCTTTGCCGCAGATCCGTTTGGCGGCATCCGCATCATCTGGGACCAGATTGATCCCCCCAGCGGCCAGGGCCGTGACGTATGGTATCGCGAATGGACCCCTGACGGTGGCTGGAGTCCTAACTTGGTCCAATTGTTCCGCACATCCGGCGATACGGCCGGTAACGGCTACAATATCTCGGTGGATCAGTCCGGTACGGCCCATATTGTCTATCAGGACGACACAGCGTTAGGTGGGGTTGCGCTCGCCTATTACGTCGAAGGCAAAGGTACACTCTTTAGCCGCCCGCAGCAACTGTTTTCGCAATTCGGCGGGGCCGCTGTGCGCTATCCCGATATTGATGTGAACACTGTCGCCGGGCGTGGCGAAGTGGCCCATATCGTCGGCAATAGCAACTACAACAACGGCGGCTATTTCGGCAACTGGTATACCTATACCGATGTTACAGCGGCGGTTGCGACGCTGACGCCGACTGCGACGGCAACGGCTACCGCTAGTCCGACCCTGACCGTTACGCCTACCCCCTGTACGGTCGGGCGCTTTAGCGACGTGAATTCGTCGGATTACTTCTACGCTGCCGTAAACTACCTGGTGAGCCGCAACGTGATCAGCGGCTACAGCGACTGCACCTTCCGGCCCTACAACAATACCTCGCGCGGCCAGTTGGCGAAGATCGTGGCGTTAGGCTTCAACCTGCCGGCTTACGTGCCGCCGCTGGGGGGCTACACCTTTGCCGATGTGTTGCCGTCTAACGTGTTTTTCCCGCAGATCGAAGCGGCTAACCATGCCGGTATCATCAGCGGCTATGATTGCGGCACCCGCCCTAATGAACTGTGCGATCAGTTCAACCGTCGCTACTTCCGACCCGCTGATCTGGTGACGCGCGGCCAGTTAACGAAGATCGTGGTCGGCGCCGCAGGCTGGACCCTCCGCAATCCGGTGACCCCGACCTTCACCGATGTGGCACCCAACAATGTCTTCTACCCCTTCATCGAGACCGCTGTGTGCCACGGTATCATCAGCGGCTATAATGATAACACCTTCCGCCCCGTCAACAGCGCGACGCGCGGCCAGGTGTCCAAGATCGTCTATCTGGCCCTGACCAGCGGCCAGAGCGCCTGCGCGAACCCGACAGTGAGCGCTACGCCGGCGACGGCTACCAGCACCGCCGTGCCGCCGACAGTGACGGTGACGGGCACCCCGCCGACGGTCACCAGCACCGCTGTGCCGGCGACCGTCACCAGCACCGCCGTGCCGCCGACAGTGACTGTTACCAGTATCGTGCCGACCGTCACCGTGACCGTGCCGGTGCTAACCCCGACCCGGACGGCCACGAGCGTCGCCACGGCTACCGTGACGGCAACCGCGACGCCGTAGTCGTGCTCCTAAGCGGCCCGGTAGCAATGCCGGCCGGCTAGAACAGGCCGGAGCCTTAAGGCTCCGGCCTGTTTGCTCATTGACATAACGGTTACGGCAGTGCTATAATCCTGGGAACAGGGCTAAACCTCCCGGCAACGTTACCGACCACTGATGGGCGCATGGCTCACCGCGAGCCGTCTTCTACCACGCGGGCTATCCCTGACCTTGAGAGGAGCATCGCATGAAAAAATGGCAAATTGCCGGCTTGGCTGCGGCAATTGCGGCCGGCTCGGTCGGTGTGTGGGGCGTATCGCTCGCGCGCACTCCGGCCACCGCCGGCGCTATCGTTGTCCCGCCGGCGGTCGTCATTTCGGTGAACGGCGACTGGCGTCCCCCCGGCGCGCCCGATAAGCCACTGATCTTGGCGGCGGCCCCCGGCCTGCCGAGCGCGCCGGGGCCGGTGCTGTTCAGCAGCGATTTCAACGCGGGCAGTACGGCAGCGTGGCGGGCCTCGGTGTTGCCGACCAGCGAACAGCCGGGGGTCTGGCTGATTAAAGATGGGGCTGTCGAAATGGCCGGCGATGTCAATCTGGATACGCCCCTCGACGAAGCCTACTTCGTGGCCGATCAAACGGTGCCGGCCGATTTCCACTTCGAGGCTAACATCCTGCCGCGCAGCGGGGAGGGCACGGGCGTCGTCTGGAATATGCAAGGCCGGGATTTCTACCGTCTCCAACTCTACTACAACTTACCCAATGCCGCCCCTAAAGCCGCGCTGGAGCGGGTGCAGGCCGGGCACGTCACCATCCTGGCCCAGGCACCGCTCGCGGTTTACCGCGGCTACACACCGAACGTCTGGCAGACTGTGCGCGTGAGCAGTGTCGCCGGTCGTCACACCGTCTGGGTGGATGGTACACAGCTCTTCGCTGTGCAGGACAGCCAATTGCGGGGCGGGACGGTCGGGCTGTATGCCTGGGCCGACAGTCACACTCGCTTCGACAATGTGCGCGTCAGCGCCGCCGGCCGCTAAGGGAGGAGACCTACTGTGATGAAACGGACCCTTATCCTGCTCGCCCTGGCGGCGTGCTGCCTCGTGTCGGCGGCGGCGGCCCATCCGGCTTCCCCCAACCTCGGCTCCCCCGCGTTACAGACGGCGCCCAATGTCACCCTGCCGGCGCCGAAAAAAGCCTCGGACGACAATGCCGGCACCGGGCGCATTGCGGCCTCCAGCGACGGTAGTGTGAATATCCTAGGCTTCCTGGGCGGTGCGATTACCTCAGCGCAAAATAACACGCTTTACGGCGACTTTTCCACCGTGTCGCTCGATAGCGGCACGGCCGGCCTCGGCAATGCGTTGGCCCGCCATTCGCCTAACGGCAAAATCTGGGCCGAGTGGTTTTTCGGCTTTAGCGACGGTAGTGCTGAGATCCATTATGGGCTAAAAAACCCCGGTACCGGCGGTAGCGCCTGGACCACGCAAACGATCCCTAATAGCGACACCGGTGCTGGTGGCGCCTACAAAGTCACCGATATGCAGGTCACGGCGGCGGGCCGCGTTTATGCCCTCTGGGGGCGTAACGGTGTCGGTGCGCGGTTTGCCTTCAAGGACGACAGCGGCAATTGGTCGGCGCCGCTTGATGTGCCCGGCGGCCTGGCCGGCACCTCCGATTTTAACATCGGCGTGAGTACAGGGAATGTGGTTGCCGTATCCGGCTTCGACCGCGCGAGTGGCGGCCTGCTGGTACAGATGTACAGCAACGGCAGTTGGGGGGCGCTCACCAACATTGCGCCCGCCGGCGGCCAAGCCTATCGGGGTCGTTGGGCCGCCGACTCTTCCGGCGGGTTGCGCGTAATCTGGACGCAACTGGATACGCCGGGTAGTACGACTAATGATGTCTATTACCGCGAATGGACGCCGGCCGGCTGGAATCCCAATGTGATCCGTATCCGCACGCCCGGTAATACGGCCGGTAACGGCTATCAGATCAGTGTCGATCCCACCGGCAAGGCGCATATTGTTTTCAGCGATGATAGCGCCGTCCCGAATATCCAGCAGAGCTACTATCTGTCGGGCCAGGGCACCACGTTCACCGTGCCGCAGCGTATTGACTCCGGTAGCTTCGGGCAGGCCAATATGCGTAACCCCGATGTGGACGCGAACCTCGTCAATGGGCATAACATTATTCACATGAGCTTTAACAGTAATGTCGGCGGCCCGTTTGCCAATTACTATACCTTCGCCGACCTCGGCACAACCAGCCCGCCCACAGTAGGGCCAACCCCGACCCCCTGCCAAGCGGGCAGGTTTAGCGATGTGCCGCCCGGCAGTACCTTCTACTCCTATGTCACCGACTTGGTGAGCAAAGGCGCGATCAGCGGCTATAACGACTGCACCTTCCGGCCCAGCAACACGATTACGCGCGGCCAAGTCGCCAAAGTGCTGGTGTTGGCCTTCGGGCTGCCTATCAACACGGCGGGGGGGCCGCATTTCAACGACGTGCCGGTCGGCTCGACCTTCTACACGTTTGTGGAGACGGCGTTTAACCGTGGGATTATCAGCGGCTATAGCGACGGCACCTTCCGGCCTAACGCGCTGGTCACGCGCGGCCAGATCGCCAAGATGGTGACGCTGGGGCGCGGCTGGGCGCTACAGAATCCGGCTAGGGCCACTTTCTCGGATGTGCCGGTCGGCTCGACTTTCTACACGTTTGTCGAAACCGCGTTTGCCAAAGCGGTGATCAGCGGCTACAGCGACGGCACCTTCAAGCCGAGCAACAGCGCTACGCGCGGCCAGGGATCAAAGATCATTGACCTCGCGATTTACGCTACCGATGCTACGGCGACCCCAACTGCCGTGCCGCCGACGCTTACACCGATCAATACGGCGACCGCGCCGCCTACGGCGACCACGCCACCCACCGCGACCACGGCGCCGACCCTCCCGCCGACGGACACCCCGGTGCCACCGAGCGCGACTCCGATAGAAACGGCCACCGTGCCGCCGAGCGCGACCGTGCTAGCCACAGCCACCTCAACCGACACGCCGACCCCGGCGAGTACGGCCACCTCGACCGACACGCCGACCCCGGTGAATACGGCGACGGCTACCGCCACCATCACGCCGATTCCGCCGGTAATCCTCAGCTTTGTGCCCAACACGGTGGAGCGCTATGACACCGAGACGTTAGTGGAGATGGACGGCACTGCCTTCGGCCCGATCACCGGCACCTTAACTGTGAACGGGGTCGCAGCCCGCATCCAGACCTGGGGCGATACCGTGGTGCGGTTCTACATCGGCTTTACGACCCCGCCGCAAAATCCAACCACGACCGTCTTGACCACCAGCGATGGGCGTACAACCAGTAGCGCCTTGTTCCAGGTGCGCCCCCGCCAGCATCCCTATGTCTTCTCCTATATGCCGGCGCAGGTGATGCAGGGCGACACCGCCACCGCAGTCACGATGAGTGGGGTGCAGTTCGGCATCATTACCGGGACGGTGGTGCTGGGCGGCGTGTACACGACCACCGTGCAATCGTGGACCGATACAGGGATCATCTTCCATATCGCGCCCAATACGCCGGCCTTTAGCCCGATCTATGTGCATATCAACTCCGTGCTTAACGGCCAGTACAAGGAGTTTGGCGGCTTTGGGGTGTTGCCGGCGCCTACGCCTACGGTGACGGCGACGCCATCTGTTACTGCCACGCCGACGATCACGGTGACGGCGACAGGCACGCCGCTCGTAAGCCCAACAGTTACAGCCACGGTCACAGCGACCGTCACTCCCGGCGGCCCTTAATACCGGCTGACCGAGTGCGATCCCTCGCCGGCAAGCGGTCTCGCCGGCGAGGGATCGTGTTTATCGCGCCTAGATCCGACAGACGGAGTACTGCTGCCTTAGCGGGGCGTACAACTTGCCGGCGACTCTAGCACAGCTTTTACCTGGGTCGGCGTGTCGCTCACTATAGCGCACGCCGGCTCTATAGCAGCTATCTGGGGTGTAAAAATATCAAAAACGTCAAATATAGCCGAAAATAGTCACAAAATATTGCATATCCTACTACAAAGTAGTAGAATAAGAGGATATGATCATACAGTCGGCGGAGGATTGAATGGGCACTTTCCCCTTGCGGGTGGACATTAAAGCCGCGCAGCACGACCGTGATTGGGATACCATTTTACGCTACTGCCAGGATACCGATGCGGCTCCCGCCTTTAGCGGCTTCTGGCTATTTGATCATTTTGTGCCGATCAACGGACATGTTGCCGGGCCATGTCTTGACGGGTGGACACTGCTGGGGGCGTTAGCCGCTGTGACCCAGCGGGTGCGGTTAGGGCTGATGGTCGGCTGCAACGGCTACCGCCATCCGGCCGTTCTCGCCAAAATTGCTACGACGGTAGACCAAGTGAGTCGTGGACGTTTGGATATGGGCCTGGGTGCAGGCTGGTTTGAGTTAGAATATGCGATGTACGGTTTACCCTTTCCGCCGCCCGCCCGCCGTATTCGTGATTTAGACGAAGCCTGCACGGTGCTCAAACAACTATGGACAGAGGAGGTAAGTGACTTCGCGGGCACGACTTACACCCTAACGGCCGCCCGCCACGAACCTAAGCCAGTGCAACACCCGCACCCTCCGTTTACTATTGGGGGCGGTGGCGAGCAACTGACTTTGCGTGTCGTGGCAAAGCACGCCGCGATTTATAATGCACCGGGCGGTACGCCTGCTGAAATACAGCACAAAAACGCCGTGCTGGACGAACATTGCCGAGCGATTGGCCGCGACCCTGCCACGATCCGCCGCTCCTGGCAATTCTATCTGCAAAGCCCTGCTGAACTTGCTACGGTGCGTGAGCGTATCTTGCCCTACCTGGCAGTGGGCATCGATCATATCTGCATCGGTTTGCCGACGGCTTATGAAAGTGAACTAGTTGCGGCATTGGCGACGGAACTCGCGCCGCTACTACACTCCTAATCTGCCTCCCCGTGTTCAATTCGGTTTAAAAGTGTGTTTCAAAAGCTGCCTGCAAGCTGGATTGCCGGGCACGAACCGCGAGCTTCTTTAATACACTCTAATGGAATCCAACTATAGGTAATCGTTGGCGATATACTTCCTGTAGTTAAGAAACCATGCCTATTAAAGTATCGTACACTTTGTGAGTGGATTACGCACCAGGGTGTAATTTAGCGAGATGGATGGAGAACTATGAACGCTAAGAATATTGCTGAGAGTACTACACAGACTCTCAGTGCGCCGAGTACCGCGCCGGCAGCCGCTGCCCCGCCGTCCGGCCTTGACGCCGCCTCGAACCCTTTGACTGTGCTAGGTCAACGGCTACGCGATGCCCGCCACGCCCGTGGCATGAGCCAAGATCAGGTTGCCAAGCCGGAGTTTACCAAAAGTTATGTCAGTGCAGTGGAACGCGGGAAAGCGCGCCCGTCGCTTAAAGCGCTAGAGTTGATGTCGCGCCGCCTGGGTGTGTCGAGTAGCGAATTGCTCAACATGGTCTCGTTGCCGGAAGTGGCCGGGCAAGATCCCCGTTCACGGCAGGCAGAGATCGCCTATCAGCTCGACGCTGTGCGGCGGGCGGTGGATACCGGCCGACCCAGCGAAGGGCTGCGCCTGCTGGCCGCGCTGGAAACAGCTCATGCTGACGATCTGGGCCTGGCCCCGCCGGAAATCCGCTTCCGCCTCCATAACCTGCGCGGGTTGGCGCATTTGCGACTGGACGATCCCGGTCAGGCTCACAAAGCCCTGGCGCAGGCGTTACCGCACGCTGAGATGCTGCCTGACGGGGGTGAGAGCGTCGAGCGAGTGCATAACCTGATGGGCACCGCCTATTATCAGCAAAATCTGCCGGCCCTGGCGCGCGATGAACACCAGCGCGGGTTAGATGCCATACACAGCGGGGTCGTCAAGGACCTGAATCTACGCCTGTCGCTTTATGCCAATCTGGCGAATGATCACTGGACGCTGGGCGAGGTCGATCAAGCGGTTGACACCTACCGCGAGGCGCTGGCGTTGCTGAACGAAGTACGCAGCCTGGAGCGGCAATCTGCGATCTACTGGGATTTGAGCCTCGCCTACCGGGAAGTAGGCAACTTGGAGGGGGCCAAGGCGGCGGCCGGCCGGGCGCTAGGCATTCATGAAGGCGCGCAAAATATGACCGCCGCTGCCCAGATGAGTGCTAACCTGGCTGAGATTCTGGCCGAGCGACAGGATTACCCCGCCGCTGAGCAGGCGCTGGCCCAGGCGCGGGTCGTGTTGGAGGGCAGCGGCAACACCAGCGCTCTCAGCACGCTGCACCAACAGTACGCGCAGATGGAACTACAGCGCAACCAGCTAGAGGCCGCCGCCGGTCACGCCGCCCAAGCGCTGGAACTAGGCGAAGCCGGCTATAAGCAACAGGCGGCGCTCGATGATATTGCTGCCCGTAGCGTGCCGCTGCGGACCTACCTGCGTGCTCTGCGCACAGCGGGCCGCGTAGCCGAAGCACAAGGCGACCCGGCCCACGCCGACAGTGTGTTCCAGCAGGCCATTCAGCTTGCCGGCGACAATGAGCACTGGGATACCGCCACTGAACTATCGCAAAGCTATGCTGAGGTGTTGGCCGGGCGCGGGCAGCACGAGCAAGCTAATCTGTACTATCGCCAAGCGCTCAAACACCGGCCGAGTGGGGCACGGCGCTAGGCCCATCTGCCGCCGCCGCCGCCGGCACCCTGCGCCGCACAAAGCGCAGGGTGCCGCCCTTTTCGGCGGCGATCAGGTGGCCGCGCCAGACGATGCGCTGTGGCGAGAGCAGCGCGATGAGCAATTGCAGCGGGAATACCGCCTGGATGACCGGCACCCACAGCGCGCCGCGCATAGGCACGATGCTGCCTAGATAGGTGCGATTGAGGTGGGCAAATAGCCCGAAACTCGCGCCGAAGTAGGCCAGCGCATAGCCTCCTTTGCCCCGCGATGGGCGCAGCAGCAGCGCCACCAGCAACCCCAGCGGAAAGAGCGCCGGCCCCAACCCCATTCCATAGACGATGACCTTATCGCGCAGGCTGAGATAGCGTAGCAACGACTCGCGCGGAAAGATAAACCAGCGCTGGATCAGGCTGAGGTAGTGGCCCGGCCCGGTGACTTGCGTGCTGATGCCGTGCAGCAGCGGCGTTTGCGCCAGCCGGTCACCGTGTGCGCGAAAGCGTTGCGCTACCGCGAAGTCGTCGGCCAGGGTACCTTCCAGCCCGGCAAAGCCGCCCACGGCCGCTAGCCGCGCCCGCTTGACGGCGTAGAACATGCCGTTGATCGTGAACGGCTCGGTCAGCACCGTGTAGGGGATATAGGTCAGCAGGCTGTGGCTGTCCACAAACGCCGCGACCAGGCTCGACCAGCTATTCGAGAAGTTGACATAATACGGCAGGCCGAAGGCCAGGCCCACGCCGGGCTGGTCCAGATAGGGCAGGCAGCGTTCCAGTCCGCCGTCGGGCAAGCGCGTATCGTCGTCCAGCACGCAGATCACGTCGCCGGCGGCGGCAGCGGCCCCCGCGATCAGCTTGACCATCTTGGGGTTTTGGCGCTCGCCGGGCGGCGGTAGGAGCAGTAGGCGCACCGCGCAGGCCGGGTAGCGGGCGATCAGATCACGGCAGATGGCCTGACCGGGCGCATCATCGCTGTCTACCAGCCACAAGAACTCGCGGACGTAGCGGCTGTGGGCGCGTAGATTGGCCTCCAGTCCGGCAGCCAACGTCGGGTCGCCACTGAGGATCGGCTGGAGGATGCTGACCAGGCGCGGGTCGGCCCCGGCCGGCGGCGCGGGTCGGCGGAAAAAGCGGCGCACCATGCTCCAGCGCCAGGCTTTTTCGACCAGCATCAGCAGCGCGATGAGGCGGGAAGCGTGAAGCGTGAAACGTGAAAGGGGGGTCATAGGGATCGCTCTTTCCGCCGGCGGGGCGTGATTTCCTCGTAAGTGCCGCCCCGTAAGACGCGGATATGTTTGCCGCGCCACTGCACGGTATTGTCGGTCAGCAAGGCGGCCAGGATCTGGAGTGGTTGCAGCACCGCCACCACGCCGACCGCCGGCCACGCCCGCAAAGGAGTGCGCCGGCGCAGGTAGCGGGCTTCACCGCCGGCGTAGATCGCGGCAAACAGGGTCAGGCTCGCACTGAGCGCCCCGACGACCGTGCGGCGGCGAGTGAGCAGTGTTAGCGCGGCCAGCAGGCCCGGTCCGAAGTTGCCCAGGCTGCCCAGCAGTGCGATGGCCTGCGGGCGGGCGGTCATCTGCGGCAACAGCGCTTGGCGCGGGAAGACAAACCAGCGCTTCATCTGGATCGCGTAGGCGCGCCAATCGGCGAAATCGTTTTCCACGTCGTAGATCAGCGGCGTTTGCACACTCCGCAATCCGTGATCACGCAGGCGGCGGGCTATTTCGTGATCGTCACCCACCTGGTTTTCCATGCCGTTGAAGCCGCCGATAGCCGCCAGGGTGGATCGGCGTAGAGCAAATAGGTGGCCGGTGATGGTGAACGGCGCGGTCAGATAGGTCAGCGGGATGTAGGTCAGCAGGGCATAGGCGTTGACGAAGGCGCTCATCAGGCTGGTTGGGCCATTGCCCCAGCACGTGTAGCAGGCCAGGCCGAACACCGCCCCGGCCTGCGGACCGGCCAGATAGGGCACCAGCACCCGTAGCGCATCCGGGCGCGGGGCAACGTCATCGTCAATGCAGCAGACGACCTCGCCCGTCGCGGCGGCCAGCCCGGCGACCAGCTTGTGCGTCTTGGCCGCCGCCTGCTCACCCGGCTCGCTCACGGTGATGATCGTTGCCGCGTGCGCCGGGAACGCTGCCTGCCAGGCGCGACAAACGGCCTGCGACTCGGCATCGTGCGTGTCACAAACAAACAGGTATTGGATCGGTGCGGGATAGACCAGTCGCCCGCGTGCCCCCAGCGTCGTGCGCAACCGTGCCCCGCGTGTGATCGGTTGCAGCAGCGTGACGGACGGCCAAACCGCGGGTTGCGGCGGCGGCGGCCGCCGGAAAAAGTGGACCACCGCCGCCGCCTTCGCCAGTCGGTCGGCGGCAAACAGCGCGGCCAGTGCCCAGGCTAGATGGTCGGTGCGGCTAGGCGGCATTACGGCTCCTTGTCTAAAAACGCCGCAATCGCGGCAACATACTCGCCACGACGGGCCAGCGAGCCGGCATGACCGCTGCCGGCGAAGGTGTGGACCTGTGCCTGGGGATAGCAGGCCCGGAGCGCGCCGCGCTCGGCGGCGCCCACCAGCGGGTCGGCGGCCGATTCCAGGATCAGGATGCGACCGGGCCAGGCGGCTAGGTCGCCCGGATCGCAACGATAGTGGGTATCAAAATCCAGCAGGCAGCGCAGCCGCCCCCGGCAATCGGCCTGTGTGAGGGTGCGGATGAAGGCGTGAAATCGCCGGCGCCAGAAGGTGCGCCCGGCCCCAATCTCCTGCACATAGGCAAACGTGCCCGCCCACAGCAGCGCGCGCAGGAGCGGCAACGGCAGCAGGCGCAGCAGGCGCAGCAGGCGGCGTATGTGGTGCGCGCGGGCGGGCTGCGCCACGCCTGTATCCGACAGGATCAGCGCCTGCACCCGATCGGGATGCCGCCGTACCAGGGCTTGTGCCACCCAGCCGCTATACGACCCACCCAGCACTACCGCCTGCCTAATACCCTCCGCCGTCAGGATCGCCGCTAACCCCTCGGTCAGATCGGCCATCGTCCGCACCGCCGGCGGGTAGCTAATCGATAGCACCCGTTGCCGGCGCGCAAAGACCGTGATGTACTCGAAGGCCATATCGGCCCGCCCCGGCGCACCCGGCAGCAATAGCAGTGCCCGTGTGCCCGCCCCCGCCCGAATATACTCCCACGCTACGCCGTTCACCCGCCGCCGCGTGCGGGGGTGGGTGGCCTGAAACCGGGCATATTGCTGCGTAAGATCCGACATAAACTATATGGCCCTGCATGTTATTCTACCGAGCAAAATACTTCGGTAGGCATGACCCGTCGGCCTAAAGCCCCGTTGCCGAACTTAACTTAGCGCAGCGGCGGAAGATACTGCGTCGTTGGGTATGTCCAAACGGTAGCTGGGGTAAACCGTGGGAGCCGTTTATTTAGCGGGGCCGGTACGGAGGAGGCGCGGGGCGGCGCGACCGGGATGGCCGGCTTTGAGTTCCATCTCGGCGGAAGCGGTTTCGGCGGCGGCGACTTGATCCAGCAGCGCCACGGTGCGCGCGACTTCGTCGGGGGTCAGGCCGGCAGCCTGGAAGCGCACGGTTTCACCGCCCAACAGGGCCAGGAAATCGCCTTCGCCCAGCAGTCCTTCAGCCCCGCTGCCGGGCAAGCCCGCAGCCTGGGCGGCCTGCTTGCTGTCTTTGCAGCGCCCCACTAGGCGCGCGCCCCAGGGCAACTGATCCATCACCGGCGAGCCGAGACCGGCGGCTACTAAATACACACCCAATTCGCGGCCCTCACGGGCGATGTGGTCAAGCAGCGCGAGCGAATCGCGGCCTTGCGACCCGGCGACGACGGCTTCCAGGCCGTCAATCATCACAACCAGCGCCGCGCCGTCTAACGCTTCGCCATCGGCGAGCATTGCGGCGCGTTCGTGGAAGAGGCGGCCCACCCAGCGCAGTCGCAGGTGGGCTTCTTGCGGTTCACGCACCGGTTCGGCGATCAGGTGCGGCAGGGCATCCAGGCCGTCCCACGCGCTGACTTTGCGCCCGCGCCGACCCGGCCCGCTCAAGTCAATCATCATTAGCCGTAGTGTGTCAGGGCTGTTGTGGAGAGCCAGCGAGAGGGCCATTGTTTGCAAGAGGGCCGACTTGCCTGCGCCGCCCGCACCAATCACCAGAGCGGGGCAGACTTCGGGCGCGTCTAGCCGCAGCAGTAGCGGTGCGCCGCCCGTATCCAGGCCCAGCGTGGCCGTGATCGGCGGCACCAGTTGGGCTACTTTCTTCGCCAGCGGCAACAGGCGCACAGCTACCGGATCGGGGCGCGGTACTTCCAGCACCAGGTCGCCGGTCTCCGGGTCGGGCGCCAGGCGCACGGCAGGCACCTGCAACGCTTCAGCGATCTCGCCCAACAGCGGGGCAATGCGCGAGGGCCGCACACGCGGCGGTAGTTGCAGCTGAAAATGCAGCAGCCGAGGCGACAACGAGCCGCCCGTTACGCGCCCGTCTATTTCGTGGGCGTGCAGCACATATTCAATCGCGTTGGCGTGGTGATCTAACAAGTCGTGCATCGCATCCCAGTGTTAGCGGGTAAGCAAGCGTGGGCGGCCATGCGCCCACGCTTGCGTCATTATACACCTGTGGGCTTGATTACGACAATGACCCGGCCCTGAACTTTCACCCGGTCGCGGTCACCCTCAGCGGCGCGGCCGGCCGGATAAAGCCGGATCGGTTCGCGGTCAGCGGTGGCCGACTGCAAAAAGATATGATCGCGCTTGCGATAGAAGCGTTTGAGGGTGACATAGCCTTCAGGCGAGTCGGAGTCGGTGAGGCGTGCCACCACGAAGTCGCCCTGATCGGCGCAATTAGCGGGTTGGACCACGACCAGATCGCCGGGCTGGATGCCGACATGGGTCATGGAAGTGCCGCGCACGCGCAAGGCATACGCGCCGCTACCGGCAGCCACCAGCGCGCGATCCACTTCCACGCCGTACTCATAGGCATCGTAATCATGGAAGGCAACGGTGGCATCATATTGGCCGGCGGCGATTTCGCCGATGACCGGGATGCGGGCCGTGTCGCGTCGGGTGCGGGCCGATTGCAGATCAGTGACATAGACGCGGCTGTTGGCGGCGTTGCGGTGACGGGCGGCACCGGCCGGCGGGGCAGTGCCCAGCACACGCAGGCCGGCGCCGGACCGTTGCGCCGCCTGGAGCGTAACCCCCGCCCCATCGGGGCTGCGCTGAAACGCACCCCAAGCGGGGGCTAACCCTGCTGCCAACGGATCAGGACCACCCCGCGTGGGCGGCCAACGCGGATCAGGCATCGCGGTTCCTCCTGATCGGGCGGCTCCGGCCACCCGGCGTATGCGATTAGGCGAGTTGGCGCACCACGCAGACGAGGCGTCCCTTGATTTCAAGGTTGCTTTCGTGCGTGTAGATCGGGTCCATCGTCTCGTTGGCGGGCTGCAAACGCACGCGGCCCTGGCCTTCGGGGTAGTATCGTTTGAGCGTCACCGCTTGCTCGGCGCGCAACCAGGCCGCGACAGTTTGGCCGACTTCGGCGGTTTGTTGTGAGTGCATCACCACAATGTCGCCGTCGTTGATGAGGTCTTCGATCATCGAATAGCCTTTGACGCGCAGCGCGTATAGCTCTTCGGGATGACCGGCATAGCGTCCCAGGTGCAGCGGCGAAATCTCCATCGGCTCCCAGTTCCCTGCTGCCAGGAGTTCTTCCAGCACGGGAATGGCGGTACCGGCGGCGATAGGCGTGGGGGCCAGCGGAATCCGCAATGTGCGCGGGGCGCTGGTCTTTTCGACCAACTCAATCGCGCGTGAGATGTTTTTGTCGCGGTGGATCACGCCACGCTCTTCCAGCGCCTTGAGATTATAGTCCACCACGGACGTGGACGAGACGCTCAGCTCGCGCTGGATGTCGCGCACGCTAGGCGAGTAGTTATGGTCGTCAATAAACTGACCGATATATTTGCACATTCGGTTTTGGAGGTCTGACAGCTCCGTTTTACGTTTGCCCATCTGGTTGCCCCTTGCTATCTGGTGTGGCCGACGCCGCTTAGCAGTCGCTTGAGCGACCTATCGCGCACCTGCCCCTTCCAGTGGCCCCTTCGGCGGTGGCCCACGCCCTCTCCATCACGGACAGCAGCCCCTTTGCCCCCCGCGTCACCGGGGCCGGGCCGATCTTTAGCTTGCATAGTGTCGCCGAGTTTCACAAAGTGGCATCTGCTGATGGCGACCACTCATTGTCTCTAGGGTACAAGGCTTCTGGCCCTATCATAGCACAGAACAATCGTTCGTGTCAATAGGTTTGCGGCTAAAAAGCGAACATAAATGCTGATTTAGGTATCAGGGGTCAGGGGTCAGGGGTCAGAGGTCCGAGGTGCGTCTCCTACTACCTGATGCCTGATACCTGATGCCTAGCGGGGTCCGGGGTTAGGTGTCCGTGGGGCTAGTCGGGTGGGTGGGGAACCACCGGCGGCGTTGCGCTAGTCTACATGGGCGCGAGCGCGCAAGTCAGCGGGGTCGCGGATGAGGAGCGTGCCGCGGCTTTCGACGCGCACCACGCCGGCGTCTACGAAGCGGTTGAGGGTGGAGGTGAGGGTTTCGCGAGTGGTGCCCAGCACGTTAGCCATCTCCTGATGGGTGAGGGCCAACGGCAGGCGCAGTTCGCCGGAACCATCGGCGCTTTGACCGTGTGTGCGGGCCTGGTCCAGCAGGAAGCGCGCCAGGCGGGTGCTGACATCGGCAAAGGCCAGGCTCTCCACCTGGCGCTGCGTGTTGAGTAGCTGGCGGCCGATGGCCTGCATGACGCGCAAGGCCACATCGGGTTGGTCACGCATCAGCGCCTCAAAGTCGGGCAGGCCCATGACGGCGACGGTCGCATCATCAAGGGCTTCGGCAAACACCTGCCGGGCCGCCGGGTTGACGAGGGCCGTTTCGCCGAAGATGTCGCCCGGCTCCATGATCGCCAGCGTGATCTCGCGGCCCTCGTCGGACAGCATATACAACTTGACGCGCCCGCTGCGGAGCAGGTACACGCGGTCGCTGGGATCCCAGGCGGTAAAAATCGTTTCGCGCCGCCGGTAGGCCACGCTCACGACTTTGGCCGCCACGCTGTGCAGCGTCGGATCGTCCAGGTCGCTCAAGATTTTGATGCGCTTGAGATACCAGATTTTATCGGCAGGCGGCGCTGCGGTTCCCGGTCGAGTAGACACTGGTTAGAGCTAACGCCATTGGGCGACGATGGCTCGCTGTACCACCAGCGGGCGCTCCGGGTCGCCGTCGGTGGGGGTCAGGGCCAGTGCTTCGCGGCCAAACCAGGTCACGGTGCCGTGCAAGGCTTCGCCGCTTTCCAGCACCAGCGTGACTGTTTCGCCCGTGCGCTGGCGGTCGGCCAGGAAGCCGGTCAGCCGCTTGCGGAAAGAGTCGCGCCGGCCGGTCAGCGCATCGGCCGGCACCTCAAAGTAGGCGGCCAGTTTGTCGAGCATGGCATCGTCTTCGCCCATGCGCCGGTGCTTGACCTCCAACAGATGGACTTCTTTGGACGAGAGGCCGGTGGCATCCGCGATCTCCCACGGCGTAACGCCGCCTTTGGCGGCGCGCAGGAACTTGACGTAATCACTGAGGCTCATGCCCCGGCCTCCTCACCGCCGGCCCCGACCGACGGGGCACCTTCGCCACTCGACACGCCGCCCGCCGCCGCCGCGACCGGGTCCGCTTTGGCGGCTTTGGCCCGCGAGGCGCGCGGCTTGGCGGCCGGCGCCGCCGGTTCGGGGACAACCTCGGCTTGCGCGTCGGCCACGGGAGTTGTAGTTGCTGCGGCTGCATCGGGCGTAGCAGCCACCGGCGCGGTGGCGGCGGAGTCGGCGGCCGCCGCCGGCGTGCCGAAGGTCGGCAGTGCCGGCCCGGCGAAGGGCGCGATGTCTTTGGCATCGGCAGCGGGGGCCGGGGCGGGTCGGCTGCCGTCGCCGACGGTGCTGCGCTGGTAATAGGCCACGGCCAGCTTACGCAACACGATCTGCTCATGTGCGTCGCCCGCCGTTTCCAGCGTGAGTGTGTAGGGTGTGAAATCGGTGATGCGCCCACTGAATACGCTACCGTTAAACAGCACGACGCGCAACTCCGACCCTAATTCGCGCTGCTCGGCTAAGTAGACGGCTTCGTGGTCGTCTTTGAGGCCGGGCCACTGGCCGAAGTGAACTTTGGCCGGTGGCGCTTTGGCAAGTGCGTCTTCGCGCAGCTTTTTAATCCACTCGCGTGCATCGAAGCGGGTGATCGTGTCAATACCGCGCCCGAACTCGGTTTCCAGGTCGGCGGTGCTGAGATTCAGGCGGGCGGCCAGGCGCATGATCTCGGTCATTTGCCCATCGGTCGCGGGCATGACGGCCGGTTCGCGGCGGCCGCGCCCGGCGGGACGTGCCCCGCGCCCGGCATCACCGCCCGGCGGCATGGGCGGGCGTGCGGGCGCGCCTTCGGGCCGGGGTGCGCCATAGGGAGCGGCGGGTGCGTAGGGCCGCGGTGCGCTGGGGTCGGCTGTGGCAACGGCGGGGGCGGCACCATAGGCCGCCGGCGGCGGCGTGCCGGCCGGCACCACCCCCGCCGGGACGGCGACTGCGGCCGGCGCGGGTGGTGCCGCTACCTGGGCTTCGGGCGGGGGCACTAGCTCTTCCGGTTTCACCCACAGCACTTTACTCAGGACCTTGATGTGCGCCGCCGCGATCTCCTGGGTGTTTTCCTCATAGTCTGTCAACACGCGCAGTGGGATGCCGGTGCGGGCGGCAAGCTGGGCGAGACTAAAACTTTTGCGTTCCCGAATCTGCTTCAAACGATTCACGCCGCGACTCCTTTACTATATGCCGTTTATGTGTGGCAACACACGGCTATTATACGGGCAAAGCCGGAGCCGTGCAATGCAGGCGCAGAGGGGCTATGCTAGTGTCTGCCGGCGGCAGCCGAGAAACTACACTTCGCCTCTGGTGTGGACTGTGTTGCGCTCTATTTACCAACTGCTACTATTGACGGATAACGAGGGGTGTTGGTTGTGGGATTTATCGGCGGCGACCTGCCGCGTAAGCCGCGCTTATGGTATCATGGCGCTATGCTGCCTACCCCCTCTCTGCGTCCGCCGCGCCGCCCGGCCTGGGCGGTGCTCCTGCCGGCGCTGTGGGGGCCGGTGGCGGTGCTGCTGCTCAGTCTGCGCCTAGCGCTGCTGCCGCCGTTGCGCTGGGCGGCCGGCGACCCGGCCCTGCCCGCCGACGGCTTCTATGCACTAGAGACCGGGGCGGACGGCGTGCCGTTGCGCTGGAGCCGGCCCAGCGCGGGCTTCCTGGTGCCGGCGTTAGCGGCTCGCCAGGTGGTGACGCTCGAATTGGCGACCCCGCGCACGGCCGGGCAGCCGCCGCCGCGCAGCCTGATGCTGGAAGCGAACGGCGCAGGCACAGCGGTGCCGGGTACTCCAGGGTGGGCGGATGTGGCCGTGACGGCGCCCAGCCAGATCGGCCTGGCGAACGCTGTCGCGCTGGTGGCGAGCGGACCGGACGACAGTTTTTATCCCGGCGCGGGCGACCGGCGGCAGTTGACGGCGACCGTGCGGGCGGTGCGCCTAGGCTGGCCGGCGGATGTGGCTGGGCTGCCGCTGCCCGCGCCGTTGCCGGGCGTGGCGGCTTTGTTGCTGCCGGGGCTGATCGCTGCGCTGTTGCGGTGGCGGGCCGGGGTCGGCGCGGCGGTAACGGTAGCCGCTATCGCGGGGGCGGCTTGGCTGCTCCCGATCACCGTGCTGCCGACCGTGCTGACCGTCGCCGGGGTGGGTGCGGCTTTGACCCTGGCCCTGCGCCTGCTGCTCGCCTACGGCCCGGCGCTGGAAGCGGGGGCGGCGCGCGTATTGGCCGATCCGCGCTGGGGCCGGGGGCGGGAATGGGGGGGGCTGACCCTGGCCTACAGCGTCCTGGCCGCCGTTGCCACATGGCCGCTGGTGACGCGGCTGACGACAGCGGTGCCGGGTTGGCCGGGCGACAATTTCGCCTTCCTCTATAAGATCTGGTGGGTTCGCCATGCGCTGACGGGCGGCCACGACCTCTTCCGCGATCCCACCGTGTTCTACCCCTTCGGCTTCAACTTCGGGCGCGGCGAACCGACCCTGCCCAACACGCTACCCGGCGCGGCGTTGGCCTTGCTGGGCGGCGATGCGTTCGGCTACAACATGATGCTACTGGGGGGGTTTGTGCTGTCGGGGTTGGCTACGTATGGGCTGGCGCGGGCGGGGGGCGCGGGACGCGCCGGCGCCGCGTTAGCGGGGGTGGCCTTTATGCTGGCTCCCTACCGGCTGGGCCAAGCCGCCGGCCACTTGCAAATTGCGGCGACGCAGTGGATTCCGTTGACCCTGTGGTGCGCGGAGCGTGCTCTGCGCGGGCGGCGCGGCGCGGCGGCGCTTACCGGCCTCTGCTTCGGCCTGACCGCGCTGACGGCCTGGTACTACGCGATCATCGGCGGGCTGTTGCTCGCGGGCTATGTGGGACTGCGGGCGATAGGGGGGTCGGGGGCCGGGGACCGGAGGCCGCGCCTGGACGATCAAGGGTCAGCGGCCCGTCGCCCGTCAATTCAGAAGTCGGAAGTCAGCGCGCAGGTCTTGTCGTTACTCCGCCCTTTGGCGGCGTTTGCCCTGGTCGCCGGGCTGGTTATCGCGCCGGGGCTGGCGCCGGCGTTGGGGGCGGCGGGCGAGGCACCGCTGACGCACTCGGCGAAGGCGGCGGACGAGAACTCGGCTAGCCTGGCCGACTATGTGCTGCCCCAGGCGTTGCAGCCGCTATGGGGCCAAATCGGGATGCGGGCACGGTTGGATGAGAATATTATAGAAAGCGCCTTGTATGTGGGCCTGCCGGCGCTGGGATTGGCGATCCTTGCGCTGTGGCCGCGACGCGGGGCGGGCGGGCGGTGGGATCGGCGGGCGGGCATCTGGGCGGTGCTGGCGTCAGGATGCTTGCTGCTCTCGCTGGGGCTGACGCTGCGCGTGCTGCCAGGCGAGGCGGTGCGGTTAGGTGGGCAGCCGCTGTCGCTGCCGGCGCGTCTATTGTTCGACTGGGTGCCGGGCTTCAACAGTCTGCGCGCCTATGCTCGCTTCGGCGTGGGCGTGGCGCTGGCCGGGGCGATCCTGGCCGGGCTGGGCCTGACCCGGCTATGGGTGGCGCCGCGCTTACGCCGCAGGCGCGTGCCGCTAGCGGCGGGGCTGCTCGCCCTTGTGCTAACCGACCTGTGGAGCGCGCCCAACGCCTGGGGGCTGACCGCTATCGCACCCGACGCCGTGGCCGGTTGGTTGGCGGCCCAGCCGCCCGGCGCGGTGATGCGCCTGCCGCCGGCGGCCGCGATTGCCGGTCCCCCGCTCTACATGGGCACCGCCTACGGCCGGCCGCTGGCCTACGGCTATGAGACATTCGAGCCGCCGGGCTTCCGCGCCGCCCGCCCGGCTCTGCTGACGTTCCCCAAAACGGCGGCTTTCACCCAGCTTCGTGCCTGGGGCGTGCGCTACGTGGTGGTGGCGGCGAGCAGCTACGGCGCGGACTGGCCGGCCACCCGTGCCTATTTCGCCACGCTGCCCGCCTGGACCCCGGTCTACCAGGCCGCCGAACCCCGCCGCTACCAAGCGCCCTTCTGGCTGGGGGATGTGCAGCCCGATCTGACCGCCGCGTTCGCGCCCGATGAGCTGATGGTCTATCGGCTGCGATGAAACAGGCAGCCGTTTATTCGTGCCACATTCGTGGCCGGTCGATCCTCTGCCGGGCGCAACCACCGGCCCTCATTGCCGAGTACGCGGCAATCCACAAGCCGACAGCACGTTTCCCGTTGCGCATTGCGCGCCAGCGTAACGGGTTTGACACTGGCCGGCGGCATGGCTTATACTCGCGTCATGATAGGCAACGCTGCGCTGAGGACGGCGCTGATTTACCATCCGGGGATGTTGGCACATGACACGGGGCGGCACGTCGAACGCCCGGCGCGGCTCGAAGCGGTGCTGGCGGGCCTCGACCGGCGCTGGGGTGCGCTGCCGTTCGTGGTGCCGGAGCCGACGCCGGTCGCGGCGCTGACGGCGGTGCATAGCCCCGCCTATGTGCAGCGGATTGCGGCGCTTGCCGCGCAGGGCGGCGGGCAGTGGGATGCGGATACGGTGATCAGCCCGGCCAGCTATGAGGCGGCGCGCCTGGCGGCGGGGGCGGCCTGCCGGGCGGTAGACCTGGCGCTGGATCCGGCGGGGCCGGGCGCGGCCGGGGCCTTTGCCCTCGTGCGGCCGCCGGGGCACCATGCCTGCGCTGAGATTGCGATGGGCTTCTGCCTGTTCAACAACGTCGCCGTTGCCGCCCGCCATGCCCAGCGCGAACACGGCCTGCGCCGCGTGCTGATCGTGGATTGGGATGTGCATCACGGCAACGGCACGCAGGATATGTTTTATAGCGACCCCGCCGTGGCCTATTTCAGCACCCATCAGTGGCCGTTTTACCCCGGCACCGGCAAATGGAGCGAGCGCGGCGCGGGCGCGGGCGACGGCACGACCTGCAATGTGCCGCTGCCCGCCGGCACCGACGACGCCGGCTACCGGGCGGCGTTTGTGGAAGTGCTGGCCCCGTTCGCCCGCCGCTGCGCGCCCGACCTGATCCTGGTATCGGCGGGCTACGACGCGCACCATGCCGACCCGCTGGGCCAGATGGCGATGACCAGCGGCGGCTTTGCGATGCTGACCGGCCTGGTACTGGATCTGGCCGCTGAACTCTGCGGCGGGCGGCTGGCCTTTGTGCTGGAAGGCGGCTACGACCTGGGCGGCTTGACGGCCGGCGTGATCGCTACGCTTGAACGCCTGAACGGTCAGGACAGGGCTGCCCTGAGCAACGGCACTGCACCGGCTTTGAGTTACCCGGTGCGGGCGGCCTTAGATCGCGCTTTACGGCAGCACCAATTCCAATAGCTTTACATAATAGCTTTACATACAAATAGAAGAGGACGCTATGGCTGACATCCTGCGGACAACCCGCGAAGACGAGGGCCGCAAGCGCGACGACGCGGCCTTGCATCAAATGCAGCAGCAGGTGGACGACTTGCGCCGCCAACTGCGCGAGGCAGTGGCCCGCCAGCAGTGGCTGGAGGATCTGTACAAAAACACCGAGAGCCAGGTGGTGCAACTGCAAATGACGCAGGAACGTCACGCGCAGGATGTCGCGCAGACCTTGCAGGTGCGGCAGATCGAAGACGGGCGCGTGCGGCAGCAAATCGCCGAACTAGGGCAGAAGGTGGAGGAGCCGCTTAAGCCGATCCGCGACCTGCGCGCCCAAATCGGCGAACTGATGGATAACCGCCGCCAGGAGCGCGATCGTACCACGAAGGATGGGCATGAGTTCGAGACCTTGCAGGGCCAGATCCGTCAGTTGGTGGCGCAAATCGCACTGATCGCCGACGGCCAGCGCCAGTTGCGCGACTTGGTGCAGGAACTGGACTCGGTGAACAACGAGACGCGCCAGGAGATCAGCCGGGTGACGGATTTGCAGCGCGTCGAAGAGCAACGCCTGCGCCGCCAAGGCATCGAATTGCAAGAGATGGTCGAGGCGATTAAAGGGCAGTTCGTTGAGATCACCGCGCGCAGTGGGCGCGTGGAAGAAGTGCGCCGCCAACTGCTGGAACACCTGGAAGCCCTGGCGGCGACCGTCGGTGAAGGGCAGGAGAATTACGATCGGCTCTATTCGGCAGTGGGGCGTATCGAGAAGCAAGTGGGCGAGAACCAGGTGCTAGGGCAAGACCGTCTTGAGGCGGTGCGGGTGCAACTGTCTGCCGAGATGAGCGAGGTGCGCCAACTGGGCGATCAGCGCATGGAGCGCTATGTGGCGCGCTTCCAGCAATTGGAAGACCGCATCCGCGACCTTGACAGCCGCCTGGCCGAACAAACGCCGCACTTTGATCTGCTCTATCGCCGCGACGAAGAGGTGGAGACGCAGATTGAGGTGCTGGAAGAGCGCCATTTGCGGCTGGAACTGGAGAGCATCGAAAGCCAGATTAGCGATATGCGGGCGCGGCGGGCCAAGAAACAGGCCGAAGTCGCCCAAAAAGCTACCCTGGTGCGCAACGTGCGCGAGGCCCGCCCGCACACCGGCCCGCCTGCCGAGGCCGGCAACTCCGAAGGTCCGCAGTAGATGGATAGCATAGCCAAAAACACGACGCATGAGACCGGCCCAGGCGCTCCAGCAGGCTCCGCGTCCGTAATTCAGAACGCAGAACTCAGAACTCAGCACTCCGTCGCCCAGGTGCGCGAGTTGGCCGACCGGGTGCGCGCCAATGTCGCGCGGGTGATCATCGGCAAGCCGGAGGTGATTGACCGCGTGCTGGCGGCGCTGCTCTGCGAGGGCCATGTGTTGCTCGAAGATGTGCCGGGGCTGGGTAAGACGGTGCTGGCGCGGGCGCTGGCCCAATCGCTGGCCTGTACCTTCACGCGCATCCAGTTCACGCCCGACCTGTTGCCGTCCGACGTGACCGGGCTTTCGATTTACAACCAACAGCAGCAGGCGTTCGAGTTTCGGCCCGGCCCGGTGTTCACCCAGGTGTTGCTGGCCGACGAGATTAACCGCGCCACGCCGCGCACGCAATCGGCCTTGCTGGAAGCGATGGAGGAGCGCACCGCCACCGTGGACGGGCGCACCATGCCGTTGCCGCGCCCGTTCCTGGTACTGGCGACGCAGAATCCGCTCGAAATGGAGGGCACCTTCCCGCTGCCCGAAGCGCAACTCGACCGCTTCTTGATCCGCCTCCGCATGGGCTACCCTACAGCCGACGAGGAGGAGGCGATCCTGGAGCGCTTCGCCCTCAGCAACCCCCTGCTTGACCTGCCCGCCGTAGCCGGGGCTGACGAGTTGGCTGCCGCGCAAGCCCTGGTGCGTGCGGTCGAAGTCACACCCGACGTGCGGCGCTACGTCGTGGCTCTGGTGCGCGCCACGCGCGATCAGGCCGCGCTCGACCTGGGCGCCAGCCCGCGCGGCTCGTTGGCGCTCTACCGCACGGCTCAGGCGCAGGCGGCAATGCAGGGCCGCTCCAGCGTCACGCCCGATGATGTGAAGCGCATGGCCCCCTATGTACTGCCCCACCGCCTGATCCTGAACCCCGAAGCCCGCCTCCGTAACCGCGACCTGGAAAGTCTGGTGCGAGACATCCTCGCCCAGGTACCCGCGCCGGTGGAGCCGCTGGCGTAGTGCGGAGCAGAAGTAATGTGGATTAGTTTCTAAAACGCTGAGGAGCGAGAGCTATGACTAACTATAAGAGCGTTTATGGAAGTGTTTATGAGTATGAAGCCTCTATTGGCGAAAACTTGCAAGTATTGCAAAACAACGTTAGGGAATTGCGTACTGTGGGTAGGTTGTCCCCAAAAGTGTTGCGAACATTACGTGACTTTTTCCGAGTCAAAAATATCTACCACTCCAATGCTATTGAAGGTAATCTTCTAAATATTGGAGAAACGCGCTTAGTAGTGGAACAAGGTTTAACGATCACGGGTAAGCCCCTCAAAGATACACTTGAAGCCAAGAACCTCTCTCACGCGCTAAGTTTGTTTGAGACTCTGGCTGATCGTGAGGGTCTTCCTATAGCGGAGGTAGATATACGTGCCTTGCACGCTGCTATTCTTAAAGGAATCGATGATGGTAACGCCGGTACATACCGTAGCTCTGAAGTTGAAATATCGGGCTCACGATTCAAGCCTCCTTCGCCTCATGAAATTGCTCCTAAAATGCAAGAGTTTGGTGAGTGGCTAAAGTTGATCTCACTTCCAACGACACATGAAATCCAAGAAGATCCTATAACTTTGGCAGCTGTTGCCCATACATGGTTTGTGTCTATTCACCCCTTTATTGATGGAAATGGCCGAACAGCACGGTTATTGATGAATTTGATTCTAATGAGGTATGGTTATCCCATTGCTGTTATTACTCGTGAAGATAGGCAACGGTATTATGATGCCCTAGAAGAATCCCAATCTTGTAATTTAACGCCTTTTGTTGGGCTGGTTTATGAGTCTGTTACTGAGAGCCTAGAGGAATATCAACAAGCTGCTCAACAACAGCGCGAGAATGATGAGTGGGCACGTTCTGTCGTTAATTCAATGAGCGGTAAGCAGCTTAAACGATATGAAAATGAATATGATATATGGCGTAGTGCTATGGATCTTCTTAAGGGCCACTTCAAACAGACTGTTGATTTGCTAAACGAACACGCCGATACGATGGGTGCCGTTCGTTTGTTCTTCAAGGATTTCGGTATACTAGAGTTCGAGAAATATGCTAGCCTACGTAATGGTAAGTCTACAAAACAGACTTGGTTCTTTCGTGTTGATTTTTCTACTGAAGATGTTACGAGGAGATTTTTGTTTTTCTTCGGTCATATCAGTACTGGTCTTAGATCGCAATTGGGAGACACAGTAACACTGTTTTCATCTCATGAACTTAGTCCTTATTACTATGAGCGTTTAGAAATTACAACAGATTTAAACGCTCCCACAATAACTGAACTCGCTTACTTACCTGATGAAGAACAGTTTATGTGCAGACATAAGAACGGCAGGCTAGAGCGTGGAAGAATTGAAAAGTTTGTGAAATTGTTCATTGAACAAGTTGTCCGTCTCTTCTAAAGAACCATTAAAACTACATTGAAAATATACATACTTATTGATCTCTATAAGCACGAATAATGGCTTTTCCTAACGTGTTCTGAGATTACTTCCCTTCCAGAAAGATCAACCAATGCGAACCCCCCGATCCGTTGCCCGGCCGGCACTGACCGCTCTGTGTCTCGCGCTGCTCACCACCACCCTGGCCCAGGCGCGGCCGGCGGTGGAGCCGGTGGAGGAGAGCGCGTTTGCCTCGCCGCTGTTTGAGCGCGTGTGGCGGCGCACGGATGCGCCGGTGGCGGCGGGGGTGGCGCGGCGCTCGTGGACCTGGGGGCCGGGGGCGGGTCTGACGCGCCTGGAGCCGTTCGACGGCGCGTCCCGGTCGGTGCAGTATTTCGATAAGGGCCGCATGGAGGTCAACCCGGCGGTGCGCGATCCGGCTAGCCCGTGGGCAGCGACCAGTGGCCTGCTGACTGTCGAACTGGTGAGCGGGCGGGTGCAGGTCGGCGTGGATAGCTTTGAGAATCGTGCGCCCGCCGCCGACCCCGTGGCCGGCGAGGCGCCCGCGCCGGGCGACGGCGCGGTGCCGACGTATGGCGACTTTGCCGCCGTGGCCTCGCTGCCGGGGGGGCCGGATCGCCGCGTGGCGCCTAACCGAGGGCCGGTGGTGGCGACGATCAGCCGCAGTGGGGTGGGCAGCCTGCCGGCTAGCAAGGCCAACATCGTGCAGAACGTCGGCTACTTTCCCGCAACCGGCCATAACGTGCCCGATGTGTTCTGGAGCTTTATGCACGGCCAGGGCTTGGTGGCCGACGCCGGCGGCGGTTATGCGTTTCGCCAATTGTTCGACCCAACCTTTGTGCTGGGCTACCCGATCAGCGAGGCGTATTGGGCCGCAGCGATCATCAACGGCAAGCCGACGCAGGTGCTGATCCAGCTCTACCAGCGGCGCGTGCTGACCTATGTGCCGGGGTTCGCCACCGCCTGGCAGGTGCAGATGGGTAATGTCGGTAGCCACTATTACGCCTGGCGCTACGGCACGCCGCTGCCGGCGGCCGCGCCGGTCGCCGTGGCCGCGCCGTCGCGCCTGCCCGCCCCGGCGTTCGTGCAGGTGCAGGGCAACCGGCTGGTCTGGCACGGCGGGCAGCCGGTTGTGCTCAAAGGCACCAACTACTGGCTGCACACTGCGCCGTTTGTGGACACCTGGGGTGAGTGGGACGGCACACGAGTGGCGGCGGAACTGGCGCAGGCGCACGACCTGGGCGTGAACAGCGTGCGCATCACGCTACCCTACATTCATGTGCCGATCCCGCTGGTGTGGGGCGATAAGATCAGCGAGCGGGTGAATGGGCCGATCATCCAGTTGATGACGCAGTTGCTGCAAATCGCCGACGGCTACAACATGAAGGTGCTGTTTGCTCTGTTCGACGGCACCGACCGGGTGGACGACCCTAGCGCCGCCGACTTCCGCCAGGAGTTGAACTACGTACAAGGCATTGTCGAGCCGTTCGCCGCCGACGACCGGGTGCTGGCCTGGGATCTGAAGAACGAGCCGGACAACGGCCCGGTTTGGCAGAAAGGCGACGCGGCACAGAGTATCCACTGGCTGGCACAGATGGCCGGGGCCGTGCGCGCCGCCGACACGCGCCACCCGATCACCGTGGGCATGGGCCAAGCGGCAAACCTGTGGGCCGCGCCCGGCGGGCAGCGCGTGCTGGATTTTGTAGATTTCGCGAGCTTCCACAGCTACGACGCGGGTGGCTTCGCAGGCCAAATCCAGGCCGTGCAGGCCCACACCGGCAAGCCGGTGGTCGTCAGCGAGTTCGGTTGGCCGACCGGCCCGGCGCGCGAATCCAGCGCCGGCGCGACTTACGATGAGGCGACGCAAAGCTATCTCTATCGCACGATGCTACCGGTGGCGCAGGCGGCGGGCGTGGCCGGGATGATGCAGTGGACGCTGTGGGACTATGAGCGCGGCGATGCGCGGCCTGATCACGAATCGTTCTTCGGTCTGGTGCGCGCCGACGGCAGCCTTAAACCCGCCGCCGAGTTGTTCCGCGCCGTGCCCGGCGCGCCGTTGCCCAGCCAAACTCACAGCACGCTACCACTCACCACCGCCGACACTGTGCCCGACATCGGCCCGTAGTCGGCCGGCGCGCAAAACTCAGCGCAACGACGGGATCAGACGGTGACCGCCGCTAACCAGCCCAACGCGATCAGCAGCGCCGCGGCCTCAATCAGGCCCGCCATGAGGCGCAGGCCGGCGGCTCCCTGCCGGCGATACACGCCGATAGCTGCCGCCAACAAGCCGCCGCCCAGCAGCAGCGTGCCGCCCAGCAGCAGCAGGTCGGCTTGCAACCCCCCACCCAGCACGGCGGCGGCAGCTAACCCGGTCGCTAATACGGCCCAGCAGACCCGCCGCGCCGCTTGCGGTCCCAGGCGGTGGGCCAGGCCGCGCACCCCCACCGTCCGGTCGGCTTCCAAGTCGGGCAGGGTGTCGGCCAGGTGCAGCGCTACGACGAGCCAGGCGGTGAGCGCCGCGCCGAGCAGAGCGGGCGTGTCCCAGGCGCGCCCCACGCCGGCCCAGGCCCACAGCGGCAACACGCCAAAGCCGGCGGCAAACGGCAAGGGACTGGCAACGGTGCGCTTCAGCCGCCAGTCGTAGAGCAGGCCCGCCCCCAGCCCCACGGCGGCACAGCCCAGCGTGCGCGGGCCGAGCGGCACCGCCGTCAGCAGCGCCGACCCGGCCAGTGCCCAGCCCCAGCGGCGCACGGTCGCGGCGCCCACCAGCCCAGACGGGATCGGCTTGTCAGGCTTGGTCAGCCGGTCGGCCGGCAGATCCCAGTAGTCGTTGAGCAGCGAAATCGCAAATTGCGTCGCCAGTTGCCCGATGAGCAGCGCCGCCGCCGGCCCCACTGCCGGTAGGCCGTGCGCGGCCAGCGCGATATACACGCCAAATGCCAGGGTGGTGAACAGACTCGGTCCAAAGTGGAGCAACTGGAGCAAGGGTTTGAGGGGAATCATCGGGCCTATTATACCCGATTTCTACTTAAAGGCGGCGGCGCCGGCACGGTGCCGCCGCCTCTTACACGGCCAGATCGCGGCGGGTGAACAGGGCCACGGCGGCGGCGACACAGAGCGCGGCAGCGACGAGGAACACCGCCGCATTGCCGAGGCTGAGGCCGTTGATCAGCGGCTGATGGTTGTTGTAGTAATAGAAAGGCGATAGCTTCTGCCAGTCGGCCAGTGCGGGGATCGAGGCGGCCAGCGTGCGGACCAGATAGCCGGCCAGGGCGACGGTCGCCGCGATGCCCAGGCTGATCCCACGGTTGCCGGTGGCCGCGCCGACCGCCAGCGCCAGGGCCGCCGCCGCGCCGCCCAACAGCACGCCACTGAGCGTGGCCGCCGCCAAGTTGCCGACCGGGACGTTCAATTGCACCAGGGTGCCGCCGAGCCACAGGGTCAGCCAGAGGACCACGCCCAGCCCGACCAGGGCGGCGCAGAGCGCGGCGAACTTCGCCAGTACGACATGGCTGCGCGACACCGGGTTGGCGAGCAACAGATCGAGCGTGCGGCGGTCTTCTTCGCCGGCGATGGCGCTTGCGCCCTGCGTGATGCCGTAGACCAGAAACAGCAGCGGCACCATCAGGTTGAATAACGCGCTGCCCAGGTAGCCGGAGCCGGTGCTGAAATCGGCCTGGCCGTAGATGCTCCGCAGGGCGGGCGGCAGCGATTGCATCAGCTTGGTGAGGTCGGAATTATCGCGCATGAAGGGGTAAAACACTAGCGTGTAGCCGGCCAGCACGGCTATGCCCACGGCCCACCAGAGCAACGACCGGCGCTCGTCGCGCAGCGTTTTCAGAAAGACATTACGCAGCAGCATGGTCGGGTTCTCCTGTGTAATAGGCGAGAAAGACTTCTTCCAGATCGGGTTCGTGACTGGTGAGCGTGATGACTGTGTGGGCGGCCAGCGCTTTGATCAGCCCATCCAGCGGGCCTTCGACGGTGCAGCGCACGTTAGCGTCGGTGACGTGCAGATCGCGCACGCCCGGCATGCCGGCGAAGGCGCTCTCCGGCACGGCGGCGGCCAACTGGATGTCGAGCCGGCGCACGGTTTTGCTTTTGAGCGTGTGGATCGCTTCGACCACGATCAGTCGCCCAGCGCGGATGATGCCCACGCGGTCGGCCACATGGTCCACCTCCGACAGGATGTGCGAGGAGAGGAACACCGTCTGCCCGGCGGCTTTCGCGTCGGCGACGAGGCGGTAGAACTCCTGTTGCACCAACGGATCGAGGCCGCTGGTCGGCTCGTCGAGGATCAGCAGGTCGGGCCGCTGCATGAACGCCTGGATGAGGCCGATCTTCTGCTTGTTGCCTTTCGACAGCGTGCGGATGGGGCGGCTCAGGTCGGCCCCCAGCCGCTCGGCGATGGTCGTGGCGTAGGTCAGGTCATGGCTGCCGCGCAGGTGGGCGAAATAGGTCAGCAGATCGCGCCCGGTCATCTTCTCATAAAGGGCCAGCTCGCCGGGCAAGTAGCCGATGCGCCGGTGCAGCGCCGCGCTGTGGCCGCTCACGTCGCTGCCGAATAGCGCGGCGCGGCCACTGGTGGGCCGCAGGAAGCCCAGCAGGGTGCGGATCGTGGTCGTTTTGCCCGCGCCGTTCGGCCCCAGGAAGCCGAACACCTCGCCCGCCGGCACCAGGAGCGTGAGGTCGCTCACGCCGCGCCGCCGGCCGTAGTTTTTGGTCAGCCCGTGGGCCTCGATTACCGCCGCCATTGCCGTCTCCTACTCGTGTGCTTGGTCCGCCGGGCGCTGCGCCTGTTGCGCGTGCCAGCGGTCCATCAGCGCGGGCATCTCCCGCTCGAAGAAAGCATACATCGCATACATTGTCTCTAAGCGGGCGCGTTGCGGGGCCGGCGCGTCGGCCAACACGGCCAGCCCGCGCTCCGCCATGCGGCGGATGGTCGTCAGCCCGGCCATGCGCGCTTCCAGCAACTCGGCCCAGGCTGTGGCGCGGATCTGGAAGTAGTCGCGCCTTTGGCCGGGCAGCCGCACGCGCTCGATCAGGCGCACCTGGATCAGGAAGCGCGTCATGGTGCTGATCGAGGCTTTGCTGGCCCCCAACGCCGCCGCCAGATCGCCGCCCGTCTGCTGCGGCGGGTCGGCGATCAGCAACCAGCCGATGATCTGCCCGCCGATGCGCGGCACGCCGAACGGCTCAAAGGTCAGGCTGACCTCTTCGACAAAGTGTTGCGCGGCGGATGCGCTTGGCAGTTCCCCCACTAGTCACGCTCGCTTTCCCTCACTAGTTTAGCACGGTTAGTCTGTTCAGTCAATACTGAACAGTATAAGCAAAGTATAAAGATTTGGCCTACTGCCGTCAAGCGGGCGGTAGCAGAGCGGGGTAACTACGGCTCAGGCGGACTCGATTGACATCCGTTCATAACGGGGGTGGGACGTGCGTGTATCGCGGGGCGGGCTGTAGGACCGCAATGAATTGCGCCCCTACACCCCCCTTCAGCACGCAATGGGACGTGCGTGTATCGCGGGGCGGGTGTAGGGGCGCAATTCATTGCGCCCCTACACCCCCCTTCAGCACGCAATGGGACGTGCGTGTATTGCGGGGCGGGTGTAGGGGCGCAATGAATTGCGCCCCTACACCCGCCGCCCTGCCGCTATGGGCCTGTACCGATGCTACGCGGGGTGTAGGGGCGCAATGAATTGCGCCCCTACACCCCGCTTTATGAACGGATGGCAAGTGCAATCGCTTGCCAATCCGCGCTTTAGTTCGTACAATAGGCGCAGGAGACTTTCCAGCTTTCCCGAAGTAGCTTTATGGAACACGATCCGCTATCTAACAATACCTGCCAAACTGCCCGGCCCTCATCTGAGCGCCGGGCAGTCGCTTTTGTCGGCAGTAGCCGACAAAGCATCAGTGCGCGTTTTGGTCAAGCCCTGCGTCAGCGGCGTAAGCACCAGGGTATGACGCAGGCTGATCTTGCGGCGCGGGCCGGGGTAAGCCGCTCCTACATTTCCGAGGTGGAGTGTGGGCGGGAGAATGTTTCGCTGGACTGGGCGGCGCGGTTGGCTCATGCGTTGGATTGCCGGTTAGCGGATCTTATAGGCGAGGACTAATTATGAACATTATTGAAGATGTTGCGGCACTTCAACATAATTTGGATCAAGTAGAGGCCATAGAGAAGCTCACGATGCGTTGGGTATTCCAGGCTATGCTTGATTTTGGCTCGGAAGCCTACGAGGTATTTCAGCAGTCGGAAGATGAGGTTGATGCAGTAGGTGAGGACATAACGCGAGAAGTGCTAGACCGACTCTCTGGCTTTAACATTCCTACGCGCGTGTATGGGACTGTGGACTACAGGAAAGCTAGATACGTTATCTTACCTGCTGGAATTATAAGACAGGCACTTTTCATCGATTCAAAAGCTGAGAAAACAAACAGCAATGCCCGTATTCAGTTGTCGCAAACCTCGCTTCAGGTGCAACAACTCAGAGGTAAGCAGCAATTATCAGTAAATGAGCAGGGGCTTCTACCCATTGTATCCAGCTACAACGGCAACCAATACCTGACCACTACACTTTTCATTCACTATACCTATTCCGATACTCCTGGTGTGACTGGTCGGTCCCGCCACATACTGAAGAACATTGTGATTGCTGGTATGCCTAACGGTTTGCTCCAGACAAGGTACAATCCTCATGAAAACGACAGTATCTGGCTGGCTGGTCCTAATTCGCCAAAGCGCAATGAGACGTTTCGAACACGCTTAAGTTTCGATAAACTTGCGGCTAAAGCACGCTGGCGGGTGCAACGGCTTGTTTATACAGCCACCACTTGTGGAGGAACGTGGAGCGAATAGGCTTAGTGGTGGTAATTTCTGCCGTTTCGTAATATGATGGCCCTAGATTTCCGAGAAGAAACGAAAGGGACCACCATGCCATTAGCCTTGAACCAAATCCACACCGGCGATGCCCGTACCCTGCTGCGCGACATAGCCCCCGACTCCGTGGCGTGCAGCGTCTGGTCACCACCGTACCATGTCGGCAAAGAGTATGAAAAAGAAATGTCGTATGACGACTGGGTGGCGTTACTGCGCGTAGTGATCCAGTTGCATTACGCGATCCTGAAGCCGGGTGGCTTTTTGGTGATCAATATCGCCGACATTCTCTGCTTCCCTGATGTGGCGATGCCGCGGGTGCAGGCCATGAACCCCCGCCGCAATCGCGCCGATGTGCGCCGTGAAGATGTGCTGGAAGCGCAACGGTCACACCCCGATTACAGCCGTTATCAACTCGCGGATCTGCTCGGCTGTAGTGAGCAAACCATTGATCGGCGGCTCAACGGCAATAATATACGCGGCGGCAAGCAGGCCACCCAAACGCGCGTGCATCTGGTCGGTGGTATCATCGAAGAGGCGGGCACCGCTGCGGGTCTCTATCTTTATGATCGGCGTATCTGGATGAAAGATCCCGCCTGGGAAAACTCGAAGTGGCATACCCTCTCGTATCGGGCAATTGACGAGTTTGAGTATCTCTACTTCTTCTGGAAGCCCGGCACCACGCTTGTAGATCGGGATCGCCTGACCGACAAAGAATGGGTCGCCTGGGGATCGCGCGCGGTCTGGAATATCCCGTCGGTGCGGGCCAATGATAACCACGAAGCAAAGTTCCCCTTGGAACTCCCCCGGCGCGTGATGCAACTCCTCACTGCCCCCGGCGAGACGGTGTTGGACTGCTTTATGGGTAGTGGTACCACCGCCCTGGCCGCGATCCGTGAAGGACGCAACTACATCGGGATCGAACTGCTGCCCGCCTATGCGGATCTGGCGCGGAGAGCGTGTGAAGACGAATTGCATAAGGCCGGCGGCGCGGTCGTGCCACTTATCTATCCCAATACGCCTAGTTACCGGGTTGTGCAACCCCGCCTGATGGAATCCCGCGCCACCGCAGTGAACCCCCCGTTGCTTGCAGAAGAGGCGCGGAAAGGGGTACAATGAAGGGCCAGGGCCGGCGGAGATCGGCGGGCAGCCGGTCAATGGCGACCGGGCTACACTTTCATTTAGCTTGAGGAGGCTCCGTGGTGGAGGGACAAATCGAAAAGTCGACCTGGGTGACGAAAAAAGGGCTGGCGCAGATGCTGAAGGGCGGCGTGATCATGGATGTGGTCACGGCGGAGCAGGCGCGGGTGGCTGAGGATGCCGGCGCGGTGGCGGTTATGGCGCTCGAACGGGTGCCGGCCGATATTCGTGCGCACGGCGGCGTAGCGCGTATGAGCGACCCCGACATGATCTACGGCATCATGGAGGCGGTGACTATTCCCGTCATGGCGAAGTGCCGCATCGGCCATTTTGTCGAGGCGCAGATCCTCGAAGCCATCGGCGTGGATTATATTGACGAGAGCGAAGTGCTGACCCCCGCCGATGAGCAGCACCACATCAACAAGCACGACTTCCGCGTGCCGTTCGTCTGCGGTTGCCGCAACCTGGGCGAGGCGTTGCGCCGCATCACCGAGGGCGCAGCCATGATCCGCACCAAAGGCGAAGCCGGCACGGGCAATGTGGTCGAGGCGGTGCGCCATATGCGCACGGTGAGCAGCGAAATCCGCCGCTTGCAGGGGCTGTCGCCCGAAGAACTGTTCAGCGCCGCCAAAGAGCTGGCTGCGCCCTACGAGCTGGTCAAGCTGGTGGCTGAGACCGGCAAGCTGCCCGTGGTCAACTTCGCCGCCGGCGGCGTGGCGACCCCAGCCGATGCGGCGCTGATGATGCAGTTGGGCTGCGACGGCGTGTTTGTCGGCTCCGGCATCTTCAAGTCGGGCGACCCGGCCCAGCGCGCCAAAGCCATTGTGCAGGCCGTCACCCACTACCGTGACTCGCAGATCCTGGCCGAAGTGTCGCGCAACCTGGGCGAGGCGATGGTCGGCATCGAGATCAGCACGATCCCGCAAAACGAATTGCTGGCGGTGCGCGGCTGGTAGACGGTGCCGGTCTGTGGCCCGTGCGGCAGGTCGCCCTGCTGCTTGTCGCACGGGCGCGCATGACGTATAGGCGGCCGCTCTGTGCGGCGCTGCCGCCCGGTCCTACGACTAATGGCCCGGCAAACCCGGCACCGTGGATGGATCACGGTGGCCGGGTTTTTACGTTATACTTATAGACAGAACTTTCGCTTACCCTGCGTAATTGCCCACGGTCTTGGGCTTAAGTCAGGCATTGCAAGCGAAAGTCCTGATAGAGAAGAAGCTACCTGATCCCTAATACCGGACACCTGAAGCCGTGCCTATGAAAATCGGGGTACTGGCCCTGCAAGGGGCGTTTCGCGAACATCTGGAAGCCTTGCGCGCGTTGGGCGCGGAGGGCGTGGAAGTGCGCTTGCCGCGTGATCTGGCCGGGTTGGACGGGCTGATTATTCCCGGTGGCGAGAGTACGACCATCGGCAAGCTGGCCGCCATGTATGGGCTAGACAGCGCGATCCGGCAGTTTAACCAGGAGGCAGGGCGGCCGGTCTACGGCACCTGCGCGGGCATGATCCTGGTGGCGCGCGATGCCGGGCGCCCGCAGCCGGTGTTGGCGCTGATCGACCTGAGTGTGCAACGCAACGCCTTTGGCCGCCAAGTGGACAGCTTCGAGACCGACCTGCCGATCCCGGTGTTGGGGGCCGCGCCGTTCCCGGCGGTCTTTATTCGTGCGCCCAGCATCGGCGACGTGGGGCCGGGAGTGACGGTGCTGGCGCGCTTGACCGACGGCACGCCGGTGGCCGCGCAAGAAGGGCGCGTGCTGGTCACGTCGTTCCATCCCGAACTGACCGGCGACTTGCGCCTGCATCGCTACTTTCTGGACCAATGCGCGGCGGCCGGCCCGGCGCTTGCGGCCGCACCGGCGGCGCAGGGATCGCGCGCGTGATCCGCAATGCCCACTGGGGCGACATTTCGCGTATCTTGGCGACGCGGCGGCGGCAGCAAATCTTGCGCCTGAACCCGCCCTACACGATCATCCAGCCGGAAGCCGTGGTCAGCGATCTGATCCGCGCGCAGAGTCCACTGCCGCACCGCCGCTGCCATACGCTGGTCTATGCCGAAGAGCGCGACATCCTGGCCTATGTGCAGGTGCGCTGCCGCTGGCGGCGCTTTGACGAGTGGACGATCACCACGCTGGCAAGCACCGAGCGCGAGAGTGAGCCGCTCTGGAGCCGTCTGGTGGCCGAGGTGGTGGACGAAGCAAGCGAATACGGGATCACGCGCGTATTCGCCAAGCTGCCGGTAGACGATGCGCGGCTGGCGCTGTTCCATAACTTAGGCTTCACGACCTACTCGCGCGAACGCATCTGGGGCAACCTGTATCTCAACGCCGAAGCGGGGGAGCCGCCGCTGCGCGGGCCGCTCCGCCCGTTGGAGCGGCGCGATGCGTTCGACCTGTTGCAACTCTATCGCAGCGTGACCCCGCGGGTGGTGCAGCAGGCCGAGGCGCAGACGGCGCGGCAATGGCTGCCGGGGCCGCGCGTGATGCCCGGCGGCCTGGGCGCCCAGGCGTTTGTCTGGGAGACAGCCGGCGTGCCGCATGAAACGACCTTTGCCGCACACGGGGCCGGCGGGTGGATACGTCTCTTGACGGGACCGCGCGGCCATTGGATTACCTTGCTGTTTCGCCCGGAGCAACGCGGCACCGCCCGCAATGCGCTGGATTACTTGCTCTGGCTGGCGCGCAAAAACGCGCTCAAGCCGCTGTATGTCGCCTTGCGCGAATATCAGGCTGAGATCGAGCCGGTGTTGGAAGATCGGGGATTTCACCTGTTGAGTGAACAAGCCTTATTGGTCAAATATACCGCCGTGTTGGAGCGCCAAGCCGTGCCGGCCTTTGCGGCGCTGCGCGCGGGCCGCTTAGTGGCGGGCGACTGGACCCTGAGCCGGGGCCAGGCCGAACCGCCTTTGGGGAGTGCATGACAGACCAACCTTTAGACTATACCGACCTGACCGGCCGCCCCGTGAGCGGCCCGGTGCCGGCCAATGACAGCGCGCTGATGCGCCGACCCGACGGCGAGCAAGAAGTCACCGACGACCTGGAGCAGATCCTGCTGACCCTGCCGCCGGCCATTCTGCGCACGCTGGAAACACAAAATAACCGCGCCGATCTGATCGAAATCGTGATGGACCTGGGTCGGCGGCCCGAAGCACGCTATCGCAACAGTGAAGCCCTGCTGAGTGAGATAGACGTGACGCGCGACGATCTGCGCTATGTGGTGGAACGCATCGGGCATTTTGGCGAAGACAACCGCGCCGGTATCGAGCGCACACTGCACCGCATCTCCTGCATCCGCAACCGGGCGGGCGATGTGATCGGCCTCACCTGCCGCATTGGGCGCGCCGTCTACGGCACGATCAACATCATCAGCGATCTGGTGGAGTCGGGCAAAAGCATCCTGCTGTTAGGGCCGCCCGGCGTGGGCAAGACGACGCTGCTGCGCGAAGTGGCGCGCGTTCTCAGCGAGGACTTCCGCAAGCGCGTGGTCATCGTGGATACCAGCAACGAAATCGCGGGCGACGGCGACATCCCGCACCCGTCAATCGGGCGGGCACGGCGGATGCAGGTGCCCAGCCCGGCCCGCCAGCACGCCGTGATGATCGAGGCGGTGGAAAACCATATGCCCGAAGTGATCGTCATTGACGAAATCGGCACCGAACTGGAAGCCGCCGCTGCGCGCACGATTGCCGAGCGCGGCGTGCAACTGGTCGGCACGGCGCACGGCACCACGCTGGAAAACCTGATGCTCAACCCCACGCTGTCCGACCTGATCGGCGGCATCCAGACGGTGACGTTGGGCGACGAGGAGGCGCGGCGGCGCGGCACGCAAAAGTCGGTGCTGGAACGCAAAGCGCCGCCGACCTTTGATGTGATGGTCGAGATCCTGGACCGCGACCGCGTGGCCGTGCATTCCGATGTGGCCGAAGTGGTTGACTCGATCCTGCGCGGCGCGCCCACGCCGCCGGAGATCCGCGAGCGCTACACCGATGGGCGCATCGTCAGCCGCGAGGGGCAATTTGACATCACGCGCGATACCAGCGCCTACACGCCGGCGCCGGGGCGGGGCAGCTACGAGCATACCAGTCGCGGCGGGCGCGGCGGGCGCGGGCGCGATGCCGGCCACGGCGGTCGTGACGGCGGTCGTGACGGTGGGCGCGGCGGGCGCGGCTCAGGCCCGAATGGCGGCCCCGGCGGATCCACGGGATCTGCCGGGGCCGGTGTGGAACGCTTGAGTGGGCGCCTGACGCACGGCGGCCAGGCCGGCAACGGCAGCATGGCCGGCCTCAGCCCCGGCCCGACGCGGCAAACGGGGCTTAATCGCGCGGTGGCCCCGCCGGCGGACCCCGCCGAGCGGCTAGCGCGCCGCGCCGCTGCCGCCGGCTTCACGATCTATGACGACGACCCGGCCGGGGATGCCGAGGAAACCGCCGAAATGCCGGCCACGCCACCGACCCCGCGCCCGGCCCGCGCGCCCGGTGCGCCCGGCAGCCCCACCAAGCCGCTCCGTATCTACCCGTTCGGCGTCAGCCGCACGCGCTTGGAGCAGGCCGTCGGCAGCCTGAACCTGGATGTGACCCTCAGCAAAGACATCAGCGATGCCGATGTGGTGCTGACGCTCAAAAACTACTACCGCAAAAAGCCGCCTGCGCTGCGCCAGGCCGAAGCCGAAGGGCTGCCGGTCTATGTGCTCAAAAGCAACACCGCCGGCCAGATGCAAAGCATTCTGGCTAGCCTGTTCGAGATCCCGGCCGACGGCCCGGTGGACGACGACGGCGACCCGGTGACCAGCGCCATCGAGGAGACCGAGGCGGCGATCACGGAGGCGCTGGAAACCGGCCACCCGGTCGAACTGCCGCCGGCCAACGCCTATATCCGCCGCCTGCAACACCAAATGGCCGACCGCTACAATCTTGGCTCGCAAAGCCGGGGCCGCGAACCGAACCGCCGCGTCCGCATCTTCCGCCACGACTGACGGAGTTCTGAATTCTGAGTTCTGAATTCTGAATTACGATAAGCCGTGGGGTGGGTGTAGGTCCGCAATTCATTGCGGGGGCGTGGTCTGAATTACGATAAGCCGTGGGGTGGGTGTAGGTCCACAATTCATTGCGGGGGTGAGTTGGGGGGCATTGTAATGGCGCGTATAGCGGGGTTGGATGATGAGGCGGCGGATAGCTATGCGGCCGCCGTGTTCGCGGCGCAGCGCGCGCGCTATGGGCAGGTGTTGGCGAACAACCGCCTCTATGCGCGGCGACCGAGCATCTTGAAGGCTGTGCGCGGGATGTGGGCCGGGCTGGACCAATCGGCGACCCTGCCCGCGCCGTTGGTCGCCCTGCTGAACGTGCGCGTGGCGGGGCTGATCGGCTGCCCCTTCTGAGTGGACATCAACGCTGCCGGGGGTAGCGATCTGGGCATCCCGCACGCCACATTCGTCGCTCTGGGCGACTACACGGCCGGCTCGCTGTTCACGGCGGCGGAGCAGGCCGCGCTGCGCCTGGCGGATGCCATGACCCTGGACGGGACGGTGCCCGACGCGCTGTTTGCGGAAGTGGCGCGCTATTTCACCGCCGATCAGATCGTCGAGTTGACCATGACCATTGCCTGGGAGAATTCGTCGGCGCGCTTCAACCGGGCGCTGCACGTCTCCTCGGCGCAACTCTATGGTGGCGGCACGTTAAGCTGGCCGCAGCCGCCGGATTGGTGAAGCGTCGCATTAGGAGGCGCGCCGTATGGGTGATCAACAGAAAACCGTTGTCGCACTACGGCTCTGGTCCGACGGTGATCAGCCGCTTCTTGAGCGGCTACTGGGCGACCCGGCCATGACCTTGCATCTCGGCGGGCCGGAGCCGTTGGAGCAGATCCGTAAACGTCACGTGCGTTACTGCCGGCTGGGCGACTCCGGCACAGGGCAGATATTTGTGATCGTCGTCGGGGCCGCTCAGGTCGCCGCCGGCTCGGTCGGCTACTGGGAGACGGAGTGGCGCGGCCAATCTATCTGGGAGACCGGCTGGAGCGTGCTGCCGGAGTTCCAGGGCCAGAGTCTCGCCACGCGCGGCACTGTTGCCTTGGTGGCCCAGGCGCGCGCCGCCGGGAAACATCAGTTCCTGCACGCCTTTCCCTCCGTGGACAACGCCGCATCGAACGCCGTCTGCCGCAAAGTGGGCTTCACCTTGCAGGAAGAGTTCACGGGCGAGTATCCGCTCGGTCACTTCATGCGCTGCAACGATTGGTGCCTGGACCTACACACCGCGCAATGAATTGCGCGCCTACATAAAAGACATGAAACCCCAGAACGGAAAGCACTCCTTCCCCAGATCGGATATAATACGCGCATGAAACTTGTGATTGCCGTGATTCAGGGCGACGATGTGGGCGCGGTGCGGCGGGTGTTGCCGGCGGCGGGCTTTCGCCTGACCGAGGTGGACAGCCTGGGCGGCTTCCTACGCGAAAACAACGTGACCCTGCTAATTGGCACCGAGGGAACCCGGCTGGCGGAACTCTGGCGCTTGCTGGGCGAGAACTGCCTGACGCGCACCGAATTTATCAGCCCCTTCCAGCCCACGTATGGGACGGGCGAGATGTTTTTGCCGCGCCCCGTCGAAGTCCAGGTCGGCGGGGCTACCGTGTGGGTGCTGGACGTGGAGCAGTTTGCGCCGTTATAGGCGGCCGTGGCAGGCGATGGTCGGCAGCTTGGCAAATGCTATCGTGTACGCTGCCTCATAAGACATGACCCGTGACAACTTGATACCTGACCGCTAGGAGCGTACCATGAGTTGCCCGTTTGCTGGCCTGGCTACTCGGTATACCGTGGACGATGCACGGGTGAGCGTGCGTATTTGCAGCGCCGTGCCCTATGAGCGCGATTCCGATCCCGACGATCTGCCGCTGCCCACGGTCTGCTTCAGCATGGCCGCGTGGCAAAGCTGCGCGCACTATATCCGGCTGACCGGGCGCAAAGAGGTGGCCCAGCAGTTGGGCTTGGTGGCGGCGGACGACGCGCCGGCCGGGGCCGGCGACGGCGTGGGCGCACTCTTGCCGGCGGTGTTTGCGGTGAGCGACGGCGCACGCCGCCCCAACCGGCGGCGCAGCCCGACGGGCAACGGAACCGGATAGGGAGCCGAATGTCGCCATTTAGCGATGCCATCAACTTTCTGTTCAATATCAGCGTCAGCCCCGAATTTCGGCTGCTGGTCGCCTGCATCGGCGCATACCTGGTGGCGTTCTGGCTCAGTCTGATCATCTGGACGTTCCGCGACATCAGCGCACGCACCCGCGACGTGATCGCGATTGCGCTTTCGACGCTGCTGGTGGCCGTGTTCACCATTCCCGGCTGCCTGCTCTACCTGTTGCTGCGGCCCAAGCAGACGCTGGCCGAGGGCTATGAGCGCTCACTGGAAGAAGAATACCTGCTAGCCGACATCGAAGACGCGGAAGTGTGCCCGGCCTGCAAGCGGCGCGTCGAACACGAGTTTATGTTCTGCCCCCACTGTCGCACCAAGCTGCGGCGCGACTGCGAGAATTGCGGCACCCCGGTGAGCCTGCGCTGGGTGGCTTGCCCCACCTGTGGGCATTAGGGCCCAACGCGCCGGCGGGCTGCTCGGCGGGCTGCTGGGGGTGCTGTTGCTGCCCCGCCTAGCCCTGTTCGCCGGCTTCACCGGGGCCAATCTGGCCTGGCCCTGGCAGTTCGACTATGACGAAGGCGTGAACCTGCACGCCGCCTGGGCGCTGGCCCACGGCACGGCCATCTATCGCGCCAACCCGCCCGACCATTTTCTCTCCGCGCCCTATCCGCCGGTGCTGTACATCCTCAGCGCGCCGCTGCTCTGGCTGGGCGGGCTGGGGCTGACCGGGCCGCGCCTGCTGGTGCTGGCGGCGACGCTGGCGGTGGCCGCGATCCTGGCCGGGCTGACGCGGCGCGAAGGGTTGCCCTGGCTGGGCGCGCTGGCCTGCGGCGCGCTCTGGCTGGCCGTCTCGCCGGTGATTATCTGGGCCACGCTCTATAAGCAAGACATGGTCGCGCTGGCCTGCGGGCTGGGCGGCTTGGCCGTGCTGGGCGCGGGCGACCGGCTGCCCACGCGCCGGCAAGAGCGCGTCGCGCTGGCCCTGTTCGCGCTGGCCTTTTTCACTAAGCAGTCGGCGCTGGCCCCGGCGGCGGCGGGCGTGGCCTGGTTGCTGCTGCGCGATAGGCGGGCCGGGCTGCGCGTGGGCGGGATGCTGGCGGCAGGGCTGGCGGCGGGCATCGTCGTGCTGCTGGCGCTGTCGGGCGGCGGCTTCTGGGACCACGCCATCGTTTACCAGACCTATCCCTGGCTGGCTGAGTTCTGGCGGCGGCTAGTGAGCCGGCTGGCGGGCGAATATTGGCCGCTGCTGATCAGCGGTGCGCTGGTGGCCGGGCCGCCGCTGGGCGCGTGGCTGGGGCGGCTGGCGCAGACGGCAAGCCGGCGGGCCTGGCCGACCCCCGGCTTGCCGCTGGCCGTGGTCTATCTCGGCGCGGCGACCGGCTCGGTGATGATCCAGGCGGGCTATTCAGGAGCCAATTATAACCACTTGCTTGACCTGTTTCCGCCGCTGATCTGGCTGACCGGGCGCGGGCTGGCGGGCTGGGCGGCCCCGGAGCGGCGGGGGTGGCTGCCGGCGCTGGCTGTGGCTGGGCTGGCGCTGGGGCAGGCGCTGTGGCTCTGGCAGCCGCAGCCGCTGGGATTGGCCGGCTGGTACAGCACCAGCTACTGGCCCAGCGCGGCGCGCGCCGGCGAGATGCAGGGCCGGCAAACCCTGCTGCGCGCCGCCGTGGGCGACCTCTACAGCGAAGACGCGACCCTGCTGCTGCTGAACGGGCGGCTGCCGGTCTACGACGACCCCGACACGATTGCCACGATGGGCGACCGGGGCGGCTGGGACGAGCGCCAGTTGGTGCAGGATTTGCGCGACCGCCGCTTCCCGCTGGTCTTGCTGCGGCACGGCGCGTGGCGCTGGAGCCGGGCGGCGGGGGCGGCGTTTGCGGCGGGCTACGATCTGACCTTCGGCGGTACGCTCGATGTCTACCGGCCCAAAGTCTACCCCGCCACGCCCGCCTTGCGGCTCGACTGCGACCTGGGCCGCCCCGCCGCGTTGCGCCTGCTGGGAGCCAGCCTCAGCCCCGGCGCGGGGCAGGCGGGCGTGGCGGCGGGTAGCGACCTGAAGATCGCGCTGGACTGGCAGGCGATATCCGCGCCGGGCGATTACGCGACCTTTGTCCACCTGCTGGACGTGGCGGGCAAACAGGTGGCCGGGCGCGACAACCCGCACAGCGCGACGGGGCAGCCGACCACCGCCTGGGCGCTGGATAAGCCGACGCGCGAACTGACCGACCTGCCGTTGCCGGCGGGCCTAGCACCCGGCCTGTACCGGCTGATCGGCGGTGTGTACGGCACGGCAGGCGGCGGCTTTCAGGCCGTGCCGGTGGCGTGCCCGGATGCGGCGCGGCGCGTGGGCGCGGCGGTGGACCTCGGCCCGGTGCGCGTGCGGTGAGTGCCGTGCCGCCGCTCCCGCGCCGCCTGCCCGCTGCGCTGCTGCCGGCCGTCATCGTGCTGGGCCTGTTGCTGCGCCTGCCGGGCCTGCCTACGGTCGGCACCAGCGATATGGGCGTGTGGAAAGCCTGGGCTTATGCAACGACGCAGCTAGGCATCACCAATATCTACACCCTGCGCCAGAAGCTGCCGCCGCCGCTGACCCCGGCCACGATCCGGCAGGCGTTGGCGGGCGACCTGCCGGCGGGCAAAGTGGGCTATCAGGGGCGGGCGGTGTTTGTGGACTACCCGCCGGGCCTGCCGGCTGTGCTGTGGGCGGTCGGCAGCGTCTACCGGGCGCTGGTCTCGCCGGCGTTTGCTGACGGCGCGGCGCTGAACGTGGCGATCAAGTTGCCGCTCGTGGCGGCCGAGGCGCTGACGGCGGCGCTGTTGTGGGCCGTGGCGCGGCGGCGCGACGCACGGGTGGCGCTGGGTGTGGCGGCGGCCTACTGGCTCAACCCGACCGTCATCCTGGCCGGGTCGCTGCTGGCCTATTTCGATGCGCTGTATGGGTTGCTGCTGGTGGCGGGCGGGCTGGCGCTGTTGCGCGGGCGGGCGGCCGGGCTGTGGGCGGGCTGGGCGCTGGCCCTGAGCCTCAAACTGCAGCCGCTGTTGCTGCTGCCCGCGCTGCTGGCGCTGACGGCGCGGCGCGGCGCGGCGCGGCTGCTGGGCTACGGCGGCTTGGCGGGCGCGATCCTGCTGGCGCTGGCCTTGCCCTATCTGCTGACCGGCCATACCCTGGCCCTGCTGACCGGCCTGACGGTCAACGCGCATGAGGATTACCTGTCGGCCTATGGGCTGAACGTCTGGTGGCTCTGGTCGTATGGCTGGCAGACCACGCACGGCGGCGGCTGGGGCGTGCCGACGCATATTCTGTCGGTCGCGCAGTTAGCGCGCCAGGGGGCGGGGCCGCTGGACCTCTGGGCGTTGCTGGCGTTCGCCGGCTTCACGGTGTTTGTGGCGCTGACGTGGCTGT
>JBBRPH010000022.1:0-74374 GCA_038228295.1 Chloroflexia bacterium | reverse complement strand
GAACTGCGCGGGCAACTGAAACCGCGCCTGCGCGATCAACCGATTTACGCGGTGCATCTCAAAAGCGCGCATGACGGGGAGCCGCTTTCGTTGCTGACTACCCGCGCCGTGCAGCGCCTCGCGGAGCGGCTGGGCGCCCCCGTAGATGCGCGCCGCTTCCGCGAAAACCTGATTGTAGACACCTCCGCCGGGGAACAGCCCGATGAGCAGACCTGGGTCGGCAGTCAAGTGGTTATCGGCGCCGGCGCGCAGGCCACCACCGTTGCGATCACACGTGGCGATCCGCGCTGCATGATGCCCAATCTCGATCCCGATACGGCACAACAGGATGCCCGGATTCTGCGGATCATTGCCCAAGAGCAAGCCAATATGATGGGCGTGTATGCATCTATCACTAAAGCCGGCACGATCCGCGTGGGCGATGCGGTCTATCTGCTACCGACCGCCGTGGCCTAGCTGTGGGGCGGCCGTTCCTGGCGGTAGCGCCGGCGGGCCAAAGGGCGTGCTGTAGAACTGCTCGTCGGCATGGAGATACCAGACCGAATCGCCCGCCACCTGGACGCGAGCCCCCAAATAGCTCCCGCTGCCCAGCGTGGCGCCCCGGCGCAGCAGCGTGGCGAGAGCGTGCGGCGAGTCGTAGCCCCGCCCGTCGAGCGCCGGCCGCCCGCTCAGGTGCCGCTGCCAATGGGTCGCCAGGGTGCGACGCAGGGTCTCTTCGCTCTCACGCAACAGATCCCACAGATCGCCCGGCGGAACAAAGGGATGCACTTGTTCGACCATCACACTTTCGTCCTCGCCGTCCGAGTCAGGGTCCACGCCGATGCGGATAGTCGCTGAAGCATAACGCGCCGGCAGATCCCACTGGAACTCCCACAGGCCGGCCCGGCCCGTTGCGTCCATATCCTCGCTGCTCAGGATCAAGCGCAGCCGCGCGTTGGGATCGCGCTCTAGGGCGGCCCGTTCTACCAGATCGAGCGCGGCGTGTGCCGTCAAGCGCGTGTCTAGGCCACGCAAGGGTGTGCGCCGCGTTGAGACCTCGCCCCCCCGCCCTAATAGATCCATGACTACCCCCTCAGCTTATTAGCCGATCATTGTGTCTGGAGTCGTGCTTAAGTCGCCATGCCAAAGGCGTTGCATTTCAGGACAGGTCACCAGTAATCCGTCTAACCGGCCGATCGCCTCCACCCGCCCGTCTTTGAGGACGATGATCTGATCGGCCCGCCGCAAGGCCGCCCGGCGGTGCGACACCGCCAGGCAGGTGAGATCGGACCGCCCGGCCAAGCGGTCCCATAGCACGTTCTAGGTTTCCACATCCAGCGCGCTGGATAGATCGTCTACGACCAGCAGATCGGGTGCGCGCACAAACATCCGGGCGGCGGCGCTGCGCTGGATCTGGCCGCCCGATAGCTTCACGCCGCGCGGCCCCACTCGTGTCGCCAGCCCATCTTCCAGTTCAGCCACATCACGCTCCAGCACGGCGGCCTGGATCGCCGCCGGCAGGTCCACCGCCGCCTCATCCAGCCCCAGCAGGATATTATCTACTAAGGAATCGCTGAACAGGCGTGGCACTTGTGGCGTGTAGGCGCTGTGCGGCGGTACGAAAAACGTCGCTGGGTCGGCGACCGGCGTGCCGTTCCAGCGGATCTCGCCCCCATCACGCGGCAACAGGCCGAGCAGCGTCCGTAGCAACGTCGTCTTGCCCGCGCCGATGCGCCCGGTGACCACCACGAACGCGCCGCGCGTCAGTTGCAAATCAATGCCGACGATGCCGCGCTCGCCCCCCGGATAGGCATACGTCAGCCCCTGCACGACCAGCGACTCCAGCACCGCATCTGCCGGCGCGCCGTGCTCTTGCTGCGCAGGGTGGGATGCGCGATCTGCCGGCGTGTGCGCCGGATCGAGCGAGCCGTGCGCTACGAGGTCGGCGGGGCGACCGCCTTGCAGCAGGGTCATCAGCCGCTCGAACGAGACCCCTGTCTGGCGATACTGGGTCAGGAAATTGCCGAACATACTCGTCACCTGTGTCAGCCAGCCGAGATAGGAGACAAACAGGGCGAAGTCGCCGATGCTGAAGCTGCCGCTCCGCATCTTGCCGGCGACCAGCAACAGCAAGATGCCGGTGCCCAAATTGGCGGCGTTGGTGGACATGGATTGGATGAACTGGGTGAGCAGCAGATCGTTGAGCGTGGCCCGGCGGCGCGCCTCGTTGAGCGTGCCGAAGTAGGACACCACCCCGGCTTCCGCGTGCGCCGTCTTCACGGCCTGCACCGCGCCGAACACCTCACCCAGCAGCCCCGTCACCTCGCCAATGGATTGCTGGTTGGTGCGGCGGTAGCGTTCGATACGCTTGCTTGCCATGTTCACCACCGTCAGCACGGCTACTAGCGGCACAAACACGATCAGGGTCACCGCCGGATCAATTTGGATTAGCACCCACAGGGCGATGGCGGCGACGACAGCCTGCCCCACCGGGTCAAGTGTCCAACTGAGGAAGCGGGAGATGATGTCCACATCGTCGCGGAAGCGGCTGATCGCTTCGCCGGGCGATCCGGGCAGCGCCCGCGCTCCCAGCCGACGCAGGATGTGGGCAAACAGGTTTTGCCGCAACAGCGAGGCGATCACAATGTTGATCGTCGTTTCGGCGGCAACGGCCCCCACCAAGACCACCACCCGCGCCAGCGCCGATCCCACCAACAGGGCCAGCAGGCTCCACAGGTTCCAACCGAGCGGGGTGCCGTGTGCCAGTGCATCAAGAAACGGGCGCACGATCAGGCCGGGCACTAGCGGGAACAGATAGAACATCCCACTGGCAAGTAGGCCACTGAGCAGATAGAGGCCCGGCCGGTAGCGGATCAGCCGCCGGAGAAACCACCAAACCTTCACGCCAAGACCTCTGCCAGACCCGTCCGCAACAGCCCGGCAAAGCGCGATGTGGCCTGAGCCGCCAGCGCCGCCCGTTCACCGGTCTCGCCGATCTGCCCGTCTTCCAGGATCAGGATGCGGTCAGCGCGGGCCACGGTGCCCAGGCGGTGGGCGATGATGATGGCGGTGCGCCCCGCCAGCAGACGGTCAATCGCGCGCTCCACCTGTGCCTCGGTGGCCGGGTCCAGGCGCGACGAGGCTTCATCCAAGATGACTAGGCCCGGATCGCGCAGGAAGACGCGGGCAAAAGCGACGAGTTGCGCTTGCCCTGCCGACAATCCGCCGCCACCGGGCGCGAGTCGCGTGTCCAGCCCCTGCGCCAGCGATGCGTACCACGCGCCCAGGCCCAACTCGTCCAGCACAGCCACGATCCGACTGTCGGAGATGCGGCGGTCGAAAAAGGTCAGGTTATCACGCACACTGGCATGGAATAGGTGGATCTCCTGTGTGACTAGGCCGACGCGGGTGCGGAGATCGCCCAGCAGGGTGTCGCGCAGGTCCACGCCGCCCAGCCGGATCGCGCCCCTATCGGGATCGTAGAGGCGAAACAGCAGGCGGGTGAGGGTGGTCTTGCCGCTGCCGGTGCGCCCCAGCACGCCCAGCACCGCGCCCGGCTCCAGACACAGCGACACGTCCGCCAGCACCGGCTCGGCGGGCACATAGCCGAAGCTCACCGCCGCGAACTCGACGCGCAACGGGCCGGCGGGCAGTGGCACGCCTCGCCCATCGGCGATCAGCGGGCGCAGTTGCAGCAGGTCGCTGACGCGGCGCAGGCTGGCCGTGGCCTGCTGCAAATCCTGCAACTGGCGCGTGATCTGCTCGACCGGGCGGCGTAGCAGTTCGGTGTAGCTGAAGATCACGTAGACAGTGCCCAGCGTGATGCCGCCCAGCGTGAAGCGATACGCGCCCACGCCCAGCGCCAGCGCAGTGCCCAGGGTGAGGAAGACGGTGGTACTCAGCCCAGTGGCGCTGCCGACCACGCCGGCGGCGCGTTGCCGTTGCAACAGTAGGCGTGACCGCACCTGCAAACGGCGCAGCGCGTCGTGCGTCGCCCCATTGGCGCGGATGTCCTCGGTGCCGGCCAGCCGCTCTTCCAGAAAGCCGAACAGATCGGCGCTGGCTTGGCGCGCTGCGGTCCAGTGTGGCACGCCCACCGCGCGCAAGCGGTTGACCACCAGTAGCGCCAGCAGCGTAAAGGCGGCGACGGTCGCGCCCACCAGCACGTCAATGCTGAACAGCATGACCAGCACGCCGACCAGCAGCAGCCCGTTGCCCAGCAACTGCACCGCGAAACGCGAGAAGAAGTTGCCTAGCGTCGCCACATCGCCGTCCACGCGCTCGATCAATTCGCCGGGGGTGTGCGCGTTATGGAAAGCGGGGTCCAGGTCCAGCAGGTGGCGGGTCAGGTCGGCCCGCAAGCCGTTGGTGGCGGTCAAGCCCACATTCTGGGCCACGTAGGCTTCGGCCACCGTGATCGCCTGCGTGGCTACGGCTACGGCCAGAAACAGCCCGGCCAGCGCGATCAGCGCGTCGGGCGTGGTCGCCTGCGGCACGGTGTCAATGAAAGCGCGCAAGATCAGCGGATTGGCGAGGTCGGCCCCCAGCGCCGCAAACAACAGCAGCACGAGAACGGCGACCCGCCGCCGCTGGGGCACCAGATAGGCGGCCAACAGCCACCGATAACGTTGCACAGGCATGGCCCAGTATACCAGAAACTGCGGGGCAGCCCTGAGTCGTGCACGGCAGGGCGGGTAAACGGTATAATAGTCGCGAGGTCGTGGATCTCCACAAGTACGGCGGGCCGCTGGGCCTTAGAGAACCGGAGGGTGCTGCGATGCGCCGACAGATGCAAGCGCTGCTGCAAGGCAATGTCGTAGCGGTGGTAGCGGTGTTGAGCGGGGTTGGGCTGCTGCTGCTGTGGCCGGGTGTAGCGGCGCGGCTGTTCCAAACGCAAGGCTTTGATGCCCACGGTGCGTGCTTGCTCTGGGATCCGGGGCTGGTCGGCCTGCATCTGACGGCCGATCTGCTGATCGGCATTGCCTATACGGCCATCTCCACAACTCTGGTCTATTTGGTCTACCGGGCGCGCGAGGCGATCCCGTTCCATTGGATTTTCCTGGCCTTCGGCACCTTTATCGTGGCCTGCGGGGCGACCCACTTCATGGAAGTCCTGACCCTTTGGACCCCCGTCTACTGGCTGGCGGGTGTGGTGAAGGCGGTCACGGCGGTGGCCTCGGTGACCACGGCGCTGGTCTTGCCACCCCTGGTGCCCCAGGCGCTACGCCTCGTCCAGAGCGCCCGCCTATCGGAGCAGCGGCAAGGCCAATTGGTGGCTGCTAACGCCGAACTGGACGCGCAGCGCCGCCAATTGGCGACGGCCAACAGTGAATTGGCCGCCCTCTACGCCGCCAGCCAGGGGGCACGCCACCTGTTACAGGGCGAACTCGACAGCCGCAGCCATGATGTGATCACGTTGGCCGCAGAACTGGCCGGGCGCAACCGCGAACTGGCGGGCACCCTGGCGACGCTCCAACTGCGCGAGACGGCGCTGCAAGGCAGCGTGACCGCCGCCGAAGCCGCGATTCAGGCGCGCGATATGTTCTTGTCGGTGGCCGCGCACGAGCTACGCACGCCGCTCACCGTGTTGCGTGGCTTGGCCGAATTGCACCTGCGCCAATTGCGGAAGGTCGGCCCACCCGATCCGGCGCGCCTGCAACGGGCCTTAGAAACGATGGCAAGCCACACGATTAAACTAAGCCGGCTGGTGGATCAACTGCTCGATGTGTCGCGCATCGCGGGCGGGCGCTTGACCCTGGCGGCCCAGCCAACCGACGTGGTCCAGTTGGTGACGGAGGTGGTGGCTGCCCGCCGGCCCACACTAGACGTGGGTCACCCGTTGACCGTCAGCGCGCCGGCGACCCTGACGGCGACGGTGGACGCGCTGCGTCTGGAACAGGTGCTGACCAATTTGCTGGATAATGCCGTCAAGTACAGCCCGCACGGTGGCCCCATCGCGGTGGTGCTGACCCAGCCCACGCCGGCCACCATTGAGATCGCGGTTACAGACCAGGGCATCGGCATTCCGCCGGAGCAGCGCGGCGCAATCTTCGACCGCTTCTATCGCGCGCACGCCGCCGACTACTACAGCGGCCTGGGGTTGGGCCTCTATATCAGCCGCCAGATCGTCGAACTGCACGGCGGCACCATCCAGGCCGAGTTCCCCCCCGCCGGCGGCACCCGCTTCGTGGTCCGCCTGCCCGTGGACCCGCCGGACGCGCCGGTGAGTGGGGGCGAGGGCGAGAGCGGTCCGTAACCTTGCGTAGAGGCTTTACGTAGACTATAACGCAACCGCGTAATAGGTTCAATGGGAGATCATTGCTGATGTTCACGGATCCTCTGAGCAATATTCTGAGCAGTACTCTGAGCAATATTCTAGGCCAATTGATCGGCAGCTTAGTGGCTGACAAGTTGCAGCAGGGCACTCTCAACGAGCGGGCTATTCGCCGTAAGCTGAATGCCGCCGTTGTACAGGCCGCAGCACGCTTTGCCCGTGAGTATTATGCTCACGACCCGGAACTTACCATTGCCTTGACCGCCGAAACCCATTTTGCCGACCTACCCAGTGTCCAGGCCGCGTTACGCGAACTACTTACCCATCCTTTTCAGGATCCTGCTGCCCCGCTATCCACTGTGCAAGCGCGCTTTGACGATGTTCTACCGGCGCAACTGGATCGGTTGCGGGTGAACGCGGCGGTTGCAGCCTTCTTGCATTTGTTGGGCGACGAGGTGCTGTATATTCCTGAACTCCAACAGCTTTACACGTTAGCCTTTCAGCGCATGAATGTTGAGGGTACACGCACTGTCGCGGCCAATACAGCGGAATTGGTACAGGGTATGCACAACCTCAGTGATACGCTGACGCAGCTGGCGCTAGCGCCGAAAGTGGCTGAACTGACGGCTGCGGCTGCCCGACCACCGCAGCGATCTCGTCCCTGGCACAACTTGCCGCAACGTGACTATGCGCTTTTCGTGGGCCGGCAAGCGGAATTAGACAGGCTACAACAGTTATTGCTACCCTATCCCGCTAGTCGTCACTTTTTGGTCACCCTAGATGGTATTGGTGGAGTCGGCAAGAGTGCGCTAGCGCTAGAAACCGCCTATCGCTATCGTGACCAGTACGCGCAGTTGCCGTCCCAGGAACGATTCGAGGCGATCATCTGGGTGTCGGCCAAGCGTACCTTGCTGACTGCTGCCGGTATCCAGGCCCGTCCGCAGACCTTCAACAACTTGCACGATCTCTACCGCGAAACGGCAATGGTGCTTGAACTGCCCCCTATTCTCCAAGCTGCCGGCGACGAGCGCCGAGGCTTAGTGGAACGTGCGCTGGCCGGCTGTCGTACTTTGCTGATTATTGATAACCTGGAAACCGTAGACGATGACGAGTTACTGAGTTTTTTGCGGGAACTGCCCGATCCCACGAAGGTAATTATCACCACCCGCCACCGCGTGGATATTGCTTACCCGATCCGTCTAGTGGGTATGCCGCGTGATGATGCGCTGCAAGTGATTGCCCTGGAAGCAGAACGTAAAAATCTCGTGCTGGACTCCGATACTGCTTCTGAGCTATACCGGCGTACCGGTGGCATCCCCCTGGCAATCGTGTGGAGCCTGGGCCTAATGAGTCTTGACTACAGCATCGAGTCGGTTCTGCGGCGGCTCGGTAGCGGGTACAGTGATATTGCGCGCTTCTGCTTTAGCGAGAGTGTGGACCGCATCCGCAACCACGATGCGTATCGGCTGTTGCTGGCGCTGGCGCTCTTTGACTCCAGCACCAGCCGCTATATGTTGGGCGAAGTAGCGGGATTGGATAGTGACGAAATCGGGCGTGACGACGGTCTGGCCGAACTGTTGCAACTGTCGCTCGTCAATCGGGAAGAGGATCGCTTTAGCCTGCTGCCGCTAACCCGCGCCTTCGCCCAAGAGGAGTTGGCGCAGCACCCAGAAACCGAGGCGCAGCTACGCGATCTCTGGATAGCCCATCTGACGAAGTTGGCACAGACTTACCCCACTTTTGAGTGGCGGTGGCATGATACACGTAGATTGCGTCAGGATGGACAATATTTCAGGTCTCTAGCTAATTGGGCCGATCAGGCGGCCCGACCTGATGTATTTCTTGGAGTAGTACCTGCTCTCCTACGTTATTATAATGTAATTGGTCAATGGGTAGAGTTTGTAACTACGGCGCTTTCTGGACTTGAGTATGCTCAGTTGCTGGGAGATGCTAATAATACTCTTCACATTTCAGATATGTTAGCTTGTATTCTGAGTCAGCAGGGCTATCATGCTGAGGCTGAATCCACGATTAAGCGTGCAATTAAGCTAGCGCGCACACAGAAATCGGCTGAATGGCTATGCGATACACTTCAGACATACGCCCAAATACTGCGGAGAATTGATAAGTTTGAGCAAGCACGGGCGTGTTGTGATGAGGCAGCGAGCCTTATCAGTGAATTGCCTACGGAGCAACAAGCGTATACGCAGGCCAATATCAGCTTTGAACTCGGGAAAAATGCCCGTGATCAAGGGGATTGGCCGCTTGCTCAGACCTACTTTCTTGCTGCTCAACAAGTGTTCCGCCTTGAAGATACGGATCCTGTGTTTAACCCTGACCGTGCCTGGGGCTTGCTGGGAAATATTGGCCTTGTGCTACAGCACTCCGGCGATTTCGATGCGGCTGCTCAGATGTACCAGCAGGCTCTTGCTTACTTTCGTGAGGCAGGCGGTGTCGGCTATATGACAACGATCTTGACCCGATTAGCCCTACTGGAAGAGCAACGCGGCCGGCCAGTCGCGGCTATGAGCTACGCGCAAGAAGCGTTGGAGCGGAGTCGGCGCTTGGGCTTGGCGCAGGAACTGGCCCAGATGGAAGCACTCTGCGCGCGTTTGTCGCCCCCACCTCAGCAGCCGCTTTCTGCCTGCTAACCATCCCGCGCCGACCAGCCACGAATAGGGCACGAATACACGAATGTGGGGGAGGCCGCTGGCGTACTCAGTGCGGCCCGGCGGAGCTAGGCCGTCCACACCTACGCCGTTCCTGATCCCTAGCCGCGATCTATTCGTGTATTCGTGCCCTATTCGTGGCCGGTCGGCGCGGGATCGCGGCCAGAGGGTAGGGGCACGCTGCCCATCTCCGCCGGGCCACACTGGCTACTCCGCCAGCGCCACCACCGTATTCGTGTATTCGTGCCGCATTCGTGGCCGCTCTGCTTCCCCACCGCAACGCCCTTGACGCACTCCACCGCTTGCTGTATAGTAACAGCAAACAAGGTTTGCTGGGTGCAAACAGGGCGGAGGTGGAACGATGCAACTGGGGCTACAACTACGGGCCGCGCGCACCGGGCGCGGGCTGACCATCGCGGAACTGGCGGCGGCTAGTGGGCTGTCGAAGGGCTTTGTCAGCCAAGTGGAGAACGACCGCACCTCGCCCTCGCTGGATACGCTGGAGCGGCTGGCGACGGCGCTGGGGCTGACCGTGGTGGACCTGTTGCGCGGGGCCACTGCCGCACCGGTGGGGCCGTATGTGGTGCCGGGGGCGTTGCAGCCAGCCACCGTCCCAGAGCGGCGTTTGGGCTTGGTGGGGCGTGAGCGCCTATTGCCGGCGGGGCCGGTGCAGGCCGGGGTGCCGGCGGTGCGCGAGATCAGCCCGCCGGGCGCGGCGTTGCGGAGCTTCGTGGTGGACTTGCCGCCCGGCACGGCGCTGGGCGAGCGTGACCACCGGCACGAGGGCAGCGAAAGCCTAGTGGTGCTGGGCGGCTATGTCAGCGCCGAGCAGGACGGCGACCCGACCCCGCTAACCGCTGGCGATGCGCTCACCTGGACTCCCGGCAGCGCCCACCGTCTGCTCAACCGCCACCCCGACGCGGCCCGCCTGCTGATCACGCTGACCGCGCCGGCCACGTTGGGGGCGGGGGGTCTCGTCGGCCCAGCGACCCCGCGCCGCGTTGCTGCCCCGCCGCCCGTGCGCCCCTTGCGCTTGGTGGCGATGCGTGCGGCGCGGCGGGCCGCGTTCTGAGTTCTGAGTTCTGAATTAAGGTACGTTGCTAAACACCTGACACTCGTGAGGTGTCAGGTATCAGGTATCAGGAGACGTTGTGACCTCTGACCTCTGACACCTGACACCTGACACCTGACACCTGACACCTGACACCTGATACCTGAAAGCCTGCTGCCTGATGCTGATTGAATGTGTGACCGCCGGCCCGGTGCAAACGAATGGCTACCTTGTGGCCGATGAGGCGACGGGAGAGGCGATGATCGTGGACGCGCCGATGGAGAGCGCGGCGGAGTTGCTGCGCCGGGCGGCGGTGCGCGATTGGCGCGTGGTGCGGATTGTCAACACGCACGGCCACTTCGACCATATCGCCGATAACGCTGCGCTGGTGGCGGCGACGGACGCACCGTTGCTGATCCACACCGCCGATGCCGACCGCCTCGCGCAGCCCAATAGCTCGATCCCGCTGCCGTTCACCATCGCGCCCAGCACGCCGACCGGTATGCTTGCCGCAGGTGACGTGTTGCCGCTGGGCCGCTACCGCTTCACCGTGTTGCACACGCCCGGTCACACGCAGGGGTCGTGCTGCTTGCACGAAGAGGACGAAGATATACTGTTCAGTGGCGATACCCTGTTCGACCAGGGCATGGGCCGCACCGACTTGCCGGGCGGCGATGAAGCGCAACTGTACGACAGCTTGCGCCGGCTGGCCGACCTGGCTCCCGGCACCCGCTTCTATCCCGGCCACGGCCCCGACTCGCTGATCGAAGATCAGGGCTGGATGCTGCGCCTCGGTTGGGGCATCTAACAAGAGGAGACTGCGACAATGGCGGAAGAACGAATGCGCCTGATGGCGTTGGTGCGCTCAGAGAGTCGCGTCGGCCACGCCGAACATGACGCTGCGCCCTATCAACTCCAGACCGGCGACAGCGAGTGGTTCCTGGCGAACATCTCGTGCCAGTATGCCTGCCCGGCCTACACCGACGTGGCGCGCTATATTGCCCATGTCGCGTCGGAGGACTATGACGAGGCATACCGCATCAACCTGGAAGACAATGTGGTGCCGGGCATCCTGGGCCGCATCTGCGCGCGCCCGTGCGAGCAGTCGTGCCGTCGGGGGCGCGTAGACAAGCCGATTGCGATCTGCTGGCTCAAGCGCGTCGCCTCGGACAACCGCAGCGAACAGCACCCCTGGACGCGCCCGGCGCGCACCAAGCGCGAAACGGTGGCCGTAGTCGGGGCCGGACCGACCGGCATCAGCGCGGCGCGCGATTTGGCGAAGTTGGGCTACGGTGTAACAATCTATGAGGCGCTTAAAGTGGCCGGCGGGATGCTCACGGTCGGTATCCCGGAATGGCGCTTGCCGCGCGACCTCTGTGCGGAAGAGATCAACGAATATATGGCTTCGATGGGCGTGGAGATTCAGTTCAACCGCCCCATCGGGCGCACCATCACGCCGGAAGAGATCGAAGAGGGCAAGCCCAACATGATCTCGATCACGGATCTTAAAGCGCAGCATGATGCCGTGGTGCTGGCCTGCGGCACCCAATCGCCGCAGCGCATGGATGTGCCGGGGGAGGATTACCTGAGTGTGCAGGGGCTGTACTCCGGCTTGCACTTCATGGAGAAGATCAACCTGCACAAATACCCGATGGTGGGCCGGCGCGTAGCAGTCATCGGCGGCGGCTTCACCGCGATGGACTGCTCCCGCTCGTCGCTGCGGATGGGCGCGGAAAAGGTCTATGTCATCTACCGGCGCAGCCGCAACGAAATGTCGGTCTATGACGAGGAGGCGCGCGAGACCGAAATCGAAGGGGTGGAGTTCCGCTTCCTGGTGTCACAGACCGAGGTGGTCTTGGCCGACGGCAAAGTGGTCGGCCTGAAGTGTATCCGCAACCGCTTGGGCGACCCTGATGCGTCGGGTCGGCGTAGCCCCGTGCCGATCCCCGGTACCGAGTTTATCCTGGATGTGGACACTGTGGTGGCGGCCACCGGCCAAAACTCCGATGTCGGCTATCTGGCCGATGCCGGCATCAAGGTCAGCAAGCGTGGGCGGCCCGAAGTGGACCCGGTGAGCTGGATGACCAATGTGCCGGGCGTGTTCGCCAGTGGCGACTTTGTGGCCGGCGCGCGCACCGTCATCGCCTCGATTGCCGATGGACACAAAGCGGCCATCGGCGTGGACCAGTATCTGCGCGGGGCCAAGCCCGCCGACGAAAAGGTAACGCTGCGCGCCGAGTTCGCGCTGGTGCCCTACCAAGATTATGTGTCCGACTATCACCTTGACGTGACGCGCAGCCTGGAGGAATGGGCGCAAACGCAAACCCTGCGCCAGGAATATCCGCAGGATGCCGCCGTCCGCATGAGTTGGCAGCCGATCTCAATCTGGACCGCCGACACGATGCAACGCCGCCTGGTCGAAGGCGACGACTACGATGCCGTGCCGCGCCAGGAGATGCCGATGATCCCGGTGCAGGATCGCTTCAACCTGACCACCGAAGTCGAACTCGGCTTCACGCATGATGAAGCGTTCCAGGAGGCGAAGCGCTGCTTGCAGTGCCAGCTTAACATCTTTGTGGATGGTGATAACTGCATCCTCTGCAACGCCTGCGTCGAGGTCTGCCCGGTCAACGTGATCCACATGGCCGACCTGGAACTGATCGAACGCATCAACAATCTGCCGTTTGAGCCGCGCCTGATGGAGGCGAAGGGCTGGAAGTCAGGGGCCGCGATGATCATGGACGAAAACCTGTGCATCCGCTGCGGCCTCTGCGCGCAAATCTGCCCGACCAACTGCATCACGATGCAGCACTTCGAGCCGCATCTGGTCTCCGCGCCCAACCAGTCGGCTATCGCTGCCCTTGAATCGCTGGACGTGGGCCTGCGCGCCGGCGTGGGGGTCACAGTCTAAACCTGCGGTTCAGGTTCAACACGGAGACACGGAGACACGGAGAACGATTAAGGGTTTACATAATAAAGCAGCAGCCCGATCAGTACATAGCTGATCGGGCTGCTGCTTTGGTCGCTGCTACCGCCGGTTACTTGCCGACCTTGTCTTCGGCCTCTTCAGCTTGCTTACCCAGCGCGACAATGTCGCCGGATTGGAACAGGATGTGTTGCAGGGCGGTGCGCCATTTCGGTTTGCGCCGCAGCAGAAACTCCAGGTCCATGCCGAAGTGCTTGAACTCTTCGGATTGGGCATCTTGCATGATCGCTTTGGCATCGGCATTTTTCTCAACCGAAATGCGCTGCTCGTACCAGTCAATGGCTTGGGCTTCTTCGATCATACCCTGGATCATCCGGGCAAACGTTCGCACCTCATCCGACAATTCGTCGGCCGGTTCGTGATACTGGTCAAATCCCACAGGGGTACTCCTTCAGCGCTGGTAGCTATTGGGCAGCCGGGTCAATCTTCGGTCTTGCCGGCCCCGCCACCGCTATGCGTGTTGCCGTGGGTGCCGCTGACATCAGGGGCGTGATCGCCGTGGTCAATGGGATCGTGGCTGCCGCTGGCCCGGTGATCACGGTGGCCGCCACCGGCCTGGTTGGCTTTGCTGCCGTGGCCCCGGTCGTCTTCGTGCGCGTGGCCCTGGCCCTGATCGTGGATCGGTTCGTGGTCGTGCTGATGTCCGCCTTTAGGTTCTGCCATCTGGTTGTACTCCTTCCGGCGCAGGTTGTTATGCGCCTACGGTGGACTAGAAAGCAGAATGTATGCCAGTTGCCGCCGCCGCCGAGTTCTGAGTTCTGAGTTCTGAATTCTGAGTTCGGGATTATGAATTAGGTGACGACGCTATCTCATCCAATCACCTAACTCAGAATTCAGAACTCAGAACTCAGAACTCGTCGCCCGCCGTCAGCGCATCAGGATGGCGCGGGCCGGGGCACCGTCGCAGCCACGCAGCTTGAACGGCAAGCAGACCAGATCATAGAGACCCGGCTCGATGCCGGTCAGGTTCAACCCCTCCACCGGGATCACGCCCGCGCCCAGCAGGATGCGGTGGGTGGTTACGCCGTCGTCAAACGGCGCGACCGACAGGTAATCTACCCCGACTAGCCGCACACCATGATCTACCAGCCACTGCGCGGCATCACCCTGCACCGCTGCGAAATCGGGGTGAAAGGTGCGGTCGTCGGCGGCCCAGTAGGCTGAGTTGCGCGTGCGGAACAAGATGCGCGTCGTGCCGGGCGGGATGGCCTGTGCATCCAGCACCGCCGCCGTGATCTGCGCCACGCTGTCGTCTAGCCGCACGACCAGTGCCGGGCCGACCAACACGTTGAGATCCAGCGTATCGGTCGCGCTGCCACCGGCGATAAAATGCACCGGTGCGTCCAGATGGGTGCCGGTATGCACGCCCGCATCATAGCGCGAGACGGTGGCAATATCCCCTTTGTTTACATCCGACACCCGTTCGAGGCAGACCTCCGGGTTGTCAGGCCAATGGACCATGCCGCTGTAGACGGCGTTCGAGATGTCGTAGATTTGCATGAAGCCTCCCTACTGTGTACTGCGTAACTTTAGCCGTTACCGCCGGCATTATAGCACATCAGGTTGGTGTAACCGTGCTATAATCACTGCGAACGAAACGTTGTCTATTTTACCCAATACGCATTATGGAGGCCACTGATGCCGACTAAAGCGATCCCTGGGCCTACCGGCCTCGCCGCCCTACGTGCGGTGGGTCCCCTGCTGCGCGATCCGTTGGAGTTTATCACAGCGGCGGTGGCGCGCTATGGGCAGGTGGTCGGGGTGGGCGCGGGGCCGCTACGCGCGGTGTTGCTGGCGGGCGCGGCAGCCAACCGCTACATCTTGGTGGAAGCCGCCGATAATTTTCTCGTCGCGCCGTTTTATGACCGGCTGCACGCCCGCTGGTTGGTAGGCGAGGGGCTGGTGTTTATTGACGACCCCACCCACCGTCAGGTGCGTCGCCTGTTGCTACCGGCGTTCCATCGTAGGCGCATTGCCGTTTATCAAGCGACGATGCGGGCCGAGACGGCGGCGATGCTGGATGACTGGCGACCCTGGCAGCCTATTGATCTGGCCGCCGCTATGCACCACCTGACGTTGCGAATCATGGGGCATACCCTGTTTGGGGTGGATCTGGATAGCGATGTGAGTGGCTTGAGCCAGGCTGTGGCGACCCTGTCTGAGGCATTAGGCAACCAGACGCAATTGCTGTTCAACCAGGTGCCGTTCGACGTGCCGGGGCTGGGCAAGGGCGGCAGCGTGCGCCGCGCGCAACGGCAGATTCGCACAACGCTTGCGGCCGTCGTCGCCGACCACACGCGCAGTGGGGCCGATAGCGGCGACGTGGTCTCCCTACTGGTCGCCGCACGCGATGAAGACGGTGGGCAACTCACGCCCGATCAGTTGCTCGACAATCTCACCACGCTGTTTTTCGCCGGCCACGAGACGAGCGCGAACGCGCTGACGTGGGCGGGCTATCTGCTGGCGCGCCACCCACGCGCAGCGGCGCGGCTGTACGCTGAATTGGACACGGTGCTACAGGGCCGCCCGCCTACGCCTGCCGATCTGGATCGTCTACCTTATCTTGATGCTGTGGTCAAAGAGACGCTGCGCCTCTACCCGCCGTTGCCGGTTTTCTACCGCGTGGCGCGCGCCGCCTTCACTTGGCAGGGCTATACTATCCCCGCCGGCACCTTTGTCCTCTATTCACCCTACATCAGCCACCGGCTAGCCGACCAATTTCCTGACCCGGAACGTTTCCGCCCGGAACGGTTCGCGCCTGAGGCCGCCGCCCCGCCGCCCTATGCCTACCTGCCGTTTGCCGTCGGGCCGCGCTCGTGTATTGGGGCACCGTTCGCGATGATGGAGATCAAGACGATCCTCGCCGGTATCCTGCAACGCTACCACCTCGATCTCGTGCCCAAGCAGCGGGTGCGCCCTGTGGTGCGCGCCACGTTGCAGCCCCAGTCGGGTCTCTGGGTGCGGGTAACCGCACGATCCACCGCCGCGCCGGTGGTCGCCCGCAAGGCAGCGTCGGAACTCTGACCTCTATCGGTTATCCCGTAACCTTGTTACACTCTTCACGCCCGGAGGCTCCCATGTACTGGAACGAATCCGCCGAAACTCTGGCGCGGCCCGACTTGCGGGCGTTGCAATTGCAGCGGTTGCGGACCACTATCGCCGACGTGTATGCCCGTGTGCCGCTGTTCCACGAACGCTGTGAGGCGGCCGGCGTGGGGCCGGACAGCCTGCACCACCTGGAGGATCTGGTCCGCTTCCCCTGCACGATCAAAAGCGACTTGCGCGCGACCTATCCCTTCGGCCTGTTTGCCCGTCCGCTCGATCAGGTGGTCCGGCTCCATGCCTCGTCGGGCACCCGCGGCAAGCCGACGGTGGTGGGCTACACACGAGGCGATATCGCGCTATGGGCCGAAGTTTGTGCGCGGGCCTTGGTGGCGGCGGGTGCTCGGCCCGGCGACAGGCTGCACAACGCCTACGGCTACGGCCTGTTTACCGGCGGCCTAGGCCTACACTACGGGGCGGAGTTGTTGGGCTGCACGGTCGTTCCTATGTCGGGCGGCAACACGCCGCGTCAGGTACTGCTGCTGCAAGATTTCGCTGCCCAGATTCTGACCTGTACGCCGTCGTATGCGCTCAACCTGGCGGATCATCTCGATAACGCGGGCATCGCGCCCGGCAGCCTAGCTTTGCGGCTTGGTCTGTTTGGGGCCGAACCCTGGACGGAGGCCATGCGCGCCCAAATCGAACGCCGCCTGGGCATCATTGCCCTTGACCTCTACGGCTTGAGCGAGATCATTGGTCCCGGCGTGGCGATGGAGTGCGCCGACGGTCGCGACGGGCTGCACGTTTGGGAAGATCATTTCTTAGTCGAAATCCTGGATCCGGCGACAGGCGCGCCGTTGCCTGAAGGGGTGGAAGGCGACTTGACTTTCACCAGCCTAAGCAAAGAAGCCTTTCCGCTGGTGCGTTACCGCACCGGCGACCTTTGCCGCTTCACCACAGAGCCGTGCCGCTGTGGGCGCACCCATGGGCGCATGAGCCGCATCAAAGGGCGCACTGATGATATGCTGGTCATTCGTGGTGTTAATGTCTTTCCCTCCGAGATCGAGCGGGTGTTGCTGGCCCAGCCCGAACTAGCCCCACACTATCAGATCGTGGTAGACCGCACGGCCACCATGCCACGCCTCGAAGTGCTAACCGAGATGAGCGCTACCTTTGCCGCTGCCGATCCCTCAGCCGAGGCGACTGCGGCCCTCTGCCGGCGTATCGAATCCGTGCTCGCCGCTGCGCTCTCTCTGCACACCGCTGTCCGCTTGCATCCGCCCGGCAGCGTGCCGCGCAGCGAGGGCAAGGCGGTGCGTGTGGTGGAGCGGCCGGTCGGAGCCGGAGCTTGACAGTTCGGCTATTTGGTGCTACTATATCAAAGACGGATATATTTGCTACGGACTGTATTAGGAGCTGAATGGCTGCACCGATCTCCGATCCCGATACTTGGCTGCCCCTGACCCCGGCGGTGTTCCACATCGCGCTGGCGCTAGCCGACAGTGAACGGCATGGCTACGGCATCATGCAAGAAGTGGCGACGCGCACGGCGGGGCAAATGCGGCTGGGGCCGGGCACCCTATACGGCACGATCAAGCGGATGCTGGCCGATGGGCTGATCGCGGAGTCGGACGAGCGCCCGGACCCGGCGCTGGACGATGAGCGGCGGCGCTACTATCGGTTAACCGACCTGGGGCGGCGGGTCGCGGCGGCGGAAGCCAGGCGACTGGCCCGCTTGGTCGGCGTAGCGCAGGACAAACGCTTACTCCCTGCTGGCGATACCCTATGAGCCGGCGCACCTGGCCGGCAGCACTGTCGGTAGGAGTCTATCAGCATCTGTTGCGGGTCTATCCGACCGCATTCCGGCAGCATTACGGCCGGCCGATGGCCCATGTGTTTCAAGACTGCTGCCGCGCGGCTTATCGCCGACATGGCGGTTGGGGCTTGCTACTCTTATGGAACCACACGTTGCGCGACCTGGTGGCGACAGGCACGCATGAACGCCTCAATGCTTGGCGGGAAGGGAATCACTTTATGAGCACACCAGCGCGTATCCACCAGCTTTGGCCGCTGTCCGTGGCCCTGATCTTGGCCCTGGTGGTGACTTACGTGAATCTACATGTCGACGAGACCGGTATTATCGCTCTGCCCATAATCCTGGCTGCGGCAGTACTGGGGTTTGTGCGCCCGCGTGGGGCAATCCTCTGGGGGCTACTGCTTGGCGCGGGTATCCCGCTCGGTCAGGCGTGGGCTGCGGCTACGGGCCTACAGCTACCTTATCCCAATAGCTGGGCGGATGTGCGTGCTACACTAACAGTGCCGGTTGTGCCGCTGCTGGCGGCCTTGCTGGGCGCAGGCACCCGCTGGATCACTACCCGTCTGACTGCCGACGGGGGATAAAGCAGACTTGCGCGGAACAGCACTCTTCTCTATAATCAGTGGGCTACGGCGCTGGGCTGTGGCCCTTGTCTTTGTAGTAATGAGTGGACCGCCGCCGACTTGAATTCTACGCCTGCTGCCCGTTTACCTACTTATGCGCGTCCCTGGCTTGTTGCAGGATTGCTCTTGCTGGGCTTGGTATTGCGCGTGCCGGGCCTGCCGCTCCGCGGCACCGCCGATGTGCCGGTTTGGAAAGTGTGGGCCTACACCGCCGTGACACGGGGGCTGGCGCAAGTCTACCCTATCGTCGGCCGATCACGCCCCCCGCCACTGACACTGCACAACTTAGAGTTGGTGAATCAGGGTGTGCTGTTAGCCGGTAATAATAGCTACAACCGTGTGTCGGTGCCGACGGATTACCCGCCGGGAATGCTCGCGCTGCTGACCGGTCTCGGTTGGATTTACCAGGGATTAATTGCGCCGGATTTCGCTGATAGCGCGGCGTTCAACATAGTGCTCAAAGCGCCGCTGGTGGTGGCGGATGCGGCGGCGGCATGGCTGCTATTCGCGCTGGTGCGGCGGCGGTCGGGGCCGGGGCGCTCCACGGTCGCCTGGATCACGGCGTTAGCCTACTGGTGCAATCCCACGGTAATCGTGGCCGGATCGGTGCTGGGCTATTTGGATGCCCTGTTTATCCTGCCGCTGCTGGGCGCGTTGGCCGCGCAGGCGGTAGACCGCTGGGGCGTAGGCTGGGCGGCGTGGGGGCTGGCCTGGATGCTCAAATTACAGGGTGCGTTTGTCGGCCCGGCGTTAGCGATCCTCAGCCTACCGCGTGGCCTGCCCCGCTTAGCCGGCTATGCGACGGCGGCGCTGGCGGTGATCGGCTTGTGCTGGAGTCCCTTCCTGGCGGGCGGCACCACGCTCGGCGTAGTGGCGGGGATGCGCGTCAACACGCAGGAGGATTACCTGTCGGCCAATCAGGCCAACCTCTGGTGGCTATGGTCTTATTTTTGGGAATGGCACGCTGAAGGTAAAGGCCCAGGCGTGCGCGTTGCTATCGTGCCGTCCTCCATGATTCGCGAGCAAGGGATAGCCGATCTGGATGCCTGGGGTATCGGGCTGTTTCTGGCGTTCGTCGTCATCACCGGCGCGATCTGGGCTTGGGGGTGGCGGGGTACTCGTCGGGTAACCTTACCATCCACTCCTTCCTTAAGAGTCGCTGATTTAGCACTAGTACCACTGCAACTCTATGCGGCGACGATGCTGCTGCCCTCAATCCACGAAAATCATCTCATGCCGGTGTTGCCGCTGATCCTTGCCCTGGCCGGCCTAGCCGCTGCGGGAGCCGCACCCGGCTTGGCCCGCCGATTAACGATCTTGTATGCTGCGCTGACCGTGATCGTGGGCCTGAACTTGGTGCTATTCTACGGCTTCGGCAAAGGCGTGCCCGCGCCGCTACCACGCTTGGTCTTCGGCTTCGACAGCACGGTGGCGCTAGCGGCGGTCAATGTCGGGCTGTTCGCGGTCACGGTGGCGGTATGGGGCGTGGGCATGGGTGCTACGCGGGCGACCCCACAGGGCCATGGAGACCGGTAGCGGAATTGCGAGTATAGTGCATGGAAATTGAGTATGTGATCGGCGATGTGACCACCCCTCATAGCAGTGGGGCGGCCCTCATCGTGCATATCTGCAATGATCGCGGCTACTGGGGGGCGGGATTCGTCCTGGCGCTGGGGCGGCGCTGGCCGCAGGCTCAGGCGCAGTATCGCGCTTGGCATGAGGGGCAGTTGGACCTGCCGTTTACACTAGGCCAGGTGCAGTTTGTGCTGGTTGCGCCCGACTTGTGGGTTGCTAATCTGATCGGTCAGCATGGCGTGCGACCGACAGGCGACGGGCCGCCGCTACGCTATGAGGCGGTACGCGAGGGCCTGGAGCGTGTGGCCGCTTTTGCCCAGTTGCATAGCGCCTCTGTGCATATGCCGCGCATTGGGACAGGTCTCGCGGGGGGTACGTGGGCAGCAATTGCCCCGATCCTCCAGACGGAACTAGCGAATCGGGGCATTAGCGTCACCGTCTATGATCTTGCTTAAAGCCTACTGCCGGGTTGCCCGGTTTGGCGGCTGCGGTGGGCAGAGACTCAGGACAACTACAAGGCTTGAGTCGCGTCGGCTACCCCCGTGTGCGCCGCCGGGTGCCGAGAAAGCCGGTTCCGGCTAAGATCGCGACAACGACGGCGACCCAGACGGCGACGTTGCTGCCGTTAGACCCACTAGATGGCGCAGGATCGGCGGGGCCGGCTGTAGCAGTAGCTGTCGGGATCGCGACTTGCGCAGGCGGCACCAGTGTTGTATCGGTTGCCGGCATCCCACTTGTGCCGGGGAGAGTGCCGGCTGCGGCAGAGCTGCGCGTCGCCGGCGTGTCGCTGCCGGTAGGCGTGGCGAGGGCTATGGCGGTAGGCGTAAGAGTTTGTCGGCTCACTGCCGGCGGTTGCGTCACGGCCGGCGTGGCGATAGCGGTGGCGACAGTGAGCACGGTGGGAGTGCCGGCGGCGATGCCCGCGCCGCCCGGCGATTTATTTTGTCCGGGCGGCCAGAACTGCACGATCAACGCCGTGCCGCCACTGCCGACCTGTGCTAACTGATGTACTGGGCCGGCGGGCTGAATGTAGTAGCCCGGTGTGGGGATGCGGCGCGTCGCACCGGCAGCTTGGCGATTTTCCCAGGTGCCGCCGTCGAGCACGCCAAAGGCCGGGCCGGTGTGCAGGTGCCAACCGGTGGCGCTACCCCCACTGAACGGCTCGCGGTTCAGGCTGACATCATAAGCCGCCCCCGCCCCTGGTCCCCACGGTAACGGCTCCATCTCGTAGGCCGCCCCGCGCACCGCGTCGTGGCTGCCGGTGCCGATAAACCGGAAGCGCACAGTACTTGGACTAGGATTGCTGATGTGGTAGGTGCCGACCGGCAGAAAGACCGCCTGACCCAACTTCAACCGCTTGGCCTGCGGCAGCCCCCCCACATCCAGCAAACCGTCTTCGTCCACCAGAAAGCCGAACGGCCCACCGACATCGGTGCCGCCGCCGGCCGCCAGCGTCTCGTCGCGCACGCCGACGATCAAATCCCCGGTGGGCACCGCATCAACGTGGCCTTGCGCGATCTGGCCGGTGGGTGGGTCTGCCGCGATTGGCGCGGCGTGCGACACACGGCGTGCGGCTTGGGCTTGGCCCGACAGCGGGGCGGCGGCCGCCGCCCCGTTAGCACAAATCCCCAAAAGCAAGGCTAAGGCAGTATTGGCAAGTAAACGGCTCGTTGGCAAACGCATTGATCGGCTCCTCTCAGTATTCTCTGTGGAGAGAACGGCACTGTTTGCCCTAGGAGTCGTATACTTCAGGTATTCTCAATGAGGTCCGGCCGACGCTAGTTCGTCGGGATAGGATAACGAGGCTTGCCTCTAAACGCAGCACGTAGCACGCAGCACGTTGCCTCAGCGGCCGTAGCGAGCGTGCTGGGCTTGCACGCCGAGCAGACCCAGTTGGATTTCGGCGGCAGTGCCGGCGTGTTCCGGGTGATACTCTAGGCGAGCGCGCTCGAAATATTGCACTTGGTAGGTTTGACCGTCGGTGGCGCTGCGTTCCATAAAAGCTTCGCTGAGGGGATAACCGAACACCGGCAGGCCGCCGTTCTGCGCCCAGTAGCCGCCGATAGGGCCACTCAGGTTATGGCCGGTGGCGGCGACAAACGTTGCGCCCGGCGTGGCGGCAGCGGCCTGAAACGGGGCTTCGCTGCGCGCCGTCACGAGATCGGCACCCAGGCGACCCAGCAGCACTTCGTAGGCGCTACCCCGGTTAGCAGCGTGGTACTCGAAGCGTGCCCGCTCCGTATATTGCACCATATACGTTTGCCCGTCCGCTAATTGCTCACTGAGCGGTGGGCTGATCGGATAGCCGAACCGAGCTAGGCCGCCGTTCCAGAACCAGTATTGCAAGAAGGGACCGTTCAGCGTATAGCCGGTCTCAGTAAAGCGCCGCGCCGGGCCGGGTAAGGCTGCAATAGGCTGCTGCGCCGGTTTGCCCGTGCCTCCGGCCACGGCGGGCGCGGCCGGAGGCACGGGCGCGGCTGCCCCAGTGTAGCGTACCTGGTAAATGCGTCCTTCCTGATCATCACTGACCAGCAGCGAACCGTCATAAGGGTTGACCGCCAAGCCCAGGAAGCGGTTGATTTTGCCGCCGGCCGTGCGCTGGAGGAACAGTTCGGGCGGGCCGCTGGGTTTGCCGTCGCTGAACGGGATGAACCAGATACCCCGCTGGGCGGGGTATTGCACGCTATGGTAGGCGACGAACAGACCGCCCCAATAGCGCGCCGGGAAGCTGCCGCCCGTGTAAAACGCCATGCCCAGCGCGCCCGCGTGCGGTCCCAGCAACACAGTCGGCCGGCGGGTTTGGCTGCAATCATAGGCGTCCGCTTTGGGGCTGTGGATCCCATTATCGTAGCAATACGGCCAACCGTAGTCACCGCCGGTTAGCAGGTTGAGTTCATCGTGCGGGATGTCGGCTCCCAGATCGTCGGAGCCGTTATCGGCTCCCCAGAAACCGCCGCCCACCGCATCCCAGCCCAGCCCGACCGTGTTGCGGAGGTTCGCGGCGATCTTTTGTCCGCCGCTGCCGTCGGCCCCATAGCGCCATACACCGACGATAGACTCGGCGCTGGGGGTGTCATCGGTCGCCGAGCCTTTGGCGAGGTAGAGCATCCCGTCGGGACCATAGCTGACGGTCTTAGTCTTGTGCCGCCCGCTGGTGACGTTCGACAGGCCGGTGATGATCGTGGCCGAGTCGGCAAACGACAAGTCGCCGCGTGTGTCGGTGTAAACCCGCACCCGGTCAAACGCGCCTGCTGCGAACACTGTGCCGAAGCCGACTGGGCGGAAGCTGACGTTGTTGGGCGAGTTGAGGTCGGTCGCCACGCGGACGGCGCGGTCGGCTCGCCCGTCATGGTTGCGGTCGGGTAGGATGGTGATCGCGCTGTTACTGCCCAATAGTTGGCCTACGTAGAGGTCGCCTGCCGGGCTGTAGGTCAGGAAGCGCGCATCTTGCACACCTTCGGCATAGACGCTGAGGTTGAAGCCCGCCGGTAGCTGCACCTCGGCGGCCTGCGCGGGTGGTGCAGCGCTGCTTGCGGAAAGGAGGACGGCCCTCACTAGCGCCAGGAGGACGAGACTACCGGCGAGTGCTACGGCGCGCCGTGTTTGCTGAGTCATGGAAGTATCCTTACCTGGGCCTGGCGGGGCTTAAACCACGATGGGCAGCGGTAACGCTAACAGGTAACCCCGGAGACCTGGAGACCTATAGGTTTTTCGGTCCGTCCTGCATCGTGTTAACACGGCGGCCTTCTCCGTGTCGCTGTGGCTGCCTGTTAGCGTTCCGATCCGTTTCTAAGCAGATCTAGCCACGCACGGCTTTCACCACATCATTGTAGAGCAGTTCCAGCGGCTGGATCTGCTTGGCGTTGGGCAGGTAGATGATGAAGTAGTCCACTCCGACAGCCATCAACTTATGGCAGAGCGTCGCCAATTCCGCCGGCGTGCCGACAAAGTTGCCCTGACGCACCTCGTCGAGCGAGCGCCCGAAGCGATAGGGTGCCGTTACTTCCTCGGCGCGGCTCACATCGCCCGGCTCCAGCAGCAGTGCGGTGATGTTGGCCGAATGGATAATCGTGGCCGGATCGCGGCCCAGCGTTTGGCAGTGGCCGTGCAGCACCTCGAACTTGTGGCGGTACACTTCGGCGTCAATGCCGCTGATGTTGCAGGCATCACCGTATTTCGCCACCAACTTCAGCGTCACTTTTTCGCCGGCGCCGCCGATCCAGAGTGGCGGATGTGGTTTCTGCACGCCTTTCGGCTCGTTGATCGCGCCGTGCAATTGGTAGTACTTGCCCTCGAATGTCGCGTAGTCGTCTTTCCAGAGCGCGTGGATCACCTGGCAGGCTTCGTCGAGCATCCGTAGGCGTTCGGGGCCGTCGGGATAATCGTAGCCGTAGGCTTTGTACTCATGCTCATACCAGCCTGCACCGATGCCGAAATCCAGCCGCCCATGGCTCATCACGTCTACGGTCGAGGCGATTTTCGCCAGCAGCGCCGGGGGGCGGTAGCCGTTGCACGTCACCATCTGACCGATGCGGATGCGCGTGGTGTCGCGGGCCAGCCCGGCGGTAATCGTCCAGCACTCGAAGTTGGTTTCCAGTTCGGGCGTGGGCACGGTATGAAAATGATCATAGACCCAGATCGAGTCGAAGCCCAGGCGCTCGGCCTCCTGGCCGGTGCGCGTCATCGCTTCATACTTCGCCACTGGATCAGGAATATCTACCAGGTCCATGCGCCAGCCTTGCGGCACAAATATGCCAAACGGCGGCTTAGTTGCCATTGGATCGGGTCTCCTTAGTGAGCCGGCGCGGCTCTCGGTCGCGAGCCGGCGGGGATTATCAAACCAGGTACACAGTGGGGTGAGCAGATTCTGTGCCGGGCGTATCGCATGGGCTGCGGCTGTAGTATAATTGCCGTAGCCGTGACCGGCCGACCGCGGCTGGAGCACTCACGCCTACCTTATCTAGTGTCGTCACTGTGGATAGCTATGGCGTAAATATGCGCGTGATAGGTGCTGAGGACTCCTCGTATATCGTACCGGGCTATGCAATACGTATTACGCCTACGAAGGAGGATCTATGGCAAGCGAAACGACCTACCTCGAACTGTCCGAAGCGACGGGTAGCGCGCATAAGTTTTACGAAGTGACTGTGACCGATACGGAGCTCAAGATCCGGTACGGGCGCATCGGCGATCCGGGTACAACGCAACTGAGCCACTTCGCCACAGAAGCGGAGGCTCAGGCGGCGGCACAGAAAAAACTGCGTGACAAGCTGAAAAGCGGTTATGCCCCGGCCGTAATGGGCGTGCGGCAAAAACGCACCATCACCCAGCGCGTGGTTATCCCCACGACTCCTAGCGGCTCAAGCGGTGGGCACAGCGGCGGATCGCGTCGTAGCGGGGTGCCTGCCGCGCCGGTGCTGTGGCGCTTCGATTCGGGCATGATGGCCTTCGGCATCTTCGTGGACGGTGATCGCTGTTGGGTGGGCAACCAGTCGGGGCAAATCTATGCGCTTGATCACCAGGGCGCGGTGCGCGGTCAGTTCGCCTTGCCTGCCGGGGTCAAGTGCCTGGTAGCCGATGCCGACTGGATTTATGCCGGCTGCGATGACGGCAACGTGTATGATCTAACCGGCAAAATCCCGCGCGTCGCCTATGCCATTGCCGAAAACGTGGACATCTACTGGATTGATATTCACCACGGTATGCTGGGTGTGGCCGACGCAGGCGGGCGCATCGCCACGTTTAACCACGAAGACGAATCGCAATGGATGCAAAAGAGCAAAGGCACCGCAGGCTGGATGGTGCGCTGCGACGACAGCGGAATTTACCACGGTCATAGTGCGGGAATGACAAAATATACGCCGGGCGGCGAACTGGCCTGGCACCAGCGTACCGGCGGCGCGGTATTGTTCGGCTGGCAGGAAGCCGACTCGGTCTATGCCGGTACCTCGAACAGTAAAGTCTATGCTTTCAGTAAGACCGGGCAACCCGGCACCGTCTACGCCTGCGACGGCAGCATCTATTCCTGCGCGGCGGCGGAGAGCGGGCGCTATGTATTTGCCGGCGATGCCTACTCGGCCGTCTACTGCTTTGCCGCCGACGGCACGCGCCTCTGGAAGCTAGACACCGGCTGCGGCCCTGCGCTCTCTATGCAATATGCCGACTCGCGGCTGTATGTCGTGACCACTAACGGCGCGTTGGCCTGCATTGATGCCGGCGCGGCGGCGATTGCGGCGGCGCAAGCGGGCACCGTACCCCAGGCCACCCAACTTACCGCTCCGGCTGCAGTTGTCCCCGTCGCTCCCACCATGCTGACGCAGACCCACAGCGCGGGTGCCGGCGTGGTGCTGGAATGCTTCCGCGAAGCCGGCGCGCTACGGATGCGCGTGGTCAGCCCCGGCTACGATCCGACGAAGCGCGTGCAGTTCCCCAAGGACATCCGCCGTGAGGGAGCGCGTTATGTTGTAGACGAAGTACGCCCGGTGGCCCAGGGCGATTTTTACCGTGCCTACGGCGACATCGAGGAGTTGGTCTAGCCGCGCCGGTCGCCGAGATCAGCGGGAGCGTAAGCGTACCTACATTAGCCGGCCTCCGTTTGCGCTATGCTATACGGGAGATTGATCGCGCCGTGCAGCAAAGCCGGGGTTGCGCCCTGAAGGAGAACCGTCTGTGCTAGATATTGCTACCTCCCCCGCGCCGGTGAGCCGGGATATTCCGCTACCCATTGTCGTACTCAACCGCTGGACTATTGTCGTGAGTTTGGTGACGGGTTTCCTGCTCCACCAACCGCTGATCTCGACGGCGCTGTTCGTGGTTTTGCTGGCGGCGGTCGTGGTAGGTCCGCGTGGCAGCCTGATCTTTCAGGTGGGCAAGCGCCTGTTTGCCCGCCAAATCCTTAGCGCTGAACGCGAAGACCGCCGCTTGATGCGCTTTAACAACAGCATCGCCGTCGCTATACTGGCGGTAGCTCAGGTCGCGTTTGCGCTGGGCCTGCCGGTGGTCGGTTGGGCACTATGTGGCTTGCTGGTCACGGCGGCCGGTGTGGCGCTGGTCGGCTTCTGCTGGGGTTGCTACCTCTTCTATCAATTTAAGTTGCAGCGTTACCGCATATTCGGCACGCGCTAATCGGGGCGTGCGCCACTTAGGATTTGTATTGGCACAGGAGGCTACCGCAATGGACAATAATACGAACAATGATACCGCCGCCGATAAAATTGCGTTGCTGAAGAAACTACATCAGGTGCGCCAATTCACGACCGGTTCCGTCCCGCAAACGGTGCTGGACGACGTGCTGGACGTGGGTCGCTGGACGGGCAGTGGCATGAACCGCCAGCCGTGGGAGTTTGTCGTGGTCCATAACCGAGCGACGTTACAAGCGATCGCAGAGGCGGAGAACGGCGGATCGTGGCTACCGGGCGCGGCGGCGGCGATTGTGATCGTCATGTCCGGTGAGATGCCGGAGATCGAAACCTACGACGAAGGACGGCTGTCGGAGCGCCTGATGTTGGCCGCTGCCGCGCACGGGCTTGGGTCGGGTATCTGGTGGTACAAAGACGACGGCGCGGCGGCCAAGCGCCTCCTGGGCATCCCGGCTGCGCACCGCGTCCGCACGGCGCTTGGTCTCGGCTATCCGCCGGCCGAAGCCGCTGACGCTCGTCCCAAGAAGTCTGATGCGCGCCGGCCGCTAACTGAACTGGTACATCAAGAAAAGTACTAGCCGCAGCCTTAACTCCGACCGCCGGCCCGCTGCGGGCCGGCGGTCGGAGCACGGCCGCCGGTTGCCGGATCGGGGCGCAACCGTGTACAATAGGCAGTATGAAGATTTGCATGGTCACATCCTCGTATCCCAAATACCCCGGCGATGTGACGGCCCCGTTTATCGCAGCCATTGCCCGTTACGTGGCCGCTGAAGGTCACGAAGTTCATGTACTGGCCCCCTGGCATCCCGATTTGCGTCATGCCCCGGTCGAAGACGGCGTACATTTGCACTTCTACAAATATGCCCCCTGGCGCTCTTGGAACATCTGGGGCTATGCCGAGTCGTTGGAAGCCGACGTACGGGTGCGGAACGCGATCTACCCGCTGACGCCGTGGGTGACGCTGGTCAGCTTCGTGGCCTTGCTGCGCCTGACCGGGCAGATCCACTTTGATGTGTTACAAGCGCATTGGGTGATTCCCAACGGGCCGGTGGCGACGCTGGTGGCGCGGCTGCGTGGCCTACCGCTAGTGATTAGTCTGCACGGGTCCGATGTGTTTGTGGCGAGCCGCCACCCATTGTTGGGGCGGGTAGCCCGCGCCTGCTTTCGCCGTAGCGACGCGGTGACGGCGTGCAGCGAAGACCTGCGGATGCGCGCCGTTGGCCTGGGCGCACCCTCACGCCGCAGCCGCCTGGTGCCCTACGGCGTGGATCCCTGCGCGTTCCCGCCGTCCCCTGACGCAGCGATCCGGCTGCGGAGCCGCCTGGGATTAGCCGCCGGTACGCCGTTGGTGGTCGCGCTGGGCCGCTTGGTCTACAAAAAAGGCTTTGAGACACTGATCGCTGCCGCGCCGGCGATTTTGGCACGCCACCCCACAGCCCACGTTTTTATCGCCGGAGTCGGCGACTTACAGGGTGCGTTGCAGGCGCATATTGACCGCCTGGGCGTGGGCGACCATGTGCATTTGCCGGGCAAAGTCAGCCATGATGAAGTGCCGCTCTACTTCGGTGGGGCCGATCTCTTTGTGTTGCCTTCGGTGATCGACCAGAACGGCAACGTAGACGGTTTGCCCAACACGCTGCTCGAAGCGATGGCGGCGGGTTGCGCGGTGGTTGCCAGCGATGTGGCCGGCGTGCCGCTGGCGGTGCAAGACGGGCAGAACGGCGTGCTGGTGCCGCCCCGCGATCCAACGTTACTGGCCGCTGCTGTCGATAGACTGCTGGCGGACCCCGCCCTGCGCGCCCGCTATGGGGCGGCCGCTCGCCACAAAATCGAGACAGACCTTAACTGGCCGCACATCGCCCGCCTGTTTGTGGCGGTATTTAGGGCGGCGATTAAACGTAGTGAAAAACGAAAAATGAAAAGCGGAACGTGACAAACTAGCACACTTCCCACTTTCCATTTTCCATTTTTCGCTATTAGTTCTTGTAAAAGAACTGCTTCACGGCGTAGTGGTTAAAAACTCCTGTAAGGCATCGGCATAGGACAGGGCAATCGTCTGGCGTACTCGGTCCTGGAGCAGTTCAGCGGCTTCGGGCGGCGAGGTGACATAGAGCGATTCGATGATTATGCCGGGCATCATCAAGGCGCGCGGGTGGCGGGGTAGCGCAGCGGGGCCAAGCATAAACAGGTGCGAAGGCGCTTCGCCGGGTACATCCGACCACATATCATTGCGGAGTTCGCGTTGCTGGATCGGACTGCCGGCGGCGGCAAGCGCCGTTTCCAGGTGGTCTAACACCGCGAGGCCCAACCGCTTGTTGGCCGCAGGCGTGGCGCAATCGTCGGCGGCGCAGTAGAGTGCCTGGATACCGTGCCGCTTGGCCGGATTGATGCTGCTGTTGGCGTGGATGCTCAGGAACACCTCTACTTTGGCCGCGTTGAAGATGTCGATCCGCTCCTGCAAATCGTCGGCCTCGCCGTTCTTGATGCCGTCGCCGTTGGTGTCGGGCGGCCACGGAGCAGTGAAATGGTCTTTACTATCGCGGGTGAGAGTTACAATAGCTCCGCGCGCTTGGAGCAGTGTGCGGCAACGCAGTGCCACATCAAGATTCAGTTCATCTTCGGACAGGATCAGCTTGCTACCGGTCGCGTCCACCAACACTGCACCCAGGTCGTTCCGTGGGCCGTGGCCGGGGTCCAGACCAATATGCCGGCCCGCCAGGGGGGCATGTTGAGTGTTGAGTGTTGAGTGTTGAGTGGGGGTGACGGGCGAGCCGGTAGGTGGGGTGGTGGACAAAGCGGTTGGTGGGCTAGGAGCAGTGAGCGGCACGTCGGTAGGAGGTACAACCGTCGGCGCGCCGGTTGGTCCGTTTGCCGGCGTGGGTACGCCGGTCGGCGGCGTAATGGTTGTAGCGGTCGGCGCTAAGGGTTGCTGGATGTCGGCGACCGCCGTCACAGTGTTGATCCTAGCGAGGGTTAGGCGTTGTGGGGTTGCAACTGTCGGTATAACAGTCACTCCAGCGGACATGGCGCGGGTTAGGGTGGGGGCACCGGTCGCGCCGCCGGGTTGCACATTGGATAGCGTACCCCACAGCAACAGGCCGACCAGCAATAAGAAGCTAGCAGCGGGCACCACTAGGCTCAGGATCTGGCTCTGCGTAAGTGGACCGTGAATGGGTGGCGGCTGGTCGGTGGCTTCGCGCTCACCAGGTTGCTGCGCTGGGGCGGGCGCGTCGGGCATTGTAGGATCGGGCATTTTGTTTCTCTCGTGGGCCGAGTGGGTTTGCTGGGGGGCAGCGGCCCGCCTTTAGTATAGGCGCGCAGGGCCGGGCGCGTCAAGCCGGGATAGCACTAGGTCGGCAGTTGCGCTGCTCAGGGTAGGGAATCCATCGTTTGCGCGCCTTGCATTCACGTGGCGGCTATGTTATAATAATCTTGTCCACACTACTGGGGGAGATGCCAGAGTGGTCGAATGGGGCCGCCTGCTAAGCGGTTAAGCAGGGTAAACTTGCTTCTAGGGTTCGAATCCCTATCTCCCCGCCCATCCCGTGTTGCTACAGCCCGTCGTGGTACGTATTTTGCTTCACACTGCTACAGACCGGCCGCCTGGGTCGGCGCTGTAACTCCGGGACGCGCTTCTCTCAATTATTCATCTATCGTGAGTGTGTTAGGGCTGCCCCTAGGCTGTAGAGCTAGAGGTATTTGCAGACACATTGGTCGAGCTAGAGTGATCCACCTGTAGCGATCCCATATCAACTGAGTGCGCCGATAAACCCACTAACCAGACTAAAGCCTTTGATCTTGCTGCATAGGTAGTGCGGGCTGTGCTGCCGACCGAGCATGTCGGGTAGCTGTTAGCGCACGCAGTCACTGGGGTCAAGCGTTACGCATTGGTAGTCCAAAGGAGTAGCAAACCGCATGGCGGATGAAATCACCCGTAACTTGGGTATGGAGTTGGTGCGCGCGACGGAAGCCGGCGCGCTGGCGGCGGCGCGCTGGATGGGGCGGGGCGACAAAAACGCCGCCGACGGGGCAGCAGTCAATGCACTACGCCATGTGCTAGGCAGCGTGGATATGCACGGGGTCGTCGTCATTGGCGAGGGCGAGAAAGACGAAGCGCCGATGCTCTATATCGGTGAAGAGATCGGCAACGGTCACAGCCCCGACGTAGACATCGCGGTGGACCCCATTGACGGCACGCGCCTAACCGCGCTTGGTTTGCCGGGCGCGATAGCGGTGGTAGCCGCCGCCCCCTGCGGCACGCTTTACGGCGCACCACCGGGCATCTACTATATGGAGAAGCTGGCGGTCGGTCCTGATGCGGTCGGTGTCATTGACATCACCCAGTCTATCAAATGGAATATCCAGGCGCTGGCGCGCCATAAGGGCTGCGCGCCTAGCGACATCACAGCGATCATTCTGGACCGCCCGCGCCATGCCGCCATGATCGGAGAGATCCGCGAGGCGGGTGCGCGCGTGAAGATTATCGGTGACGGCGATGTAGCTGCCGCAATTGCCGCTGCCACCCCCGACACCGCCGTGGACATCCCGATCGGCATCGGCGGCGCGCCCGAAGCCGTGCTGGCTGCGGCCGCCATCCGTTGTATCGGCGGCGAAATGCAATGTCGCCTCTACCCCCGTAACGAGCAAGAGCGTTGGCAAGTCGAAGGGCTGGGCGTAGATATTCATCAGGTGCTACGGACCGAGGATTTAGTCCGTTCCGATGACGTATATTTTGCCGCCACCGGTATTACCGATGGGGATCTAGTGCGCGGCGTGCAATTTTATAGTGACGGCGCAACGACTCATTCGCTGATTATGCGCGGCAAGACCGGCACTGTGCGGCGGATGGAAGCACACCATCGGTGGAAGAAATTGGCGATGTACTCCAGCCTGGCCGCTGCGCCGGTGGAAGTCCCCCTTGCCTCAGTATAAGTAAAAGGATCACCCCTATGAATCTAGCAGAATTAGAAAGCAAAACGATAGATGAATTACAAGACCTGGCGAAAGAGTTGGACATTTCGGGTTATAGCCGGCTGAAAAAGCAGGAACTGGCCTTCCGTATCCTCCAGGCGCAAACCGAGCAGCAGGGCAACATCTTTGCCGCCGGGGTGCTGGAGACGATGGATGAGGGCTTCGGCTTCCTGCGGCAAGACGGCCGCTACCTACCCGGCCACGAAGACATTTATGTGAGTCAGTCGCAGATTCGCCGCTTTGCGCTCCGCACCGGCGATCGCGTCTCTGGTCAGGTGCGCCCGCCCAAAGAGAGCGAAAAGTATTATAGTATGCTGCGCGTAGAAGCCGTCAACGGCCTGGACCCCGATGTGGCCCGCCGCCGCCCGCACTTCGACGCCCTCACCCCGATCTTCCCGCGCCGGCTGATCAATCTGGAGACTGTCGCGCAGACACTCGACACACGACTGCTCAACCTGGTGTCGCCTATCGGACGCGGTCAGCGCGGTCTGATCGTGTCGCCGCCCAAAGCCGGCAAGACGATGCTGCTCAAAGCTATCGCCAACGGCATCTCGACTAACTACGGCGAAGACATCCACCTGATGGTGGCCCTGATCGGTGAGCGGCCCGAAGAAGTCACCGACATGAAGCGTTCGGTCCACGGCGAAGTCATCTCTTCGACCTTCGATGAGCCGGTGGAAGACCACACCAAAGTGGCCGAAATGGCGATGGAGCGGGCCAAGCGGTTGGTCGAGTCGGGCCGCGACGTGGTAATCTTGCTGGATAGTATCACCCGTCTAGCGCGCGCCTACAACTTGCAGGTGCCACCCAGCGGACGCACGCTCTCCGGTGGTATGGACCCGGTGGCGCTCTATCCGCCCAAGCGCTTCTTCGGTGCGGCACGCAACCTGGAAGAAGGCGGCAGTCTGACGATTATCGCCACCTGCTTGGTAGATACCGGCAGCCGTATGGACGACGTGATTTACGAAGAGTTCAAAGGCACCGGCAACATGGAACTACACCTCGACCGCAAGCTGGCCGAGCGGCGTATCTTCCCCTCGATTGATGTGGTGCGCTCCGGCACCCGCCGCGAGGAGTTGCTGCTGGACCCGCAGACGCTTAAGCAGGTCTGGACGATGCGGCGCATGGTTTCGGTGCTGGGCGGCACCGAGGGTATCGAACTGCTGCTGGCCCGCTTGGCGAAGACCGGCGATAACGCCGAGTTCCTGGCAACCCTGACCAAAGATGTCAGCTAACCTGCGCCTGGTCCACATCACCGATATTCACTTGGGGCACGCGGCGGCAGCCAGCAACGGCATGGTGCTGCCCGACCGGGCCGGCGCGCTGTTGACGGCCGCCGTCGCGGAGATCAACGCGCTGCCCGGCGTGGATGCGGTGATCGTGACCGGCGATCTGACGGACGGCGGGACGGCTGCCGAACTAGCTGATGTGGTTGCTCGGCTCGACCGGCTGGCTGTGCCGTGGTATGCTATCCCCGGCAATCACGATACGGCTTGGTCACCGCAACTAGACAAGATAGATCGCCGTGCCTTCTACCGGCAACTAGGGCGGCCCGATGTCTATGGTGTTGCCTCGGAGATCGGCGGTTGGCGGGTTCAACTCAACAGCAATGCCTGCCTGATCGGCCTCGATTCTAACATCGTCGGCGATTGGGCGGGTACTGTGGATGCGGCGCAACTCGCCTGGCTTGACCAAACGCTGGCCGTCGAGACCGCGCCGCTGGTGGTCGTTGCCGTTCACCACCCGCTGTACCCCCTCTACGACAAGCAAACCGATCCGACAGGGACCGGGGTTCCGTGGGATAATTTTATGTGTCGCAACGGGGCTGCTGTGGAGGCGATCCTGGATCGCCGGTCGGCGGTGCGCGTGGTGCTGACAGGTCACGACCACCTAAACCAGGTTGTTACGCGCCGGGGCCGCCTCAATGTAGCGACGGCGGGCCTGGGTAGCTACCCACTGGTCTACCGCATCCTGGATGTGCGTGATGTAGACGCCGGCTGGACGGCGGCTTGGGAGACGCACAGCCCTGCCGATCCTGATTTGCTGACCCTGGCCCGCCAACGGTTCTACGACACTGATATCGCCCTCGCCTATGATCCCGCCGACCGCAACCGGCTCGTGCTGCTGGCTGAGGGCCGCTCCCAGGATCAGCGTGGCGGCCGGCAATCCACCGCTTCTGCCCCCGATGGCTGCTGACCTCCAGCCCGCCGACCGGGGCCCTGCGCCGATCCGCACGCTGACCCCGGCCGACATCCCCGCCGTAGCAGCGCTGATCAACGCTGCCGACGCAGTGGACGGGGCCGATGAGGCAACGAGCGTGCGGGAGTTTGAGCTATGGGTGAGCAGACAAACCGAGCCGCACAACCACTTTGTGGCCGGCAAACCAGGCGGCGAGATCGTCGGCTATGCCGATGTGCATCACCAACCCGGCGACGATGGCGCGCGCGGCTGGGTGGTGGTTGCCCCCCCCTGGCGCGGCCAGGGCATCGGCACCGCTCTGGCCGACTGTGTGCGCGGGCGGGCGCGGCGCATGGGCGTGTTGTGGATTGATTTCGCTGTTGATAAGCGCCTGATCCAGGCCAACGCCTGGATCGCCCACCTGGGCTACGAGCCGGTGCGCCGTTATACCCGGCTGCGTTTGGACGCCACGGTAGTCGTGCCCGCCGCGTCGTTGCCGCCGGGCCTCCGCCTCCGCACTTTCCAGCCCGCGACAGACGAAGCCGCAGTTCACGGCATCCTCAACGCTTCGTTCGCCGACCATCGCAACGCCAACGCCGTAACTACCGAGCAAATGAGCGACAATCTGCGACGGCCCGGTTTCGATCCCGCCGGCCTGTTTCTGGCCGAGGATGTGGAGGGCGAGGTTATGGGCCTCTGCTGGTGCTATATCAATCCCGACGAGCAGACCCGCCGCTGCGAACAGACCGGCTGGATTAACGATCTGGGGGTGGACCCTGCTTACCGGCGTATGGGCTTGGGCCGCGCCTTACTGACCCACAGCATCGGCTGGCTACGTAGTCGCGGCGTAGATTGCGTGGAACTCTGGATGGATAGTAGCAACCGTGAGGCTGGGCCACTGTACGCCGCCACCGGCTTTCGCATCAACAAAACCGTCATAGACTACCGTCATTTTCTGCGCGTTGCACGTGCCGAGAGTCAGAAAGGCTAAACTATGCCGCAGTGCATTATGGTCATCAACGACACGCAAGAGATCCTGGAACTATTCCGTGCGATCCTGACCGACGAAGGCTATAGCGTGGAGGTGTTTTCTTACGGCATTCGCGATATTGCAGAAGTCAAACGGGTCAACCCGGATCTGATCATCCTCGATTATCTGATCGGCGCCGAACAATACGGTTGGCAGACCTTGCAAAAGTTGAAGATGACGCGGGAGACGGCCGACATCCCCATCCTGGTTTGTACGGCAGCCCTTCAGCAGGTGCGTGAGATTGAAGGTTGGCTAACCGCCAAAGGAATCACGGTCGTGCCTAAGCCGTTTGATATTGATGATCTGGTTGACGCGGTCCGCAAGGCATTGGAGCACGCACCAGACACTAGCGCGACGCAGCCGGCGACTAAGCGGTGATCGCCTATCGGCCGACCGACGCGCAGTTAGCGGCTGTCGCGGCGCGGTGGGAGCTAGGGCCGCTGCACAGTGTCGCGCCTCTGGCCGGTGGTGTGGTTAATCCGGCCTGGCTGCTGAACGGGCAGGCTGTGTTACGGATCAATCAGCGCGAACCCGATAGCCCGAAGATCGCTAAAGAAGCCTGGGCGCTACGTTGGGTGGCGGGGCGACTAGGGACGGTAGGTGTACCGGCCGTGCTGGCTGTGGACACGGATCGCCGTATTCTTCCCTACGACTACCTGCTGCTAGAATACCTGCCCGGCCGGCCGGGCGATACCCTCTGGTCCACCGCTACGTATGCCGAACAAGCGGACCTCTCTCAGCAGTTGGGTGCGACGTTGGCACGACTGCACAGCCTGCCGCTGCCGGGCGACCGCTACGGCGGCTGGGACACGGCGACGGCGATGTTGGGCACGGACGAGTCTTGGGCGGCCGTTACAGCCTGCCACACTGATCACTTATTGGCCCAAGCCGCTGACCTCGCGCTGCTGCCGGCCGATGAACTGGCGGTAGTACGCGCCTGGTTCGTCGCATACCGCACCTGCGTACCGGTCAGGCCGCCGCGTAGTTTGGTCCACGGCGATTTCGGCCTCTGGAACGCTATGTGTCTGCAACCCGCCGCCGGTGCGCCGCTGATCAGTGCCGTCTTCGATTTCGAGTGGGCACAGGTCGGGCCTGCTGCCCTCGACTTCCCACCGCTGTTCGCCGACCCTACCGATCCCCTGGACTCGGCCGCGTTCCTGGCCGGCTACACCGCCGGCGGGCGCTTACCGCCCGCGTTTGTGCAGCAAGCCCATTACTACGCGCTGGCCTATCACCTCGATCTGCTCGGCGTGGTCCATCGCCACTGGGCCGGGCAAGGCGGCGAAGCGCACCGGGTGGCGATTGCAACACTGCTGCGCCGCGAGGCGCTGCCCGGCTGGGCCGTTGCGGGTTATGCGTGGCCTTTTGCTTGAGTCGATGATTTTGATGCCTAAGAACACGAAGTAACACGACTGACGGGTTGATCTAAGCTGCGCCGCGAAGCATTATGGCGAGGATATTAGCCTGCTATACAATAAAAACAATAAGCAGCCAATGGGTTTAACTTAGGTATCCCATTGGCTGCTTATTGTTTTTATGGGGCTATCTGTTGTTATGAACGGCGGGTAGTAGCGTAGTGCCTATTTATGTGTCTCGCCGTGCCCGCTCGACTGGGGTGTGTTATGACCCGTGCTGCTAGGGCCGGTATGCTGTCCACTGCTACCTGCTGTGCCACTATGCCGGCTACTGCTGCCGCCACCGCTAGGGTGTGTATCGGCGGCCGGTGTGGGCTGCCCGCCGGTATGTTCAAAGGTTTGCGCGGCCTGCATCGCTTGGTCGCCGGCCGTGCCGCCTTCCCAGGTCTGATGTTGCCCGCCGGGGCCGGCCGGGCGCATTGTGTGGTCGGCGGCGGTCTCAGCAGCGAGTGTGGTGACGGCACCGGCTACCGGATCGGTCGGTGCGTTGTCGCTTGCCCCGGCGTAGCGCTGGGCGGCCATTGTATGGCCGGTTGGCCCACCGTAGCGGCCCGGCCCGGTGTCTTCTTGGCCCTGATGGGTGCCGCCCTTTACCGCGCCGGTGTGGACATCGCCGCTGGGTGCCGGCGGTGTACCTGCCGGCGCATTCGGCCCCTGACCCGGCGGCCATGTGCGGCGTTCCACTTCGTCGTCAATTTTGCCGGCAGCATCCCACGGGATGAACTCCACCGCGCCGCTATTATCAGTCTGCGGGCCGGTGCTGTCCATCTGCCGGGTGAGATCGCTACCGGGGCCGCCCTGGCCTAGCTCGCCGAACTGGCCGCTGCCGTGCGTCAGTGGGGGATTATCGGCACTATGCGCCGGGGGGTTTGTGTGCTTGTCATGGGGTGTGGTCATTGCTTGAGTTCCTCCTCTATCAGTCGCCGCCGGGTGGGTTGTCCGCCGGAGAGCGAAGGACGACACGGCCCGCCGGACGGGTATAGATTAGAACCAATGCAAGAACTATGCCGGGTTAGTGCCCGTTGCCGGCGACCAGGCTATCGGTGATCCGCTCCGCATCCGGCGGCGGCAGTTGTGGCTCAATCAGTTCCAGCAATAGACGCACGGTAGCCGACACACCGACGAGTTTTTCGTGCATATCGGCCAGGGCCGGGGGGGCGAAGTTTACCATCTGTGGTTGGGCGCGTAGTTCGGCGGCTAGATGGGCCTGCGCCAACCGCGCCGCCTGACTCAGGCCGAATCCGCTACTCAGCCCCTGCTTGATCAGGATACACATATCGGCGGCATCGCCGTTAAAGCGGTCAGGATTTTGCGGTGAATGGGGTAGGTAGCCTTTCTGCGCCCAATAACTGACTTGGCGGGTCGTTAGATCACAAAGGGCAGCTAATTGAGCCGTGGTCAGGTTCAACCGGGTCCATAAGACCCCGCGATTCACCGGCTCAAATTGAAAACTTCGGCGCATAGACAGCTCCTTTGCAATTGGTATCTGTGTGGCCCATGATTTATGTTGTAGAATAGCACAATATAGGTCGGACGTCCAGTACCTACACCTGTGCAACTAAAGGTCGTGTCTGCTTAGGGGTGCGCCGACGCTTGACAGCGCAGGTACAATAGAAATATGAATCCCACCGCCGCTGTCGCTGCTCCGCGCTGGCTGCCGTTGTTGACCTTGTTCACAGTGGCCTCGTTTGTCGAAGCCATGTTCTGGGGCCAAATCACCGCTTTCACACCGCTCTACCTCCCGCACCTGGGCATTGCGCCTGACGATGTGAAAGGTTGGACCGGCACGATCACCGCCGTCTCCACCTTAGTGGGGCTGCCGTTGCTGCCGTTCTGGGGCGCGCTGGCCGACCGCTACTCGCGCCAACCCGTGATCGTGCGCTCGTTTGTGGCGCACCTACTGGCGGGCCTCCTGGCGCTGTTGGCGGGCAACGTCTGGGTGTTTTTGTTGGCGCGTACCGTGCAAAACTTCTCGCTCGGCAACAGTGGCCTGATGATGACCACGTTGGCCGAACGCACACCGCCGGGCCGCATCGCACTGGCGTTCTCGGTAATGAATGGGGCGGGACCGCTGGCGGCCTTCCTCGGTCCGCTGCTTGGTGGGCCGATCCTGGATCATTGGGGCTTCCAGGTGTTGATGGGTATAGACGTGGTCCTGTTAGCCTGCGTGGTATTGGCGACCGGCTTCGGCTATCGCGACAACTATGTGGGAACCAACCGCGGCTCGCTGCTGGGGATGGCCTGGGACTCGGTAGGCATCGTCGGGCGCTCGCCCCGCTTGCGGGTACTGTTTTCGGCACTGTTTCTGCTATTTGGCGGCTGGATGATGGCGCTCACCTATCTGCCGCTGGCGGTGGCGCGGCTCTACCACGGTGCCGATCAGGGCACGGCCGTCGGCTGGGTGCTGGGTGCGGGCGGCTTGACCACGCTGGTTTGTAGTCCGCTGATGGGCGCGTTGGCCGACCGATTGGGCCTGTGGCGCGTGCTGCTGATCGGCGCGGCGATCACCGTGCTGCTGTGGCCGCTGCCTCTCTTCGCCGGCGATTTGGTGACTTTCGCGGCGGCTTGGGCGGCGATTAACGGTGTGGCTTCCGGTGTGTTCGCCCTCTCCTTTGCTGTCCTCTCCAACTCCACCCCGGCTCCGGTGCGCGGGCGGGTGATGGCCTTCTCCTACCTGCCGGTCAACGCCGGCTTGGCGCTCGGCCCCGCGCTGGGCAGTCTGGTCACGCAGGTGAGCCTGTTCGCCGTTTTCCCCGCCGCCGCCGTTCTCACCGCGCTGGGTATTGTTGTGCTGCTGCTGGCTCGTCGCCGGCCGATGGACGCAGAGGTGCCTCTAGCGGCGCTTCCGGTTTAATCGCCTACAGTGCTGTCAGCGTTGGGTCCATTGCTAAAGCGGATCTTTCAGGCAAAGCAGCGCGCGGGATGCCCGCTATAGGCTTCCATCTCGCGCACGATGGGCAGCAGGGGCAAGGGGGTGCCGGCGGGTTCGCCCCGTAGCTCGGAGTAGGCGCGGTGGAGATTGCCCACAATACGCTCGGGGTCCGACAGCCCGGCATAGAGGCCGAGATCGGTGGCACGGGCTGCTTCCAACGGGGTGAGTCCAGCCGCGACCCCTGCGTGGGCTACCTCCTGAATAAAGCGTAGATACCCGGCCACTTCGTCTAACGCCTCTGGGCCGCAAACCGGCCCATGCCCCGGTACAATCGTGTCGGTCCCTAAAGCGCGCAGCCGTTCCAATGCCGTAAAATAGGGCGCAATCGCCCCCTCCAACACAAAAGGGGTACAATTCTTAAATACTAGATCGCCGGCAAAGAGTACCTTTTTCTCCGCGATCCACACCACACTATCGTTGGTGGTATGCGCTGGGCCGAGATGAAACACATCCAACCGCAATGCGTCCACATAGACGGTAATCCCCTCGGCAAACGTGACAAACGGCGGTTGGACCCGTACCTCACCAAAATTTGCGGTGGGAAACAGGTGTTGCAGGCTCAGGCCGTTGGCGATGACCGCCTGCCGACACTTGTCCTGGGCGATGATGGTCGCCTCCGGCAACAGCCAATTCCCATAGGTATGATCGCCGTGATGATGCGTGTTGATCAGGGTGCGGAGCGGCTGATCGCTGACGGTGCGGATAGCCTGGATAAAGGCTTGGGTGCGCGGCTCAGTGCCGCAGGTATCCACCACCGTCACGCTGTCGGAGCCGACCAGGAACCCTGTGTTGTTGATCATCCAGGTCCAATCGGGTTGCAGATACGCATAGATGCCGTCGGCGACTTCCTGAAGTTGCGGCGGCTGCGGGAGGCCCGTGTCCGGCAGTATAGTTGGCGTTGCTTTCATCCCGGAACCTCCTAGTGCTAAGTTAAAGAGGTACATCCACGGTACGGTGTGCGATGGGCGGACTGGATTAGTTCGTCGGCTTCGTGGGCGGCGGCAGGGTGGCGAAAAAGTCGTCAGCAAAGCGCTGGGTGTAGGAGGCGAGCAGCGCGGCCAGGTGGGCGGGATCGGGCGCGGCCACCACCAGGCCGGCGTGGTTTTTGCGATGTAAGCGCCAGACGATCTCCGGGTCGGTGTAGGCACTCAGGTCGGGCCACTCTTGGCGCGCCAGCGAGACAAGCAGCCCGGCATAGTCGCTACGCGCGGGCGGCACGACATAAGGCGTAGTCCCACCCGACACCTCGATCTTGGCCCACTCGGCCCATAGGTTGATGCCGGTCGCTGCCTCGACTGACTCGGCGATATACGCGCCGCCGACACGTGCCGCGGTCTCCAAAAAGTAGAAGCGCCCATCGGCACGGCCCTTGATAAACTCGGTGTGCGTTACCCCACGCACCATGTTGAGCGCCTGCATCAGCTCGCGGTGCAACGAGAGCAGCGTTTGCGCGTCGGCGGAGTCGCGTGGTAGGGTGTGGCTGGTGAAGATGCCGCCCTCGTGCGCTACGTTCATCGGCGGGTGGCCGTATTGATGGGCCAGGGCGAAGACCACTTCGCGCTCCGCATTGATCGCATCCACATGATATACATCGCCGGCGATATATTGCTCCAGCACATAATATGATTGGCGGTCACCCAATTTATCCAGCAGCGGCCACAGATCCTCGGCGTTATTGATCTTCTGGATGCCGACCGCCGAGGCTTCGGAGCGCGGCTTCAGCACCCACGGCGCGGGGGTGTGCTCCATCCATGCGGCCACCCGCTCATAGTTCAGCACATGGACAAACGACGGCACCAGAATGCCCCGGTCCTGCGCCTGCACGCGCATGGCGAGCTTATCGCGGAAAAAGCGGGCCGTGGTGTCGCCCATGCCGGGGCAGCGTAGGTGCTCGCGCAACGCGGCGGCGGTCTCTACGTCGTAATCGTCAAGCGGCACGATGCGGTCAATCGGCTGGTGTCGCGCCAAATAGCTGACGGCATGAATCACGTCTTGGCGTTGCGCTAGGCTGGGCATCAGGTGAACTTCATCAATGCAGTCGCGCGGCCACTCACCCTCGGCCAGCCTTTCGAGGGTCAGCAGCAGCACCCGGCAGCCTTCGCGCTTGCACTCACGCAAAAAAGCGTACCCTTTCTCATAACTTGCTAGGCAAAGGACGGTGGGTGGTCGAGGCTCGGACATAGCGGCTTCTCCCGTGCATAACACATAAAACGTAAGCAGGCGTCGGAGGTATGGTGATAATTATGTAGCAACAGTATAGCACGTTAGACGGTGGTGTGCAGTGGGGGGCGCGCTACCAACCGCTGCCGGTAGCCGCCCGCTATCGCCTCACTCGCCGGGTTCGGCGGGGCTAGTCCAGACGACATCGGGTGTGCCGTCGGCCTGGAAGCGATGCAGCGTGCGGGTGGCGGGATCACTGACCAGGATGCGCCCGTAGCGGTCTTCGGCTAGGCCGCCGACCCGACGCAGTAAGCTGGGGCTGCCGAACGCCGGCAGGGCAGTGCCTTGCGCGTCGAAGCGCAGCACCCGGCTGGTGGTGATGTCGCCTACCATCGTCTCACCGTTGTGTCGGCCCAGGATCGCGCCGTAAGGCACGCGCAGCGCAGTGGCTGGGGCAGGTAGCGGGCTGATGGCCGCTGCTGCGCCGCTGCGCGGGATGCGCTCCATGCTGCGGTCGTGCAACAGCAGCAGCGCACCGTCGGCGGCCACGGCCAGCCCGCGCAGCGGTGGGCGCGCCGGCCCCAGCACGACCGGCGGCGGCCCATCCGTGTAGCGATAGATCATGCCTTGCCCGTCGGCCAAGTAGACCGACTCGGCGGCGGCTAGGCAGCCCGGCCCCGGTACGTAATTGGGCGGTAGCGGCCAACCGGCGCGTAATTGGCCGCTACGATCCCACTGCTGCAATCGGCGGTGCAAGAGGTCTACCACATATAAATGGTCGGCACTATCCACCGCCAATCCGCAAAAGCGCGACTCGACTTCGCCGGCGGCGAGGGGATCGCGGCTGCGGTTGGGTGGCTGAATACCCGGCCCCGGCGTGCCCACTGTCGTCGCGAAAGGCCGCAGCACGCCCAGCGCACGCCCGCTGCTGTCGAAAATCCAGATCAGATCGCGCTCGGCATCGCCGGCATAAATACGCCCCGCCGAGTCCTCGGCCAGCCAGAGCAGGGCGGCTCCCAGCGGGCGCGGAGCCGGGCGGGTCAGGCTCCAGCCCAATGCGAGCGCCGCGCCGCCCAGCAGCAGCAACGCAAGCACCCCCAGCCGGCGTCGGGTCACGCTAGCCGGCTGCCCAGCCACAGGCCCAACGCCGCCGCGCCCAAGCCCAGCACCATGCTGCCCAGCGCGTTCGCCGGCGCGGCTCCGTTCGCGCCCCCGGCGAACAGGCGCACCGTGTCATACGTATAAGTCGAGAACGTGGTGTAGGCACCTAAGAAACCCGTCACCAGCAGGAGGCGCAGTGTGGGATCGCTTTCGTTGCGCGTGGTTAGCACGGCCATGATCAGGCCGATCAGTAGGCTGCCACTGACATTGATCACCAGCGTACCCCAGGGAAAGGTCGGGCCGAAGCGATCCACGAATAGGGTGGTCAGCCAGTAGCGTGCATTGGCCCCGGCCACCGCGCCGAGGCCAATGAGCAACGAATCGAGCCAGGGGTTTCGCATACCGGCTTTATACGGCAAGCCTGCGTTTACGTCAAGCGTGCGGTTGCCAAGCGCGCGGCCAGGGTGTACACTGAGGGCGTAACTCTTGGCCCCTGTGGGCCGGCGGCCTGTCACCCCTCAAAGGCGAGGAGCGTACCCCCCATGTTTCTACAGCAATTTTATGTCGAAAGCCTGGGTCATTATTCCTACCTGATCGGTTCCACCGAAGCCGGAGTTGCTTTCGTGGTCGATCCCAAGCGTGATATTGACGATTACTTGCGCACGGCCCAGGATCGGGGGTTGCGGATCACGCATATCCTGGAGACGCACCTGCACAATGATTATGTGTCGGGCAGCCGCGAGTTGGCCGCCGCCTGCGGGGCCGTGATCGGCCACAGCGCCGCAGCGGGCTTGCGCTATGACCACCAGCCGTTGCGCGACGACGACCGCTTGTGTTTTGGTGAACTCCAGGTGCGGGTGCTGGAAACGCCCGGCCACACGCCCGAACACCTCTGTTATCTGGTCTATGACACCAAACGCAGTCCCACGCTGCCCGCCCTGATCTTCAGTGGCGGCGATTTGTTGGTGGGGTCGGTGGGCCGGCCGGATCTGCTCGGTCCGGCGTTGGGCGCGAAACTGGCTCCGCAACTCTACGACAGCCTGCACCACAAGATCTTGCCGGTGGGCGACGCGGTGATCGTGCTACCGACGCATGGGGCCGGCTCGTCGTGCGGCGCCGCCATTTCCAGCACGCGCACTTCGACCATCGGCTACGAAAAGGCGACCAATCCCTATTTGCAGCATGACGGCCCGGCGGCGTTCGTGCGCGCTGTGCTGAGCAACCAGCCGACGATCCCCGCCTACTACCCGCGAATGCGCCCGATCAATCAGGCCGGGCCGCCGCTCGGCGCGCCGCCTACGCTGGCACTGCTTGATCCCGCCGCATTCGCTGCCCGCGTGGCCCAGCCGCAGACCACGGTGCTGGATACACGCGAGGCGACGGCTTTCGGCGCGGGCCATGTCGTCGGCGCGATCAATGTCGGTCTCGATAATCGCTTCACCACCTGGGCCGGCTCGACCTTGTCCGCCGAGGATGCGCTGCTGCTGGTAGTCGCCGCACCCACGGATGTCGCCGCCGCCCTCACCCAACTGCACCGCATTGGCTTGGACGGGGCAGTGGGCGTGCTGGCGGGCGGCATGGATGCCTGGACTGCCGCCGGCCGGCCCGTCGCTACAGTGGCGCAGATCAGTGTCGCCGCCTTGAAAAGAATGATCGACTCGGCCACACCGCTGCAAGTAGTTGATGTACGTAACGCCGACGAATGGCAGAGCGGGCATATCGCCGGTGCGGTTCACCGCCTCGCCAATAGCCTCGTTACGGAGCCGGCTGACCTGCCTCGTGATCATCCTCTGGCTGTGATCTGCGGTAGCGGCTACCGCAGCAGCCTCGCCGGCAGTCTACTACGTCGCCAGGGCTACACCCAAATCCACAACGTCACCGGCGGCATGGCGGCATGGCTGGCGCAGGGCTATGCGGTCACGCCGTAGATCGGAGTTCTACGGCGCCCGCCCATAGCGCCAGCGGTAATACGTCGCGCCGACGTTAGCGAGTTGCACGTTCCAGGGCGCGGTGTAGGCCGGGATGTAGGTCAGGATCTGGCGCTGGTAGGCTTGCGCCAGCACGTCTTGTGTAGTGCCGCCGATGGTGATGCGCGTCCAGTAGGCTTCGCTGATCGGGTAACCAACAGTTGCTACCCAGTCATAGATCGGCGCGGTGTGATAACCGTTGTCGTAGATCGGGCCGCTCGCGGTCAGGTAGCGGTAGAACACATCGGGGATATTGTGACCGGTTTCGGGACGATAGGCCGCCACCGCTGCTGAGGCGGGTGCTGCGCCCGGATGCACCGTACCGTCGGCGTCGAGATGCGCAGTCAGGGCGGTGCCTACTGCGGCGGTCGCTCGGTTCTCGCCGGACAGTGAGGCCACCCGCGCAAACGCGGCATACGACGGGGCCGGGTTGCCGGAGCCGTCACCGCCCAGCGGCAGTGCCGGCGGTGGGCGCGTCTCGTACTGCGCCGGGCCGATCTGGATGCGCCCGCTCAACATCTCCACCACCAGCAAGCCGTTACTGACGAAACTAGGGCCGTCGCCGACAATAGGGTTGCGCTCCATGCGGCCCTTGTCGAAATACTGCACCAGCCGAGTAGCCTCGCCAAACGGCTCCTGCACCGCCGCATGGCCCACCGGTCCCCACGTCCATGAGCGTAGCGCCCGCCCTTCCAGTACCGGTCGATCCACCCGCTCCCAGGCTGTGTAGAACAGCGGATCAGCTAGCGTAATCAGCGGCCCACCCGACGCGGGCGTGGGCGGCAACGGGGTAAGGGTCGGCGGGATCGGAGTTGCTGCGCTGCCGACTGGAGTCGCGCTGGGCGCGGCGGCCGCTGCGCCGGTAATGCGTTTGAGCGTGGCCGCCTGATAGCCGCCGCCTTCTAAATAGTATAGCGCGCCGTCGGGGCCGTTCACAATGCTCAGGTTGCATTTCACGCCGTCTACCGTTGCCGCACCTATAATCGCGGTCCGGTCGGCATTCAGGCGAAAGTGGAAGAGTGCGCCGTTATTGTAGTTGCACTGGAACAGGCTATCGGTCCAGGCCGGCACGCGCGTGCCTCGGTAGACCTCGATACCGGTCGGCGCGACACAGCACGCGCCCTGCGGCGCATACCAAAGCGGTGCGATGGTGTTGTAGTGCGGGTCGGGCGCGGCATCATCGCAGGGGTAATCGGCGCGCCAGCCGTAATTATAGCCACCGACGATGCGGTTGGTCTCGTCGTCGCAATTGGGGCCGTTTTCACTGGCGAAGATCGCGCTGCTGCGCGAGTCGAAGGTGAAGTCGAAGCTGTTGCGTAAACCGACGGCGAACAGCGAGGGTAGCGCGCCCGCGCCAAAGTGCGGGTTGTCGGTGGGGATGCTGCCGTCGGGGTTGATGCGGTGCAATTTGCCGTTCGTCACCGTCAGATCTTGCGCGTTGGCCGCGTTCGCATTGTCGCCGACCGTGACATAGAGCTTACCGTCGGGGCCAAAATGGATGCTGCCGCCGTTATGGTTGCCTGCGGTCTGCCGCGACTCGAAAATCGTCTGCGGGTCGTGGCCCACGCCGTCGGTTTCGGTAAAGCGCACCACGCGGTTGCTGGTGGCCCCACACTCGGAGGCGCCGCTATAATAGACATAGACCAAGTGGTTGACCGCGAATTGCGGGTCGAGGGCCAGCCCGAGCAGCCCGCGCTCCGAGCAGGTATCCACGGCGAAGCGCATCACCGGTGCAGATTGCAGTACCCCGCCGGCCACTAGTCGCACCGCGCCGCTTTTCTCGGTGAAAAACAGCCGCCCGCTAGGGTCGAAAGCCAGCGCCACCGCCGGACTGAGGTTCGCCAGCACCGTCTCCACCGTTGCGCCGGTGGGCAGGGCTTCGTGGTCCATGTTAGTCGCGATCGCCGCCTGACCGGGCAGCGCTGCGCTGCTCGCCAGTAGGCTGATCAAGATCAGGCTGAATAGGATCACTCGTTTCATGACTGTGCCTTTCTGTCTCTAAACCGCGTCAGTCTGTGCGACTCGCCAAGTGCTGCTTCTGCTGCTATTAGAAACGCACGCGCCCTGATTTTTGCGCGCACCGGCCGGGCCGCCACATCTCACGGGCGGGGCAAGCAGCGCTGCTACATTCCGCATCGCCGTTGCAGCCTGCCATCGGATATGGGATAATAGAGCCATGTTGACTACCCTCCATCTGCGCCACGCGCTCCTGATCCCGCTATGCGCTCTGCTCGTGAGTGCTTGTGATACCGGCAATAACGCCGCTTCTGCCACACCGCTGCCGATAGTGGCCGCTACCATTGCTTTGACCGATACGCCCCTGCCGCCGGCGGATACGGCCGTGCCGCCGCGCGCTACTACTGTGCCGCCGACCGCAACCGCTCTAATGCCGACCGGCACGCCTGTGCCGCTGACCGACACAGTGGCAGCGCCGACTGACTCGGCACTACCTGCCACGGACACCCCGCTCCCACTGACGGCCACGCCGCTGCCGCCGACCCAGACTCAGATACCGGTTAATACGCCGCTGCCGCCGACCCATACGTCGTTGCCGGCCACAGTTACGCGGCTGCCCTCGCCAACGGCCGCTATCGCGCCGACTCATGCTCCGCTGCTACCGACCGCGACCGCCGGCCTCCCGACCGCCACGCCGCCGCCCATCGCGACCCTGCCGCCGACTGCGCCGCCGACCATCCCCTTGGCAACGCCGGCACCCATCCCTCCTGCCGCACCGCCGGCGGGGGCGAGTGCGTTGCCCACGCAGCCGCCCGGCACACACTATGATGCGTATATTCCCGCCGCTCTTAAGCAGCACCAAGTTGCCCACTTCACCTGCGAGTTTGATGCTGCCTGGGTAGTGCTGGCGACCGATGGCATTCAGACCACGACCGAAGACCTAATCCCGCTGGTCGGTATTGATACAAGCGTGGAACCGACCTGGGAGGAGACCAAGCAGGGCGTGATCATCCATGGTGGTGACGTGACGCAGTATTATTCCGGCGACTATGCGACTAACTTCCTGGCGCGTTCTACTGGTCAGGCCGTCCGCAAAATCTTCGACCACTACGGCCTGCGCGTCACACCGGTGCATACCCAGGCCGGCATTGAGGCCGCGTTGCGCCGAGGCGAATTGGTGTGGATCAAGACCACTGCCGACTTCCTGGCTGGTCGCCCGGCGCTCTGGATCATGCCCAACGGCCGGAGCTACCACACCGTCCTCGGCAACGATCACGCTGCCGTGGTGATCGGCTACAACAGCCAAGTTGCCGTGATCCGCGATGTTCTCGGCCCCACCAGCACTAACGCCAATCGCGCCTATGAGTACGAAGTACCCTGGCCGCGCTTCCTCCAGATGTGGGCCTCGCAAGAGAACGACGGCCTGGCCGTCGCGCCGGCGAAGTAGGCCGGAGTGCTGAGCGTTGCGTTCTGAATTGCAGGAGTAGGCAGATGGAATTGGCTACAGCACAGCGCCGGGAGTTATTCAACCTTTTGGTCGCGGCTTTCCCGGATGCCGGCGCGTTGCGGCGGATGGTTAGCATGGGGTTAGGTGCCCAGGTTCTCACGGTTATGGGCAATAACAACCTCCAGGATCAGGTATTCGACCTGTTGCAATGGGCGGAAGCGCACGATAAAGTCGGCGATCTAATCACTGCCGCCCAAGCCGCCAACCCCGACCATGCGGCGCTGCGGGAGTTCGCGCGCGCCCGTGGTCTGTCGGTAGTCGAGGCTACGGAGAATGCACTGCCTTCGTCGGCTGGGTCACCAACCGGCGCGCCGCCCGCCGTCACACATGGGGGTGTGCAATTCTTCGGCTCAACCACGATCCATGGACCGGTTATCGGCGGCAATGTGGATACGCTGACTTTTAACGCCGGCTCAGCAGCTCCGCCCGTTTCAAGTCCACTAAACAAACCCCCTAGCACAGCGCCGGCCCCAACTCTTCGTACTACAGACCCTGCTGTCGCGCTTTATGATGTCTTCGTCAGCTATGCTTCCGCCGATCGTCAGTGGGTACAAGACGAGTTGGTTCCGGCTCTAAAGAATGCAGGCTTGCGCGTTTGCATTGACACCGACGATTTTCTCATCGGTCTGCCTATTGTAAATAACATCGAGCGGGCGGTCACCAGCAGCCGTTATACCCTAATCGTGATGACTGCTAACTGGGTCGCTAGTAGTTGGTCCGACTTTGAGGCGCAATTAACAGCGACCCAAGATCCTAACGGCAAATTGCGTCGCTTAATCCCCATTATGCTAACTGCTTGTGATCCCCCGTTGCGAATCACGCACCTGACTTATGCCGATTTTACCGATCCCGTCCGGCGACCTACTAGTTTGATACGCCTCGTTGGGCAGCTACAAGACCTATCCCGTAGTGCCCCATAAGCGATTATAGCCGCCTCTAGTAGCCTACGCCATACGTCCTCACGTTTCACGTTGCACCACCCACGTCTGCCCGGCGCGCAGCAAGTAGAGCGTGAGCGGGGGCGCGAGGGCGGCACTGGGATCGGCACCGGGCGGGGCTTCGAGGATGTAGACTACGCCTTGGCCGATTACTTCAGCAGGGCCGTGGGGTGGGACGAGCAAGGCGGTGTTTTCGTCGAGGCCGATGCCCACGGCGGGCGGGTGTTCAACGACCGCCGCAGCCAAGCGCGGGAAGCGGCCGCGGCGACCAAAGTGCGTATCAATGATCAGGCCGTGGCCGGCGAGACCGAAGCCGGGGTGTAGCACCACCTCGCCGCGCCGCAGTTCGCCGCTGCCGCCGCCACGCGCGATCATCGGGTCGCCCAGCGCCGTCGCCCCCGCGCTGGTGCCGCCGACTACCGCACCGGCCTGATAGGCGGTCAGCAGCGCATGACCCGCCGGCGTGTCGCGTAGAATGTCCACCAAGTCTACCTGATCACCGCCTGTCATCCAGATACCGGCAGCGCGGGCGATCCGTTCGGCGGTACGCGAGTCCTGGGCGTCTTCGCGCGTCGCCAGTGGCGGCAGGTGGATCAAGTCGGCGGGCCAGCCTAAATGGCGGAAAGCGCGCACATACTCGCCGCCCAGCGCCTCCGGGTGCCCAGTCGCCGAGGTGATGATCACCTGCTCGCGCCGCCCCGGCACGCGGTCGGACAGTTCCACCCACGTCCGCAGGATCGCCAACCGCTTGTCCAACCGCTCCGACCCGCCGACGATCAGCAGCGTCCCCTGAGCGGAGTTCTGAGTTCTGAGTTCTGAGTTCTGAATTGACCCGCTCGCCGTCGTCTGTAAGTCGCCTAACTCCCCCTCCTTTTCTAGGAGCGGGGGTTGGCGGGAGAGGTCGCCGTCGCCCACGCTTATAACCGCTCCTCCCCATCGCCGGGGCGTGCTACGGCGGGTGCTGCGGTAAGTGTCGGCGGCACTGGGGTCAGGCCGGAGCGAGGGCGCAGAGCGCTGGGTAGTGCGGCAGCGGGGCGCGGGCCAGGCGCAGGACCGAGCGAACAGGCTAGGCTGCTGGTGCCCGATGCGGCTTCGGCGGCGGCGGCGCGCACCAGCGCGATACTGTCTTGCACCGCGTCAATAAAGGCCACCACCAGATCGCCCGGCGCGGCTTCCTCGATACCGGTACGAATGGCCGTGGCCTCGTCGCGGATGATCGTCACCGGCAGGTCAGGCCGGGCGGCGCTAATGCTCTCGCAGATCAGCTCGGCCACCTCGCCCGGTTCGCGCCCGCGCAGATCGGTGTCCTCGCGGATGATGATGCGGTCAAACGTGGCGGCGGCAATGCGCGCCAGCTCGCCGATGTCGGCATCGCGACGGTCGCCTGGCGCAGCCACCACGCCGATGGCGCGCTGCGGAGCCAGCGCCCGCACGGCATCACGGATCGCCAGCAGCGCCTTCGGGTTGTGGCCGTAATCGAGGATGACGGTGGCTTGCCCGACCGTGAACAGATTGAAGCGGCCCGGCGCGGTGTCCACGTCAGGCTGGAAGGTGCGGAGGCCCAGGCGGATCGCGTCCAGCGGGCAGCCTGCGCCCCAGCAGGCGGCGGCGGCGGTCATGGCGTTGACGATCTGGAAGGCGATTTTGCCGCCCATGCCGGCGGGGATGTCGTTCGCGTCAAGTAGAGGCGTTTCCTGCGCGCCTTCGGCCAGCGTGACGGTGTTGCCCCGCAGGAAGACGGCCTTGCCGCCTGCCGCCAGATGGCGCGACATGACCAGCCCCCGTGGATCGCGGCCAAAGTAGATCACCGCTTCCTGGGTCGCGTCGGCCATCGCCGCCACCAGTGGATCTTCGGCGTTCAGCACCGCGCAGCCGCCTTTGGCGACGCTCTCCACCGGCACACGCTTGACTTCGGCCAGCCGTTCGGGGCTGTCAATACCGTCCAGCCCCAGGTGGTCGTTGCTGATGTTGGTGACGACGGCGACCCGGCATTTATCCCAGCCCAGGCCGGAGCGCAAGATGCCGCCGCGCGCCGTCTCCAGCACGGCCACCTCTACATCGGGGTGTTGCAATACGGCTTCGGCGGAACGCGGCCCGCTGCAATCGCCTGACACCCGTAGGCAGCCGTCGAAATAGATGCCGTCGGTCGTCGTCATGCCGACGAATTGGCGCATGGTCGCGTAGACGGCGGCGATCATGCGCGTGACGGTGGTCTTGCCGTTGGTGCCGGTGATAGCGATGAGCGGCACGCGGCTCGGTCGCTCCGGTGGGAAGAGCATCGCCATCACGGCCTCGCCAACCGGGCGGCTTTTGCCTTCGGCCGGGTAGAGGTGCATCCGCAAGCCCGGTGCGGCGTTCACTTCAACGATGCCGCCGCCGTTCTCGTGCATCGAGTGGCGGATATTGCGCGTCACCACATCCACCCCGGCGATGTCCAGACCTACGGTACGTGCGGCCAATTCAGCGATAGCGGCATTATCGGGGTGTACCTCGTCGGTCACATCGGTCGCCGTGCCGCCGGTGCTGAGATTGCTGTTATCACGCAAAAAGACGACCGCACCGGCGGCGGGCACGCTGTCCCAGGTCAACTCCTGCTTTTCCAGCGTGAGCGCGGCGGCATCATCCAGGCGGATGCGGGTCATGGCCGCGCCGTGGCCGATGCCGCGCCGCGGGTCTTCGTTGACGCGCTGCACTAGCGTCCGCACCGCGTCGCTACCGTTGCCCACCACCTGGGCCGGGCGGCGCAGCGCGGCGGCGACCAGTTTGCCGTTTACTACCAGCAGCCGGTAATCGTTGCCGGGATAGAAGCGCTCGATGATTACGCGACTATCGTATTCCAGCGCCAGGCGTGTGGCCGCCTCCACCTGTTCCTGCGTGGTCAGATTGACGCTGACCGCTTTGCCCTGGTTGCCGTCTTTTGGTTTGACGACGACGGGCAGGCCCACCCGTTGCGCCGCATCCCAAGCCACGTCTGCGCTACGGATCACCTGGCCTTCCGGCACCGGCACTCCCACGCGCCCCAGCAAAGCTTTGGTCAGTTCTTTGTCCGAGGCGATCTCCACACCGATGTTGGTGGTGTGTGAGGTTTCGGCGGCTTGAATGCGGCGGGCGTAGCGGCCATGCCCCAACTGCACCAGGTTACTGTCGTTGAGCCGGAACCAGGGGATGCCCCGTGCTTTGGCGGCATCTACCAGCGCCTGCGTGCTAGGGCCGAGCATATTATCTTCGCCGATCGCGCGGATTTCTTCTAGGCGCGGCTTGAGGTCGAACGGCTGCGGCGGATCGGCGGTCAGGGCGGCGATAATCTCCAGCGCCAAATATACACACAGCTTGGCCGCTTCTTCATCCTTGTAATCTACTACGACGCGGTACTGCCCATAGCGCCCGGTGCTGCGTGTGCGCCCGTAGCCTACGTCCATGCCGGCCAGCGATTGTACTTCGAGGATGACGTGTTCGAGGATATGGCCCATGTAGGTGCCGAGCCGCAGCCGTTCGAGGAAGCCGCCGGGCCGTCCCTCAGAGCAGCGGTGTTCCCACAGGCTGGGCAGGAGGGCAACCAGCCGTTCGGTGAAGCCGGGCAACTCGTTTGACGGCTTGGCCTCGAACTCACCAATATCCAGCCAGATTTCCAGCACCGGCCGGTACGCCCAGATGTTGGGACCGACCAGCGTCCGTATCCGTTCAATCTCCATGACGTGCGTCTCCTCTCAGCCTCTCAGGTTGTTGGCTCTTATTATAACCGGGAACGGGCAAACGTGAAACGGGCGACGACGTAACAGATGACCGGTGTCCCGTGTCCCGTGTCTGTTGGCGGCGGCCCGGTTTTTCGACCGCTTTTATGCCCGGTGGGAGGTCGGTCGGCGGATTGTACGGATTGGCCGACGGTGCTATACTGCGGCCGGTACCCTCTATATTCTCTTACCTTCGGCTCTCTGGTCCACAGGAGTTCTCCCAATGTCTGCTAAAGTGATTCTCATGTCGGCCTTTGGCGTGCTCTTGTTCGGCAGCCTGATCGTGATCGGTTTGCTGCCGTCAGCAGAGCCGCTACGTGCCACGTCGCCGGCGGCCCATACGCCGGCTCATACTGCCGCCCACCCGCGCGTGGTGCCGACCGTCGCCTGCGGCAATGTCAGCTTCACGCGCACGGATTATTCCGCGTGTACTTGGCCCAACGGCGTGGCAGTGGGCGACTTTAACGACGATGGTATTCTTGATCTGGTCGTGGTTAGCTATGACACTAACGGCACAGTCGTCATATTGATCGGTAATGGCGACGGCACTTTCCGCCCCGCGACAAGTTTTCCTGCCGGCTTCTATCCACGCTCTATTACGCTAGGCGACTTTAACCGCGATGGGCAGCTTGATTTGGTGACCGGTAGTGAAGAAGGGTCGCCCAACCTCGCCAATGTAAACTTGCTGGCGGGCACTGGCGCAGGCACCCTTAGCCCACCGACCCCGCTAGCGGGTAGTGTGTCGGCTGATGGGTTATCTGTGAGCGATTTTAACCATGACGGCAAATTAGACTTAGTGTATGTTAACAGCTACCAAGGCAGTGTCGTAGTACAATTGGGCAACGGCGACGGAACTTTTGCTCCAGCACAGTCTGTATTAGGATCGAATAACGCGCAAGGGGTCGTTGCAGCCGATGTAGACGGTGACGGCACCGTTGATCTGGTAGTGGCAACAACGGCGACGGTTATGGTTCTGCACGGCAATGGCGACGGCACTTTCGCATCGCCGGCTACCTATCCTGGAATGTCCTACACAATCGCGTTAGCGGTCGGCGATTTGAACAACGATGGTCAACCGGATGTGGTGCTGACGGTGGCTAATGTGTCCGGCGGGGATGGGGTAGCGGTTTTGTTGAATAACGGGAGCGGTCATTTCGGTGCGCCCCAATTCTATCGTAGCGGCGCTTACCCTATGACGGTTGCCATTGGTGATTTCAACGGTGACGGTAAGCCCGATCTGAGTGTGGGCAACAGCGACTCTCATGATGTATCCATTCTGTTGGGTTATGGGGACGGCAATTTCGCTGCGCCTGTAACGCTGCCCGATTTTGCGCGCCCTACTGCGGTAGCGCTGGCCGATCTAAATAATGATGGGAAGCTGGATATAGTGGTAGCGAGTACCGATTCCTATTCTTTGACGGTGTTATTGAACAATTGCGTTCCGTCACTAACGCTCACCGCCGGGCCGGCGACTCAGTCTCCCACTATCGCGCCGGCGAGCGCCACGCCGAGCGCGACTCGCTCGCCGATTGCATCTGCTACGGCTCCACTGCCCACGCTGACAGCCACGCCGCCGGCCACTGTGCCTGCGAGCGCTACGCCGAGCGTGACCGGCTCACCGACTGCGCCCGTCACGACCCCTCTACCCACGCTCACCGCTGCCCCGGCGACTCAGTCTGCCACTATCGCGCCGGCGAGCGCCACGCCTAGCATAACCCAGTCGCCGACCACCGCGCCGGCCGAGGCCACGCCTAGTGCCACGCCCTGCACGGTGCAGTTCAGCGATGTGGCTCCCAGCGATTACTTCTATGGAGCGGTGCGGGCGCTGGTCTGCCGAGGTGTGGTGAGCGGCTATAGCGCCGGCAGCTTTCGGCCCTATGCGGAGACTACTCGCGCCCAGCTTGCCAAGATTATTGTGCTGGGCTTTGACCTGCCGCTCCAGACCCCGCCCGCCGGCTCGTCGTTTGCTGATGTCACACCCGATAGCGTGTTCCGGCCGTATGTAGAAACGCTGGCGGCGCGGGGCATCGTGGGTGGCTATACCTGCGGCAGCAGCGCGGCGGAACCGTGTAACGCGCAGCACCAGCGGTACTACCGGCCCAGCGTCGCGGTGCGGCGCGATCAACTCGCCAAAATCGTGGTGGGGGCTGCTGGGTGGCCGCTGGTCAATCCCGCCGGCGGCCGTTTTGTGGATGTGCCGCCGGGCAGCACCTCTTATGCCTGGGTTGAAACCGCCGCCACGCACGGCATTCTTAGCGGTTACAGCGACGGTACCTTCCGGCCGACCAATGGGGCGCTACGCGGCCAAATTGCCAAGTTGGTGTACGGCGCAACCCCTTGACAGTACAGAACATTTGTACTACAATAGGCATGACGTTCTACCAGCCCATCCTTGCTGTGAGCAACCACCCCTAACTTTACCGAGGAGGTTACTAGGTGCCTGATCACGCGATTGCTCATGTGGATATTCCGGCGGCTGATCCAGCCGCTGCCGGCAAGTTCTATAGCGACCTATTTGGCTGGCACGCGCATTACGATGCTGCGTCGGACTATCATATGTTCCAACCGGGCGCTGGGCCGGGGGGCGGCTTTGTCAAACAAGAAGGCGCTGCGTCAAGCGGTGGCGTGCTGATCTATATCGGCACCCATGATATTGATGCGCTGCTGGCCCGCGCGGTCGAATTGGGCGGCAAGGTCGTGGACGGCAAGATTGACATGGGCGACAACGGCGCGTATGCCGTCTTCACCGATCCCAGCGGCAATCGCATCGGGCTGTATACCGGCCCCACTGTGGCCCAGCACGCCGCTGGGGCAGCACAATCTCCGGCGACCCAGTAGCCCCGCCTGTCACATAACCGCAGCACTGCTACGTATCTCTATATCCTCGGAGGTTTCCAATGGCTGTTCACTCCGTTGTTCACATGGAAATCCCTGCCGCTGATCCTGCGGCGACGAGTAAGTTCTACAGCGACCTCTTTGGCTGGCAGATCACCCACGACGCGCAGTTTGATTACTATATGTTCCAAATGACCCCGGAAGTGGGCGGCGGCTTTGTCACGCCCGATAGCCACAGTCAGCCGGGTGGCGTGCTGGTCTACATCGGCACTGACGACATTGAGGCGACTCTGGTGCGGGCGGTGGAACTGGGCGGTCAGGTGGTGCAAAGCAAGATGGAAATCCCCGGCAGCGGTTGGTTCGGCACCTTCGCCGATCCCAATGGCTACCGCATGGCACTGTTTACCCCTATGAAAAGGAACCAGCACACCGGCGGGTAGCAGCGCCGGCTAATCTACTTTATGGTGGGCTATAACAGGGCGGGCGTACGGTTGTTTTGACCGTGCGCCCGCTTTGTGTTTTGCGTAACTGCTGCTGGTTTAGACGAACAGCGGCTCCATTTGCTGCGTCTCCACCAGCGCCGGCAGTATGTCGGCTGCGGGACCGTCCGCGAAGCGACTAGCGGCCTCCAGCACGCGCGGCAACAGGTGGATGTCGCCGACGGTGTTCAGGAAGATGCCGGGGCGGCTGAGAACCCAATGCACTGAGCTGTCAATCGCCGCTTGGTCTTCCAGCGGCGCGTACCAGGTGGCGTGCGTATGTTGGTGGTCCATCCACGGCGCGCGAGCGATAGCTTTAATCGTCTGCACGGCCACGTTGCGCGCCTGACATTCCGCGACGAGGGCGTTAAAGTTTTCAGCATAGTAGGGGTTCTGCATGGTCAGGTAGTTGTAAGGCAGCAAGACCGAGTCGAAATCGAAGCGTTCCAGGCTGCGGCGATGGGTGGCGGCGATTTGCAGGCCGTGGCCGGTCACGCCGACGGCACGGATCAATCCTTGCCTCTTGGCTTCCACTGCGGCCTCAATCACGCCGCCGGGACTGAGCGCTGTATCCCATTCAATCGGATCAGCCAGATTATGTAGTTGCCACAGATCCACATGATCCACCCCCATGCGCTCCAATGAGCGGTGCAGTTCATCGCGCGCTCCCGCCGCTTGGCGCTGATCGGTCTTGGTCGCTAAGTAAAAATGGTCGGGATGTTGGGCCAGCCAGGGAGCGATGCGGAGTTCGGCATCGCCGTAACTCGCGGCCACATCAATATGATTGATCCCATACTGAAGTAACACGTCGAGCGTCTGATCGGCTTCGGCCTGGGTGACTTGGCCCAGCGCGGCTGCGCCGAAGATGGTGCGGGTACTGTGGTGGCCGCTGCGGCCAAAGGGTTGCGTGAGGATTGCCATTGCCTATTGCTCCTTAGCCTGGGGTTGGTGGCACAAAAAAAGAACGCGGTGGGGGAGGACTAGGCTGCAACGTGTGCTACAGAGCTACATGACCGCGTTCTCTTGTTGCGGCGGGTGCTACCCGCTTGGCTATGACTAAAGCAACCTATGTGCCACGCCTACCGGCGCCGGCGGCTGTGCGGTCGCATCGTTATCATGTCTCACCCGGCGGTTGGACAGCGCCGGGTGGGATAGGGTACAATAACCTGTAGCCCCCACCCGGCATAGGAGTTGCTACACCCATGTTCGGCGGTTCTTTGCTGCCTAAACCCATCGGCTCACTGACGCGCCAGGGAACGTCCCGGTGCGTCGTTTTTGTCCTAATTGAGGAGGATTAGCCTGTTGAATGCGCCTGATTTCTACGCGCAATTTACCCCTATCCCGGCTCGTCTGACGCGCCTGGTCGAACTCGCCTACAACCTGTGGTGGACCTGGCACCCTGAAGCACAGAGCCTGTTCAGCGATATTGACCCGGCGTTGTGGGAGGCGGTTTACCACAATCCGGTCAAGTTTCTGCGCGAGATTCGGCAGCGTCGGCTGGAAGAACTGGCCCTTGACCCCGCCTACACCGTGCGCTTTGATGCCGTGTTGGCCGACCTGGATGCTTATCTGCACCCGGCCCAGACCTGGTTCAGCACCGACTACGTAGGCGATCAGCGGACTATCGCCTATTTCTCGGCGGAGTTCGGCCTGCACGAGTCGTTGCCGATCTATTCGGGTGGCCTGGGCGTACTATCAGGCGACCATACCAAGGAGGCCAGTGACATCGGCTTGCCGTTTGTGGCCGTCGGCTTCATCTATCCCCAGGGCTATTTCCGCCAACAACTGGATGCGAACGGTTGGCAAGAAGCCTATTATGAGAAACTGAACTTTGCCGACATCCCCGCGATGCCCGCCCTGACCCCCGAAGGGCAGGAGGTGGTGGTCGCAGTGGACCTGCCGGGGCGGAAAATCTACGCCAAAGCCTATCGGCTCCAGATCGGGCGCATTCCGCTGTTCCTAATGGACACCGACATCCACCCTAACGCGCCCGCCGACCGCCAGTTGTCGGGCCGGCTTTACGGCGGTGACCAGGAGACGCGCATCGCGCAAGAGATTGTGTTAGGCATCGGCGGTGTGCGCGTGCTGCGGGCGATGGGTATTAAGCCGGCGGTCTGGCACATGAACGAGGGCCACTCGGCCTTCTTGGTGCTGGAACTGCTGCGCGAGCAGATCGCGGCGGGCGTGCCGTTCGCCGCAGCGCAGCGCCAAGTGGCGGCGGGCGGGGTGTTCACCACGCACACGCCGGTGCCGGCCGGCCATGATGCGTTTCCGCCCGAACTGATGGACAAGTATTTCGCCGACTACTGGCCGCAACTCGGCCTTTCGCGGCAGGCGTTTCTCGATTTTGCCAAGCAGGACAACACCTGGGGGCCGACGTTCAGCATGACCGTGCTAGCGCTGGCCGGCTCGCAGCGCCGCAACGGGGTGAGCCAGTTGCACGGCAAGGTGTCACGCGAGATGTGGCACTGGCTGTGGCCGGATCGCCGCAGTGACGACGTGCCGATTGGCGCGATTACCAACGGCGTGCATACCGGCACCTGGCTGGCGGCGGAAATGGGCGCGTTCTATAATCAGGTGCTGGGGCCGGACTGGTATACGCGGCTAGACGATCCGGCGACCTGGGCTCCGCTGCGCGATGCGTCGCCCGATCAGTTGTGGGGCATTCATACCAACTTGCGCCATACGCTGGTTGCTTTCGCGCGCAAACGGGCCGAAGCGCGCCTGTTGCGCGTGAACGAACAGCCCACCGTTTGGCCGATCCTGGACCCCGACGCGCTGACCTTCGGCTTTGCCCGCCGCTTCGCCACCTACAAGCGGGCGACCATGATCTTCACCGATCGCGAGCGGCTGAAGGCGCTGCTGAACAACCCGGCGCGCCCGATGCAGATCATTTTCGCCGGCAAAGCGCACCCGGCCGACGTGCCCGGCAAGCAGTTTATCCAGCAGGTCTACTGGCTGTCGAAAGAGCCGGGCTTCAACGGCAAAATCCTGTTCCTAGAAGAATATGATATGCACGTCGCCCGCTACTTGGTGCATGGGGCCGATGTTTGGCTGAATACGCCGCGTCGCCCCTACGAGGCCAGCGGCACCAGCGGCGAAAAGGCCGCGCTCAACGGCTTGCCCAACCTGAGCGTGTTGGACGGTTGGTGGGCCGAGGGCTTCAACGGTCACAACGGTTGGGCTGTCGGCACCACGCAGGACTATAGCGATCCCAACGAGCAGGACGTGCGCGATGCCCAATCGCTCTACGAACAGCTAGAGCAAGGGGTTATTCCGCTGTTCTATGACCGCGACGCGGCAGGCATTCCGCAGGGCTGGGTGGCGATGATGAAAGAGTCGATCATCAGCCTAGCCCCCCAATTCAGCACGCGCCGCATGATCAAAGACTACACGCGCGAACTCTATATCCCGGCCATGCGCGAGGCGACCGGAGCGATGAACTCGGTGGGGACGGCAAGTTAAGCCGTCTATAGCCATCCACGGGGCGGTGTGGCCTAAGCCACACCGCCCCTTCGCGTTAGTGGCGACGTGAGTAAGTTGCATCGATCTCAATCGCACGGTCGCAACAACCCCTTTGGGCAAAACCCTTTCCGCCGTGATGACAAGGATGACAGAGGCGTGCATTAGGCAACGCCGGCGGTACCCGTTAGCCGCAGCGCCGCCTGTTGCCTCCCGATGCGGGCAACAGGCGGCGCTGCGTTCTCCTATACTACGGCTTGCGCGATAGATCGCCGGCGCGCGGGTTGCCCAGCGCGGCGGAGCGAAAGACGTTCGCCATAAATTGGGTGAGCCGGCCGTGCGTGGCCGGCTCGCCGGGGCGGAAGCAGGGTGCGCCGGCAGGGCAGTGCGCTGCATTAGTGTAGCCGCCGATGATCCCGCGCCCGCAATTGCTCGACCCGGCCGCCAAAGGTGGCGCCGAGCGGCACCTCGCGGAACGTGGCGCAGCTATAGGGTTCAGCATAGCCGCGCGGTGGCGATGAATTGCGCCACTTGGCCGCGCGTCACGAGGTCGCCGGGGGCGGACGCAGGGCACCTCTCGACTTTGGCTCTGCTCGGCCTGCATGGGCCTTTTGGCCTACCTAAGCTACGCCCTTTCTGGTATGATAGAGGCGGTTCAATGCTGAACTTTAGTGAGCTATTCTTAATAGTAAGAAAGTGTGAAATATCTAATGCCCAATGTTGTGCAAGCACCTCCTCAATGGCATCCTCTCGCGCCGCCTGATAGTGCGGATGCGCCGTCCACCGCTTGGTGGCTCGCCCTATTGGAGCGCGCCCTGATCTCGCGGGCGATGGACGATCTGGAAGTGACTAAAGAATACCGGCCCAACCCCGACCGCCCGCAGGAGGGCAAACTCAAGTTTCAGTTTTCGGCTAAAGGGCACGAAGTCTCGCAGTTGATTGCCGCCGCCTTGCTCAGTCACCCACACGACGGGGCGACCGTTTACTACCGTTCCCGCCCGCTGCTGCTTGGTGTGGGCCTGTCCCCGTTCGAGGCGTTCGCTAGTGTGATGCACAAAACCGAAGGGGTGTCGGGGGGGCGTGATATCGGCGTGGTGTTCAACCATCGGCAGCCCGGCGGCGTGACTGTGCTGCCCGCGTCGGGAGATGTGGGCGCCCAATTCACCCCTGCCGTCGGCTGGGCGCAAGCCGTGCAATATCGCGCTGCGGTCATGAATCAGGCCGAGTACGCCGGCGCCGTCGCCGTGGCCCACGCCGGCGACGGTGCAACCTCAACCAACGGCTTCTGGGCCGCGCTCAACATTGCCGCGCCGCGCCGCTTGCCCTATGTGTTTTTGATCGAAGATAACCAGTACGCGCTTTCTGTGCCCTGGCGTTATCAATCGGGCGCGCCCTCCGTTGTGGACAACCTCCGCAGCTTCCGCGATCTAGATATTGAATCGATTGAAGGCGGTGACATCCCGGCGCTCTATTCGACCTTGCGTGCGGCGATCAGTCGGGCGCGCAACGGCGGGGCACAATTGGTCCACGTCAAGGTGCCGCGTCTAACCGGGCACAACTGGCAAGACCCGGCGGCTTATAAGTCGGCCGAAGAGAAAGAGTCGGATCTAGCGCGTGACCCGCTAGCCCGGCTGATTGCGTATCTGGGTGAGCAGCATGGGGTGAGTGCGGTGCGGGTGGCCGAGCTAAGCGACGCGGCGCGGACTTTTGTGCAGACACAGGCCGATGCGGCCTGGAATGAGGGCCACGACCCGGCCCCCGACGACGCGACCACCCACCTGTTCGCGCCCGCCAAGCCGAGGCCGGCTACGGAGCCGAATACGGTAGGCCAACGCCTGACCATGCAGCAGGCTATTCGCCAGACACTGGAAGACGAACTGGCGCACGACCCGGCGGTGCTGGTGTTCGGTGAAGATGTGGGCGCGTTCGCCGGGGTGCATCGTGTCAGTGAGGGCTTGCAGACGCGCTTTGGCGAGGCGCGCGTGTTTGACACCAGCCTCAACGAAGAGGGCATCATCGGGCGGGCCGTCGGGATGGCCGCCTGTGGCCTGCATCCCGTGCCGGAGATCCAGTTTCGCAAATACGCCGACCCCGCGCATGAGCAGATCACCGATCTCGGCAGCCTGCGCTGGCGCACGCACGGCCGTTTCAGCGCACCGGTCGTTGTCCGCATCCCGGTCGGCTACCAACTGATGGGGGGCGACCCCTGGCACGCGGTCACGGGTGAAGCGATATTTGCCCACCTACCGGGCTGGCAGATCGCCTACCCGTCCAACGTGCCCGATGCCGTCGGCCTGTTGCGGACGGCGGTACGCGGCGACAACCCGGTGATGTTCCTGGAACACCGCCTGCTCTATCGCCTGCGCGATGCGAATGCGCCCTATCCCGGCCCCGACTATGCGTTGCCGTTCGGCCAGGCGCGCACGGTGCGCCCCGGTCACCATGCGCTGATCATCACCTGGGGCGAGTCGGTCTACCGCAGCCTGGAAGCGGCGACGGCGCTGGCTGCCCAAGGGGTCGAAACAGAGGTGTTAGACCTGCGGACCATCGTGCCGTGGGATGCCGAGGCGGTGTTTGCCGCCGTGCGGCGTATCGGCAAGGTACTGATCGTCCACGAAGACACGCTTACCTGCGGCTTCGGGGCTGAACTGGCCGCGCAAATCGCCCAACATGCTTTCAGCGATCTCGACGGTCCGATCTACCGCGTTGCCACCGCCGATGTGCCCTCGCCGGCCCACAAAAACCTATTTGATGCTGTAATGCCCACGACCGCTAAAATTCAGGCCGCGCTCACCGAATTGGCGCGTTGGTAACTTGACTTGTAACGTGGAAACGACTCGACCGTAAGCTGGATAGCTACAACGCAAAGACGCAGGAGATTATTTCTATGCCCCTTCCTGATCAGAACCTTAATCCACCACCTCACCCGCCCGCCGAAGCAACGCACCACGGCGCGGCCCCGCACCCATCGCAGCCGGCGGCGCACTCCACGCCGGCCGCCGATTCTGCTGCGCCCCTGGTCGTGGATGAGCAGCAGCGCCGGATTACGGTTGCCGCCGGGCAAACGTTTGCGATCCAGAAAATTAATAGCGGCTCTATCGGCTATAGCTGGGATCTGGCAGATGCGGGCGATGTGCGGGTAGTGGAACTGTTAGGCAACGCTGATTCGCGTGATACTCCGCGCGCATCTGGACCGCCCATCGTCGGCGCGCCGTCGCACATTACCTGGACCTTCCGCGCGGTGGCCGCCGGCCACACCGAACTGCGGTTTACTTTCTCGCAGCGCATCGGCCTCGGTATGGCGGTGCCGGGGCCGGAGGCTTACACCGTTACGGTGCATTAGCCACCTACCAGAGACGTGCGGAGTCGTATCGGGGCCGCCGACCATGTGGAACAGGGATTTGTAGAGGAGGAGGAGATCATGCGATATAACCTCGCGCCGGCCTTTGGCGGCCAAGCTTTGTATGCCGATCTGATCCACGATTTGGATCATGCCGGCTTAGTGGCCTATGCCACGGATCTCTATCGCCAAGTGGCCGAGATCGTGGCCGGTGTACCTGATGCAGCAGTGACGCGGGTGGCGCACGATGCAGCGGCGGAAGGTGAAGCAGGCTGGACATTGGGCCACCTCATCGTCCATGCCAACGCCAGCGCGGAAGAGGGCTGCGCTGTCGGCTCATCGCTGGCGCGTGGCGTGCCGTTCGACGGCCGTTCCCGCTATGAAGTGCCTTGGGAGACTGTACAGACCACTCCGCAACTGCATGAGCGCGTCGCCGAAGGCCGCCGCATTTGCTTGGCCTTCCTGCAAACTTGGCCCGATGCCCCGCACCCCGATCTGACGATCATCCGCATTCCCCAACTGGGGCCAATGAACGCGGTGCAAGTCTGCGCGCTGGGCCTGATCCATCTCGACGGCCACCTGGACCAACTGCGTGAGGTCGTGCGCCAAGCAACGCACGAAGCGTAATATCCAGGATGACACGACGGCTATGTGGCTCGTGTGTCGTCCGGCTTACTAATTGAGTAGAGGCACCTCCCAAAATCGGGAGGTGCCTCTGATTGGTCGGCTATTTAGACCCCATTCCATGGGGTAGAAGTCCGATTACATGACCGTGAGGGTGTTTTTATGTCCGCGATCGGCGTGACCGGGCAGGCTGCACTAGACGGTATAGGTGCCTGGTGTCAGCGTGACATCCACCGTTTGCGGGCCTTTATCGGCAGCGAAGGTGCTAGTCTTGCCGAGTTCGGTCCCGCTCGCGTCCTTAATGGTGAAGTTGTGCGGGAACTTGCCGGTGTTGGTGACCGCGAAATGTACCGGGCCGGCCGCGACACTGGTTTGGTCGAGGTCTAGCGCCCACTCATGCAAGGTGGCTTTCACTTGAACCGCGTTAGTCGCGCCCCCCCCCGTTGTGGCGGCTGTAGCGGCGACCGTAGGCGCGGCATCCGTGGTGCCGGTCGTAGGTGCCATAGTGCCCATACCCATATCCGCTCCCACGGTGGCCGTAGCGGCGGCGGTGGGTGGTACCGCTGTGGCGGAAGTGTCGGTGCCACCGCAGGCGGCCAAGCCCAAGACCATCGTGCCTGCGAGGGTACCGATTAGCGCCATGCGCCGTAGCGTATGGAATTGCTGCTGAGTACCTACCATATAAATAAGAACCTCCCATTAATGATTGTGGTGAACATAAGTATACAGTCTACCGCATCTATCGGCAAACTGCATCGTCTGAGGGGACTAGTCCATTGTAGTGGTTGTGTTCAGAGATGTTGCAGCATCCGGTAATAATTAGATAAGAAGTAATGAGATCAACTGCTAAATCTCGTCGCTACGCGAATCTTCCTGAGTCACGTTGCCTTCAGCAGCGTGCCAGGCAATGGTGTGGAAGAGGAAGGTGACTTCTTCCAACGGCTGGCCGCCGGCTGTATTGGCCGCGCCCTCGGGTAGATATTGACGCAGCGCAGCAATGCGCGCTTGGCCGATGTGGACGCTGTAATACGCTTGCGCCGAGCCGCCGTTCGGATCGGGACGCAGGAAATAGAAGGTACCTTCGATGATCTGGTTTTCGATGAGCGCTTTCCAGAGCAGCGGCGAGGTGCGGTCAATCGGCTTACGGATCACTAGCGGGCTGTACTCGCGCCGCCCGGTTGCCATGCCGGCTCCATATTCGCGCGAAGTGGTGGCCGCTTGCTCATACGAGACACATTCGATAGTACCGCCCGCCGCCGGACCGGCGTTTCCTTGTATATCGACTCCGTTAATACGTAACGCAAGCCGGACCATTGCAGCCATAATTCCCCCTTGTGAATGTAAAATTGTGTGCAGAGCAGTATAGCGCAGCCCCCGGCAGGTGTCAAGCCGACATCCACCGGGGGCTGCGTGCGACGAAAGGGAGTGTGCGCCTAACTGGAAGCTCCGAGGTTCAGCCAGGCTTCCGCGTTAGGAGGCACGCGGCGCGATCAGGCCGTTGTCGCGTAGCTCGGTAAGTTTAGCACGCAGCAACGCGCCGCCCGGCTCAACAAATACCGCGCCGTCGGGAAAAAAGATCGTCGGCACACTGCGGTTGCCGCGATTGGTGCTGATGACTAAGGCTTCTGCTTCGTGGTTGCTGTCAATGTCCACGAAATCGAAGGGAATGCCCTCCCGTTCCAGCAGCCTTTGGGCGCGTAATGAGTCGGGACACCAGCTCGTACCGTAGACAGTGATCGTGGGTGTATTTTGCATTAATCCTAATCCTTTTCTGAGATCATCTGCATCAGCATACTTCTATTGAAGACACACTGATGACGTGCTCATCTGCCTACTAAGCAATCCTTGTGCCGGCTACTTTAGGCCGGCAAACAGATCGCTCCGATCTGCTTCGGCCGGCAGCGGCACACCCGCCACGAAGGCAAACGACTCTTTGCTGCGCATGGCGCGGATGAACGGCTCCGGCATTTGGAAGAAGGGACTGCTGGGGCTGTACTGAGTGGCGTGGGACAGCAACGATTCCAGTTTGAGGTCCACCAATTCAGGCACCTCGATCACATGGGTGATATCCTCGTCGGTCATGCCCATCTTGTCCGGGTCCATAGCGCGCATCGGGCTGTTGGGGTTGTCGCGCCCGACCATTTCCAGCATCCGCTTGATCGCAGAGCGCGGGATGGAGGCGTAGTAGAGACGGGCAGGGGTCCAGGCAGGTCCGGCTGCGGGATACTGCGCCGCGTCACCCGCAGCGTGGAAGGCATGTGTCGTCCAGCGATTGATCGCCAGATGGTCGGGGTGCCCATAGCCGCCGGTCGGGTCAAAGGTGAGCATGAGTGTGGGCCGGAACTCGCGTACAATGCGGACGATGCGGCCCACGGCCTCCATGGGATCGGCGTTGATGAAAGCCCGTGGGTCGTGATTGGGGTCAGTGCCGACCATGCCGGAGTCACGATAGTCCAGAAACCAGAGCGATCCGATCTCGGCTTTAGCGGCGGCGCGACGGAGTTCGCCTTCGCGCACAACACCTAACGTCTCCGGGGTCGCCAGAGCGGGGTCCGAGATTTCGCCTGCCTCCCCGCGCGTGGCGCAGAGCAGGCCGGTCCGCACCCCCTGTCGGCCATAGCGGAGCAGGGTGCCGGTCACCCCCTGCTCATCGTCGGGGTGCGCGTAACAGGCCAGGATTGCACGATCGGCCATTGGTTGGGTACTCCTTCTTAACGCGTGACGATCTTATGCAGAGCGGTTGTAGCTGTTCTTGCGTTCCATGAGTAGCCGTAGCTGTTGGGGTGCTACACCGGCCTCGTTGGGGATGCCAGCCGCTGCTTGGCCCCTCGCACTGGGTTTGCGGTTCACCCGCCTATCGCGCAATTTTTGCCAGATGGATCGCAAGCGCCGCACATCACTAGCGGGTAAACCTAAACCCTGGCGCAGGAGTACCGCATCGGTAATATCCAGTACCGCCAAGATTTCGCCCGCACGTAGCAATTGATCCAATTCTGCTACATTGAGTTGATCAACCCCCTGGAGCGGGATGGGTAGCGCTTCGGCTTCGTTGGGTTCCAGTTCTAGCACTCCACCGCCATAGCTGCGCCCCATCACTTCAGCAAAGGCGAAGGTGAGCGAGTTCAAGAAGGCGGCCGCTACGCCGGCGGCGGGCACTCCATTGCACAAGCGTACTCGATGAATGGTGTCGGTGCAAGTGGCTCCGGCCTGGTTGAGAATGATCTTGGGGTAATGATGTACTTGGCGCAGCATGAAGGCCGCCGGACTCCAAATTGAAGGTAGGCTGTACCACGGATCACGGATGCGACATTTATAGCCCGTGTGCATTCCTTGCTGCTCGCCTTGCTTGACATAACTTTGGGCTGCAGGCGGTAACTGGTCAAGTGGTACGGCGGGGAGGTTCAGTAAGAAGGCTCCCGCCCCCTTGGCGACGCTGACCTCCCAATCGGCTTGCGTGAAGATGCTGCCCTGGAGATGCGCCGATCGTCCAACTAGCGGTAGGGTATAGGCCGCAAGTTCTGTTTCTTGTACCTGTTGAGCACTGAGGACAAAGAACTGGTTTAGGCCGGTGACAATGCCGACATCTACATCTATGGTCTGTGCCGCCGGTGCTAACCGCGAATCCGTTCGCAATCTACGCAATAGCTCCAGTTCGATCTCATCCAGAAAATACATCGTCCATTTTTCTTTAGAGTGGTCCATCGCTTTTAGATCGTCGGCAGCGAACGCGCTATCCTGATAGCTAGCCAAAGCGCCTAAACCCGCTAATTCCACGGTACGAATGCCGGTGTGTCTGCCGGCGCGTTTTTCGCCCAGCAGCAGCACTACCTCTTGCTGGATACCGGTGAACAGCAGGTTTTGGAATGTAATTAGGGTAAGATAGGTGTATTGCCGGCTTAGAAAGAGGCGCAATTCGGCGGCATAGTTCACCTGGAGCAACTCGGCCGGGATGACCATCGCCATGCGTCCGCCCTCGTTGAGCAGCATCGTTGCCGCCACGAGAAAGGGCACCCAAGTGTTGGTCAGGCGCGTCGGATGCAACCCGGCCTGCTGCATTAATTGAAATGCGACGGTACGCTGCTCTTCGGCGAAATCCTGGTAGCGAATAAAGGGCGGGTTTCCGATCACCACATCAAAGCGGACTTTATCGGCCAAGTGCGTGCCACAATAGGCGAAAAAGTCACCGACCTGGATGGGCAGGTTCGCCGACAATCCGGCTGCTATCTGGACGCGCTGTGCGGCCTTCTGTGCCTCCTGCGGATCGATCTCTATCGCGTGCAGCAGCATCGCGAGGGTCGCTGGATCTGCGCCGCAGTGGAGCAACCGTGCGGCTGCCGCTGCCAGTAGGCTACCGTCGCCACAACTGGGCTCCAGCACCTGATCGGTAGGACTCCGAATAGCCCAGCGCGCCAAGAAGTCGGCAATTGGTCCCGGAGTGTAATAGCCGCCGCGCAGCTTTTGTGGGGACGCGACCGCCTTCATAAGGTCTCCTCGCCCAGCGGTTCGTCCACGGCGTGGGGCGGCAGCCCTTTGTAACGCAGTTGGTATACCCATTGTATCCGCTCTGAAAACCTGCCGATCCAGAGTGGGGAGGCTGTACCCGGTACGTCGCTGGCGATTGTGCCGTCATCGGGGTTCCAGGCGACCACCGAAATCGCTTCGACTAGATAAGGCGCGCTGTCTACGCTGCTTCTACGGGCCAGCCGCTCTAGCGTCTCGATAATAGCCTTGCGTTGGGCTCCGAAAAAGCAGGGCACCGGCACGATAAAGATAAAGGCCACGATGGCGTAGGGGAAACGGCTATGCACGGTCGTAGCTTCGGTAGCTAGGTCATTGATCATGTTCTGCCAGTTCTTGCCCACGCTTTTTGTGTCGTTTAAGGTCTTGCTATCGGAGACAAAGCGCACGCCGTCGGGCCGATAACCCACATCAAAGTTTTGTGGGCGTACTCCGCCGATGATTCGCACCGGCCCGACTTCCACACAATCGGGCAACGGCGGGGTGAGAGATCGAGCGCTGGGCAGCACCAGTGGGATACCACCTAGCATCATAGCCAGCGCTTTGCCAATCGTATTATCGAACAGCTTGCCTAGCTCGCCCGATGAGTAGGGCTGTGTTCGTTTGAGTGCACCACCATTCAGCCGCCACTGTGCGCCGAATGGCACTAGGTCGGCTGGGTCAACGGTTATAGGCGGCATTGGGGCTAGACCAGCCATGTTGGGCGATCCTTTTGTCGGCTAAACTAAGATGTTGACCAGCTTGCCCGGCACCACGATGACGCGGCGGACGGGCTTGCCTTCGAGCAGTTCGGTGATGCGCGGGCCGGCGAGAGCGGCTGCTTCGAGGGCGGCGGCATCGGCTCCGGCCGGCACCTGGAGTTTGTCGCGCACTTTGCCGTTGATCTGGATGGGGATCTCGATTGTATCCTCGGTGGCGAGGACGGCATCCCAGACGGGCCAGGGCTGGTTGTGGATGCTGTAGGGCAGGCCGCGCCGGGCCCAAAGTTCCTCGGCCAAATGCGGCGCATAGGGCGCCAACAGCAACAGCAGGGTGCGGATCGCTTCATCCCACACGGGACTTCCGGCCAGCTCGGCGCGGGCTTTCATCAGGACGTTAGTCAGCTCCATCATGGCCGAGACGGCGGTGTTGAAGCCGAACGCTTCGGTATCCGCACCCACGTCGCGGATCGTCTGGTGCAGGCGGCGGAGGATGAGTTCCGAGTTCTGGGCGTTGTCGGGTTGCTTCTCGTTGCGGGTTGGGTCGGTGGCGAGGGTCCAAACGCGATTGAGCCAGCGAATGATACCCTCCATGCCGCGCGGATTCCAGGGGCCGCCCTGATCCCACGGGCCGATAAACATCAGAAAGCAACGTACCGCGTCGGCCCCATACTGGCCTACTAGATCGTCCGGGTCAATCACATTGCCGCGACTTTTGCTCATGCGGGCACCGTCGGGGCCGAGAATGATGCCTTGGTTGAACAGGCGAGTCATCGGCTCGTCAACCGTCACCAGGCCCAGGTCGCGCATCGCTTTGGTCCAAAAGCGCGTGTAGAGCAGGTGCATGACGGCGTGTTCGATGCCGCCGGTGTACTGCGCTACCGGCAACCAGTGGGCTAACGCCGGATCAAACGGTCCCTCGGTGTAGTGCGGGCTGAGGTAGCGATAGTGATACCAGGAGCTATCCACAAAGGTGTCCATTGTGTCGGTGTCGCGCTCGGCCGGACCGCCGCACTGCGGGCAAGTGGTGAAGCGCCAGGTGGGATGTAACTTAAGCGGGCTTTCGCCGGTGGGCCGAAAGTCTACATCATCGGGCAGCAAAACCGGCAATTGGTCTTCGGGCACCGGTACCTCGCCGCACTGTGGGCAGTACAAGATCGGGATCGGCGTGCCCCAATAGCGTTGGCGACTTACCAGCCAGTCGCGCAGACGGTAGGTGACGGCTCCCTGGCCCCGGCCTTGGGCGGTCAGATAGGCGATGGCGGCCTTGACGCTTTGCCCCTCGCCGGAGCCGGCCGGGGTGCCGTCGAGCGGGCCGGAATGGGCCAGCACACCGCCGTCGCCCTTGTAGGCGGCGGTCATGGCGGCGGCATCGGGCAGCGCTACGCCGGGCGCAGGCGTGATGACCGGTACGATGGGCAGGTCGTACTTACGGGCAAACTCGAAGTCGCGCTGATCGTGGGCAGGCACGGCCATGATCGCGCCGGTGCCGTAGCTGACCAGCACATAATCCGCGATCCAGATGGGAATGCGTTCTCCATTGACCGGATTGACCGCGACTGCACCCAGCGGCACACCGGTCTTTTCTTTGTCTTCGGCCAAGCGATCAATTTCGGTCTGCCGCCCAGTCTGCGTTATATACGCAGCAACCGCTTCAGCCTGGGCGGACACGGTCAGTTCAGCCACCAGCGGGTGTTCGGGAGCCAGCACCAGGAAAGTCGCGCCCCCAAGCGTGTCGGGCCGCGTGGTGAAGACGGTGATGAGCGCAGGGTCGCCGGTAGGGCGTTCGGCCTGGAAGACCACCTCGGCACCTTCGCTGCGCCCGATCCAGTTGCGTTGCAGCGTCTCGACGCGCTCCGGCCACTCCATCTTACTGAAATCCAGCAGTTCTTCGGCGTAGGCGGTGATCTTGAGTAGCCACTGGTGCAGGTCGCGCTTGATGACCGGTGTGTCGCAGCGTTCGCAGCGGCGATCGTCGCCCACCACCTGTTCGCGGGCCAGCGTGGTGTTGCACGAGGGGCACCAGTCCACCGGGGCGAATTTACGATAGGCCAAGCCGCGTTTGAAGAACTGCACAAAGAACCACTGATTCCAGCGGTAATATTCCGGCGCGCAGGTGATGACTTCGTGATCCCAGGGGAAAATCGCACCCATGGACTTGAACTGCTTGCGCATATTGTCCATGTTGGCGTAGGTCCAGATTTTGGGATCAATATTGCGCTTGATAGCGGCATTTTCGGCGGGCAAGCCGAAGGCGTCGAAACCGATGGGGAAAAACACGTTGTAGCCGCGCATCCGTAGATAGCGGGCGCGGGTGTCGCTCGGCGCCATGGTGAACCAGTGGCCGATATGTAGGTCGCCGCTGGGGTAGGGGAGCATGGTGAGGAAATAGTAGGGCGGGCGGCCGCCGGCCTGCATCTCGACGTGATACAAGTCAGTGTCGGCCCACTGCGCCTGCCAGCGCGGTTCGATGGTGGTGGGGTTGTAGCGTTCGGGCGCTTCCTGGTCGGTCATGGGGCGGTGTGCGTGGCGGCGCTGGATGCGGCGCCGCCACGGTTCTCCTTTAAGTCTGGGTATTAGGCTTGATACTGCCGGCCCATTATACCAGACTGGGGCAGGCAGGGCAAAACTGTCGCTGCCACATGTAACCTGATGATCTATAATGGGTTTGCCGGGGTCATGGCTCTGCGCGGGCGGCGTGAGCCTACCCTGTCATTATTTGCCCCCCGCCGCGGCGGGATCCAGAAGAGAGATCCGAGTAATGGACAATAGCACGCTAACCCCGCCGTACCCTGCTTGGCTCAGTGCGACCCTGGCCGCCGACGCGACCGAGGGACGCGGCGTGTTGCCGACCTGGATCAAGGCGCTTCATACTGGGAGCCGCGTGGTCGGCCCTGCATTTGTCCTGCTTGCCTGCGAGGATGATAATGCGGTGATCCGCGTCGCCCTCACCGGCGCACTGCCGCACGGTTGCGTCCTGGTCGTCGCGGGCCAGAGTACCTCGCGCACGGCGACGATCGGTGGGCTGATGGCGCTGGAGTTTCAGCAGGCAGGCGTGGCGGGCCTGATCACGGACGGGTTGGTGCGCGACTCGCAAGAGTTAGCTCAGTTGGGGTTCCCGGTCTGGTGCCGGGGAACTACCCCCACCGCCTCCGGCAAGCACAACCCCGGCACCATTGGTGGGTCGGTCACTATTGGCGGCGCACTGGTACGGGCCGGCGATTGGGTGATCGCTGATGATGACGGCGTGGTGATCTGGCCGCAGGCGGAGGGGCCGGCCCTGCTAGTGCGGGCGCAGGAGAAACGTGCTGCTGATGATGTGCGGCTGACCCATCTCCGTGCGACGGCTGGGCGGGCGGCGGGGAGCACCGCCTAGTCCCTGCGCTGCCTGACTAATCCCCATCAGTAGACTAGCGGCAAAAAGCAAGGCCACCCCCTTGGCTGGGGTGGCCGTAAACGCGGGGAATTTCGTTGGCTAAATCTCCGCTGACTTCATAGTAGCAGGTTTTCTCTGCTTTGTCAATAGTTTTCTCTAAAACCGCTCTATTATTGCTCTAGCTATAACAGTAGTTAGGCGCCGCTCGACGGTTGGCGGTCGTCAATTGGGAGGGGGCTACTCGATTCCGCCTGCTTTTCGTGTCCGTCAGGTTTTTCGGGGTGCGGCGCGGTGGGATCGGCTTGGCCCCAGCGGCCGAAAACGCGCTGGTAGGCATCACGGCGGTCACGGTCGCTGATGTGGGCGTAGATCTGGGTGGTGCTAAGGTTGGCATGGCCCAGCAGTTCTTTCACCAACAACAGATTCACATCGTTTTCGACTAACACGGTAGCGAAACCGTGGCGGAACGAATGCGGAGTGACGTGTTCGCTGATGCCCAGCTCGTTGACATAGCCTTCCACGATCCGTTCAACGGTTTTGGGCGAGATGGGTTGCAGCAGCGGGGCGCGTTTATCGTGGCCCGCGACAGCGGGCAGATCCGCCAGCGGGCGACTATCGTGCGGGGCACGGCCGCTGTCGGCGGCCTGCCAGTAGGTGCGCAACACAGCCAGCACTTCCGGGTTGACATCTACCACGCGGTCTTTGCCGCCCTTGCCGCCGCGCACCAGCAGCAGACCGTCATCGGGGCGGATGTCGCGTCGTTGCAGGTTGCAGACCTCCGAAAGCCGCAAGCCGGTGCGCGCCAGCACCACCACCAGCGCGATGTCGCGCTTACGCTTCACTTCCAGCTTGGGGTCACTTTGCGCGGGGCGGGCCTTCACATAATCAATGATCTTTTCGATGGTGGCAGTGCCGATGAAGGGGATGCTGGGTGAGTAGCGGCGGCGCGTGGCGCGCAGCTTTTCGCGCACCATCTCCAGGTTGGGCGTGGTGTACTCTTGGCGAGCCAGGAAGTTGTAGAAGCGGTTGACGGCGGTGACATAGGTTCGCACGGTGCGCTCGGCAAACGGTTCGGCGCTGCGACGCATGGCACCGGGGTGAACCCGCTCGGCTTTGCTCGGTTCGCGGTAGCGGACGGGTTCGCGGTAGAGCGAGAGTAGAAACTGGCGTACCAGGTCTTCGCGTAGCTCGGTGACGGGTGCGGTGGCCGGATCGATTTGCAGGGCCACTAGAAAAAGCCGAAACGAGCGCAGGGCCGCGCTATAGGTCTTGAGTGTGCGCGGTGATTTCGCCAGCAGTTCGTCACGGAAAGCGGCAGCGGCGGCATCAATAGTGGTAGCGGGCAGCGTAGTCATGCCTCCATTGTACCGGGGGCCGGCGCGGACCGTCAAGCTGGGCACCGCCGAGTCGTGGTGCGGGGTTCGTGCAGCTACCGCCTCTTTCGATTACATTAGAGAAGCCGCGAGAGGTGCTGAGCAGCAGGGATGAATGCGGCCCGACCCGCCGGCTTACGTCTGTAGCTGAGGTCTGTTATGGCAGAAAAAACGGCGACCACCGGTATCGTGCCGGACCACGAACGGGTTCGCTTAGTGCTAATCGTCGGCGCACTTTCGGCCTTCGGGCCGCTATCGCTTGATATGTATCTGCCGGGCTTGCCCGCGTTGGCGCACGATCTCGATGCGACCGCCGCACAAGGGCAGTTGACATTGACGACGTGCCTGCTGGGGCTGGCGGGCGGGCAGATACTCGCCGGCCCGCTGAGCGATACTTGGGGTCGGCGCCGTCCATTGCTGATCGGTTTACTGGGCTATGCCGTGGCTTCGCTGCTCTGCGCGTTCGCACCGTCGGTGGGCAGCTTGGTGGCCTTACGCCATCAGCTACAAGTTAAGGACTCGGTGGCCGTTGTCAAGTCGGGGATGCGGGCTAAGGCCCGTGGGCGCTTCCGCTTGAGCAGCCCCAACCCTTTGGCCTCAACGGCCAAATAGCCGACTGGATCGGTGGT
>JBBRPH010000021.1:0-74856 GCA_038228295.1 Chloroflexia bacterium | reverse complement strand
GCAACGTAACCCAATGGGTCCGAGTGGCCCGCCGGGGCCGATCTACACGGTGCAATACTTTGAACGGGCCGTGTTCGAGTTACACCCGGAGAATGCGCCGCCCTATGATGTGCTGCTGACGCAACTGGGCAAGTTGCGCTATGATCAGATGCGCGACTGCGCTCAGTTGACTGGACACCGGGGCCAGATTATCACACAAGCCACCAACCAGGGACCGCCGACTGATCCGCCGTTGCAAACGTATCGTGTTGAACTGGTCACGCTGCCGGGAGCCACGACCTGCCCTTGGGGTTATCCGCATCACAACCCGAACACGCCTCCGCAAAAGACATTTGATCACTATTGGCTTCTAACCCTCACTGGGGGACCGTTCCGCTCTGGTGCCAATGTCTGGTACCTTTCGCTTGATCAGACGGTGGTTGGTCCAGGGGCGCAAAGGCGAACTGGGGAATTGAGTACGGTGATCGTGGATTGCCGGTTTTTACAAGAAGGTGCGCGCATTGCGACTTCGTATGGGGGTCAAAAAGAACTAAGCGTCGCCTTTTCGGAAGGCTTGCATTTCCCTACGCCCCTCAATTGCCCAGCGACCGCCGGCGCGCAACAACCGTTAAGTGCTACGCCGGCGGCCACAGTTTCGCCGACGGTGATGTTCACCGTAAGGCCGACCGCCACTCAGCCCCTGCCCTTGCCTGTACGCACGTTCTATGTGCCTACGCCCATCCCGACTAGGGTTGGCGGCTATGCGACCCCCCCGCTGCCCGGCCCCTTCCCCACCGTCAACCTACCCTCGCCCATACCCACGCGCCCAGGGCTGGTGCGCCTCCCGTAAGCGTTGGTGTCGGCTGCGCCGCGCTATTCGTGGCGCAGCGCGGTCAGCGGGTCCAGGCGGGCGGCGCGGGCGGCGGGGTAGATGCCGGCCAGCAGGCCAATCACCGTGGCGAAGGTCAGCGCGCCGGCGATCAGCGCCGGAGTCAGGATAAAGAACGGTGCGGGGATGCTGACCTGGATGCTGGTCAGATAGTTGTGGATCACCCAATCGAGCAGGCGGCTCAGGAGCCAGCCGCCGATTACGCCACACACGCCGCCCAGCAGGCCAATCGCCGCCGATTCGACTACAAACATCTTCAGCACGTCGCCGTTCGATGCGCCGAGCGCCTTCAGCACGCCGATCTCGCGGGTGCGCTCAAAGATCGCCATGATCATCGTGTTGGCGATGCCAATGCTGGCGACGATCAGAGCCAGGATGCCAATCGAGGAGAGCATCGTCTCCACGATTAGGAAGATGCGGTTCACCTGGTCAAGCAGTAATTGCAGCGTCTGCGCGCTGAAACCCTGCGCGGCCACCGCCCCAGCGACCTGTGAGGCTTCGTTGAGCGAGCGGGCATGGACGGCGACCTGGGCGTAGCCGTCGGTCTGCAAGATATCGGGCGCGTTAAACCACCATTGCTTGAGCCCCACCGCGTCGGCAGTGCCGATTTTGCCGCCACGGGTGGCCGTATCTATGCCGACGATGGTCAGCGGGAAGTCGGCCTTATCGCCGCGTGGTGTTTCGGCGTGCAATACCGCCTGCTGCCCGATGAGGGCGGCCTCGGCGGCAGGGAGGATGCCCTGGCCGTTGAGATAGCGGTGACTGATAACGAGGCCGCGCCCCGTCTCGCCCGGCGGCAGCGCGTGCCCGGCGGTCACGTCCACCTGTTGCTGGAATAGCGACTCACGGCTGCTTTGGTCTACCAAGATGAAAGGGTAGCTTTTGCCGCTGAAGGTGAGGCTCAGGTTTAAGCCTTCGGGGATGTCCATCATTGGCTCGACGCCGGCGACCCCCGGCAGGGCACGGAAGCCGGCCACTACCGCCGGAGTGATCGGCTTATCGGGCCGGACACGGGCGTAGGCGTTGAACGCACCGGCCGCCTGCTGCGGCACCTTCGGGCCGACAAAGACCGTTTCCAGCCCCCATTGCTTGATGATGTCGGTGATTTGCGCTTGCAAGCCGATGCCCAGCGACACCATCGTAACCACTGTCAAGATGCCCACCCACACGCCAATTGAGGTCAGCACGGTGCGGATTTTGCGCCGCCGCAGGTTGCCCAGGCCGGTCGCCAGCACATCTAATGGTCTCATCGTCCGTCCTCTCGCCCATCCGGCGTTTGTGTTTCGATCCGCAGGATCTGCCCGTCGCGCAGGTGAACGACACGGTCGGCGTAGGCGGCCACGCCCGGATCATGCGTCACCACGATCAGCGTCCGTCCGGCGCGGTTCAGATCGCGCAGCAGTTGCATCACGCCGGCGCCGGTAGTGCTGTCGAGGTTGCCGGTCGGCTCGTCGGCCAGCAGGATGGGCGACTCGTTCGCCAGTGCACGGGCGATAGCCACGCGCTGCTGCTCACCGCCCGATAATTGGCTGGGCCGATGATCGGCGCGCTCGGCCAAGCCCACTTCGGCTAGCAACGCGGCGGCGCGGGCATGGCGGGCCGGCCCAGCCACTCCGGCCAGCATCAGCGGCAGTTCCACATTTTCAAGCGCGCTGCGGTGCAGCAGCAGATTAAAGCTCTGGAAAATGAAGCCGACCTGCCGGCGGCGATGTTCGACCAATTGTTTCTTAGTAGCCCGCGCGAGGTTCAGATCGGCCACCCAAACCGCGCCCGTTGTGGGCCGGTCCAAGCCACCGAGCAGGTTGAGCAGCGACGATTTGCCCGACCCCGACGCGCCCATCAGCGCCACGAACTCGCCCGCTGCGATGTCTAGGCTGATGCCGGCCACCGCTGTGACGGGACCACTGCCCATCTTATAGCGCCGCACCACATCCACCAAGCGGATAATCGGCGGGGCCGCCGGGGGTAGGGACACATCGAGTAGTTGCGGACGGTCAAGTAGGTCAGTCATAGCGCCTCTCAAAGGCGTGCGCCGCTTAGGGCACGCTGCATATTGCGTAACATAGCCGGGACGATCCGCTGGTGAAACGGACGCACCGGCACAAAATAGGCCCGGCCCAGCAGGCCGTTAAAGCGCACCACCGTCGAGACGATAGCCCACGCCACGCCCTGCCGGCGGCGTATTAGCACCGAGAGGCGAAAATCCAGGTGGCGATCATCTTCGCCCAGCAGAATTTCGTCGTCATTGCGGGCCAGGACGTGAAATAGGCCCGCCACGCTGCCCGATTGCAGGGTGATCGTCTGCGGTTTTTGCGCCCCACGCGGCGGTGTTTTCAGCCCAATCAGGCGGACGATGTTGTTCCGTAGATCCAGCAGCCTATCAACCCAGTGGGGGCCGGCAAGGAACAGCGTGCGGGTCACCGCATCCACATCAGTCGCCGTTCCCGTCGGCAGTCGTATAGCATACGCATCGGCGTAGTCGTTAGTTGCAAACGCGGTTTCGACCAGAGAGCCGGCGGGGATACGCACTTGGCGTGGCTTGTTTACTGTGTCCGTAGCCATGTGCGACCTCCATCTCGCAGCCCGCATCTAGTGGGGCAACTAGCAAGGCGCGCCCGCTCTGCCTAGGCAGAGCGGGCGCGCCGGTTTGCTTACTTCAAGCCTGCCGCAATTTTCAGGAGTTCGGCCTGCGAAGCCTGGCCGCCAATGGCGACGGTCAGCTTAGTGCCGGCTTCTTTCCACCAGAGGATTGCGGTCGTGCCGGTGCTGTCCTTCTCGCTGTGGCTGGCGAAGGTGCCCTGCACGCCGCGCACGGTCACGGCCTGGCCGTCCTTCGGCATTTCGGCGTGCGCGCCGCCCAACGCGCCAAACTGTTCGGTGCCGTTGATCTGGCTGACCCAGAAGGTCGGGGCGACTGTGCCGCCGCTATAGTTCTGGATCACGCTGGCTCCGTTGCCCATGATGCCTTTGCTCGCCATCACTTGTACCAGCGTCGCGCCACTGGGCAGGTAGCTCGGCACCAGTAGGCTGTAGCCGCCGGCGGTAGCGGCGGTTTGTGCGGCTGCCAACGTCGTCGCGTGCGGGGTCAGCCCAGTCAGGTCCACTGTCTTGCCGCCGGCACTGGGCATGGTGAACTGGAAGGTGCCTGCGGGCAACGCGGTTTTGAGATCGAGCAGGGTCATTTCCATGTGGCCGTTGCCCTGCTTGGCCGTGAAGGTAGCTTTGACCGGTACCCAGCTATCTTGGTCTACCCAGACCGAGCCTTTGGCATCGGGCAGCACACTGGCCGCCGGGCTGCCGGCTTTCGGCGCGAGGTCGAGGTGATAGGTCTGGTATGCGCCGACCTTTTCGTTGCCGACCAGCGTGGCATCAGTCAGCGTCAGCAGTTGGTCCACCGCAGTGGTCACGCTGGGGTTCGCCAGCAGGTCTTGCAGGTTCGCCGGAATGTTGGCCTTGCCGGCCAGTTCTTTCAAGCCGGTGGTGTCCACCTTATAGGCGATTTTGCTCTTCGGCTCATAGGCCCACAGGTTGGTGCCGTCGTTCAGCACTTGCGCGCCGACCAGTTCCGGCTTGCTCGACTCCAGGATCTGCGCCTTAATCAGGTTCGGCTTGCTGAACCACAACTCAACCTTCACATTACCCTTAAAGTCCGACATCTGCGTGCCGCCGAGCGTGGCGTTCGCTGCGGCGCCGTCTACCGCGCCGCTGAGGGTCATCACCAGATGGGCATTGTCGGTTTTGGCGGCGGTATCGCGCATATGCTGCACAATGTCCTGTGCCGAGAGTTGTGTGCCGCAGCCGGCTAAGCCGACTGATCCCAACACCAGCAAAGCGGTGGCTCCTACAGTTCGTTTCATTACGTGTTCCTTTCGTTTGCTTTATCGTTACTCAACCAGAGGCCGTTGCCCCTTTACTCGCTCACTATAGCACGTGAATGTGACAGGGCATCGGGATCTTATGTTACCGAATGTTACAAGGGGTTTAGCATAGTGACTAGTGGGCTGCTGAACCAGGTCTCCGCCGTTTATTAACACATTCATATCTGTTTCTCTGAAATATTGACACATAAAATGTGTAATGCTATACTAGGTATGTTATTAACAAGCAAGGCTAGGAATCAAGGAGAAAGGAGGGTTGTCCAATGACGAAGCGCGTTAATATGATGCTGGATGACGATGCGGCGGAACTATTACCACAGTTGGCGGGATCATCGCGCAAACAAGGGGAGTTCTTGAGCGGCTTAATCCGTGCGGCCGCCCAATCGCAGCACGCCCAGGCAGGAGATCCCAACAAGGCATTAACGGAACTGGGCCGGCAAATACTTCACTTGATCGAGCGTGCTGCGATTCCATTGGGCCGGACGACGGCCCTGGCAAGTGCGCCGGCATTAACCCGCCTGTGGGATACGCCGGAGGAGGATACGGCTTGGCAACATTTGTAAAGGGTGAAGTTGTTGTCATACCGTTTCCTTACTCGAATCTCAGCGCCGGCAAACGCCGGCCCGCGCTTGTTGTCGCCGTATTAGCAGGCGATGATGTAATCCTGTGTCCTATCACCAGCCAATCAGCACGGGATGCGGATGCGGTTCCCCTCGCGCAACGCGATTTGCACCACGGTAATCTCCAACAAAACAGCAACATCCGGCCTAGCCACGTTATCACTGCCGACGAGGGGTTGATCCTCTACCGGATTGGGGCTGTTACAGCGGCGAAAATGTCCGAAGTAACTGCTGCCTTAATTCGCGTGCTAACCCGCTAATAGACACGAGGGATGCAGATAGGGGGATCAGAGATAACACATGGGCCAGTGTTTATACGCCGATTGTGACGGGCAGGTGGAGCCGGGGGCGGGGTTCTGCGACGAATGTGGACGGTCGCAGACGGCAGCGCAGGTGGCGGCGGCACGGGCGGGCGCGCAGGCTCGTGCCGCGACCGTGCCGGTCGCCGCCGCAATCCGGCCCTCAGTCGCGGTGGTGGTGCCGCTACTGCCTGCTACACCCCTGCGCGGGTTCTCAATTCCGCTGACATTGGCCTTTGGACTGGTCTTTCTGCTGCTGTTCCTCGGCTGTGTGGGGGCGCTTGCCATTCAGGTTGCGCTCTCCCCGCTGATCCCGTTGCCGGCTGTGCGATCTACACCGACGATTCCACCCAGCAGTGGCGTGCCGGACGGAGCGCCGGTCTACGCGCGGGGGGTGGGCGTGGCGAGCGGTAGGCGCACCGTGACGGTGGTGCCTGCGCCTAACGCACTATCCAACCCCACGGTGCCGCCGTGGGCGGTCACGATTTCGCGCACAATCGCCAACCCCAGCCCGCCGACCCTGACGGGTGAATCGGCGGCGGGCGGCGCAGCGGCGGCGGGCGGGCTGCTCTGGTAGTACGGCGCGAATGCCCAACCGCCACTCACCTGGTCCATGCCCTCGCCGGTGTCGGCCACCTGTATAACCGCGTGGTCCGGGGTCGTGGCGACGGACACGCTGATGCGCCCGCCGGGTGGGGTGTGGCGCAGCGCATTATCCAGCAGGTTCACCAGTACTTGGCGCAAGCGGTCGGGGTCACCACGCACGATCGCCACGGCGCCCAGCGTATCCGGCCCCACCAACGTCACCCCCAGCCGACCGGCGCGGCCGGCAAACAGCGCACACACGCCCGCTGCCAGCGCACTCAGGTCGGTGGGGCGCAAGGCCAGCGATGCGGTGGCGCGGCCCTGACCCACTGCCAGGATCTCGTCCACCAGCCGGCTCAGGCGTTCGGCTTCGGCCTCGGCAGTCGCCAGCGGGCCGGCAGCGGCGGGGGTAGCGGTGTCGCTCAGGTTCGCCAGCACGGTGCGAAGCGCAGTCAACGGGGTGCGGAGTTCGTGCCCTAGCCGGCGGAAGACGGCGGTGCGGCCCTGTTCCAACTCACGTAAGCGGGTGATGTCGCGCAGTACACAAACGGCCCCCCCGGTTGCGCCCAACGGTGCCGCCACCACCAGCAGCGCCCGATTCGCTGCCGCGATCTCCTCTTCCACGGGGCCGCGCCGGTTGCCGCCTGCGCCCATTGCCCGCGCCCAGAGCGCGCCGATGCCTAGCGCCGCCGCCGCCTCGGTCACGGCGGTGGCGGGGGCCGCATGGGCTACGCCCAGCATCTCGCGGGCGGCGGGATTTTCCAGCGTCAGCGCGCCGGTCGCATCACAGGCTAATACCCCGTCTACTAAGCCGGCAAGTAGCGCGGCTAGGCGCGCTTGCTCGGCGCGCGACTCGGCTAACCCGGCAGCCAAGCGCGCGGCCATGGCATTGAAGCTGTCGCCTAGTGCGCCGATCTCGTTGCGCGGCAGCCCGCTTGCGCGGCGGGTCAGGTCGCCGGCGGCGATAGCGGTGGCGACGGCTTCGAGGCGGCGCACCGGGCGGGCTACGCTGTGCGCCAACACCAAGCCGACTGCCGCTGCGACTAGGCCGGTCAGCGCTGCCGCCAGCGCGAAGCCGTGCCGTAACTGCTCCAGAATGCCGTCAATATCAGCGCGCGAGCCGGCGGCTTCGACGACACCGACCGTGCCGCTGCCGCCCGTTCGTGTGGTGCCGGTGATCGGCTGGGCGGCGTAGATCAGGTCTGCTTCGTTTGCCGCCGCCTGGGTGACCGCCAGCAGGCTTGGCGGCAGCAGATCGAGCGTGGCTTGGCTCGGTCGCCCGCGCCCGGCCGCTTGGGGCGGTAAGGCGACCAGCAGGGTGCCGTTCGCCGAAAAGACGCGCAACCCATGCGGTCCGCCGCCCACCGGTAGCACCGTTGCCAGCAGCGGGGCCAGCGTCCGCAGGTCCGTTTCACCGGGTGCTGCGCGGTGCAGGAAAGCCGCATCGGCGGCGGCTTCGGCGTTCAGATCGGCGCGGCGTGCGTCAATCAGGGTGCGCTCCGTGCTGAGATAGAGGCCGCCGCCCAGCGCCAGCAGCAACAGCAGGGTGCTGGTCAGATAGAGCGCAGCGATGCGGAGGGCCACAGGCTAGAATTGCAGCCGATAGCCCAGGCCGCGCTCGGTCTGGATGAGGTTCGTCTCCGGGTCTATGGCGGTCAGCTTCTCGCGCAGGCGGCGGATATGCACATCCACCGTGCGTGGTTCGATGAAGCGATCATCGCCCCACACGCGGTCGAGCAGCGTTTCGCGGGTGAAGACCTGGCCGGGATGATCGACCAGCAGGGCCAGCAAATCGAACTCGCGCGGACGCAGATCGAGCGGCCGGCCGCGAAAGCGCGCCGTGCGGCTGCTGCGGTCGAGCGCCAATGGGGCTTCGGGCGTCTCCTCACGCGCTGTCTCGCCGGCCAGCGTCTCGCGTAAGGCACGCACTTCAGCCATGCGCCGCAACAGCACGCGCACACGGGCCACCAGTTCGCGTGGGTTAAACGGCTTGACTACATAATCGTCGGCCCCCAGTTCTAAGCCCACGATTTTATCCACATCATCCGTGCGTGCGGTGAGCAAGATCACCGGTAGATCCGCTCCGGCTTGGCGCAGCGTGCGTAGCACGGCGAAGCCGTCGAGGTCGGGCAGCATCAGGTCCAGCACTAGGCAATCGGTGGTCAACGCCGGCCCGCCACGCCCCAGCAGTAAGTCGAGTGCCGCCCCGCCCGTGCCCACCGCGCTCACGGCAAAGCCCTCGCGCTCAAAGCGTTCGCGCAAGCCCTCACGGATGGTCGGTTCGTCGTCTACAAGTAAAATTCGTTGCATAGTACTGAGCAACTACCAAACTATCGGCCGGCGGGGACCCCGTCCCCGCCGGCATAGCAGAACCTACTTGTCGCTACTGGGCAACACAGCCCCTACTAAAAACGTTCGTGTCTGCCTACTCGTCAGCGCACAGTAAACGTTACTTGCTCATCCTTGAGCGAGGTGAGACCATGCAGGTGATAAGTCCAGATGCCGGGCAAGACTTCGTAGAAAGCGTCGGCGGGCACGATTTGGTCGCTGATCTGGCCGCCGGCGGTGGCAGTCAGGGTGCGGCCGTTGCTCGGATACCAGAAGTTACCGGCGGGGTCCACAAACCATTCGGCCACTTGCTCCGTGGCGGCGAAGCCGCTACCGACAAAGGTGTACTGCGTGGCCGCCGTGCCTTCGGGCGGGTTGACCGTCAGCGGGCCTTGCGGCGCAGCCGTAGCTGTCGCGACGGGTGCCGGCGTGTTCGTCGCAGCGGGCGCCGGGGTGTTCGTCGCGGCAGGCTGAGGCGTAGCTGTCGGCGGCGCGGGCGGCGGTGGCGGTGGCGGTACCGAGGTCGGCGTGGCCGGGGCCGGTGGCGGGGGCGGGTTGCCGACGCGGAAATAGACGATGCTCTGATGATTGCTCGTCTGACCGTTCACCGTCAGCGCCCATATCCCGTCGGCGAAACCACTACTATTGATGCTGATGCCGTTAATTTCGCCCCCGGCGGTCGGCTTATTGGTCAGCGGAACGGGGATCACCTTGCCGTCGGGCGTGGTTAACCAGGCAGCGACGGTCTCTTTCTCGCTAAAGCCGGTCACATTCGCCACAAACGTCGTACCCGCCGGTCCTTGGAGGGGCGTCACACTACCGTCTTTGGCGGCCGGTAGCGCGGTTGAAACCGGCACGGGCGGGGCGGTCGGCGGCACTGCCGTGGCGGTCGCGGTCGCGGCGGCCGGCGGCGTGACGAAAGGCGGCGGCGGTGGCACCCTGGTCGGCGGGGCCGGTGGCGCGGGGATCGTCGGTGGTGCAGGGACTGTGGGTGGTGCCGGCGCCGTCGGCGGTGCCGGGCGTGTGGGCGGTGCCGGGACCGTGGCGGTCGGCGGCACAGCAGTCGGCGGGCCAATGATCGGGGCCGGCCCGCCGTTTGCGCCGTACAGCCAGCTATAGTAATGCGTGCCGACGTTCGCCATCTGCACATTCCAGGGCTTGAGGTAGCTGGGGATATAGACCAGTACCCGCCGCTCGAACAGTTGAATCAGCACATCACGCGCCCGGCCGGCGATCTGCACGCGCGCCCAATAGGCTTCACTGATCGGATAGCCGATGGTGAAGATCCAGTTCATCACCGGCCGGTCGAAGGTCAGTTGGCCGTCCACCCGCACGCTGCCGGGCTGGTTCATAAAATCCCATAGCGCGGTCGGGATGTTGTGGCCGAACACATCGTTGTAGGCCACGATGCGTCCGCCCGCGTCGCTCGCCTTGCCGGCATCGCTGCCGACCCCGCCGGCGCGGTTGATCGTGGCGGTGACATAGCCGCCCAGCGCTTTGTTGGTGCGGCGGTTGTTATTAAGCGAACTGACTTCGTGGAAGCTGGTGTAAGTGGGCGCGTGTGCGTCATCGGCATCGCCGGCCACCACGATGTCTGCCGGGTTGCGCCCGATAAACTGATTATCGCCGATCTGCTGCCGCCCGGAGACCATGTCTACCACCAGCAGGCCGGTGGTGACAAACCAGGGCGAGTTGCGGTCGCCGCTGGGATTATTGATCTCCATGCGCCCTTTATCGAAATACTGCACCAACCGGTAGCCGCCGGGCGCTTGCGCGTAGGGTTCGAGGCCATAGGTGCCGGGGGTGGGCCCCCAATACCACGAGCGGTCGCTTACTGTGCTGTCTGCGACCAGCGAATCGGCGCGGTTCCACAGGCGATTGAAACTGGGATCGGCGAATGGTTGCGGAGAGGCCGCACCGGCTGCCGGGATAACCATGCTGAGTAGCACCGCCGGCACCGCCAGGAGCGCCGGTATCGCCAATTTCTTCATACGGGATGTCTCCTCTCACCACCGCGTCACCGGCGGCAACTGCATAGCCGCGTCGTGCGGAATTATGTCAATGATAGCACAGGCCCGCCGGGATTACAATAGAAAACTGCGCCGCACCTCCCTGTATCTACAGCCCGATGATCCGCAACTGCTCCTCGGTGACATGAACGGCGGGGGCGGCGGGAGCAGGCACGGCGTCACGCGGAGCCGCCGGCAGGCCGACGGCGGGGATGTCGCGCATAGCTCCTTCGGTGCCGCCGGTTGCGCTGCCGTTGTTGATCTGATTTGTCACTAGGCGCATTTCGTTGTAGGCGGCGCCTCGATTCTGCCCGGCGCGGCTGTCGAAAAAGTCGGCGGCTTGCCCGACGGCGTTGCGTGCCTGTTGCAACAACCCGATCAGTGAGTGCACCGGTCCGCTGCCGGTGCCAATCGCTAGGCCGGTGATTAGCATCCCGGCAATCGTTGTCTTGCCGGACAGTTGGAGCAGTTGCAGCATATCCAAGCCCGCTGTGAAGGCAACGATCACCCCCAGGATCAAGCCGACGACCACCGAAGCCGCTTGCTTGAAGCTGACGTAGCCCTGCGACGCCAGCGCACTTTCCAGCAGTTTCTGCGCGCTGCGTAATGAGTCGGCAGCGGTTTTCAGTGCATCGTCGGCCGGCGCAAGCGGATCGGCTTTATGCACGAGCGCTCGTAGCTCCGTGCGGGCGCCGCTGACTTGGGTATGCGCGTAATCCACCCATTCTTCGCCCATGCCGATCCAGGAGACGACTTCCAGAAAGCGGCTCTCCAAAAAGTTCCAACCCATCTCAATCAGTCGCTCCACCGCAGTGGCCGCAACCACCAGTGGGGCGAGGGTGCCGGTCACATCCGCCGGCACTTTGCCGCTGCCGCCTTGCGGGAACAGCGGCAGGTGGTATTTCAATTGGAGTAGCACTGCCAGCACCACGCCGATCAGCGCAAACAGGCCCACCATAAGCCGCGTGTTGCGCCGCCACAGCGCAACGCGCGTGGATGGTGCGCCGCCTCGCGTGGATTGTAAAGCTGTTGCCACCGGAAACCTCCCTCATTGTCCTGAGCCAACGATCCGCTCGCCCGTCGGCACCGGAGCCGTTACACGCAACCACCCTTCGCTGCGCCGAACAGTGCCCCGGCAACTGCCTGGTTGAGGCCGATTATCGCAGCCCGCTTGCCGCCTGTCAAGCGCAGGCCGACCGGTCTGCTTTCCGGCCTCCCTTACACTACGATGCCCTTGCATCTTGCGCCGGATTAGCGGGCAGCGCACAAACCGGGTATAATACAGGCCATGAACGCTAATGTCACGCCCGATGTGGAATCGGATGCCTTTGCCGGGCCGACGCTGCCCGGCTTGCCGCGCGACGACGAACGCTTCGCCGTCACTGAAGTCCGTATCGGTCGCCGCCCGTTCGGGCGCGAACTACTCGAAACCGTCCTTTTGACGCTGCTCCTCTTCTTCGTCGTGCGTGGGGTGGTGCAGAACTTTGTCGTGGAAGGCCAGAGCATGGAGCCGACGTTGCACAACGGCCAGATGCTGTTTGTCAACAAAGCGGCGTACTATCAATGGGACACGCACTTCTTGGAGCACCTCAACCCGCTGGCCGGCGCGGACGTGCCGGTGCAGATGAGCTACCTGTTGGGCGCACCACAACGCGGCGACATCATTGTACTCCATGCACCCAACGACTATTTGCAACGCGACTTTATCAAGCGCGTGATCGGCCTGCCCGAAGATCGCGTACAAGTGCGCGCCGAGGACGGCGTCTATGTGAACGGGCTGAAGCTCCCCGAACCTTATGTTCACGACACGCCCGATTACAACTGGCCCCCGGCCGGCAGCGAAACGGTCGTCCCCGCCGGCCAACTGTTTGTCCTCGGCGACAACCGCCGCAACTCCGACGATTCACACGTCTTCGGCTTCATCAAGCAGTCGGCTGTCGTGGGACGCGCCTGGTTTGTCTACTGGCCGCGCGAATCGCTCGGTCCGCTGCCGCACCCCACGTATAAATAGCGTCCACAGCCCAAAGGAGTACGTGATGGCCTCACTGCCCCAGCCCTTCTATCAGCCGGAGGAGTACCTCACCCTGGAGCGCGCCGCCGATCATAAGAGCGAGTACTTGGCGGGTGAAATCTACGCCATGGCGGGAGCTAGTGAAGCGCATAATACCATCACGCTCAATATTGCCGGCGAGCTACGCAGCCAGTTCCGCGGTGGTCCTTGCCGGGTCTATGCTAGTGATCTGCGGGTCAAGGTGCAAGCCAGCGGTTTGTATACCTACCCGGATGTGGTGGCCGTGTGTGGCGAACTGCGCTTTGAGGATGGGCAGCGGGACACACTCCGCAACCCCAGCGTGATCTGCGAGGTGCTATCCCCGTCCACCGCCGCCTACGACCGAGGCAAGAAGTTTGCCCACTACCGCCGGCTCGAATCACTGCGGGAGTATCTGCTGGTAGCGCAGGATGAGGTACACCTCGAACACTATACCCGCCAGGGATCCGATTGGCTGCTGCACGAGATCCGTGACCCAGGTGATACCCTCTACCTGCCCGCCGTTGGCGGGGTGCTGCCGATAGCCGCCATCTATGAGAATGCGGCGTTTGCCGACCCGGCGAGCGGCGATCCGACCGCCTGAGGCGATCCGCCTATCCCGCTTTTGTTCCCGCTTTTTATCCCGCCCGCCGACTGCAACCCGTAACCCCGCCCCCGCGTCTTCTATTTTATGATAGAATAGCACCCGTGCGCGTGCTGCCGTCCCCTAGCTACAGGAGTTGAACCCATGAACCCGCCCCTTGCCCCTGCCAATGACGCTGATAACACCGCCCCTGGCCCTGCTGCGGCTGCACCGCCCGTCTCGCCACCGCCCAAACGACGACGGCTGGTCTTACCCATTATCGGCGGCTTGCTGGGGCTGGTCGTGCTGGCCGGCGCGGGCGGCGCGGCGTGGGCGGGGCAGGCCGGCTGGCGTACCGATGCACCGCAGGTGCTGGGCATCTCGCCGCCGCCGGGCAGCCGCAACGTGGGCGGCGATACGCCGATCAGTGTCGCTTTTAACCAGCCGATGAACCCCGACAGCGTCAAGGCCGCACTGAAGATCGATCCGCCGGTGTCCGGCAGTTTTGCGTGGGAGGGCAACACGCTCGTCTTCCACCCGCTGGCCGGCTATCAGCGCGGCATCACCTACACCGTGCAGGTCGGGCCGGAAGCCGGCAACCCGCTGTTCCAAAAGGTGGGCACCGCCGCCACGACGCAATTTAAGACGGCGGGCCTGCCTAGCCTCTATCGTAGCGTGCCGCCCGCCGACGCGCGTGACGTGCCGACTACGACGCTGGTCACGCTGCAATTCAGCCGGCCAATGATCGCCCTGGCCGCGCTGGACAGCGCCAAAGATCCGGGCGGCGCGGTGCGGCTGCAACCCGACGCGGGCGGCAAGTGGCAGTGGCTGGGCAGCACCACGCTGGCCTATCGTGGCGCGGCGTTGCGCGCGGCCACCGGCTACACCGTCAGCGTGGACCACAGCCTGACTGACTACGCGGGCGGCACGCTCGACAAAGACTATAGTTTCGGCTTCACCACGGTGCGCCCGGCGGTGGGCGGCACGCAGCCGGAGGCCGACACCAAGTTCGTTGGGGTGCGCGACCCGCTGGTGGTGCAGTTTAACAGCCCCGTGGATCACGCGAGTGCCGAAGCCGGATTCAGGCTTACGCCGAGCGCGGCGGGCAGTTTCCTCTGGTCGGCGGACAGCACGGTGCTAACCTACACCCTGAGCGCGCCGTGGCCCGACAACACCGCAGTAACGGGCGTGGTAGCGGGGGTCAAGCCGCTGACCGGCGATCAGGTGCAGGAGAAAGAGTACCGCTGGACGTTTCGCACTAGCCCGCGCCCGCAGGTGGCCGATGTCAAACCTGCGGACGGCAGCACGAACGTTCCGGTGGGCAACGAACTGATCCTCACCTACAGCGCGCCGATCAGCAACACCGCTGCCGAACTGACGGCTGGGCTGCGGGTGGAACCGGCGGTTAAAGGGTTGAACGTCTACACCTACGATAACGGCGTGACGCTCAACATCTTTGCACCGTTGGCTCCGTCTACGCAATACACGCTCACCGTCGGCGCGGGCGACAGCTACCGGGGTCGTGACGGGCGACCGGTGCCGGCCTATGTGTGGCACCTCCGCACCGCGCGTAGCAAACCCGATGCCCGCGCCCTTAGCAACGACGGCCTGGTGAGCTATTACGCCGGGCTACCCACGCACGTCTTTGTCGGTGGCATCAATGTGGACGGCTTCCTGCGGATGCGGCTTTGGCGCTTGAGCGGCGATGAACTGGCGAACTATCTGACCCTCACCCCCGATCAGCGCGCCGTATACGGCCCTAAGACAGTCGTCGCCCGCACCTGGGACATCCCGGTGACGTATCAGTTAGACCAGCAGTTTAGCCTGCAACCGACCGTCGCGCTCGACGATAAGGCCGACCGCCTGCCGCCGGGCTTCTACTACCTGCGCGTCTCCACGCCGCAGACGGCAAATAGCCCCGGCACGATCAACGGCACCGCGCTACTGGTCGGCAATACCGGCCTGATCATGAAGCAGGGGCCGGGGCAAATCTGGGTCTGGGCGGTGGACATGAGCAACGGCAAGCCGCAGGCCGGGCGGCAGGTGCGCGTGCTGGCGGGCACCGAAGCACTGGGCACGCTGACCACCGATGCCGACGGCTTGGGCAGCGTCAAAGCCGACCTGAGCAAATACAACGGCTCCCCGATTGCCGTGTTGAACGACGGCAAGGATGCGGCCCTGGTCGCATCGTGGTGGAACGATAGCATCGGTCCTTGGAACTTCAATCTCAATTTCAAGGACCGCAAATATAACAACGGCCAAGCGATCTACACCGACCGCGCCATCTATCGCCCCGGCCAGACGGTCTACTTCAAGGGCATTCTTCGCAAAGACGAAGACGGGCACTACAGCCTACCGGGCGGCGGGGCCGACATCAGCGTGCAAGACAGCAGCGGGCGCGCCATTTACAGCGCCACGCTCACCCTGTCGCCGTTCGGCACCTTTAGTGGTCAATATGCGCTGCCTGACTACGCGCCGCTCGGCACCTACTACCTCAACTGCCAATGCGACAAGATCGGCGGCGCGGCCGGCGCATCGTTCGATGTGCAGGAATACCGCAAGCCGGAGTATATCGTCAGTGTGACTAGCGACAAAAAGAGCTATGTCAACGGGGAGCAGATCCAGGCGACGGCGGCAGCGGGCTACCTGTTCGGCGGGCCGGTGGTCGGCGCGCCGGCCACGCTGCGCGTGCTGACTGAAGACTACTTCTTCCGCTGGGACGATCCCGACGGTTCCGGTTACGACTTCCAAGATCCGGCTCCCATAGCTGTTCGGCAAGATAGCTTCCAGGGTGAGAAGCGTAGCGAGACCGCCGGCCTGACTGATGCCGCCGGTAAAGTCACCGTCACTCTGCCTGCCGATGTGAGCAAAGCGCCGATGAGCCAGTTGGAGACCATCGAAGCCTCGGTGCAGGACAGCTCCAACCAACAGGTCAGCAACAACACGCAGGTGGTAGTCCACAAAGGCCAGTTCTACATCGGCCTGCGCCCAGTCAGCTATTTAGGCACGGTCGGCAGCCCGGTTAGCGTCGCCATCCAGACCGTCGGTGCGGACGGCAAGCGCGCCCCTAATGTCGCGGTGAGCCTCAAGTTCTACCACCGCGCCTGGGAGCAGACCACCGAGAAAGACGAAACCGGCTTGGATCGCCCCACCTGGAAGCCGAAAGACACGCTGCTCGCCGACGGGCAGGCAACCACCGACGGCCAGGGCCACGCCGAAACGCGCTTCACCCCCAACACGGCGGGCGAGTACCGCATCGTGGCCGCCGGCAAAGACGCGCTGGGTAACGGCATCGAGTCGGCGACCTACACCTACGTCAGCACCGCCGCCGACGGCGCGCCGATTGCCTGGCAGCAGAAAAACAACAACGTGGTCACTCTGGTGGCCGATAAGCCCAGTTACAAGCCCGGCGACACGGCGCACCTCCTCGTCACCTCGCCGTTCCACCAGGCGACCGGCCTGCTAACGGTTGAGCGCGGCACCATCCGCACGCACCGCATCGTTAGCCTGAGCGGTCCCTCGCCGGTGATCGACCTGCCGATTGATGAAAGCTACCTGCCCAACGTTTACATTAGCTTAAGCATGATCGCGCCGCCGAGCGGCAACACCATGCCCGGCTTCCGCCAGGGCTATCTGGCGTTGCCGGTGGCTTCCGATAGCAAAGCCCTCAGCGTGACGATCCAGCCGAGCAGCACCGACCTGCACCCACGCGACACTGTGACCTATACCCTGACCGTGCGCGACGCAGCGGGTAAGCCGGCCGCCGCCGAACTCTCGCTGGCCCTGGTGGATAAGGCGATTTTTGCGCTGGCCGACGACCGCACGCCGACCCTGATGGACAGTTTCTACGGCGTGCGCCAGTTGGAGTTCACCACCGCTAGCAGCCTGCTCTATCTGGCCGATCAGGTCGCAGCGGCGCGCACCACCGGCGGCAAAGGCGGCGGCGGCGGGGCGACCGCCGGCAACGGCATCCGCAGCCAGTTCAGCGACACCGCCTACTGGCGCGGTCAGGTGACGACCGGCGCGGACGGTAGCGCCTCGGTTGCCGTGCCGCTACCCGACAACCTGACCACCTGGCGCATGACCGCGCTGGCCGTGACCACCGATACGCGCGTGGGCCAAGCTACCAACGAAGTGGTCGCGAGCAAGCCGATCCTGTTGCGGCCGCGCCTGCCGCGCTTCCTGGTGGGCGGCGATCGCGTGGAGCCGGGCGTGATCCTCGAAAACCGCAGCGGCTGCAACGCTGAGGTAGACGTGACGCTGTCCGTCTCGAACACCACCCTGCTTGGCGACGGCCCGGCCGCAAAGCAACACATCAAGCTGGGCGCGTAAACGCTGGTGACCTGGGCGGCCACCGCTACCGGCGCGGGCAACGCGACCTTCACCTTCACCGTCGGCGCGGTGGCCTGTAACGGCAGCAACGTGCCTGGCGATGCAGTGCAGATCAGCCTGCCGGTCAAGCCCGCCCTCACCACCGAAGACGTGGTGACCAGCGGCGATATTGAACCGAACGGCACCGCTACCGAACACGTCTTTCTGCCGCACGGCGTAGATCCGGCGCGCGGCGCGCTGACGCTGGATGTCGCGCCGTCGCTGGCGGCGGGGGCGGCCCCGGCGGTGGACTATGTGCAAGATGAGACCTATGATAGCGTCGAGGCGACGGTTAGCCGTTTCCTGCCGTTGCTGCGCTTGTCCAAAGCCTACAGCAGCGCCGGCCTCAAAACGCCTTATGCCGATCAGTTACCGGGCATCGTCAATCGCGCCCTGGTGCGCCTCTACCGCGACCAGAACTACAACGGCGGCTGGGGTTGGTACGCCGAGGTGCCGCCCGATCCCTACCTGACGGCCTACGCGCTGGAAGGCTTGACCGCCGCCAAAGCCGCAGGCTATACGGTGGACGACAAGGCCATCGGCAGCGCCGGCGACTATCTGCAAAACTGGCTTACCGCGCCGCCGGGCGACGCGCAAGGGGCCGGGCCACGCCTCGACACGCGGGCCTACACTATCTATGTACTGGCGCAAAACGGGCGCGAAGTGCTGGCACCGGCGCGAGCGCTGGCGGTGCGTGCGCCGAGCCTGGCACTCTATGGCCGCGCCTACCTGGCGCTGGCCTTCCGCCGCCTGGGCGTGGCTGACGGCAAGGCGCTGCTCACCCACCTCGCGGGCGCGGCCAAGCAGACCACGACCACGGTTCATTGGGAAGAAACGCCCAACCGCACTGCTGCGGCGTATCTCGACATGGAGACCGATGCCCGCACCACCGCGCTGGTCGTGCAGGCGTTGCTGGAAGCCGACCGCAACGATCCGCTGGCGGCCAAAGGCGTGCGCTGGTTGATGGAGAACCGCCGCGCCGGCCATTGGCTGAGTACGCAGGAGACCGCCGCCGTCCTCGGCACGCTGGCCGCCTACATGACCGCCAGTGGCGAACTGGCTGGGCGCAGCGGTTGGACGGCCACGCTCAATGGCAGCGCCTGGGGCAGTGCTGCCGCCGGCACGGAAGCGCAGCCGCCCACCGACGCGACGAGCCTACACAAGGGGATCAGCGACCTGCTGATCAACCAAGATAACACGCTGCTGATCACGCGCCAGGGCACGGGTGGGCGGCTCTACTACACGCTGCACCTGGGCTATGCCCAACCGGGGGCGGCCGCTGTAGCGCGCAACGAGGGCTTAAGTATCATCCGCACATACGTCGCGCCGGGGGCCGCTGGTGCCGCTCCCGCCACGCCGCTGCACACGGTCAAAGCCGGCGACTTGGTGGAGGTGCGCCTGACGATCATCACGCCGCAGGATGCCTACTACCTGACCGCCGCCGATCCCCTGCCCGCCGGCCTGGAAGCGATTAACGGCACGCTCAAAACCACCGGCCTGACCGAACACCCGGCCCTGCCCACCCCCCCGCCCGGCCAGGGCAACGGCGAAGGCGACAAAGGCACGGTCACCCCGGCCGGCGCCTTCTTCGACGACGTGCAGATGCGCGACGACCAGACCGTGCTCTCCGCCGCCTATCTGCCCGCCGGGGTCTACGAGTACCGCTACCTGGCCCGCGCCACGACACCGGGCACCTACACCGGCCTGCCCGCCGAAGCGCGCCTGACTTATCTGCCCGATGTCTGGGGCCGCAGCGACAGCACGACGCTCACGGTGAAGTAGGACCGTAAAACGTGAAACGTAAGGTAGCGGGTGTAGTGGGACGGCAATCCGTCCCTGCGGCACCCGCTACCCGTTGGTGGGAGGCGGCTCCGCCCGGTTCCACTAGGGATCTGCCGGGTGGGTGTAGGAGGCGGCTCCGCCCGGCGACCCTGGTCCTACTGAGATCTGCGGGGTTAGCGCGGTGGCTTGTCTTGCGTGGGGCGGCGAGCCAGGCTGGGGACTGACCAGCCACGAATGGGGCCACGAATACACGAATGCAAGGTGCTGTGGCTCAGACTATACCCCAGCTACACTGCTAATGTCGGTAGACTATGAACGGCAACTCGGCCACTTCGTCACCGACGCACACACCCACCCCCGTCGCAGCCTGCGAAGGCAGGCTTCGTAGCTGTAGCCGCGACTTGAGTCGCCCCACTTGAGTCGCCCCACTCCTCAACCCTCTCCCCGGCTGGGTGCGCCGCCTGACTCGTAATCACGTTGCACGTTGCACGCCTCACGCCTCACGCTGCCCGCCCGCCACCGCAATCCCCAACTCTGCCAGCCAGGCCGCCAACACGCCCATTGCCGCCCCGACGCGGGCTTGGTGGGCCGGGTTGTTCAGCCAGGTGCTGACCCCGCTGGGATGGGGTAGCGGCAGCAGTCGCCGTCCGTCGCGCAGGAAGCCCAGGCCGACAAACTCCGTTAGCGGGCCTTTGCCGAGCAAGGTGCTGATGGCGAGCGTGCCGACGAGTACGACGATGGGGGGGTCGAGGACGGTCAGTTGCGCGTCCAACCAGGGGCGGCAGAGGGCTTGCTCGGTCGGCGTGGGCAGACGGTCGCCTTTCGCGCCGGATAGGCGGCCGGGATAGCACTTGGTCACGGCGCTGAAATAGAGCAATCGCCAGTAATCGGCCTCGCTCAAGCCGGCCAGCGCGAACCAGGCGCGCAGCTTGGCGCCGCTCTGCCCGGCGAAGGGCACCGACTCGCGTGTGGCGCGCAGGCCAGGCGACTGGCCCACCAACAGAATCGGCGGCAGCCCGTCACCGGGGCGCGGGTCACGCACCAGCGGCAGCGACTCGCGTGCGTTCAGAAACCCGGCGGCATGGCAGCGGCGGCAGGCGCGGATCGCTGTGTTCAGCGCCAGCACCTGCGCGATGCGGTCACGGTCGGTCAGCGCTGGACCTCGGCCGGCGGCAGCCCGGAGACCCGGAGACCCGGAGGACGCGAGAGGTTTTGTATTTTTAACGGTCTGTCTTGTAGCCGCACCCCGTACCCATAAACTCTCATCCGTCTGCGGGTCTGCGGGTCTCCGGGCTGCCGTCTGTACGCGATCCAATAAGGCTCCGCAGGGTCGCTAGGTTGATCGCGTCCCAGGTCTCATCGTCGCCTTTCTCGGTTTCCAGTACCATCGGGCGGCCGGCGATGCGCGGGTCGTTCAGCAGGCGGCGGAACGCTTCCAGGCCCAGCGCGCCCTGGCCGATATGGTCGTGACGGTCCACTCGACTGCCCAGCCCCTTTTTCGAGTCGTTGAGGTGCAGCGCCTTCAGCCGATCCAGCCCCAGCAGGCGAGCGAAGTCGCTGATCATGGCCTCGTAGCCCTCGACGGCGGCCACATCGTAGCCCGCCGCAAAGACATGGCAGGTGTCCAGGCAGATGCCGATGCGGTCGGCAAAACGGCTCGCCTCCAGCACACGGGCGATTTGCTCAAAGCGGTAGCAGAGGCCCGTGCCTTGCCCCGCCGTCGTTTCCAGCAGCACCCACACGCCCGGCGGCCGCGCATCCAGCACGCGATCAATGCCGGCGGCGATGCGCGCCAGCCCCGCGTCTTCGCCCGACCCAACGTGCGCTCCGGCGTGCGTCACCAGATGCGGAATACCCAGCAGCGCGCAACGGTCCAGCTCTTCGCCGAACGCTGCCAGCGACTTATCCCACAGCACGTCGTCGGGAGTCGCCAAGTTGATCAGGTAGCTATCATGCACGATCAGCACGCCGGGATCGTAGCCGGTCTCAGCCCGCGTCTGCGCGAACAGCGCGATGTCTTCGGCGCTGAGGGGTTTGGCCTTCCACTGGCTGGCATTCTTGCTGAACAGTTGCACCGCGTCGCAGCCCGCCGCCCGCCCGCGCAGTAGCGCCTTATAGCAGCCCCCGGCGATAGACATATGCGCGCCCAGCAGCGGCCCGCCCTCTCCCCTACGCAGGGAGGGGAGAACACTATCCTCCGCCGACTCCCCCTTCCCTCCGAGGGAAGGGGGTTGGGGGGTTAGGGCGGCAGCATCCGTAACCTCTAGCGTCATGGCTGCCGCCGTTCTGCCTGGATCGCCGCTTCCACGACCTCAAATAACGGCGCTTGCCCGGCGAGCAGTGTGTCTATGGCGAAGCGTAGGCCCGCCAGCATTCGGTCAAACGTCAGCCCATCTGTGCCCGCTACGGCCAGGGGTGGGACGTGGATGAAGCCGACCCCGCGCAGGCCGGGCCGGCCGTCGGCATAGGCCAGCGCATGATACAGCGTCCAGTTGCACAGGAAGCTACCCGCATCGCTCGACACTTCCGCCGGGAGGCCGCGCTCTTGCATCCGCTCCACCAACAGTTGGGCCGGCAGAGTGCAATTGCGGTAAGGCGGACCGGCGGGGTCAATCAAATCGTTAGCCGGCGGCAACGCGCCCGCGTTGTCGCGTAGCGGCGTAGTGTAATTCCGCGCCCGTGTTTCGCCGCAAACGGCGGTGCGCGTGCCCGCCACACCCAGCAGCAGTACCCACGTCGGCTCCACTTGCTCGATAGCCGCCTGCAACGTCGGCCAAGCGGCCGCCCAATCCACTGGGATTTGCACGGCCTCGACATTAAACATTTCGATGGTGCTGCCGCCCAGCACACGGGCCAATTCCCACGAGGGATTGACCGGAAACTCGCCGAAGCCCGCGAAGCCGCCCAGCAACAAGCGGGGCGGGCGCGGCGCAATGGTCTCTGTCATCTAGGTCTCCCAGTCCGTCAGTTCTTGCTCAGGAGCAAATACTGGCATTGCTGTACATAATAGGCGATTAGCGCCGCGTCTTCGGCATCGGGGTCGTGTTTCAGATAGCTTTGCAGATCATGCAGCGCGGGCACAAATCCGCCCAGCCGATAGTAGAGCATTCCCCGGTCTTTTAGCTCCCAGATCGCCGCAGGTTGCACCAGCACCAGGCGGTCCACAATGATCACGGCGCGGGCATAGTCGTGGGCGCGCAGATAGATCGCCTTCAGGTTGCCCAACAGGCGGGTCAGGATCTGGTGGCGGGTGAGCGGGGTCAGGTGTTCGGCTGCGAAGGTAAAGTCGGGGCCGTAGAGCCGGCGGAAGTGCTCCGCACAATCGGCGCGGGTGAGTAGCGCCCCGCCCGCGTAGGGGTCTATGAATAGTTCGCCGCTGTGTGGGTGCGGCCCGCCCCCATCCTGGCCCGGATACTGTACGATGAAACGGCCGGGCATTCCAATGCCGAACAGGCGCAGTCCCAGCCGCGCGGCCAGCTCCATATAGACTAGTGAGATCGTGATCGGGATACCGGTGCGCCGGTCCAGCACCTCGTTTAGGAAGGAATTGCGCGGATCATAATAGGCGGCGCTGTTGCCGTGGAAGCCCAAATCGTCGAACAGCACGCCGTTGAGTGCGGCGATGACCGTGGGCGGGTCGGCGCTGCCCCAGGGCGTACCGGCGGCGGCCAGCCGCGTCGCTACTCGTGCCGCCAACGCATCCAAGCGGCCCAGGTAGGCATCGAGGTCCAGGTGGGGATACTCGACCTGCGCGATCAGTAAGGCGGCGCGCGCCAGGTCGAGGTCGGGATCGGCTTTCCGCACCAGGTCGGCGAAGGCGCGGCGCACAGGGGAGGATGCGCTCATACGGAATGCTCCTTTGCGCGGCGACGGGGCGCCCCAGGCGGGGGCGAGTCGGCCGCGCTGTGCCCCATTATACGCGATAGGGAGGTCGGGCGACAAAGGCGCAACTTGTGGTATAATGGCGCGATTAGCGAGGCCGGTGGGCAGAAAGGGCGGCATGACACCCGAACGATATAGCGTCTTGAAATGGGGTGCGCTGTTGGGCGGCCCCCTGGCGGTGCTGGAAACGTTGCTGTTTTTGCTGGCCCTACAGGCCCATAACCCGGCCGATTTGAACACGGCCAACTGTCTGGGTACGCTGCTGGAGATCGTGTTGCCGTTGATCGCCGGCCTGCTGGCGGGGCGCGAGACCGGTAGCCGCATACGCGGCTTGCAGGCGGGGTTGCTGGCCGGCGCTATCGTTGCTACCGCCAACATGATCGCCGAATTAGTGGTGCCGGCCGGCGTGCTGCCCAGCCTTAACGACGGATCGGTGCCCACGCCCCTCGAACTGTTCTCCAGCACCGTGATCGCTCGTCTGTTGACGCTGGGGTGGGGCGCCTGGGGTGGCTGGTTGGGTGGGCGCTTAGGTATGGCGTTGCCGCCGCAAAAGCCCAAAAGCTAGGCCCAGTGTCGGCTGCTCCTGTGCTTGCGCTCCCCACTGCGCGGTCGCCTCGCCGGGCGCTGGCGGCGCTGGTGGGCCTCTATTTGCTGGCCGTCGGCGGCTTTGCGCTCGCCACCCCCTACGGTGAAGCGCCCGACGAGTATATGCACCTGCGCTATATTGACTATATTGTGCGCTGGAGCGACTTGCCGCCCATTGTGGCGGGCGCCTATAGCAACGAAGCAGTGCAGCCACCGCTCTATTACCTACTGAGCGCGACCCTGGTGCGGGCGGTGCGGCTGGTGAGCGGCACGCCGCCGCACGACCACCTGATCCCGCCCATCCACACCAATCCCGCTTACCCTGCCCACTCACTACTGGTGCTACAACACCCCGCCGGCGAACGCTGGTTAAGCTGGCCGTTGACCCTGCGGGCGCTGGCGATCCTCTGTGGATTGGGCGTGGTATTGCTGACCTATGCCACGGCGCGCTTGCTTGTGCCGCCGCCCGCGCCGGCCCTCGTGTCGCTGCTGGCCGCCGCTGTCGTGGCGGGCATCCCGCAGGCCAATTTCATCCGCGCCAGTGTCACCAACGAGAATTTAGCCGCGTTGATCGGCGCATGGATCAGCTACCTGCTGGCTGCTCATCTGACCGGCCCGCGCAGCACCCGGCGGGTCGGCTGGCTGGCGGTCGCTTGCGGGCTGGGCTTGCTGACCAAATTGAGTCTTGCGCCCCTGTTGCCCATCGTCGCCGGAGTCTTATGGCTGCGCCGCGCCGCCCCGCCGGGGGCCGACCGCCGCCATGCTTGGCACTGGGCGGCGCTGACCTGGGTGGGCGTAGTCGCGTTCTACAGCTATCGTGCATTGGTCTACGACGATCCGCTGGCGCGTGCCGCTTGGACGGCGATGTTGCCCAGTGACAGCCCGTGGCAATGGAACGATCTCTTCTGGCTGCGTGACCCGTTCCGCCATGAATTGTGGGCCAGCTTCTGGGGCAACTTCGGCTGGCAGCGCATCCCGCTACCCGACTGGCTCTATCTGGCCTTCGCCGGCCTCACCCTGCTGGCGGTGCTGGGCGGCATCGCGTTAGTGGCACGGCGCGGCCTGAGCCCGCCGCAGACGGCGGTCTGCGCGGTCTGCTTGGCGACGCTGGCGGCGCTCTACGCGCTGGTGATTGTGATTAGCCTGCGCCTGATCGCCTGGCAGGGGCGCGAACTCTATCCGGCGCTAACTGCCGTGGGGGTGTTGTTCGGCTTCGGGCTGGCCGGCGGCCTGCTTGGCCCGGCCGCGACGCAGCCCAACCGCCCTGTCGCCGGCCGCCGCGCTCGCCTCGCGGCCCTGTTGCTACCCGCCGTCGCGCTGAGTCTGTTCGCCGTCAACGCCTACAGCATCCTTTGGTTGGTCTGGCCGCTGCTGAACGGGTAAACGGCGCGGTAGCCGCACACGCCAAGCCCATAGGGCCAGGAGGGCCAACCCTAGTGTAGCAACCCCACTTAGCAGCGCGCCGTAGCGAAAGGCATCGGGCACATAGTCCAGCACCAACGTGCCGGCGCCCGCCGGCACGACCACGCCTTGCGACAGGTAATTGGCGCGCAAAATAGGCACGTCCTGCCCATTGAGTAAGGCGCGCCAACCGGGATACCAGCTTTCGCTGATCACCAGCAAGCTGGGCCGTTCGGCGGCAATAGTAAGCCGGATGTGGCCGGGCAGGTATTCCTGCACTGTCACCTGGCCCGGCGGTCCGACGGCGGAGCCGGCGTGGATCGCCGCGACGTTCTCCGGCGGGCCTTCGACCAGGGCTTTGTAGGCGCGGGCATCCCTCCATGTTACCTGCTGGAGCGCCGCCAGCACGGCCGCTGGGTTGGGCAAGACTTGCACCTTATCACTGAGATAGGCGAAGCCCGGCACCCCATCGGCCCGCCACAAGCTCAGTCCGTCTTTGTAGGCCAGGCGGCTGATGGGCGGCGGGTTGTCGGCCGGGTCGCCGAAGTCGCCGGCCTCGGCGGGCACCGGTAGCACAAAGTAGCGGATGCCGAGCATGGTCGCCACGGGGAAGTTGATGTCCTGCATAAACATATTGTATTGGTTCCATGTATTGGTGGTCAGACCGGGACTCACGGCGAAGGCCGCCTGCTGGGCGCGGTAGGTCAGCATCGGGTCTTGTACCCGCCAATCCCGTAAGCCGTACACCAGTGCCGTGTTCGACGGTAGCGCGTTACCCTGGATGAGAAACCGCTCCGGCGAGGGGATTTGATCCTGGAGTTGGCGGAGAAACGGGGTGGAGGGGAAGTATTGATCGGTGGGCGCAGTGCCGTTGATGGGCAGCAGCAAACGCCACAGATCCAAGATCACAACTCCGCACAGCAAAGTAGGGGCAAGTCGGTGCAGCCGGCGGCTTCCTTGCCAGAGCGCAACCAGCCCCAACACCATTAACAGGATACTGCCTGCCCAAACTGCCCAATAGACGCGGTAGCTGTCATTTTCCGCCAGCCACGGACCCATTTTCTCCATCGGACTAGGCAACGGAAGTAGGCCCGCTAGGTGGCTACCTGTAAGCAGTAGGCCTTCGATGAACAGCACCAACCCCGCGCCGGTGAGTCGGCCGGTGCCGGTGCGCGTGAGCCGCGCGCCGGCGTGGCGGGCCAGCCAATCCCAGCCAAATGCGCTGAGAATGGACAGGCTAGCAGCCGGCACGATCACCCAGCGCACGTTAATGCTCTGATTAAAGCCGGGTAATAGCCGGATGGCATAGCCGATGTGATCGTCATAGGCTACCAGTCCTGCGACCACAGTGATGACTATCCACGGCAGCGCCAAACGGAAGGCTAGACGACGGCGTAGCGCGGCCAGACACGCTAGGCCCACGCCTAGCAACCCCACTAAACCGATATAGCCGTTTGCTTCCGTGAACCCGATCAGATTAAGCGCTAGTACACTATCCGGGGTATATCCCCAGGAGTGGGGTAGTGCCCAGTCCAATAGTTGTACCGGATCCAGATGCAGCAGGGCTGTCGTTTCCGGCTGATTGGCACGTTGCTTGCCGGTTAAAGGGAGTACTTGCAGGAAAGGTAGTAATTGGATGGCCCCCAATGCTAAGCCGAGCGCTGCTGCCCCCGTCAAGCCGGCGATTTGCCGGCCCCACTGTCGCGGCGCGCTGCTGAGGATTAAACCGCCTGCCCACAGCGCCGTAACTACGCCGACAATAAACATGGTTTCGGGATGTCCACCGAAAATGCTGCAGGCCGTGAGGACTGCCAAGCCGGCGAGTGCCGGGCGGCAGGCGGTTACACACCAAGCATACGTTGCCCAGGCAAACCAGGGTAACAAGAGATACACCCCGGATAGGTTCCAGGACAGCCAGTTGACCATCGAGGCCGAAAACTCGAAGCTGAGAGCGGCAAGCAACACAGCTGCCGGATGGAGACCGAGGGCGCGCAAGAAGCCCCACATTCCCAGTCCCGCCAACCATAACTTGAGGGCCATGATTAGTCCCAGCCCCACGCCGAGCGGCAACAAGATCCACAGCAGGTGAAGTGGGTATAACACACCGGCCTGCATATTAGCGAATAGCGGCATACCGCCTGCGGGAGCCGCAGCCCACAGCGGAAAGCGACCGGTCGCCAGTTCCTGCTGCATCCAATGCCGCCAGGGCAGTTGCTGTAGCAACAGATCGCCACCGAGCTGGCGCGGAGTACTCTCCGGATGATAGGCGTGCCAGGGCGCGAAGGTAAGCACTTGATCCATGGGAGCCGCGACGCGCCCCGGCAGCAAGCCGGGTGCCTGGAACAGCAGCGCCAGCAGCAGCAACAACCCGGCAGCCAGGCTGTCGGTTCGGCGCAGCGGCGTGCGCCACAAGTGATAAAGCCCCTCTGTGAAGCCGTGGAACAATACTATAACCCCCTAGTTGTGAGTCAGCGTAGCCTTGCACACCATAGCTGATTTGCAGGCGGTTGTCAAAGTCGGCTACGTCGGTACCGCTATGCTATAATGACCTGCGTTAGCAAAGAGGAGAGTGCCTGTTGACGACCCCTGAATTGATTGCAGCGGACTCCCGCCCCCCGCTGACCTCGTTTGCTCCCCTGACGTGGCGCGAGTTGGGCGTGGCGGGGGTGCTGTGTGTGCTGGCCGTATCGCTGTTCCTGGCGCCGGCTCTGCTGAGTGGGCGTATCTTGTCGCCCGCCGATTTGCTGTACAATTATCCGCCGTGGCAAGTGCAGCCTCCTAGCGGTTGGACGCAGCCGGGCAATCTGTTGCTGTCGGATAGCGTGTTGCAGTTTGAACCGTAGCTGGCCTATGCCGCGCAACGCCTGCACGCGGGTGCCTGGCCGCTCTGGCAGCCCAATAATATGCTCGGCGCGCCGTTTATCGGCAATATGCAATCGGCCGTGTTTTACCCACTGAACTGGCCCTACCTGCTGTGGCCCGACCCGGCGATGCTGACCGTGCGCGCCTGGCTCAAGCTGTTGGTAGCCGCGTTGGGGATGTATGTGCTGGCGCGCGATACGTTACGGGTACGCCCGTTAGCGGCAGCCTTAGCCGTGCTGACCTTTACCTTTAGCGCGTTCCTCAGCAATTGGCTGCTGTGGCCGCACAGCGCGGTCGCGGTATGGCTGCCCTGGCTTTGGTGGACGACCGCCCGGCTAATGGCCCGCCCCGGTCCGCGTCCCCTGGCGGCCCTCGCCGGCGTGGTGGCGCTGACCCTCGTCGCTGGGCACCCCGAAACCGCCTACCAACTGGCGTTGGGCACCGGACTGTTTGCGCTGTTCGCGGCCTGGCAGGCGGCGTCGCGCCGGCCGGCGACCTTCGTGGGGCGCTTGGCGTTATGGGGCGCCGCCTACGGCTTGGGTGCCGCCCTGGCGGCCATCCAACTAGGGCCGTTCATCGAGTACCTGAACCAAAGCGCGGCCGGGGCAGCGCACGGCCAAATCGGTGCTGTGGATGGCGGCTACCCCTTTCGCTACTTCGCCACCACCTTTAGTCCCGACCTATTTGGTAACGATGCCCGACATAACTGGTGGGATAGGGTGGCAAACTACAACGAGATGAACAGCTACTGCGGCCTGCTACCGTGGCTACTTGCACCTTTTGCCTTCCTGACCCCCACTCGGTATCAACGTCGCTTGGCCTTGCTCGGAGGTATATTAGCGGTGTTGGCGTTAGGCACCGCCTATGGTTGGCCGGTGATTCGTCCGCTTACTCGTCTGATTCCCTTGATGCAGGTGACGGCGACGGGACGTTTAGTGTTGCTGGTGCAATTCGTACTGGCCTTGTTAGCCGCGTTAGGGGCCGAGGCGCTCCTCATCCGGCTGAGCGCGCGCCGACAAGGAGTATTGGCACTTCTAGCGGTGACTAGCGGCCTGTCGGCTCTTATCGGTATTGCCTACCCCTGGCTGAACGCATCTGCGGTGTTCCTCTTACCCGCCGGCCAAACAGCGGCGTTAGCGACGTGGAATGCGGCGCTGCTCCGCACTGCGTTCTTGTTGCTAGCGTCGGGCGGGGGGTTGGCGGCGGTGATCGCGCTGGGGCGGACGCGCCCCCTGGGGGCGCGGGTCGGCTGGATCGCGTTGCTGCTGCTGACGGGAGCGGATCTCTGGCAAGCGCATAGCGATTATAACTCCACTGTGGCGCGCGCCGCTTATTACCCACCGACGCCGATGACCCATTTTCTGCGCGCGCAGCCGGGCTTGTTCCGCTACGCCGCCACCGACTGGGCTCTGATGCCCAATACCAACCTGCTCTATGGCCTCGCTAATCTAGGCGGATACGACGCATTGGAGCCGCTCGGCTACCATGAAGCGGCCTTGAGCATTGATCCGCTACGGAGCGGCGGCGGCTTCGCCCCGTTCCATGCCTTGCAATCGCCGTTGCTGGATCTGTTCAACGTGCGTTATCTGCCGGCTTCGGCAGACAGTGACCCAAACTATTTGTTAGATCAACGCCAAGAGGCCGGCGGGGGGTTTGTCGGTGAGATCCGTGGCCCGCATCAGGTGGGGCAGACCTTTGTCGCCACGAGCGATAGCTTGGCCGAGGTGCAGGTGTTGGGCGCGACTTACCTCCACCGGCTGAGCGGACCGCTGGTGTTTCACCTCAAGGCCGATCCTGCGGCCCTCACCGACCTGGTTACGCGCACGGTAGATAGTGCGCGCCTCAGCAATCTGCACTGGTGGATCTTCCAGTTCCCGCCCATCCGCGCCGCTAAAGGGCGCACCTTCTACTTTTACCTCGAAGCCTCCACCGCAGTCACGGGTCGGGCCGGCACGCTGGCCTATAGCGAACGCGATTCCTACCCGCAGGGCACGCGCTACAACGATGGGCAGCCTGTGCCCGGCGACCTCATGTTCCGCACGGGCGCGCTGCTGGATCCCACCAAAACGCGGTTCCAACCGGTCTGGAATGGCGGCAAAGATGGATGGAGCGTCTACGAGAATAGGCAGGTGTTGCCGCGTGCTTGGCTCGCGCATCGCCTGGCGGTGGAGCCGAGTGGGGTAGCCCAACTGTCCCGCTTGGCGACGCCGGCCTTTGATCGCGCCGGCACGGTCATGCTCGCAGCGCCACTAGCCGCCGATCAGCCGCTGCCCGCCGCTACGCCGTTGGCGCGCGACGATCATGTGACTATCGCGCAATATGCGCCCGAAGCGGTGCTGCTGAACACCGATAGCCCGGCGGCGAGCGTGCTGATCCTGGCCGACCAGGCGTTCCCCGGCTGGGAAGCGACGGTGGATGGGCACCCCACGCCGATCCTGACCGCCGATCACCTGTTGCGTGGCGTTTATCTGCCGGCGGGCGCACACAGCGTGCAGTTCCGCTACCGGCCGGTCGGATTTGCTTGGGGCGCGGTGATCACCGCCGGCACAGGACTGGGGCTGCTGGGGCTAGTCGCTTGGCCGCAGCGCAGACGGCGCAGGTAGGGGGTGAAGTGGGCTAGGGAATCACGCCGCAGGATACGTAGGGTTCTAGGCGGGTGGGCGACGTGTGAATGTTGATCAGATAGGCGCCCTTGCGGATTTCATCGAAGGGTACCGACAGCAATGTATCAGAGCGCCCGTTGACCACATTTTTGAGCGGGAAGCTCGGTTTGGGTGCGACGTTATCGCACGTGCCGAGGTGGATGTGCGCCGGTTGCGTGCCGCTGGGCGCGCCGGTCAGTTGGAGTACGATGCGCGTGCCGTGGTCAAACTCGTCCGTGATCACTGCGGTGCCGCTTTCGCCGGAATGATTGAGTTCTCCCAACGGCACAGTGATTGCGGCCGGCGCGGCCGGGGGCGGGATGGTGGCAGCCGCCGCCGCAGTCGCGGCGGCCGGCACGGCGGTGGCGGTCGGTGGCGCGACCCCGCCTGCATCCACTGTCGCCACGGCCAACGCCACGGCGCTCGCGCGGGCCGAGTCGCGGCCGCCGGCCGGGAAGGCTACCAACGTCGCCTGGATTTGGGCGGCCTGCCGGGTGGACTCCGCGCCCACCGCGAACTGGATGATCGCGGCCAAGTTGGGCGTAGCCGGAGCCGCCGGTGTATTGAGCGCGCCGCCTAGTAGTATCCCCATGCCGACCAGGAACACTACTAACGCGACCACGGCCCCCCCGATCAGCATCATGGGCGGTCCAGAGTGCGTGGTCGTGGCGGCCGTCGCTTGCGCCGCTGTTAGGCGCGCTGCCGTAGTGGGCGGCGGCACCAGCGGCGGCGGCGGGGGCGCACTAGCAGTGCCGGGCGGGGGCGCACCGGCGGTGTTCAGTGGGGCACTAGCAGTGCCAGGCGGGGGCGCACCGGCGGTGTTCAGTGGCGGGGCGACGGAGCGGGGGCCGGGCGTACCTAGTGGACTTTTGGGCTGAGTGTTCAGGGTTGTGCTTTCGCGCAAGGGCAACGAACATTGATCACAATAGAGCGACCCCACTGGATTGGCGGCCCGGCAGTGGGGGCAGATGAGAGTGTCCGACATGACGCGCAAAGCCTTTCTAGCAGGGTATCGTCAGCGAATTTCGCCGCACGCAACATACGGTTCCAGCAGAGTCTCCGAGGTGTGGACGTTGATCAGATACACGCCCTTGTGGAGTTCGCTGAAGCTAATGGGCAGCAAGGTTTCGGAGCGCCCATTAACCACGTTTTTGAGCGGGTAGCTGGGCTTGGGGGCAATGTTGTCGCAGGTGCCCAGGTGAATGTGTGCCGGTTGCGGCACGGTGGGCGCACCGCTCAGTTGGATCACAATGCGGGTGCCGAGGTCGTATTCCTCAGTCAATACTGCGGTGCCGTGTTCGCCTGACCCGCCGAGCGCGTTCATCGTCAGGGTGATGACGGTGACGGCCGTCGGCGTGGGACCGTTCGGTGTCGGTGTAGCCGGCGCGACTGTCGCCACCACCGGTGCTGCCGTGGCGGCCGGCGGGGGGACCGCAGTCGGCGCAACTGTTGCTACTTGCGTCGGCGCTAGCGTCGCCGGTTGCGGGGCCGGCAGCGTTGGTGCCTGGGTTGGGACCTTGCTCGTGGCTAGCGGCGTAACTGAGGGACCGGCGGGTACATTCAACGCCTGCTGCGTCGCTTGCGCGTGCATCATCTCGGCAATCGTCGCTTGCAGATTGGGGGTTGGTCCCGCAGTCGGGGGCGCTCCGTTCGCCATCGTTCCGCCCAACAAAATACCCCCGCCCACCAGAAACACCACCAACAGCACAACCGCTGCGCCGATCAACAGCACGGGCGGCCCGCCCGCTTGCGGCTTGCTGTTCGCGACTTGCAACGTTGCGCCGGCCGGCCGTTCTGTGGGCAAGGGTATGGGTGGGAGCGGCACGCTTAGGCCCGGTGTAGGCGGCGGCGGCGGACGCGATACGAACGGCGCCGCCGGCTGTGGCACCTGGGCCGGCAGGGTCTGCGCCTGCAACGGCAGTGAACACTGATCACAATAGCGCGCATCTGCTGGATTTTGTGCGCCACAACGCGCGCATGTAATGGTGTTTGTCATGGCCGACCCTTTCCCGACGCTGTCCGCCGCAGTGTAGCACAGGTCCAACGTGCCTGTCTAGCGGAGACTTCGCGTAACAAGGGCTCGTCTGCTGTAGTATACCTTATCACAACCTTATCGTTAAGGGCTGCCCGCCCAGAACCGTAGCGCTCCAGAGTTCTGCATCTGTGCAGTGGAGTGGGCAGGGTGCCCACCGCCGCCCCGCCCACTCTGCGCCTTATAGATTATGCGATACGACCTACTTACCTGTCAGTAGATATTGCACCCCCCGATCAAGCTGCGGGTCGCGTCCTTTGCTGAAGTCTTCGTCAGTGCGGATCAGTTCAATATCGGGTGTGATGCCACGGTCACGCTTCACCGGTGGCGGCACGGCGGTGGGCGTGATACCCGGCGGCAGCGCCGTCGGGCTAACAGCCGGCGTGGGGGTCAGAGTAGGCAGCGCAGTTGCGGTCGCGCTCGGCACGGCGGTCGCGGTCGGGCGCGGGTTGATGTCGCGCTTAGCTGGCGATAGCCAGTGCGCGATGGTGATGCGTGCGCTCGATCCATCGGCTAGTTGATGCACATTTTGCACCGATCCCTTGCCGAAGGTCTGCTCGCCGATCAGGATCGCCCGCCCGTAGTCGGATAGTGCACCCGACGTGATCTCCGAGGCACTAGCCGTGCCGCCGTTGACCAGCACCACCAGCGGCACATCGTAGACACTCTCGCCGTCGCGGATGATCTGCTGTGCCTTTTCGTTGCTGCCGTCGCGTGAATAGGAGTAATAGAGCGCCACATCGTTAAACTTTTTGCCCATTTCGGGCGAAATGAAGCGGCCGATCATCTGCTGGGCATCGGTAACGAAGCCGCCCCCGTTGTTGCGGAGATCGAGGATGATGCCCTTTGCGTGCTGGTCTTTAGCTTGGCGAATGCCTGCGTCTAGTTGCTCGGTCGTCTTTTCGCCGAAGATGCTGACCGTCAGCACGGCCACGCCGTCCGGACGAATCTCGGTCGCCACCTGCGGCACGTTGATAATCGCCCGTGTCAGTTCCACATCGAACGGCGCTTGCCCGCTGCGCACAATGGTCAGCCGCACCTTGCTGCCTGCCGGGCCGCGAATCAATTGCACCACCCCGTCAAGCGGCAATTTGGTGATGTCCCGCCCGTCTACTTTGGCGAGAATATCGTGCGCGCGCAAGCCGGCGTGTGCGGCGGGCGTGTTGGGGATCGGGCCGGCCACGGTGGGTAGGTTATCCACCGTTTCGACATACAGCCCCACGCCGGCAAAGGTCTCGCCCGCCATCTGCTGGTTGGTATCGGATGCCTGTTGTGGCGTTTCGTAGCGTGTGTAGTCGTCACCGACCGCGCCCATCATGCCCTGGATCGCCCCATAGACCAACTTCTGCTGATCGGCGGGCCGATAGTACGATTCTTTGTTGATCAGATCCAGCACGTCGTAAAAGCTCTTCATCTGATCATTAAGGTTCTTGGATGGCGTGGCGGTGACCCGCGCTCCTCCCGCTTGCGGAGTCTGGGCGTTGCCGACGACGGTCGGTAAATCGCCGCTACCGCTATCGGGCACGCGAATCCCGCCCTGGCTCGGCAACAACACATAAGTGCTGAGCGCGCCTAAGCCAAACGCGAAAAGCAGCCCCAGTGTCACCAGCAGGCTCAGGACAGTTTTACCACGGTTATCATTCATACTCGCGATTCCCTCCAGTTTGCCGCCGCAGCCGGCCGGTGTGTGATCCATTAGCAACAGATGGCTAAGTATAGGGCACTGTCGGCTAAGTATAGGGCACTGTCACCTGCGGAGTCAACTTGCCGGGCCAAGAGTACGAAGCGACCCGCATGGGCGACTGCCGCTACGCAGCCGCTCATGCGGGTTGCACCCAACGGCGGGGCCATACGTTGTATAGGGTGTGGGCTACATACACAAGGGTCAGGCGCGCAGGTGTGGCTATGGTCCACATGGCGAGAACGATTGATCCCCGGCTTTAAGCCGGCGCGTTACGACGAATCGTAGTCACTCTGGTATAATAATGATAAGCAGTGTAGTTTTGCACGTTTCACGGGTCACATCGCATAGCCTACGCCCGGTTGGTCGGGTCGGCTTCGTCCCAGCCCTTGTCCTGTTGGAGCATCCGCACATGGCACACACAGCACACCACCTGATCCCGCGTGGTCTAACTGCACTCATCCTGTCTCTTATCTTGTTAGCCTGCACAGGTGGGATCGGTAATGCGCGCGTCGTCGGCCTATCCGCCGCGCCGATCAATCCGTACTCCATCCTTCGCACTCCGCAAGCCGGCGTGTTGGTGCAACTGTGTGCCGGGAGCGTGCCGGCGGTGTTAGCGCAAACGCGCGCGGCGTGGGGGTTGGATCGCAGCGAAGCGCTTGACGGCACGGGGCTGTACCGGTTGCGCGCCGGCCGGGGCACGCTGAATGTGGCCGCTGCGGTGCGGGCATTGGCCGCCGTGCCGGGCGTGGCCTACGCCGAACCCGATAGGCGGTTGCAGGCGGCGGTTGTACCGAACGACACGCTCTACCCGCGCCAGTGGTACCTGCCGCAGATCAGCGCGCCGGCGGCCTGGGACTATACGACAGGCAGCCGCAGTATCATCGTCGCCATGATTGACACCGGGGTAGCCGCCGGCCACCCCGATTTGGCCGGCCAGTTGGTGGCCGGCTACAACTTCGTGGCCGACACGACAGACACCAGCGATGATAACGGCCACGGCACCTACACCAGCGGCCTGGTCGCCGCGCTGTTCAACAACGGCCTCGGTGTCGCGGGGGTAGCTCCTAACGTGCGCGTGATGCCGGTCAAAATCTTGGACCGCGACGGCGGCGGCAATGTCGGTGACTTCGCACGCGGCATCCATTTCGCGGTAGACCACGGCGCACGGGTGATCAATGTTAGCGCGGGTGTCGAATACCCGGCGACTTCGATGCAAGAGGCGGTGCATTACGCGCACCTGCACAACGTAGTAGTCGTAGCCTCAGCGGGCAATACACCCGACGGCACTGCGCGTTACCCCGCCGGCTTCGTCGAGGCAATTGCCGTGGCCGCCACCGACCATGACGATCACGCCGCCGTGTTCTCGTCGTATGGCCCTTTTGTAGACCTAGCCGCGCCGGGTGTGGATATTCTCAGCACCGGCTGGAGCGCCGACCACCTGGGCTACGAGTGGGCCAGCGGCACCTCATCGGCGGCCCCGCTGGTGGCCGGTGCGGCGGCGTTGTTGCTCTCGGTGCGGCCCAATCTGAGCGCCGATGAGGTGCAACGTATTCTGCAAGACAGCAGTGACGACCTCGGTCCCACCGGCTGGGACCCGCACTATGGCGCGGGGCGGCTGAACTTGCGCCGGGCGCTGGCGGCGGTCGCGCCTAGTGTGACACCAGTGCGCCCGACAGCCACTGTCCTACCGACGGTCACCGGCTTACCTCCCACAATCCCCCCTGTGCCGCTGACCGCCACCGGCGTAGTTCCCACAACCCCTCCGGTGCTGCCGACCGCCACCGCCGCACCGGCCGGCCTAACCCTTGCCCCGAATCACGGCTTACCGGGCGCGACTCTTAGCCTGAGCGGGCGCGGCTATGGGCCGGATGAAGCCGTGGGCCTGCGGATGACCGGACCCGAAGGAGCGAACCATGAACTCGGCAGCGGGCAGGCCGACGGCGACGGGCGCTTCACTGCACCGATCCGTATTCCCGACGAGCTAGGCGCGGGCACCGGCACGTTGTTTGCGTTGGGTGCGCGCAGTAATGCTCTGGCTTCAACGGCGCTAACTGTGGATTTGGCCGGCGCCACGCCTGGTCCCACCCCGCCGCCGAATACCGGGACGGGGGCGCGGATCGAAGGTACTATTAGTGGGCCGGCGCTGCCGTTTGTGCAGGTCTATCTGCAAGTGGGCAACGGCGTGCGTGCGTTTCAGTACGGTAACGCCGACGTAAGCGGCTTCTACCACTTCGATAACCTGTCGGCCGGCAGCTACACCGTGGGCCTGAGCAGTCGTGACGGCAGCCCTGTGCCGGCGCCGGTGTCTTTTGATCTGGATGGCCGGCCCGGCACGGTGCGCGTGGTCAATTTCGGGCCGGGCGGTGCCGCCACGCCGGCCGCCACACCCGCGCCGGCTATGCCCACTGTGCTGCCGACCCTAGCCCCACCACCGACCGATCCGATAGCGGCCTTTGCCGGGATCACCGATCCGAGACAACCCGGCGTGACCTACTTCACGGCGGTCGCTCACACTCTGCGTGAGCCGTTCCTGGCCTATTGGCAGGTCCACGGCGGACTGCCGATCTTCGGCTACCCGATCAGCGAGGAGTTTACCGAGGTCTCGGCCACCGACAGTCTGCCCTATACCGTGCAGTATTTCGAGCGTAATCGCTTTGAGTTGCATCCGGCGAATGCGCCGCCTTATGACGTGTTGCTTGGTCTGCTGGGCCGCGACCTCACGGCCGGCCGCATCTTCACCGCCGCTGCGGTCGGCAACACGGATGCGTCGCACCGCTACTTCCCGCAGACCGGCCATCGGCTGGCCGGGCCGTTCCTGGCCTATTGGCAGGCTCACGGTGGGCTGCCAATCTTCGGCTACCCGATCAGCGAGGAGTTTACCGAGGTCTCGGCCACCGACGGTCTGCCCTATACCGTGCAATATTTCGAGCGCAATCGCTTTGAGTTGCACCCCGCGAATGCGTCGCCTTATGATGTGTTGCTTGGGTTACTCGGCGTGGATTTGGCCCGCTTGCACAACGCGGGCCGTTAGGTGGCGTGCCGCCTGGGACGCCACCTAGTCTGGAGCGCGACCTGGGCCGCGCTTGACTCCGGCCGTGCCTGATCCGTATAATCAAACAGGCGTGTCTATTCATTTAGAAGAGAGCAAACCTAATGGCTGTGCCGATAGCGAATTTGACCCTGTTGCCGCGTCGTCCTGTGCCCTCGGCGGGAGACGACGGGCCGCCGCGCGTGGCATTTGTCACATTAGGCTGCAAGGTGAATCAGAGCGATACGCAGCAGGCTATCGGCGCGTTCCGTAGTGCAGGCTTCCAACTGGTGCCGCCCAGCGCGCCCGCCGAAGTCTATGTGGTCAATACGTGCAGTGTCACAGCGGTGGCCGACCGCAAATCACGGGCTTGGTTGCGGCGCGTGGCACGGGCGAACCCGGCAGCGCTGGTGGTGGCAACGGGTTGCTATGCCGAGTCCGGCGCGGTCACACTGGCTGAAATGCCCGAAGTTGGGCTGATCGTCACACCGCGCCAGGGCGCGGAGCTGGTGCGCCTGGTGCTGGACGGCTTGCCCGCCATAGTGCGCGCCCGCACGCGCGGCCGCGCCGGCGTGTCCGGCTTCGTCCCGCCCGAACGCCTCAGCCCGCTGCCTGACTGGGCTACGACCGACGGGGATCAGGCCGCCGAAGGCGCGGACCCCGACCTGTGGGCGGTGGATGCCGCCGCCGGGATGCGAACACGCGCGATGGTCAAGGTGGAAGACGGCTGCAACGACTTTTGCACCTTCTGCATCATCCCGTTCACGCGCGGGATGCCGCGCAGCACGCCGACAACGGGCGTGCTGGAGCGGGTGCGGGCGCGCTTGGCCGGCGGTGCCCAAGAGATCGTGTTGACCGGCACCCATATGGGCAAGTATGGCAGCGACCACGGGCAACGCAAACGTGCGGCCGCCGACCCCAGCGAAGCGCCCGACCTGCCGGCGTTGGTGACCCGTGTGCTGGCCGAGACGACCGTGCCGCGCCTGCGCCTGACCTCGCTGGAGCCGACCGACGCGGTGGCCCTATTACCGCTGTTCGTGCAGGCCCAGGTGGGCGGGCGCTTGGCCCGGCACCTGCACCTGCCGCTGCAAAGCGGCAGTGATGCCACGCTGGCGCGAATGCGGCGCGATTACGACACAGCGGAGTACGCCCGTATTGTGGCTCAGGTGCGCGCGGCGGTGCCCGACATCGGCATCACCACCGATGTGATCGTCGGCTTCCCCGGTGAAACTGAAGCCGAGTTCGCGGACACGTGCGCCTTTGTCGCGAGTCTGGGCTTCCTGGGGGTCCATGTCTTCCCCTATTCGGGACGACCCGGCACGCCCGCGCTGACGATGCCGGGCCAGGTGGACCCGCCCACCCGCCACGCGCGCTGGGAGCGGCTGACCGCCATTGGCGTCGCCGGGCACGCCGCGTTCGCCACGGCGATGCTTGACCGCATCCTGCCGGTGCTGTGGGAGACTGCTGACACGGCGGGCGGGCGCGGGTTGACCGACAACTACTTGCGCGTGCAGACGACCCGGCCTGTTGCGCCCAACACCATCACCCTTGCGCGTGTCACGGTGCTTGATGCCGCCGGGCTATGGGCGGAGCCGGTCGGGTGAGTGTGCCGGATCATTTGCCCAGCGAGGGCACCGCACGCTTTATCTTCCAGGCCGCCGTCGGGATCGCATCCTTTTGCATCGTGTCGTCGCTGGCGCTAGGTTTACAAACGGCCACGCTCGGCGCGGCGATTTTTTTGGCCCTCGCCGTGATCAGCCTGGGAGTGGCGATCCGCTACGGCCGTATCTATGCTGAGCTGCGCCGGCGGCGCTGGAGCCGCGAACTAGCGCGCCCGAATGCGGCGCTGGAACAACTGTTTGATCATGCCCGCGCCGCACAGACCGCCGAGCAGGTGCAGCCGGGAGAGGATGCAGACCATGCCTAATGTAGTGCTGCGGAAGCGGCTGATCGCGTTGGCCGGCGTGGGTCTGCTGCTGGCCTGTAGCGGGTTGACCCAGATCGTGCTGGCGCACAGTCTGGCCGATTTCAATGGGGCGCGCCTGTGGTTAGTGGCTGCCTGGCTGTTGCTGATGCCGCTATTTGTCTACATGATGCGTCTGCGCGGCCAGGGCAAGCGGGCCGCCCGTACCCTGGCGCTGCAACAGCGCGCCGCGTTGGATGCCGCTACCGCTGAACTGCTGACCCCTGACGGCATCCGCCGGGCGGGCGGGGTTGAACCGCAGGAGCAGGCGTGAACAATCCCGCTGCCTTGCCGGCCGTCACCGAAACTGACTTCCCCTTGCCGTCATTTGGTCGCGGTAAGGTGCGCGACACCTACGAGTTGGGCAACCGGCTGCTGATGGTCGCCACCGACCGCCTTTCGGCGTTTGATGTGATGCTGCCGGACGGTATACCAGGGCGCGGCGTGGTGCTGACGCAACTTTCCGCTTTCTGGTTTGCGCGCACGCGCGACTTATTGCCCAATCATCTGATCAGCAGCGATCCCGCCGCCTATCCGTTTGATACGGCCGACTGGCCGGTGGGCGAAAAGGCTAAACTAGCCGGGCGCACGATGCTGGTGCGGCGCACGCGGCGGATCGACATCGAGTGTGTGGTGCGTGGCTACCTGGCCGGCTCGGCTTGGACTGAATACCAGGCCGGCGGCGGGCGGGCGGCCGGCGGTGTGGCCTTACCGGCCGGCCTAGTCGAAAGCGCACCGTTGCCGGAGCCGATCTTCACCCCGACCACCAAAGCCGACCACGGTCATGATGAGCCGATTTCATTCACCCGACTAGTCATGCTGGTGGGCGAGGACACCGCCGAGCAGTTACGTGCCGCCAGCTTGGCGATCTACCGCGAGGCCGCTGCCTATGCGCACACGCGCGGGATCATTATCGCCGACACCAAAATGGAGTTCGGCCGGCTCGATGATAAGATTATCCTGATTGATGAACTGCTGACTCCCGATAGCTCACGCTTCTGGGACGCAGCCCACTATGCGCCCGGCGGTCCTCAGCCTAGCTTCGACAAGCAATATGTGCGTGATTGGCTGGTCGCTAGTGGCTGGGACCGCACGGCTCCTGCCCCGGCGCTACCCCCCGCCGTCATCGCCCGCACCGCCGCGCTCTACCACGAAGCGTACACCCGCCTGACGGGCGGCGTGCTGCCCCCGCGCAAGAATGTGCGTAATGGAGCCTGATATAGCCCTAGCAGGTAAGGTGTCGCCGGATACGGTGGTTATCACAGGATGGGCGGCATGGCGGCGGGCGTTTTTGTGGGCATTGGTCGCTGTGGTCGGCACCCGATTGCTCTTAAGTAGTTGGGTGCTGCTGATCGGCCTACTTCTGCCCACCCCTGACCTAGCTGCCCAATATGCGTATGTTGAGTATCCTTTGCAGGGTACCGGGCTAGTTGCCCCGTGGGAACAGCAAGATGCGATCTGGTACGAAAAGATCGCCGCACTCGGCTACGCTCCCCAAACCGGAACCGCACGCTTTTCCCCCCTATTACCCCTGGTAATACGGCTCCTCAGTCTGCTTACTCTGGGCAACATGGCGGCCGCCGGGCTTTTGGCCGGCACGCTGGCAGCGCTCGTCGCTTTTACCCTGCTCTACCGGTTAGTCGAGACGGATACCGCCGCGTTGACGGCTGGGCGGACGTTGGGCTACCTAGCTCTATTTCCCACCGCCTTCTTTCTGTACGCGGCGTTTACCGAGTCGTTATTCCTGGCTCTTGTGCTGGGCGCATTCTGGACTATCCGCAGTGGCCGCTGGCTGCCGGCGGCGGGCTTGGTGGCCCTAGCTGGGCTGACCAAAATTCAGGGTGCCTTCCTGGGTCTGCCCCTAGCGGTCGAATATCTATACTTGTGCGGCTGGCGACCGACCCTCCGGCACTGGGGGCGCGGCCGGCCGCCTTTTGCACAGCGGCACCTACTACCCGTCGCTGCGCTGGCAGTCGCAGGGGCGTTGACCACCGAAGCCTTTTTCGTTTATCTTACCAATATCGTGCGGGATCCATTGGGCTATCTGCAAGGACAGACTGTGCTGTCGGAACAGCACGTCAGTTGGCCCTGGGCCACACTTGCAGCTGCGGTAGGCAAGTTCGTGAGTGAACAGGGGTTTACGATCAATAAATTCGACCTGATCGTGACCCTACTGTTCAGTGCACTAACCATCGCCGCGTTGCGTGTCCGCCTTAGTTACGGCCTTTATGCCGCAACAATCCTGGCGGCCGTCTGGGGTCACACGAATAACAGCTTTCCGCTGATGAGCGCCACGCGCTTCGTGCTGGTCGCGTTCCCCTGCTTTCTAGTGTTAGCCCAATGGGCCGGTCGGCTACCACGTTTGGTGCATTTGCTAATTATCACCTTCTGGATCAGCCTAATGCTGGTGTGGGTCATGGTCTTTGTTCACGGCCACTGGGTTGCTTGATCGGTTCTACGTTCTGAATCGACATTAACACATGACATATTACGCATTACGTAATAGGGGGAGTTATGGAACAACAAACCGCGACCCGCTTCACCGTGCGGGTTCATGTGACGTTGAAACCGGTGGTTAACGACCCGCAGGGACTGGCGGTGCGCGACGCCCTGCGGCAGTTGGGCTATCGCGATGTGGCGACTGTGCGCGTCGGCAAGGTAATTGACTTGGATCTAGCCGCGCCCGATGCGGCGGGGGCGCGTGCGGCAGCCGATGAAATGGCGCGACGCCTGTTGAGCAACCCCGTGATCGAGCAATTTGATATCGAAGATCCCCAGCCCCGGTGAGTGCGTGGCGCATCCCGCTGCTGGTGGGGGTGGGCACGGTGACGGCACTGCGGATCGGCCTAGGGCTATGGGCGGTCTTTGTCCTAGTTCGCTTCCCGCCGGCTGACTTGGGTCGGCAATATGCTCATGTCGGCTTTCCGCTACAGGGTAGCGGTTGGTCGGCTCCGTGGGAACGCGAAGACGCACTCTGGTATGAAAAGATCGCCGTGCGTGGCTATGGCACCGAAGGCAGCACTGCTTTCTTCCCGCTGCTACCATTACTAATGCGCGCTATCAATACATTGACCGGCAATATTGCGCCGGCCGGGGTACTGGTGGGGAGTGTAGCGGCGGCGGTGGCGTTCACGTTGCTCTATCGCTTGATCCAAGTGGAGTATAATGTAACGACAGTGGGAAGGACAGTAGCGTATGTGGCCCTTTTCCCCACTGCCTTTTTCCTGTATGCTGCGTACACCGACTACGGCACTGGGCTACTGTGCTCGCGGTAGTGGCGGCGGGTGGGTTGGCTACGGCTGCTTTTTTCATTTATCTGGCTTTGGGTGTGCATGATCCCGTCTCCTGGTTCACGCGCGCAAGCCTCCAATGGCAGCAGCGCACCACCTGGCCGGGCGAAACGCTGCTCACCGCCGTGCAAAAGGTGGTAGGCGCAGGACAATTGACGATCAACAGCTTCGATCTGGCGGTGCTGCTTGGCTTCACGGCGCTGACTATTGCCGCTTTTCGTGTGCGGGCCGGCTATGGGCTGTTCGCTGCGCTAGTGTTGTTGTCCAGTTGGTTTCATATACGGGCCGATTTCCCGTTGGTTAGTGTCTCGCGCTATGTTTTGTCGGCCTTTCCCTGCTTCCTCGTGCTAGCGCTCTGGGCCGGCCGGCGACCACGCTGGGTGCATCTGGCGATCATCCTGTTTTGGGTCAGTTGGTTGCTGGTCTGGACGCTTCAGTCGGTGCGCGGCAATTGGGTCGGTTAAGATCAGTCGTTGGGCGCGGCGTGGCCGGGTTTGATCGGGCGCTGCTGATCGGGGCACTGCTGTTGACGGTGGTATTGCTAGCCTATTTTTGGACTCCTACCGACCCTGATGTGTGGTGGCACCTGCAAAACGGCCGCTTGGTGTGGACGCTGGGGCGCGTGCCGCAGGGCGACCTCTACTCCTATACCGTACCCGGCGCACGCTGGATCATGCAGCAGTGGCTGCTAGAAGCCGTGATGTACGCCATCGAGCAGACGCTCGGTTACGCAGCCAACGTGCTGCTGTTCGGCCTGATCACAGTTAGCGTTTATTTGCTGCTGTTCCGCCTAATGCGCGCCGCAGGGGCCGGGCGCCCGCTAGCGGTCGGTGTAATGGGCATGGCGCTGATCCTAGACGCGCCGACCTGGGGCGTGCGTCCACAGGTCGTGACCACTCTGTTCTGCGTGATTTTCCTGGCCGTATTGCTGCGTTATCATTGCGTGGGCGCGGATCGCCGGCTGTGGCTGCTGCCGCCGCTGATGCTGGTGTGGGCCAATGTTCATGCCGGCTTTACGGTGGGACTGCTGCTGCTGGGAGCCGCCGTTGTCGGCGAAGCGATCAACCGGATTCTCGGCCGGCCCTCCGCGCCCTTGCGTCCGCTGCTGCTTGTCACCGCCGCCTGCGCGGGCCTATCGCTGCTCAATCCCAACGGCCTGGACCTCTGGCTCTATCCGCTGACCTATCTGAGTGGGCCGGGCGGCAATCCCTCGTTACATTACGTGCAAGAGTGGCAGCCACCTGACTTCCGCACGCTGCAATCGCTGCCACTGCTCGCCAGCCTCCTTGCGTTGTTGGTGCTGGGCAGCGTGCGCCGGCCCGCCGCCCGCTCCCCCTCCTCCTCTACAGCGGGAGGGAAGCGGTCTCCTCCTTCCTTCAGGGGGAAGGGGAGCGGGGAGTTAAGGCTACGCGCCGGGGGCAACGCGGCGTTCCTGCTCATGCTGGGCGGCTTCACCCTGATGGCGTTGCAAGCGGGCCGCTTTCTGCCGCTGTACGGCATGGTGTGGGCCGTGGCTGTCGCTGGGCGGTTGCTCCAGTTGTGGCCGCGCCTGGGTAATTTCCTATCCCCACCCTCACCGGCTTTAGGGGAGGGGTGGCGGGAGAGGTCCGCGCCCGCTTGGATGGGTCGCCTCAACGTCGGGGTGTACTTCGGGTTCAGTCTGCTGCTGGCCGGGGTGATGCTGACCAACGGGCGCGCCCAAGTTCACTCTGCGCCGCTGGAGCGCGATTATCCCGCCGCCGCCGTGACCTATCTGGACGCGCACCGCACCGACCTGCCGCAGCCGCTCCATCTGTTCCATGAATACGGCTGGGGCGGCTATCTGATCGCGCGCGGCCGGCCGGTGTTTATTGACGGGCGGGCCGATCCCTACAACTCGATCTTCGACCGCTATATCGCCGCGACGGCCGGCCACGACTGGCGCAGCCTGTTCGCTCGCTATGGGGTCAATGCTGTGCTGATCCGCCCTCATGCACCGCTGGACACCATTCTGAGCGCGGCAGCGGGGTGGCAGCGCGTTTATGGCGACAGGCAAGCGGTGTTGTATGTGGCCCGCTGATCGATCAGGCCGGCGGGCGCGGGTAGAGCAGCAACTGCGTGCAGCGGAATAGGGCTAGTGTGGCCTCGGTCGCTGCATCGCGCACGGTCGCGTCCCAGACTTGGGTGGTGCGCCCGCCGTGGACCAACATTGCGTCGCACTCGATCACACCGGCGCGCAGGGTGCCGAGAAAGTTGGTCTTGAGTTCGACCGTGGTGAAGTTGTGTGCACCGGGCGGCAAATGGGCAAAGGTGCCGTAGCCGCAACTGGTGTCGGCCAGGGCGATCAGGGTGGCTGCGTGCAGGTAGCCGTTGGGGGCCAGCAGTTCCGGGCGCAGGGTCAGGCGGCCGGTCAACCGGCCCGTGACCAGGGCGGTGAATTCGATGCCGATCAGGCCGGGCAGCGTGCCGAGACTGCGGGCGTTCAGTTGCTCGATCGTAACCATGGGCCGGCTCCTTTGTAGCGATGATAGCCCTATGATAACATATCCGGCGGATGGCGGCTTGCGTAATGGCGAGCTTGCTTGTAGAATCAGCAGGAGCGATTCACGACATAGCGGAATAGGCAAGGGGAGAGAGATCACGGCATGGCGCAACTGAAATTTGGCGTGCTGGTGTTTCCCGGCTCAAACGGGGACCAGGACTGCCTGTATTTGCTAAATGAGGTATTGGGTGTGCCGACGGAGGCCGTCTGGCATGGCGAGAGCCGCCTGGCGGGCTATGATTGCCTGATCCTGCCGGGCGGCTTCAGTTACGGCGATTATTTGCGAGCAGGCGCCATCGCCCGGTTCGCGCCGGTTATGGGCGCGCTGCGGGTGTTCGCGGCGGCGGGTGGACCGGTGTTGGGCATCTGCAACGGCTTCCAGATCCTGGCCGAAGCGGGTCTACTACCGGGGGCGCTGCTCCGCAACGGCGAGCTGGCTTTCTCCTGCCGCCCCATTCAGGTGCGGGTGGAGCCGGACGCAACGGCTACGCCCTTCACGCAGGACGTGCCGAGCGGCGCGGTCTGGCGGCTGCCCATTGCCCACGGCGAGGGCCGCTATTTCGCCGGCCCGGAGACGCTGGCCGAGATCGAGGCGCAGCGCCAGGTCGTGTTGCGGTATTGCGACGCAGGCGGCGCGATCACAGACGCGGCGAACCCTAACGGATCGAGCCACGGCATCGCCGGGCTGTGCAATCCGGCAGGCAATGTGCTGGGACTGATGCCGCACCCGGAGCGTGCGGGCGAAGCCCTGCTGGGTATGACCGATGGGCTGCATCTGTTTCATGCGCTGATCGCGGCTTGCCGGGGTGCCGCAGATCTGCGCCCGGTCGCGGCAGGCCGCTAGGTGCGCCGTTGGGCGGTGGTTGTGCCGGCGCTGGTGCTGGCCCTCAGCATGGGCTATTATATTCTGGGCGTGCTGATCCCGATGCAAGTCCGAGAGGCGCAGACCAGCGGTACGCCGCGCGGCAACCTGTCCGACCTCTACCCGCGCTGGCTAGGGGCGAAGGAGTTGCTTGAGCAGGGCCGTGATCCCTATAGCGCCGCCGTAACTCGTGATATTCAGATCGGCTACTATGGCCGGCTGCTTGATCCGCAGCGTCCCGGCGATCCGCATGATCAACAGGGCTTTGCCTACCCGATCTATGTCGCTTTCTTGCTTGCTCCGACGCTGGGACTGCCTTTCACGCTGGTGCAGCCTGTGTCCATCTGGTTGCTGTTGGGATTGACGGTTCTCAGTGTGCCGCTATGGGCCTATGCGCTGCGGACGCGGCTTGGCGGGCCGGCGCTGCTGGCGGTGACGCTGCTGACATTGGGTAGCTTCCCAACCGGACAGGGCTTGGCTTTGCAGCAATTGAGCTTGCTGGTTGCGGTGTTGCTGGCGGGAGTGGCGGCGCTGTTGACGGCGGGGCGCCTGGTGCCCGCCGGCGTACTGTTGGCGCTAGCGACGATCAAGCCGCAGGTGGCGCTGCCGCTGGTGGCCTGGCTGGCGCTCTGGACCCTCAGCGATTGGCGGACGCGGCGCGGCCTGGCGCTCGGCTGCGGCGCGACGATGGCCCTTTTGCTGGGCGGCGCTGAATGGGTGTCGCCAGGCTGGGTCGGGCGCTTCCTAGCCGCGCTGACCGACTACCAGCACTACACCGGCGGGCGGTCACTGGTAGATACGCTGCTGCTCACGCCGGTGGGCGGGGCGGCGGCGAGTGTGGTGCTGATCGCCGCCGGTGCGTTTATCTGCCTGTGGGTGCGTCACGCTGCGGCCGGCACGTCGGGCTACAATCTGGCGCTGGCGCTAGTGCCGGCGGTGACGCTGGCGATCATCCCCACCTGGGCACCGTATAATCAACTGCTGCTCTTGCCTGCCGTATTGCTGCTGCTGGATCGCCGTGCCCAATTGTGGGCCGGGGATCGCCTGACCCGCTATCTGGTTCTAGCTGCCGGGTTCATGATCGCTTGGCCGTGGGTCGCCACGCTTGGCTTGACCCTGGCCGCCGCCGTGCTGCCGGCGATCACGGTGCAACGCGGCTGGACCATCCCGCTCTGGACGAGCCTGTTTATTCCGCCGGTAGTGCTGGCGACGCTCGGCTATGCGGCGTGGGGGCCGTTGCGCCCCGCCCGATCTCCCCGGCCATGAGCCGCCCGCGTATCCGCTGGAGCGAGCCGGTGCCGCGCCGGGTGTGGGTCTACTTGGGCCTGATTGGGTTGGGCCTGGCGCTCAGTAGCGCGCTGGCGATCAGCCTATGGGTGCAAATTCGCCACACGGCCGACTTTCGCAGCTTCCTACTCACCACTGATTTCCCGCCGTTCCTCACCGGCGCGCGGCTGATCGCCACCGGGCACGGCGCACAGCTCTACGATCCGGCCGCGCAAAGCACCGCGCAAGCGGCTATCTTAGCCCCTTATCACTACACGCGCGGTACGCTGCCCTATGACCACCTGCCGTTCCTCGCGCTGGCGCTGGCCCCGCTAGCGGGACTGCCGTTGCCGATTAGTTATGCCGTGTGGATCGGCGCAACCGGGTTGGCCCTGCTGGCCGCGCTGCGGCTGCTGGCTGCGGAAATGCGCGCGGCGGCCCGTGATGCGATTGAGCGACGCTGGGCCCCGCGGGCAGCCATCGCCCTCAGCTTCGGCTTTTTCCCCGTCTACGAGGATCTGCTCCAGGGACAGACGGCACCGTGGGATCTGCTGGCCTACACCCTGTTCCTGCGCTATTTGCGCCAGGAGCGCGCGGTCGCCGCCGGGCTGGCACTGACATTGGCATTGGTCAAGCCGCAACTGCTGATCGTGCCACTGGGCGTGTTGGTGCTGACGCGCCATTGGCGCACGCTAGCCGCCTTTGCGGGGTTGAGTGCGGTGCTGCTGACGGCAATCACGCCGCTGCTCGGCGGCGTGGGTTGGATCGGGGACTGGGCGCGGCTGTTGACCGACGTGGCGACGGTGCGCTCCGACAACAGCATGATCCAACCGGTGTTGATGGAGAACCTGCGTGGCGCGTTCACTCTGGCGGCGGGCGGACCGGCGGCCTGGGTGCTGCCGGCCACCGCGCTAGCGAGTCTGGCGGTGCTGGCCTGGATCACACGGGCTTGGTGGGGCGCGGCGCGCAACTGGGCTGCCGACCCTGCCGGCTGGGATCGGCGCTGGGCGGCAGCGCTACTAGCGACGCTGCTAGTCAATCCCCACGGTCTACCCTATGAACTGACGCTGTGGCCGCTGGCGGCAGTATTAGCCTGGCGCGCCGCCCGCGCCGATCCCCGGCCGAGAGCCGTGCTGCGCCTGGTGCCCTGGTCTGTCGCCGGCTATCTCGCCGGCACACTCACCTTGCCCCTGATTTCGACTGTTCCCGGCTGGCCGTTGCACCTAGGCGTGTTGTTTATGCTGGCGGCAGTAGCCTGGTTTGGCCGACGACCGCCTGCGGACCTACGGCAGGTGCTGGTGGCCGGTGTATAGCGGGGCGGGATCGCCGTGGCAGGCGGCGGCGGTGCTAGTGCTGCTGGGCGCGGCGCTGGGGTTAGGCTGGCTAAACGAACCCTGGCTGACCGACCGGTTGCGCGAGGCGGATCTGCCGCCCGCTCAGGCGACTTACCCGTTCACCGACTATGCCGCCTTTGTCAACGCCGCTCGCTTACTGGCGCAAGGGCAGGGCGCGGCCCTCTACCAGTTGGAAGCCCAACGCGCATTGCAGCGCCACGAGTGGGGTACCCGCTATGACCCGGCACTGGCGGTGCCGTTTGTTAATCCGCCGTGGTTTGCCGGGCTGCTTCAGCCGCTGGCCGGACTGCCGTTAGGCCGGGGCTTCCTGATTTGGGTTGCCGCCTGCGCGGCAATGACCCTGGCAGCGGCGGCCGTGCTGGTGGCTTGGGCGCGCCCACCGCCCCTGGCTGGGATGGCCTTTATGTTGGCCCCGTTGGGTTTCTTGCCCTTCTGGCGCACACTCTTGCTGGGCCAGACCAGCGCGCTGGTGACGCTGGGCCTCGCCCTAGCGACCGTCGCCCTGGCCTGGGGCTGGGATCGCCGCGCCGGCGTGGCACTGGCCTTGGTCAGTGTCAAGCCGCACTTGCTGATCCTGCCGCTGCTGGCGTTGGCACGGACCGGACGCGGTTGGGCGCTGGCCGCTACGGCCGGGGCGGGGACGCTGCTGTTGCTCATGCCGTTGCCGCTTACCGGCTTCGGTGTGCTGCCCGATTATGTTCGCCTCCTGCAAAGCCCCGCCTATGCCGGCTACGAAAACCTGCCGCAAGTGCAAACCTGGCGCGCCTGGATCGAGGCTACGCTGCATTTGCAAGGCGCGCCGGCCCAGCTACTGCTGCTCGCAGGCCCCCTGGCTGCGCTGGCTTTGGGCGCCTGGGCCTGGTCGGGGGTTGGTGATCCGCACGCTGGGGATCGGGAACCCCCGGCGCGGATCGTTGTGCCGTCGTCGGGAGTCAAGCGTTATACAGCACGCTTTACGTCTTACGTTTCACGTTTCATGTTTCATGCTTCACGCGCCCCCGCCTGGGAACTCCGCTGGGCGTTGACCCTGCTACTTACGCCGTGGTTCACGCCGCATATCCATGTGCATGACCTGCTGATCGGTATTGTGCCGGCGGCGGCGGTGTTGCGTTATCTCTACACGCCGGCGGTAGTGGCGACGATGCCGCCGGCACGGCGGGTGGCAGGGTTCGCCTGCTTGTGGGGCGGCTGGATCGGAGCCTGGCCGTTGTGGCTGCTGCCCGATGCCCGGTTGGCGTTGTGGGGGAGCGGGTTGATATTGGCCTGGATCGTGGCGGAATTGCGCGCCACGGCGCGCACCGCCGCACTGGAAAGAGAAGCATGGATCGCCCTCCCCCATCCCCAATAAGGGTCAGCGGTTTCGGCTTGGGCGGTTGTGGCACGCGCTTGGGGGCGGCGATCTGTCTGCTGTTGTTGATCGGCTACGGTGTGTTGTGGAGCGGCATGGTGCAGGGCATGGGTGGGGCGGCCGGCTATGTGCGCCGCAGCCCCTTTGTGGCGACAATGATCGGCGCAACCCTGGTGGCCGCAGGCGACGGGCCACACCTCTACGATCCGGGCGCCCAGGCTGCGGCGCAGGCGTCTCTGGCGGCCGGTGACGCGCCGCCGGCCGACCCACCGGCCTATACCGACCCGCCGTTCGCCGCTGTGGCGCTAGCCCCGCTAGTGCAGCTCGGCTTATCGCCGACCGGGCTGTTCACCGCGTGGGCCATGCTGACCACTACGGCGGCGGGCCTGTGTATCGGCTTGTTGGCGGGCGGCTGGCCCACGGCACAGGGCACCCCCTGGCTGCTAATGTTGGCCGCTACTTCATTTCTGCCGCTGATTTCCTCGTTAATGCTGGGGCAGAGCGGGGTGCTGGTCCTCTTGGGCTGGGTAGGGGTGACGGTCGGCTTGAAAGGGCGGCACGATGTCCTGGCCGGCCTGCTAGGCGGGTTGGTCGCCCTGCACGCGCCCAGCTTGCCGGCGCTGGCGCTGCTGCTGATCGTGGCGCGCCGCCCGCGCGCATTGGTGGCGCTGGCGGGCATCCTGGTTGCAGGCTGCTTGGTCGTGACGCCCTTGTTGGGTAGTGCTTGGCCGGGGCAGTACCTGGCCCTGCTGGAGATTACGCCGGGTGCGCTTCCTGCTGGGGCGGCGTGGGCGCTAGCGGCGCTACCGGCGGGTGCGGTCGGCGCCCTCTGGTGGTCTGTGCCCGTCGGCGATCTATTGCCGGTCGCCTGGGACCGGCGCTGGGCCGTCAGCCTACTGTTGGTCGGATTAGCCCTGGCCGCGTTTGGCCCACCGTTGCTCCTGCTGGGCATCGTTCCCGGCTGGATCTTCGGCACCCACGCCGCCACCGGCTTGCTGTCGCCGCGCGCTCGTCGCGGCTGGATTGCCGGGTTAGGTGCGGGCTACAGCCTCGGCTTCGTCAGCGTCCTTGCCCCCGTCGCGCTGCCCCTGCTCGCCACCCTCTGGACGCTCGGCGCGCTGGCAGCGGGTCTGTGGCCGTTGCGTAAAACGTAATGCGTGATGCAACTTCATTAGATCACAATCGCAATTTACCCATTACGTTTTCGCGTGCCACTGGTGCCCACAGGCCGGGCAGGTCACTTCATCCCAACCGGTGCCCGCGATGGTGACAGCGGAGAAGCGGGCACGGCCGACCTCGGCGGCGGCACAGCGCGGGCACACACGGGCGCGCCGCCGCAGGCGATGCAGCCCTCGCTCCACCCCGTGGATGCCGAGGAAAATCAGCGACAGAAACATGAGGCCGATGACAAAGGCATCAATATAGCCGATCATGCCGTTGTACGCGCCCACGTTGCCGGCTAGGGGATTGGACCCCAATTGCAGATCGCGGAAGGCGGTAGTGAACAGCGTGGCGTAGAGGCATAGACCGCCGACAAGCAGAGTTACCACGGGAATTAGGATCGGATGGTCTTCCATATATTGGCGCGAGACGGCGTTGGGCGGATTGCGTCGCGGCGGGCTGCCGGACGGCCCACCCGCTGTAGGCGGTGTAGCGCGCACGCTGATCTTATCATCCGGCTTCTGAGCATCCATAGTCAGTCATCTCTCGGCTAACGGGCAAGGTTACGGCTGCACATACCACGTATGGCGACAGGTGGAACACGCGACTTCCTCCCAGCCGGTGCCTTTAACCGGGCTGCGGCGAAACCGCCCCGTCGCCCCACCGTCCAACGCCGCACAGTGCGGGCAGATTAGCAGGGTTTGGCGCACCCGCCGGATCACCATTTCGCTGCCCGTTAGGATCAGGGTGATCGCGGAGAACACCAGGATCAGCACAATAAAGCCGATACCCCAGCCCAGAGCATAATTATAGCGCGCTAATTGCCGCGCACTAGGCCGGCTGCTGAAGAATAGGTCGTGCAGCAATGGGCTGAGTACAGCAGCATAGAAGCAAACACTGCTCAGACTGAGCAGTAGGGCCGAAAGCACTAGCGTGTAGCGGGTGCGCTTACGCCGATCCATGGTCATCGAGTCCCCTTACTAGTGCAGGGTTTGCCGCCGGGTGTAGGTGGCAACAGCCACGCGGACACTATAGCACGCTGCATCAAAGCCTGCAAGATCCAGCGCTGTGGTATATAATAGGCCCGGTGCAGCCGCCACAACAGGAAGAGTAGCGCCGTGAGGTGTACGTGATCCTATTACCCCGTGTCGCCCGCCGGTTGGGCGTGGGCCTCAGCCTCACCTTGCTGGGCCTGTATATCGTGTTGGCGGGGCTGACGATCCAGCAACGCGGTGGCCCGGTGGCCTATGTAGTCGCGGGCGATCTCCTCTCGAACCTTAGTGGTGCCTGGATCATTAGTAGTGACCAGCCTAGCCGGCTTTACGACCGTGCGACTCAGGCTACGGCCCAAAGGGCGATTCTGCAAGCGGGTCATTTGGGGCTGGTACGGGTGTTGCCTTTTGTCCACCTGCCGCTTGAACCGCTGCTGCTGGCTCCGCTGCTGGCCGCCCATCTCACGTACCCCTTGATTTTTGCCGCCTGGACGCTTTTAGGGCTGGCTCTGCTGGGCGCAAGTCTCCGGCTACTAGCGCATGGCTGGCCGGTGCAACGGCGCGACCGTCTGCTCGCAGGGTTAGCAGCACTCAGCTTCTTTCCGGTTTTTGAAACCCTGCTTATAGGGCAAAGCAGCCTTTTGCTGTTGCTGAGTTGGGCGGCGGCCGCTGTGGCCTTGCGCCGGGGCCGTGACGGGGCGGCGGGGATCGCTCTGGCGTTGGGTGCCATCAAACCCCAGGCCGTACTGGTCCCCATCTTTGTACTGCTGATCATGCGGCGCCGGCGGGCGTTGGGCGCGCTGACACTCACGCTGGGCAGCTTCAGTATCGCCCTTATGCCGTTCCTGGGGCTGGATTGGCCGCTGCGCTATATACGGCTCGTACTTAGCGTGGGCGGCTATCCCTCTGATCCGACGCTGGTGCCGAGCGGCATGGAGAATTGGCGCGGACAGGTGGTGCGCCTGCTCGGCGATACGCCCAACGCCAATTTACTCGCATTGGGGCTGATGGGGCTGTCTTTGCTGCTGGTGGGCGCACTCTGGTTAAGCCCACGGCTCGGTGGTGGTCGCTGGCAGCCGGATAATCCGGCTTGGAGTCGGCGCTGGGCTGTGTCCCTCCTCGCACACCAACTCATCACCCCCTATCTGCTGCTACACGATCTGACTCTGATCCTGGTGCCCGGCTGGATTTTAGCGGCCGGTGCTATTGCCGACCACGACCGCCGGATGATCGCTTGGCTCTGGTTGGGTTGGGGGGTGACACTGCTGAGTTTGGCCGCCAGCGGTTGGCCGCTGGCCCCCACCGGACTCTGGATTCTGCTGACTGTCGGCTGGTCCCTGCGCCGCTTGATCGGTGAACAGCCCTACCCGGAAACCCCATCGCCCCCTATCGGCGCGCCCTAGCTGAAGGTGGAAACTCTAACACAAGTCCAATACAAAACTCGTCCGGCAATGTTGACAACACTTTTATCAAGCCGCTATAATCTAGCAAAGAAATCACATGAAGGCTGCCTGGGGTAGCATAAGACCGGGCAGAGGTGGAGCGCAATGCAAGTTAAAGATTATTACTCCACGTTGGGGCTGAAACGCGACGCGAGCGAAGGCGAGGTGCGCTCGGCCTATCGCAAAATGGCGCGCAAATATCATCCCGATGTGAATCCTAACGACAATACTGCTGAGGCCAAGTTCAAAGAGATCAACGAAGCCTATGAAGTCCTCAGCGATGCCGATAAGCGCAAGAAATACGACCGCTTCGGCTCCGACTGGGAGCAGTACGAAAAGATGGGCGGATCGCCCGGCGATTTCGATTTCAGCCGTTACGGAGGTGCCGGCGCTCCCGGCGCGCGCAGTTATGGCGCCGGCACCGTTAGCAGCGAAGGCTTCAGCGACTTTTTCGAGAACCTGTTCGGCGGCATGGGCGCGCGTGGCGGTATGGCTAATCCCGGCGGTGTCCCTGGTATAGCGGGCGATCCGTTCGGTGGCGCGGGCCGGCGCGTGGCGCGGCGCGGCTCCGACTTTGAGCATCCGGTCGAGATTACGCTGGAAGAGGCGTTTAGCGGCACGGCGCGCAACCTACAAATGCAGGTCGAGGACCATTGCCCCACCTGCAATGGTAGCGGTGTGCAGAACGGACGGGCTTGTCCCACCTGTGGCGGCAGCGGCGTGACTACGCGCCTCAAAACCATCGAGGTGAAAATCCCGGCCGGCGTGCATAGCGGCGCGAAGGTGCGCGTGCGCGGCGAAGGCAGCCCCGGCGCGCCCGGCCAGCCGCGCGGTGACCTGTTCCTGGTGGTTACCGTGTTACCACATATGCGCTATGAGCGTAAAGGCGACGATCTGAGCCTGAGCGTGCCGGTGCCGCTGTACACGATGATCCTAGGTGGCGAGGTGCGCGTGCCGACGCTGAAAGGCACCAGTCTGGCGCTTAATATCCCGCCCGACACGCAGAACGGGCGGGTGATCCGGCTCAAAGGGCAGGGGATGCCCAAGCTGGGGGACGCAACTAAGCGCGGTGATCTTCTGGTGAAAACCGAAGCGCAATTGCCGAAAAGTCTGAGTGACGAGGAAAAAGCGTTGTTTGAGCAACTGCGGGCGCTTACCGAGCCGCAGGAGGCCGGCGGATGATGCCTGCGATTCCTGACGAAGAGCCGCGCTATGTGATCAGCATCGCGGCCCAGGTGCTGGGCGTACATCCGCAGACCTTGCGCCTCTATGAACGCGAGGGGCTGATCGAACCGCGCCGCAGCCGGGGCAATATCCGCCTCTACTCTGACCGCGACCTGGAGCGCATCCGCGTGATGCAACGACTGACCAGCGAACTAGGCGTGAATCTGGCGGGCGCGGAAGTGATCTTGCATATGCGCCAACTGATCCTCGATTTGCACCGTGAACTTGCTGTGATACGGCGGGAATTAGACATAGATATGTAGCGGCTGGATTAAGTGACGTGAAGTTGGACCGTTACCGAAGAGCTACAATCTTCGTAATATTGATCAGTAACTTTACAGCACCGGACCAATCCAAGTTGCGTATACTTTAGTGGGGCGGTAACGCCTTTGGACGCGGCAATTTATAGGGGGTATGCCGGGCCTGCCCACAGGCCGGTGTATCAGAAAGATAGTCCATGCCAAATAACGGATTTACCGAGCGCGCGCAGGAAGCCCTGCGGAACGCGCAGGAAATTGTCCAGCAGAAGCGCCATAGCCAACTGGATGTGGAGCATATTTTGCTGGCGCTGCTCAAGCCGCGCGACGGCTTGATCTCCAAGATTATCGAAAAGCTGAACGGCGACCCACGGGCCCTGGCTCGCAAACTCGACGATCAGTTGAACAGCAGCCCACGGCTCTATTCTAGCTACAGCGGGCTGGCGCAAATCCACATCAGTATGCGGGCCCAGCGTGTGGTCAGCGCCGCCGCCGAAGAAGCGGCCAAGTTGGGCGATGAGTTTATCGGCGTGGAGCATCTGTTCCTAGCGATTACCGCCGAGCGCGGCGGCACGGCGGCCCGCCTGTTAGGCGAGATCAACGTGGACCAAGCCGGTGTTAGCACAGCATTGCAAGAGATTCGCGGCAATGCCCGCATCACCGACCCCAACGCCGACGGGCGTTACCAAGCGCTCGAACGCTATAGCCACGATCTGACCCGCATGGCCCGCGAAGGCCAACTCGACCCGGTGATCGGGCGCGATGCCGAGATCCGGCGCGTGATGCAGGTGCTATGCCGACGCACCAAAAACAACCCGGTGCTGATCGGCGAGCCGGGCGTGGGTAAGACCGCCATCGTCGAAGGGCTGGCCCAGCAGATCGCCGCCGGCAGCGTGCCGCAACTGTTGCGTGGCAAGCGTGTGCTGGCGCTCGATATGGGCGCGCTGGTGGCGGGTAGCCGCTTCCGCGGTGAGTTCGAGGAGCGGCTGAAAGCGGTCATGGACGAGGTGAAGCAGGCGGCCAAAGAGGTTATCCTCTTTATTGACGAACTGCACACTGTCGTCGGGGCCGGGGCGGCCGAAGGCGCGCTGGATGCGACCAATATGCTCAAGCCCGCCCTGGCGCGCGGCGAGTTGCAGTGCATTGGCGCAACCACGTTGGATGAGTACCGCAAGCATATCGAAAAAGACGCGGCTCTGGAACGGCGCTTCGCTACCGTGTTCGTGGAGCAGCCGTCGGCGGAAGATGCGCTGCTGATCCTGCATGGCTTGCGCCCGCGCTATGAGGAACATCACGGCCTCAAAATCACCGATGCGGCGCTGGATGCTGCGGTAGGGCTGTCCACCCGCTATATCCAGGACCGTTTCCTGCCCGACAAGGCCATTGACCTGATGGACGAAGCCGCCGCGAAGGTACGCCTCGAAGTGTTCAGCTTGCCGCCTGAAGTGCGCGACCTGGAGACGCTGCTGGCTGATCTGGAAGCGCAAATGGAAGAGGCCGGTCAGCGCCAAGACTACGCCGAGGCGGCGCGCCTGAAAGCCGAACTGCTGCTGCGTGAGGAAGAGTTCAACAGCAAGCGCGGCGACTTTTTCCGCGAGCACAACCTGGATGAGATCGTGGACGAGGAAGACGTGGCCGATGTGGTGGCCCGCTGGACCGGCGTGCCAGTGAAGCGGATGCTGGCCGACGAGATGCAAAAACTGGTGGACATGGAAGATCACCTGCACGAGCGAGTGATCGGGCAGCAAGAGGCGATTGCCGCTGTGTCCGACGCTATTCGTCGGGCGCGTGCCGGTCTCAAAGATCCGAAGCGCCCAATGGGGTCGTTCATCTTTGTCGGCCCGACGGGCGTGGGCAAAACCGAACTGGCGAAGGCGCTGGCCGCCTTCATGTTCGATGATGAAGACGCGATTGTGCGCGTGGATATGAGCGAGTACGGCGAACGACATACGGTGGCACGCCTGATCGGCTCGCCGCCGGGCTATGTCGGCTACGATGAGGGCGGCCAACTGACCGAAGCGGTGCGCCGCCGCCCCTATCAGGTGGTGCTGTTCGATGAGATCGAGAAAGCCCACCCCGAAGTGTTCAACGCGCTGTTGCAGGTGCTGGACGACGGGCGGCTCACTGACGGTCACGGCCGCACGGTGGACTTCCGCAACACGCTGATCATCCTGACTAGCAATATCGGTACGCAGTTCCTGCCGCAAAACGGCGGCTTGGGCTTCCACACGCCGAAAGGCATTGCCGACACGCGCAACGAAATGGCCGAAGCGCGCAGTCGCGTGGACCGCGCCATGAAAGAGGCATTCCGCCCGGAGTTCCTGAACCGGATTGACGATGTCATACTGTTCAGCCCGCTCAGTCTGGATGAACTACGCCAAATCGTGGACATCCAGATCCGCGAACTAGCTGGGCGCGTGTTGACGCAAGGGCTGTCGCTGGAACTAACCGACGAGGCGCGCACCTGGCTGGCCGAGCGCGGCTACGACCGCACCTTTGGCGCACGTCCGCTGAAGCGTGAGATCCAGCGCGCCCTGGAAACGCCGATCAGCAAGCTGTTGCTGCGCGGTGCGGCGCGACCCGGTCAGGGCATCTTGGTTCGCGTGGCCGAAGACGGTAGTGCCCTGGCTCCTGAAGTGATCGGCGAGCCGACAGTGGTCCTGCCGTTGCCGGTGGCGCAACCCGCTGACTTACCCGTGATCTAAATTATGTAATGGGACTGCTTGCGGCACCAATGATGTAAACGGCCACTGGAGCGCTCCAGTGGCCGTTTGCTCTACTGCGCGGGAACTTTTCGCGGGGCGGGCGCGTCAATATACTGAGGCAACCCCGCTGGTCGCTTGCACGGCATTGTAGGAGTGTAGGAGGGGGCTCCGCCCTGCGACCATCGCCCTGCGACCCGGCCCACAGGGGGCGCAACAACCGGCGGGAGAGATCGCGGTAGTGGCCGGTCGCGGGGCAGGGTGCTGATTGTTGGGTTAGCCGCACCGCAGGCGCAACGATGCCGCACGAGATTCGAGGCCAAGCGTGGATGAATTGCATAAGTGGTCTATGAACAGTGATCAATTCTCTACAACGCCCAAGCTGTGGCTTGTGGCAAGAGTTGTGATTTTCGCGTTTCTAACGGGTCCCCTAATAATGTATGTAGCTATCAAAGGTCGTTCGGTATCCATGCAAGTAGGAACTTTTGGCTACACAATTCATCCTCGCCGTAAGAAGCTGATCCATTTCGCACAGCACAACAGTCCGCTACAACTGCGGTTAGCCACTTCGTGTACGGAGTATGATCGCTGGAAGGATACACGAACTCCTTTAGGCTTTGTTACCCTCAGCTTTTGGCGTTGTAGACCAACTACACACCGAAAATAATTAAGCGCCGCCACTTTCGTGTGAATCCAAGAGTGGGAGCTTTAGTAGAATCTTCAAGGAGGTAAACTAAGCTGTCTATGCTAACGATAACGAACTCACACATCTTGCGTGTCTTGGCCGGGGCGGTCGTCCTAATGCTAGCGCTGAGCGTGCCGGGCGGCAGCAGCGCTAGCGGCTCTACGCCGCCGACCCCACCGGTCCTGGCACCGGTGACAACCTGCGTTCATGCCGGCGATCCCGGCTTTCGCGCTGGGCTGCCGCGCAGTGGGCAGGCTGCCGTGGCGGTGGACCCCGGTTTCAGCGCACCGGGCAAGGGCTACCCCGATCCCGGTTTTAGCGTGCGCCTGCCCGTCTGCAAATGAGCGCAGTAGGGCAGCGCATCGTGGTGGTCGGCAGCAGCGGGTCGGGCAAGACCACCCTGGCGCGGGCACTGGCCCAGCAACGCGCTGTCCCCCATATCGAACTGGACGCGCTGAACTGGGAGCCGAACTGGACCGAAGCGCCGGTAGAGGTGTTCCGCGACCGGGTGACCGCCGCCCTGGCCGGCCCAACCTGGGTGCTGGACGGCAACTACAGCCGCGTGCGCGACCTCACCTGGGGCCGCGCCGATACGGTGGTCTGGCTCGACTACGCCCTGCCGCGCATCCTGTGGCAGCTCACCCGCCGCACCCTGCACCGTGCCGTCACCCGCGAAGAGATGTGGAACGGCAATCGCGAGTCGCTCCGCAACGCCCTGTTGAGCCGCAACTCGATCCTGCTCTGGATGCTCACCCACTACCGATCCAAGCGCCGCCGCTATGAGCAGGCGCTGACCGACCCGCAGTACGCGCACCTCCGCATCATCCGCTTGCGCTCCCCGCGTGCTACGGCCCAATGGCTGACCGAGATCGCCGCCCCATAAAAAGGCCGCCGGGATCGCTCCCGACGGCTGGCGATAAGCGCGCCTGCGCTACTTATCCTTCTTCTTGTCTTTCTTGCCTTTTTTCTTATCCTTAGCCATCGCAGTAACTCGCTTTCTACCCCACAGGGTATAAAGGGCGTGCCGGCAAGCGGGTCGGCTGATCCTATTATAGCATAGCGTTGCAAACGGGATCAGGGTCTAGTGCCTATAAGATTCCCTGTCTAACGACGGGGCCGCCACTACGCGAAGCGCGGCATCACATCCTGGGCGAAGCGGTGGATCATCTCCTGGTCATAGGCCAGTCCGGCCAGATAGACCAGGACATAGGTCGCGCCCGCGTCCACCACCCCCTGGATCTGCTGCGTCAGTTGATCGGCGGTGAGGATCTTGTAGCGGCTCTGATATTGATCGGCGGTCATGCGGCCGTTGGTCCAGGCATGGGCTTGGGCCGGGTCTTCGCCGGGGCGCAACAGGTGGACATCTTCGATGCTGGTGCTGACAGTGATCGTGCTGGGGTCGCGGCCCAACAGCTCGCAATGGCCGCGTAGCACGGCTACTTTCTGGCGGATCGTATCGGGGTTGCCGCCGCCGACGTTGCAGCCGTCGGCATATTGCGCCACCAATTTCAGTGTGACCTTTTCGCCGCCGCCGCCGATCCACATTTCCGGGTGCCCGCTGCCTGCGCCCCGTGGTAGGTTAATCGGCTTATCAATCGTGTAGTATTTGCCCTGGAATACCGGTGCGTTCGCAGTCCACATCTGGTGGATCACTTCGCAAGCTTCGCGGAACATCCCCATGCGAACCGGCACATCAGGGAAGCCGTAGCCATAGGCGCGCCACTCATGCTCATACCAGCCCGCCCCCAAGCCGCAGATCAGACGCCCATTGCTCATCGCATCTACCGTGGAGGCCATTTTCGCCAGCAGTGCCGGGCTGCGATAGCCGTTGCAGGTCACCATCTGCCCCACGCGCACGCGCTGTGTATCGCGTACTAATCCGGCAGTGATCGTCCACGCCTCAAACGTCGTTTCCTCGGTCGGTACCGGCACGGTATGGAAATGATCATAGACCCAGATCGAATCCAAGCCCGCTTCCTCGGCGGCACGGGCGGCACGGGTCATAGCCTCATATTGCTCAAAGGGATCTGCGATCCCTACCAGATCCATCTTCCAACCCTGGGGTACAAATAAGCCAAATTTGACGGTCATTGCACAGCTCCTCCTAAATGCTAGAAGCCTGCTCCAAGCGATCCGTGTATCGAGTCGCCCAACACGCGGCACTTTTTGGCACAGGCGCTACCGGTATTGTTGTCGTTGGGCAGGCGATGCAAAAAGTGTGCCTATTGTGCTGCCTGGATCGGCCGATGGGACGGCTTAGGCGGGCAGAGGTGCAGCGTCTAGCGTAGCAGGGTCCGGCGTAATAGCGGTGGCGGGGACCGCAGCGACCGCCGTTTCTTTGGGCATTAGCAGTACTGCGCCGAGTAGGCCAAGCATAAACCAGAAGACTAGCGCCAGGTCTTGCGTGAAATAGGCCATATCCACCAGACCATGCACCACATGATCGGTCATGCCGGCGATCAAGGCCAAGATCAGCGCGCCGCGCACGGTATTGCGTTGCCCTCGATAGGCGTAGCCGGCCAGCACAAAATAGACCAGGAAGGTTAGCGCCATTAACCCCAACCCCCACAGGCCCAGCCGCAACCAGGTATCGAGGATCCAGTTGTGCGGATGTGAAACGGTCTGGAAGCGGTTTTGCGGGATGCCATAGCCCTCTTGGTAGAGGAACTGGTCGAGGCCGATACCGGTCAACGGGTGCGCTTTGATAACGCGCCAGGCCGATTGCCAGATCACGAGGCGCGAGACGTTGGTACCGCCCGTCAGGCTGAATAGCGTATTCAGCCGCTCGACGTTGCTGAACAGTGAATAGATCACGCCGGCCACTGCCAACCCACCGAGGCCCAGCAGCAATCGCCAGGCTCGTGCTACCAGCGCCACAACCAGCACCGCCATGCCCACCCCCAGCCATGCACCGCGCGTAAAGCTAAGGATCACACCCAAGCCTAGTGGTAGGCACAGCAGCGCGTAGCCCCAGTGTCGGCGGCGCATTAGCTCATCGGCGGAAGGCAAGAAGATCGCCAGGGCCAGGGCCATTGCCAGCGCCCGCCCGACAAAAATACCGAATGCAGTGGCGCTGTTGAACAAGCCGATAGCGCGGCCCACACCTTCCATGCTCCAAGTGTCACCGAATAGCGCTTGGTCTACGCCGACCTGGGCATTCAAGGCGCTCGACACCAGAAACGCGGTCAGCACGCGGAAGATGTCACTCCGTGTGCGGACATAGCGCGCCATGAGAGCAAAGGCTAGCACCGGCTCGACAATTGTCCAGCGGAACTCGCGCAGGGCTTCAGCACGATGGCTGGGGTGCGGCAAGATCAGCGACAGCGCGCCCACGATCAGGAATGCAGCGGCCGCCCAAACAAAGGGCCGGCGGATGGCGGTGAGCAAGACGGTGCGGAGGTTAACTGCCGGCACCCTCAGCCCCTCGCCTACAGGAAGGCGGTGGCTGGTGAACAGCGCTAGCCCATCACGGATAACCCAGGCGGCCACCGATAGCACGATCAGCGTCTCGGCCAGGGCGAAGTTGTAGTGGCCGATGCCACGCGGGCGCAGGAACAGCGACGCACTGGCAATGATCGGGGCGGGCGTGAGGTGTGGCCGCCAGAGGGCCAGCGCGAAATAAAGTGCAGCTCCGATGACGGCGGCGGGTAGGCCCGGCAACAGGTAATAGATCGCCGCTGCCACGAACAGCGCAGCCAGCGCCGCGCCGTCGGACTGTAGCCCCGCCCGCAGGCGACTATTCGTAGGTAGTGCTAAGGTGGGCGCGGGTTGAGGCTGGACCTGGGTGGTTTGCATCGGGTGTCCTGCTCGTTACTTTGTGGCGACTGGGCGCGGGCGCAGCAAGGGCAGCCGCCCGATGAGGGCCGTGAGGCGCGCCGTCAGCGGGGCCAACCGAGCGGCCAGCGGCGCGAACCGTTGCCAGAACGCGGCGGGGGCCAGGAACAGTAATAGCGCCCCGGCCAACAATGCGCCTAGCGCGCTCGCCGCCAGCCAGGCCCGCGTCGTTTGCCCGCTGGGTAGCGGCGCTTCGGGCACAACGGCTACCTCCAGCGATTGGGCATCGTAGCGGCGCAACGCACTAAAGTAGCCGTCGTGATACTTGTTCACGCTGGGAATGTTTTTGCCGGCGGCCCACAGATCATCAGTCGCCAGCGCCAGGCGGCGGAACGTGGTCGCATCGGCATCGGGCGCATCGAGTTGTGGGGCCAACTTCTCGATCAGCGCAGTCGCCCGCACCACATTGGAGGCGGGAAAGGCGTGGAACTCGCGATCTTCACCGCCGCTTTCTAACGGGTACTTTTTCAGCCATTCGAGGATCGGCCAAGTAGAGCGACGTAACTCTTCGCTGCGCGCCCCCAGCGTGCGGCTCCAACTCATCAGATTGTCGTCGTAGCGGCGTAGTTGGGCGAAAAACGCTTCGCCCGACTCGGCATAGGGGATCATTGCATGGCCTAGATCCACGCTCTGCTGGATTTTGTTGCGGGCCTGCTCTAGTAGCACTTGATGGTTGCCGCCGTTTTCCCACTCAGTGGCCTGCCGGCGCACCTCGTTGGGGATCAAGGTCAGCGGTTTCGTCAGAAACCGGTGGTAGGCCAGTTCTTTTTGTTGGAAATCGTAGCGCGCCGTGACTACATCAATACGGGTCTTCACTAGATCGGTGCGCGAGCCTTCTTCGCCGGTGACGACGGGCGGCACCGGGATCACGCGGCCCAGCAGCACCAGCACAACGGCGGCGATTATCGCAGCGGCGGTCCAGAGACGGATCATGCGGGGTTCCCCTTTTGCGCGGTCAAATGGACCCCGATGGCGCGCCGGTCGTGTTTGCGCCACTGGTCTTCCCAGTAGGCCAGCCGCCAGGTGGGATAGAACACCACCCGGCTGATCGCTTTGACCAGGGCACGACTGAGCGGATTGCGCGCCTGTCCTCCGGCTAACTGTTCGCGCCGCCAGTAGTCCACAATGTCATGGATTTGGCCCAGCAGGTGGAAGCTATAGGTGATATCACGCACCGTTAGGCCATTGGTTTCCACAAAGCGGCGCAAATCGTTGGTGGTCAGGATTTGGATATGCCCAATATGGTCACGCTTCCAGCGGTGAATCGGTAGCCGCCGGCTGTGCCGCAGCAGCGCGAACAGCGTGCGTCCATTGCCTTCGCACGGCACAAAGCCGTGAAATACGCCGCCGGGCCGCAGCACGCGGGCCACCTCGGCCACCGCTTTGTCTACGTCGGGCACATGTTCCAGCAAATCGAACAGCACCACGACGTCAAACGAGGCCGCGGGATAGGGTAGGTCAAGGGCATCGCCCATCGTGTAGACAATCGGCCCGCCCGCCACCGCCGCCTCGTGCAATGCCACGCGACTGATGTCTGTGCCCTGCAACTGGAGATCGGGTCGGTAGTGAGCGAAAGCGCGCAGGTTACGTCCGGCGCCGCAGCCCACCTCAAGCAGGCTGCCCTGCTGCCCTGTCAGGGCGGCTAGGCATCGTTCTAAGCGCAACGCCGCCAAGTCGTGGCTGTCTGTTCGCAGCCCCCCGCGCCCTTCGACGGTGCGCGGGTCTTCGTAGTCAAACTGGAACGTCGGCGCCGACGGCTCCAACCTGCTCCCTTTTCCTCCCTGAGAAGGGGGAGACGGCAAAGACGCTTGCTGCCGGCTCTTTTTCTTTCCTCGCCCGTCAAGGGGGAAATGGGTATGATTGTCTAACGCCCCTCCCTTTGTAGGGGAGGGGTCAGGGGAGAGGTCGGCGGGCGGTCGGCTCACGAAGGCTGGTTCCCATCACCGATCAAGGCAATGCAATCGATCTCAACACGGGCATTACGCGGTAGAGCTGCCACGCCAATGGTTGTACGGGCGGGTGGGGTGTTGCCCATATAGTCCGCATAGGCCGCATTCATGGCCGCGAAATCGGCCATATCTACCAGGAAGACGCTGGTCTTGACGACTTGGCTGAAACTGGAGCCGGCGGCTCGTAGCACAGCATCCAGGTTGTCCAGCACTCGGCGCGTCTGGGTCGCGATGTCGCCTTCGATTAGTTGCCCAGTCGCGGGGTCCAGCGGAGTCTGGCCGGAGCAGTAGATGAAACCATTAGCGATAATCGCTTGTGAGTAGGGGCCAATAGCCTGTGGTGCGTCAGTGCTGTGAACGGGAGTTTTAGGCATAATGTTTCGTGCGGCCTGCTCTTACGCCCGCGCCGGGGCGCATAGGAAGGCTTGCAACTCCTCCAGATTCTGAAAAACAAAGTCTGCTTGCTGATCGGGCGGCAACCCCGCCACCTGCTCCGGCCGCGTTACGCCGGTCAGTACCAGCGCAGTCGGCAGGCCGGCACGCCGCCCGGCACGAATATCGGTGTCGGCGCGGTCACCCACCACCAGCACCGCCTCGGCGGGCAGCCCCAGCCCCTCCACCGCTTGCAGGAACATGGCCGGCTCCGGCTTGCCCAGCACCACGTCCGGCGGGCGACCTACCGTCGTGCTGATCGCGGCGGCGATGGCTCCCGCGCCAGGCCAGAGTTCGCCGCCTTCGACGGGCAGGCTGGCATCCACATTGGTAGCGATAAAGCGCGCCCCGCGCGCAATCGCCAGCGCTGCCGTCCGCAACTTGGCGTAAGTTACTTCGGTGTCCAGGCCGACCACGACATAGTCGGGCCGCTCGGCATCCAATGTGAAGCCGGGCGCATCCAGCACCACCTGGGCTAAATCGGGCGCACCGACCACATAAACGCTTGCTCCGGTGGGAGCCTGATCGTGCAGCCAGCGGGCTGTTGCCATCGCTGAGGTGAAAATCGTCTCCACCGGCACATGGATACCCATCGCTGCGAGTTTGCGGGCCACACCCGGCGCGCTGCGCGTCGAGTTATTCGTAATCAGTATAACCGAAACCCCAGCCGCCTGCAAAGCCGGGATGAACCCGATCGCGCCCGGCAGCGCATGGTCGCCCAAATAGATTACGCCGTCCATATCCAGCAAGACGGCTCGGAAATGTGGTGTACTCATAGCCTATAGAACGGGGAAACACTGCGCGTGAAACGTGAATCGCGCTAGACACACGATGTGGCCGCTAGGCTGCGTGGGGCCGGCCGGCTGTAGCTGGGCGACCTAGTGGGCGTGATTGTGGCGCACAAGGGTAGCGCACGGTACGTTCTATGCAACAACACGGCTAAAGGAGGGGCGAGAATGATGAAGCGGGAACCGTTGCAATCCAGCACATTGCTGACCGTGGGCTACGACCCGGCGGCGAAGATGCTGGAAGTCGAGTTTAAGAGTGGGCGGGTTTATCGCTACTTGGGGGTGGCCCCGGCGGTGGCGGCCGCATTACGCGCTGCACCGTCCGCCGGAGCCTACTTCAGCAAACAAATCCGTAATCGCTACGAGTGCTGGCGGTTGGTGCGTCTCGCCTCCGCTGACTGAGTAGGGGTTACTGCACCACCACCAGATCGTGCGGCGCGTTGTTCATACGTTGTGCGCCCTGCTCGGTCACTATCACAATGTCCTCGATGCGCACGCCGAAGCGGCCCGGCAGGTAGAGGCCCGGCTCAATGGAGAAGGCCATGCCCGGTCGCAGGCGCAGCGCATTGCCTTGCACGATATACGGCGCTTCGTGCGTATCCAGACCGAGGCCGTGGCCCAGCCGGTGGGTGAAAAAGGCACCGTAGCCCGCCGCTGTGAACAAGTCGCGCACCACGCTATCCAATTCCTGGCCGCTGATGCCCGGTTTAGCCGCTTGCACACCGGCTTCTTGGCCTTGCTTGACCAACTCATACACCTGGCGCATCTCGCCTTCCGGGGCATGGCCCACGGCTACGGTGCGCGTCATGTCGGCGTTATAGCCGTTCAGCCCGCCGCCGTAGTCCAGCACGACGAGATCGCCGGCTTCCATCATACGGTCACTGGCGGTGTGGTGTGGTGATGCGCCGTTCGGCCCACTCCCCACAATCGGTCCCCAAGAGATGCTGAAGCCGCGCCGGCGTAACAGGGCGGCAATATCCTCAGCTACCGCGTGCTCAGTGCGCCCGGTAAAGCGCAAGCCGCAGATTTCGCCGAACGCATCGTCGGCCCGTGCCCCTGCTTCAACCAATGCGGCGACCTCGGCGGCATCTTTGCTGATCCGCAACGGGGTCAGCACCTCGGCGGCCGGGCAGAAGGTGACTCGCGGTAGCGCGGCTTGCAGGCGCAGCAGAAAAATAGCCCACAGTTGGTCGCCCACGGCGGCCGTGCCCATCGTGCCGTTCTCCGGCGGGCGCAGCAATTGCGCGACCAGCGCCGTCGGATCTGCGGTCTCATCCCACGGTGCGACGCGCAGGCCGGCGGGCAGCGTGTCCAGGCCCGCCGCTTCGAAGGCCGGCACGACGAGGTGTGCAGGTGCCTCTTGCGGCACGATCAGCAGCGCCAAGCGCTCGCTACTATGGAGATCCAGACCGGTCAGGTAGCGTAGATCGGACGAGGGACCGACAAAGCAATAGTCCAAACCGGCATGGCGTAGACGCTCGCGCAAGCGATCCAAGCGCGCGGCGTAAGGCGCGGCGCTTGGGGTCACGACAGGGTCGGTAGTCATAGGGGGTAGTCCTCCTAACAGCAGAATGCCGGGCAACGCCTCCTCGCAAGAGGTAGCGCTGCCCGGCAACGACGCGCTTATCGCTTGGGAGGCGCAGTCGCGGGAGCCGGCGCAGTCTTCTTATCCTTCGGCTGCTTTTTCTTCTCTTTGTCTTTCGGACTCTTGTCGCCCATCGGAATATTCCCCTTTCGCAAGGTGCATGGACCGGTAGTCGGAACCCGCCGTCGTGGGCGGGGGCACGTCGGCCAGTGTGCGTAGCGTGATCCTAGCACGACCCTCGCCGGCTGTCAAGTTTGTGCAACGTTTCACAGTCTCCGCCACATCGCCGCGCACCCTTTGTTGCATCCCTTGACCCTTCTATTATAGCGCATTCTCCCTGTAATATAAACAGCCGCTAGCCTGATTTATCGCCCTGCTAGTTGTGATATGCTGGGGTCAACTTCACACCGAGGAGCGCTTATACTATGACCCATCTCTATTTGATCCGCCACGGCGAGGGGATGTTTGCCGTGCATCAACACTTGGCTGATTGGCGGGGCGCCGCTGGTCTAAGCCCCTACGGCGTGCGCCAAGCCGAAAGGCTGCGCGACCGCTTGGTCGCAGGCGGCGAAATCCGCGCCGACCATCTGATTAGCAGTAGTCTGCCCCGTGCTCGACAAACCGCCGACATCCTGGCCCCAGCGTTGAACCTGCCGGTGCAACCGGACGACGCGCTGCAAGAGATGCGCTATGGCGCGGCCGACGGCATGGCCTGGACCGATTATGTGGCGCAATACGGCGCCCCCGACGTAGCCCGGCACCCCTTCCGCCCCATTGGCCCCGGCGGCGAAAATTGGGGCCAGTTTATGCTACGTGTCGGCACCGCCTTGCATCGTCTAGTTGAAGAGCACCCCAACCAAACTCTGGCACTGGTTTGCCACGGCGGGGTGATTGACAGGGCGTTTCTCTACTGCCTGGGCCTCAACACGCTCACTTGGCCCAGTTTTGATTTCGCCACTCAGAACACTTCGATTACCCACTGGGAGCTGCAAAAGGAAGGCGACACCGCCCGTTGGCGACTACATCGCTACAACGACGCGAGCCATTTAACAGGACTCAGCCGTCCGACATAGCCGACGGATCACGCGGCTCACCGCGCCGGGCGTATGGCGAACACCCAGGTATCGTCTTGATGGAAGGCCACTTGCACTTGATCGGGCCGCGCCAGCAGCACAGCCGGGTCCAGAATACCGCCGCGTGCGCCGACAAAGAGATAGCCCACGCCTGCCGCTCGCAGATCAGCCCAGCCTTTCAGCGCGTCGGCCGAGTCGGCCGGTCCCAGGATCGCCTGGGTGTCGCGCACGATGGTGATAGCCTGCGGAATGTAAGCGGGTGACACGGGGCGCTCATTGTAGGCGGGGATCGGGGGCAGGGTTGAAGGCCGACCGGCTAGCAGGGGCGTCCATACCCCCGCGTCTGATCCCTGCACCGCCTCCGGCCCCCACTGCTGGCCGAAGCCGTTGCCCGCGATAAGCGTGCCCGCCGGCGTGTGGCCTGCCAGCCACTGCATGGCGGCGAGATCGGCCGGCGTGACATAGGGCCGTACATCGAGGATGGGCAGCAGACGCACCGCCCCGCCTAGCGCCACCAGCAGCCCGGCCCCCGCCAAGATGCCGGCTACAGCGGGCTGCCAGGCCGGCGACGGCGCCGCCCCACCCGGCAGGCGGCGCAAGCCCAACAACCATCCGCCCACGCTCACCAGTGGATAGGCCGCTAGCAGGCAGACCGGCAAAAAGCCCGACGTGACCACCGTCACCGTGTCAATATAACCGGCGCCGGGCAAGTGGATGGCAGTGGGGTTGCTCCACAGCAGGTGGCCTGCGAACCAGACGACCAGCGCCACGGCCGGCCAGTCGCGCCGCCACAAGCAGCGCAGCAATCCTAGTGCGGCCAGCGCCAGCAGCAGACCACTGGACCAATAGGCCAACTGCCCCTCGCCGCCGCCGAGCATAAACCGCCAGTCGTAATAAGGCGCGTTGCTTGCGTCGGCGGCGCCGGCGAAGCGTGTGGTGAAGTTGGCGCGTAGGTTGAGCAGCCAGGGCAACAGCAACCCCGCCGTGCCGGCCGTGACCGCCAGCCCATGCTGGGCCAACGTTCCCAGTGCGCGCCCGCGTGCTGTGCCTGCCGGCTCCCGCGCCACGCGCCCGGCGATGCCCAGCACGAGCAGCACAGCATAGCTAGCGAACAGCCCGGCGATGCGATAGTGGGTGAGGAACAGCCCCGCCGCCGCGCCTGCCGCTAATGCTAACGGTGCCCCCGCCGTCCGGCCCCCACTGCGCCGCACGCCACGCAGCGGAGCCATGCCCACCCGCCACTGCTGCACCGGGCAGAGCGCGTCCAGCAGCAGCACCCAGGCCACCGGCAGCAGGGCCAGCCCCAATCCTTGTGTATAGCGGCTCCAGTTGACATAAAACGCAGGGAAGATCGCCACTGTGCCCGCCAAGCCGCCGGCCACTAAGCCCACCCAGCGATTACCCAGCACGCGCGCCCCGAACAGCGCTAGTGTCAGCACCGGCAGCGCGGTCGCCAGTTGCCCGGCCAGCGGCATCAGTTGCGCTACCGGCCAGGCGGTGGGCGTGAGCCGACCCAGCGCGGCGGCCAACGCATGGAAGCCGAAGTGATAGGTGAACGAGGCCAGCGGCGCATAGGGCGCGTAATTGCGCGGCACCCCGCCTTGGTCGAGTAGCAGTTGCGTCACCAGCGTATGGTGATAGGCATCTAGCCCCATACCGGCCACCAGATCGCGGATCGTCACCCAGCGACTAGCAAGGGTGATGCCTAGCAGGGCAACCAGGGCGGTGCCGTAGGCGGAGGGCGTGAAACGTGGCGGGATCGCGATCCCTTTGGCAGCGGCTGAGAGCTTGGTACGCCCCACGCGCAGGAGCAAGAACGCCGCGCTGAGGCCGCTAAGCGTCCAGGCCGCCGCGCCCAATAGCCATCCAGCCGCCGGCCCGCGGCCTACGGTCCACAGCACGACGAGTAGCACCGGCCAGATCAGCAAGGTGAGCGCCGGCGCAGCGATTAGGCGCTGCGCCGGCGGCCAGTCGGCTAGCGCCGTGCTGAGGGCGAAACCGGGCAGCAGCAGGAACAGCAGGCTGGTGAGGATGCTGCCGCTGTGGTCGGTCAGGGCGTGAATGCAATCGGCGACGAAAGCGGCGATACTATAGGTATAATAGGTGCGAAAGGTTAGATCGCCTGATTGGGGCACGCCGTCGAGGCCGACCGCGCCTGCGCTGTACGCATCGTAGGGCGCAACTTGCAGCGCCAGCCCCGCCGCTAGCGGCTCCGTCGTCGCGATCTCGAAGCGGTAGGTGCGCCCCGCCGAGTCGGCCAGCGGCACGAAGTGGAAGGCCAGATAGGGGTTGCCGCTAAAATCGCCGGCGGGCAGCGGCAGGCTGAGGATCGGTGGGCCGGCGCTGTCCGCCGCCCAGAGACGAAACGTGCCGTCCGTCGGTAGTGTGTTGATTGCCGCCAGTTGGACAGCGACCGTGCTGAGGCCGGCCTGCTCGGCGCGAAAGGTCTGCTCGATGCGGTGGGCGTCTGGCCCCAGGGTCGCGCTGTCGGTGCCGGCGCGCAGTTGATCCTGCGCGCGGATCTCAATGCCCGGCCCCACCGCGCCTAGCATGATGCCGCCGCCTAGCAGCACGGCCAGCGCGATTAGCGCGCTGAAGGCAACGGTGCGCGCCGGGCTCAAGCAGGCGCGCCGTAGCGCACGGCTAGCCGCCGGATGTAGGCGCGGTAGTCGGCGGCCAGCGGCGGGCTGTCAATAAACAGGATGTTTTCGGCGTTGTCTTGCGCGTTGCGCGAAAAGTTGTAGCTGCCGGTGATCACCGTGTCGTCTACGATCAGCAGCTTATTGTGCATAAAATCGTGTACGCTGGTGGGCGACCAGGGCGTGCTGCGTTTGCCGGCCAGGTTGCCGTAGCGCACGAGGCTCTGGAAGGCGGGCGTTTTCCAGCCCGCGTGCGGGTTATGCTGCCACTGATAGTACACGCCTTCCATCTGCGTGCGGTCATAGAGGCCGTCTATCGGGATGCCGCGTTGCGTCAGGTCGCCCAGCGCGCCCAGGATATGGCCCGAAGTCAGCACCACCACGGCCAGCGTCACCTCGCGCTGCGCGCGGCCGACCCGGTGGGCCACTTCCGCGTCGATCCAGGTGCCCTGGCCCGGCGCGAAACTGACCGTGGTGGCCGCCGGCAGGTTGCCATAGGCCAGCGTCACCCGCCCGGTGTCCAACGCGCCGGTCGTCTGGATGTTGCCGGTAGACCAAAGTTCCTGAAAATCTTGTGCGTAGTAGTTGGCGAGCGTGGGCGACGCGATGAACAGCAGGTTGTTCTCTTGCAGGCTCCAACTCGCGTCGGTCCAGTTGCTGGAGCCGGTGCAGACCTGCGCCTGCGGCGTGTAGGCATCCAGGATGCAGTATTTGTGGTGCATCAGGTTCACATCGCTGGTGATCGCCCGGTTGGGTAGGGCCGTGGCGGCCAGGAAGCGCCCCGTCTCGCTGGTGGGCGGCTGCGCGCCCAGGCGGTGGGCCCGGTCGGGGTTGTCGCCGATGTCATAGCAGATGCGGACCTGCACTCCCGCCCGCGCCTGCGCTTGCAGCGCGCCAACCAGCGCCTGTGCCGCCGCGCCCGTCAGGTGCATATCGTAGATCGCCAAATCAATGGTGCGTGTGGCCTGCCCCAGCCACCCCGCCAGCCGCCCCGCCACGTCGGCGGCGCTCTGCGCCCCGGCTTCCAGGAACAAAGTCTGTAGATTGTTCATACGCCTCCCTCTCCCACCGGCCCTTCCTCACAGGTGGAAGGGCGCGCTGTTGCTGCTATTATACGCGCAGACGGGGCGGAGGGGTAGGAATTACGACGTACATCACCGTGGCGGGTAGCCTACCGTTGTAGAATTGCCGTGAGCATAGCGGTAACTTGAGCTAATTTCGTGGAGTTAAGGGTGCCGGCTCGTTTAATAACCAGGGTCGCATCCATCGTGAACAGGCGGCTAGGGCGGATTATACTGTTGCGATTGATGGGCGGATTTATGTCATTTGCAGTAATGGCAACAAAGTCGGGATCGGGGCCGGCTGACTCGTAATCATACAGAGCAAAACGTCCGGCCCCGCTAATGTGGCTATTACAAGGGCTGGGCGATTCTTAACTGCGCTTAGATTCGTGTACGGAAAAGGGACGACAACGACAGCGCCTTTCACAAATCTTGCCACACTGCGTCCTCTTCCGGCGTGGACCACTCGCGCGCTAAGGCGGCGTGACTCGCTAAATAGATCTCTACCCCACTCGGCTCGTCCGTTGCCGCCAATGCCTCGTTAAATAGCCGCGTTGCCTCACGCGCTTCCACACTACCGGTGGTAGCACTGAAAGCATCCGTGGTCTCTGTAACCGCGACCGCTCCTTGCTTTTTAGCTGTACGCTGTGCCATAGTACCTATAATCTCCTCCCTGGTGGTCCGTTGGGCTTTGTCGGGTGAGGCTATGTTGTTATCATAGAGGGAACGTTCACACCTGTCAATAGGTTCCACAAAGCTAGTGCGAAAACCATCCCTGCTGCTATTATACGCGCAGCAGGGTCAAAGGGGTAGGCGGGGGCTGTGTCCCCCGAAAGGCAGAGGAGGTCTGTCCCCGCAATGGGAACAGCAGGGGTGACGGGATAAAGAGCGGCCCGGCAGGCCAACCGCCTACCGGGCCACGAGGGTGTTTGCTAGGGCAACTGGCTGGTATCCAAGATGTTGATCGTAGCCGATCCTTGCGGAGAAAAATCAGTCTGCTCAAACCACACGAGATGCTGATTGGTCACAAACTGACCACCCGACGACAGATGCGGCCCTAGCGTGATCAGATTATTCTTGCGCCGATCCCACACTTGCGGCTGTTCTCCACCCAACCACGCGACTAGGCGATCATTCATGGTCAATTGCTCAAACACAGTCGAGGGGCGGCCTAAAGGCAGGGCTTGCACCACGGTTTCCGCGACGTTGGTGAGCGTGATACGGTCGCGCTTGGTGCCGATCCAAGCAATCGAGTCCCGATAGAGAGCGAACTCCACCGGCCGATCCGGTTTGACTAACTCCATCTTGGTTCCATGCTGCAAGTCCAGCACCACAATCACGGCGGTGCGTTGCACGCTTTTGCCTTGTGGGTCTGTGGTGTCGGGCCGGTCGCGGATCTCCAGCCATGCAGCATACGGCCAGGAAATGCGCGGCGCAAAGCCACCCGCAGACAATACGCGGCTCTGCCCGCTTGCTAAATCTAGCGCCTTTATGGTGTTTTGATACGGTTGGCCCGCATCCGCTACGGCCTCAGCCCACACCACGATACCATGATCAATAGTAGGCGATCCATCGCTCCCCTGCACCGGCAGACCGTCTTTGTTATGCGCTGCCTTCGCCAACTGCTTGATCGACCCATCGGCCCGGTTGTAGGCATAGAGTTCCCAGTCGGAGAAGAATCCCGGCTCCTGGGGCGCTTGCGCCCAGACGATCCAGTTCTCAGCGATGCGCGCACCATAGGGGACAACCCCTGCTTTAGCGGGCGTAGCAACATCGTGCGCGTGCAAGCTTGGCAGATCCACTATGATGAGCTTGGTGGGTTTGTCTGCGATGGTGCTACTACCATCCGCTGGCAGGGGCGGATTGGCGCTCGCCAGCAGAAAAGCGCCGTCAGGTGCAATGGACTGCACACCTAACCGGTCTGCACCCATAAGGTGCGCGGACAGGCGCTGAGTTTGGCTCAACACCTGCGGCCCCCAGGCATCCGCGAGGTTGAGGCTGACTTGTGCAGGCACGGTGCCTATAGGAACCGGTAGCGAGGACATGGCAGATTCACTGGGTAGGATGCTACTTGGTACACTCACAGCTGTTGACATAATGAATGTACCTGTCGGGAGAATACTTACTGGAACGGGATCAGGGTGGCTGCGTACAGGAGTCGCCTTATCCACTGGTGACAGATCGCAGCCCATCAGCGCAGTAGCGACTAGACCGAGAACTGAGAGCAGCGCCAGCTTAGACATAGGCAGCCAGTGTGCTTGTTGAAGCCGAGGGTAGAGGGCAGGCGTGCGCTTGCCCTCTGTCCTTTGCGGTCCCCGTGAAGGAAATATCACCATTACCACACGTATCCAATATTGCGGACTGTCATCATGTGGTAGACTATGCTCATCTCTATTTTATTATTAGGCTGATAGACTCTGTAACCCAGTCCTTCTAGGTTAGCACCGTAGACCGAGTCTATATAATGGACGTACTCAGGAGAGCCAGGGCCGTAATATCCAGCCGTACTGTATCCACGCACAGCCATCCAGTGATATATATCACGGTCTGTAGGATGACCAACCAAGTGACCGTTTACTGGATTAGCAAATTCAGTGACATCAAAAGCCATGGGGAAGTTGCCGTCTATATCGCCTATAAAACGATCATGAAACACGCTGTTGTTGTCGGCGGGTATTGCGTTGGCTTGGGGTGATCCAATAGCTTCGTAGCTCGCGTTTTCACTTCCCTCTCCCCAGCGATTCAATCCGCGCATCATCGGATAATGGTATTCCCAGAAGGGCAACCGATAATTCCAATTTGTTCCTGCGAAAGCATCGTATCTGCTCAGAAAAGGGGGGGATGGCACGGAAACGCGCAATCGGGTACAATCGGGCCATGTTGGATGATATTGACCTCGCCGCGTTTCCCGACCCGACGACGCGTGCCCTGATCGTCCGCTTGTTGAATCTGGTGGATC
>JBBRPH010000020.1:0-75475 GCA_038228295.1 Chloroflexia bacterium | reverse complement strand
TCAAGGTGTTCTGGTAGTTTGGCAAGGTAGCGAAGCCTCTAAGCGACCCGACAGGAGGCAATTCCTACGCGGTGCCTCTCCATACATCCAGCCTGATCATTGAGTCCTTGCTACTCAACCACACTAAACCTCAAAGAGCCAAGTGAGTTATGCTGAATCATTTCATAGTATAACTCACAACAAAATATAGGAGTTTCGAGATGATCGACTCCACCATAAGCGGAAGGTATCTAGGCAGCGTCACCTTGCCGCTCGCGCAAAGGCGGTGCTATAATGTAGCAGCATATACTGTCGAGCCTTTGACCCGTTACGCATTACGCAGGGAGGTTGCTGCTTGAGCCGTCGTTCTGGAGGGTCTAGTTCATATAGCACGGAACCGTTGCGTGGTCGTCGCCTGTGGCGGTACGGCGATTGGGGCAATGCGGGGGAACACATCGGTCGCCACTGGGAGACAGTGGCGACCCCCATTCTGCGCGCGGCTATCGGCCAGTATCGCTTGCCGATCCACCCCGACGACCCGGCCTACACACCGCGCGTGCTGATCAGCATTGTCAGCGACCCCGATCTATCCTCCGAAGTCCATCTATCCAGCCTGGCCCATGCCGACAGTTTGATGCTAGGCTTCGACGCGGGGGGCCGGGTGGTCGCCGAGCCGGCCGACTTCAAGTGGTCACTGGAAACCGCCGAGAGCCGCCAGGTATCGGCCAGCGGGCTGGCCCGCCTGCTCAACGCCGGGCTGCCGTTGCTGGAAGCCGCTATCGCCGAAGCGTTAGGTGCGCTGGCCGTGGCCGCCGGGGTACCACACCCCGAACTTGAATTGGTGAGCGGCAGCCTAGCCGCCCCGGCCCGCGCGCCCCAAGAGGCGGCCCAACCCACTGCCGAGCAAGACCCTGACCCCGCCACCGGCGGCCGCGATGCAGTAGACGACCTAGAAGAGCGGCAATACGCGCTGATCACCCGTGACGGAGTGTTTTTTGCGCCGCGCCACGGCGTAAACGAGCGCTGGCTGCGCGGTGAAGGCAACAGTCGCAAACCGCAGCCGCTGGACCCCGATCAGGTCTGGTTCCAGGACTTCGATCCGGTGGAGTTTTTCGGCGCGCTGTCAGGCTGGGAAGTCGCGGGACTGCTGGCCGGCTACGACAAAAGCAGCGGGCAGTTAAACGATCCCGATGGAGCCGAGCGCTACTACCGGCTGGGCGCGGGCACGCAAGGCGCACTGATCCGCTGGAACACCTCGATCTTCAGCAGTGAGCCAGCCCCCATTGACGTACCCGCCGAACTCGAAGCCCTGCGCCGCGCCCGCCACCTGTGGAGCAGCACCGATCTATCGCTCTATCTCGACCGCATGATGAGCGTGCGCGCCGAACGTGAAAATGCCTTGCGCGAATGGCTGCACGAAATCTACGGTTGGAGCCGCTTCCGGGGCGATCTCGACCGCCAGGGCATCGGCGCCGGCGAATTGGAGTCGAAAGGCGGCAAGCGACGTTGGGGCATCGTATTCAACGCCATCCAGAAGGCAATCCGCGCCCGCATTTGCGCGGATGCCCTACTACTCACCGCCGCCGGCCAGAACGATATGGACGCGCTAGAAGCCTTGCAGGCGCGTAGCGCGGAGTTCGGCGGCCTGGCGAACGTAGTAGCCCGCCACACCATCAGCGCGGCGCTGGCGAACCGAGGCGACGACTGATGCCACACCACCCGGCGCATGATAACTCCCCATCGACCGGAGCGACCACGCAGGCGGCCGTGGATAATACGCTACCGCTGGCCCCCGGCCAAAGCCTGCTCTTTTTCGGCGATAGCATCACCGCTGCCCAGCCGGGCTATGTGGAGGTGCTGGCCCAGGCGCTGGCCCACACCCGCACCGACTTGGGCTTGCGTCTGATCAACGCCGGCATCTCCGGTAATACGGTGCGCGACCTGGAAGCCCGCCTCGACCGCGACGTGCTAGCCCAGCAGCCGACCTGGGTAGCGATCTGTATCGGGGCCAACGACTACATCGGAGCCGCCGTCGCTGATCCGCATGGTGTGCCGTTGCCGGAGTTCACCACCCGCTATCAGGCACTACTGACTCGGGTGCGCGCCGCCGGGATCGGGCCGATCCTGCTTACCATCCCGATCATCGGCCAAGACGACGAAGACCACCCGATCCCCGACCCCGGTCCCTACAACGCGGCGATTTTGGCGCTCGCCGCGCACGAGCGCCTGCCAGTGGTGGATCTGCACCGCGCCTTCTATGAAGTCTATGAACGCGCGGGCAACTACAAGCAGATCGTGCGCCTGAGCGACGACGGCATCCACCCCAACCGCCAGGGCCACGCCCTGATCGCCCGTGCCCTAATCGCCCAACTGGGCCTGCTACGGAAACAGTAGCAAGAGACCCGGCAGTGACCCGTGCTAAATGTGTTCATCGGAGCGGTATATAGAGGCTAAGAGAGGCATCCGGCATGACCGCTGAAAGCGACCGCTTGCGGCAGGACGGCCCGGCTTGGCGGCACTGGGGGCCGTACCTCAGTGAGCGCGCCTGGGGCACGGTACGCGAGGACTACAGCGCCGACGGTGCCGCCTGGGACTACCTGCCACATGACGCGGCGCGCTCACACGCCTACCGCTGGAACGAGGACGGGCTGGGCGGCATCAGCGACGACAAAGGGCGGCTGTGCTTGGCCCTGGCACTGTGGAACGGGCGCGACCCGATCCTCAAAGAGCGCTTGTTCGGGCTGACCGGGCCGCAGGGTAATCACGGCGAAGATGTCAAAGAGTGTTACTGGTACAGCGACAGCACGCCCACCCATTCGTATATGCGGATGCTCTACAAATATCCGCAGGCCGCCTTCCCCTATAGCGCGCTACTGGCGGAGAACGCCCGCCGCAGCCGCAGCGACGACGAGTACGAGCTGCGCGACACCGGCGTGTTCAACGAGAACCGCTATTTTGACGTGTCTATCGAGTGGGCTAAAGCCGGGCCGGAGGATATGTTGCTGCGGGTGACGGCGGCCAATCGCGGGCCGGAGGCGGCGCCGCTATGGCTACTGCCCACACTCTGGTTCCGCAACACCTGGGCCTGGGACGGCAACGCAGCCCGCCCGCGCCTGGCTGCCGAGCCGGTCATTGATGGCGATGACGGAGTGGCCTGGGTCGCCGCCGACCACCCGATCCTGGGCAGCTATTATTTGGCCGCCGAGGGGGCCGAGAGCCTGTGGTTCACCGAAAACGACACCAACGTGGCCCGGCTCTACGGCGCACCCAACACCACGCCTTATGTCAAAGATGCGTTCCACACTTGCCTGATCGACGGCGACAGGGCAGCGATCAACCCGACGCAGGTCGGCACGAAAGTCGCCGCGCTCTACCGGCGCACCGTGCCGGCAGGCGGCAGCGTCACGGTGCGCGTGCGGCTCACCCACGCTGTCGCTCCGCCGCCCCTGCCGTTCCACGATTTCGATACGATCTTCGCGCTGCGTCAGGCCGAAGCCGATGCCTTTTACGCCGCGTTGCACACGCCGGACATGGACGCGGATCTGGCGGCAGTGCAGCGGCAAGCGTTCGCCGGCCTGTTGTGGAGCAAACAATTCTACCACTACATTGTGGATCGCTGGCTAGAGGGCGACCCGGCCCAACCGCCGCCACCCGCCGGCCGTAAGCGGGGCCGCAACCGCGAGTGGCGGCACCTCTACAATGAGCGCGTTATGTCCATGCCCGACAAATGGGAGTATCCCTGGTACGCAGCTTGGGATCTGGCTTTCCACTGCATCCCGTTCGCACTGATTGACCCGGAGTTCGCCAAAAGCCAGTTGGATCTCTTAATGCGCGAGTGGTATATGCACCCCAACGGCCAATTACCGGCTTACGAATGGGCCTTCGGCGATGTGAATCCGCCCGTCTTTGCCTGGGCAGCGTGGCGCGTCTACAAGATCGATCAGCGCACGACCGGCGAGGCCGACCGCGCCTTCTTGGAGCGGACGTTTCACAAGCTGCTGCTTAACTTCAACTGGTGGGTGAACCGCAAAGACTCGGAAGGCAACAACGTCTTTCAAGGCGGCTTCCTGGGGTTGGATAATATCGGCGTCTTTGACCGTAGCGCGCCCTTACCCACCGGCGGCTATATTGAACAGAGCGACGGCACCAGTTGGATGGCGATGTTCAGTCTGAACATGATGACCATTGCGCTCGAACTAGCCCTCACCAACCCGGTCTACGAAGACATCGCCACCAAGTTTTTCGAGCATTTCCTCGCGATTGCCGCCGCCATGAACAACATGGGCGACGACGGCATGGCGCTGTGGGACACGGAAGACGAGTTTTTCTACGATGTGTTGAGCCTGCCCGATGGCCGCTACCTGCCGTTACGGGTGCGCTCGTTGGTCGGGCTGATTCCGTTGTGCGCGGTCGAAACGGTGGAGCCGCACGTCCTGGCCGCGCTGCCCGGCTTTCGTGAGCGGCTGGAATGGTTCCTAACCCACCGACCCGATCTGACACGCTTAGTATCGCACTGGGAGCAGCCGGGCGAGGGGCAGCGGCACCTGCTGGCATTGGTGCGCGGCCACCGTATGAAACGCCTGCTGGCCCGGCTGCTCGATGAGACCGAGTTCCTATCGGACTACGGCGTGCGATCGCTGAGCAAATATCACGCCGATCAGCCCTATGTCCTGTGGGTGGACGGCACGGCGCATACAGTGCGCTACGAGCCGGGCGAGTCGCGCAGCGGCATCTTCGGCGGCAACTCCAACTGGCGTGGCCCGGTTTGGTTCCCGATCAACTACCTGCTGATCGAGTCGATCCAAAAGTTTCACCACTATTACAGCGACGATTTCCGCGTCGAGTGCCCCACCGGGTCGGGCCGCTATTTGAGCCTGCACGAGGTGGCCGACGAACTCTCACGCCGACTGACTGGGCTGTTCACCCGCGCTGCCGACGGCCGACGGCCCTTCAACGGGCGCGACAAGGGGTTGCAAACCGACCCGTACTGGCGCGACCATATCCTGTTCCACGAGTTTTTCCACGGCGAGGACGGTAGCGGGCGCGGGGCTAGCCACCAAACCGGCTGGACGGCACTGATCGCCAAGCTGATCCAGCAGCAAGGCGAAGATAGCGGTCACGAAACCGGCATTTCGCCGGCGGACCACGATCAGGCCGACTCTGTGCGCCGCCACCTGCCGGAGCGCCGATAAGCCGGCCGGTAGCATTCAACACGGGGGCTATAGGGACTAATGGATAAGCCGTTATAGGACTATGGTACGTACCTCTTCTCACCGTCGGCACTCCTAATAGGTATACGGGTGTGGTATAATGAGGCGGACAGGTAGTAATCAATCTACGCAAAGGGCCGGCGGCAACATCATAGTGATTGCCAAGTGAGAAGGATAGACTTATGGCTGGGGAAGTAACTGCCAACACCATGCGCGTGGTGATCCAAGCGGTGCGGGAAGTTAGTGGACGGCAGTTTGAGCCATTGCTGCGCGCCTCCGGCATGACACGGTTCCTGCACGAACTGCCGCCCGATGACTTTAGCCCGGCGGCGGACGGAGAAGAACTGGTACGCCTGTTTCAGACGGTCTATGCGATGCTGGGTGAGAGTTGTGCACGCTTGTTCCACCGCAATTGTGGCGTGCGCTTTGCGGAGGGAACCCTGCAAAACCAATGGGGACACGATACTCTGGCCCATGCACCACAAATCCCGGCCCCAGAAAGACTGGGGTGGTTCGTCCACGAACTAGCCGACATGGCGGGACGGGCGTACAGCCGACAGATTGTAGCCGAAGACTCCACGGCTTGGTATATGACCGCCGAGGTCTGCCACACCTGCCTGGGCATCACGGGAGCCGCTGCGCCGCTATGTGCGTCGGCAGAAGAAATGTATCGCATTCTAGGGGATCGCATGGTCGGGCGACATATACGTGTGATCGAAGTAGAGTGCGCCGCGATGGGTGCCTCCCACTGCAAATTTGCCTTTTATAAGTAATCAGCGCAGCATTGCCGGCTTTTGGCCGGTCGGTTCCCAGTAACTCATAGCCTCGTAGGCGATCTACAATTGCTAACAAGTTTCCACTCCTACAGAGTGGCACAGCACTGCGCCGAAGGATTGTCAATAGCCGTGGTCGTCCTGCGCAGAGACATGGGGCGCGGCCCGCACATAGATCGCCAGCACCGCCGCTGCCACCTGCGGCACCGTTAACCCCGTGGTGTCTACCTGCCAGGGGATCGCTGCGTAGGCAGGGGCGCGCTCCGCTAGCAAGCGGCGAAAAGCCGCAACGGGATCGCTGCCGAGTAGGGGGCGAGTAGGCACGTCGTCAGCCAGTAGGCGGGCCACCAGTGCGGCGGGATCAGCGGTCAGGCAGATGAGCACGCCGCGCTCCAGCAACACCGACCGATTCACGGGTTCCACGGCGGCCCCGCCGCCGGTAGCAACCACCAAGCCCGCATCCGGCAGCAACGCCCGACATAAGGCCGCCTCCGCCGCTCGAAACACCGCCTCCCCCTCCTCGGCAAACACCTGCGCGATGGAACGGCCAAAATGGACCACCAATTCGGTATCGAAATCACGCCAAGGTCGCCCCGTCTGTGCCGCAATCACCCGCGCTACGCTGCTTTTGCCGGTGCCCATGAAACCGGTCAGAATCAGGTTCGGTTCGGCCATTCCGACGCAATCCCCCGTCAATACACAGACAAGACTTCCAGTGATGCAGGCCCGGTTGAGTTTCGCAGTCATGCCGCAACGACAAGTCAGGGAGGTGGTTGCCTTCAACCACCACTTCACCCCCGCCGGCGTCATTCGCGTCGTGTAAGACGCATCCTTACCAACTCACCTGCACCGGCGTGCGGCCCAAACCGTCAAGCGCGATGCGGACCCCCTCTTGCAAGGCTCCGGCGAAGAACCACATTGTTTGCTCGCGTTTACGGATCGTCACATAGCCGTCTATGGTCACGATCTCGCCGGGGGCCAGGGTGTGACCGAAGCCCCAGCGGAACGGGTAGCGGTAGGGCGCACCGCCGGCGTTGCCTTCCCAGTCGAGGCCGACGCGCCAGAGGCCGGCCTGACCGTCATAGCGCCCACCTTCGATGCTGCTATAGGAGTCGTCGGTGCTATATGTATAGCCGGAGTCTGGGCCTTGCGTGCGGAGCGGCACCGTACCGCTGTTTTGCACGGCCATGCGGACGTGCAACTTACCGCCCAGCATCAGCGCGGGTGGGTCCATCTTGACCGAGAGCAGGGCGATATTTGGCGTGCCGGTGTCGGTCACGGTCAGCGACCGGTGCGCTTCGACCGCGTTGCCGGCGCGGTCCTCAGCACGCACAGTGACCGTATAGACTCCCGCCGGCACCGGATTACCCACTAGATCTGCGCCGTTAAAAGTTACGCGCTGTTCGCCGCCGGGTACACGCAAGGGAGCCAGCACGGTCACCGGGCCGCCGGTTGCGCCCTGGAGCGTAACCGAGGTGGTGTCGGTTTGCGGCAGACGGTAAGTGATCGTCGCTACGTCGTCAATCGCGTCACCGTTGGGTGAAATAGCGGCTGGGTAGACCTGTAAGTTTTCCAGGCTGGGGGGGGTAGTCTGCGCGCCTTCGATGCGAAAGGTGCCCGCAGTCTCCAGGTGTTCGCTAGCGGCATCAGCGGTGACAACGAAACGGTATGTGCCGTCGGGCAGCACACGGGCCACCGTGCCGGCGCCGAGGCCGGGCGGCGCAACGGCCGGCACCACACCGTTGAAGAGCACAAAATGCGATCCCGGCCCCAGCGCCTGTCCCCTCCGCAGCGGAATAGCCGGGCCGCCCGCCACCGGTTCCAAACGCATCGCCACGGTCGCCGCACGGCCTAGCGTGTAGTGCAGTTCCACCGGCTCCGTCGGCACCCGTCCGCTGGGGCGCACTACGCCCGCATCCGACCCGGCGCTCACGTCGCTCAACAATGCGCCACCACCCAGCGGATTGCCGCCCGCACAAGCAACGAGCAGCCCCGCCACCGCCGGTAAGCAACCGACAGTCATGATACCCCGCAGCAGGCGGCTCATCGGCTCACGCGCACCGGCGTGCGCTCCTCCAACGCAGGGAGATCCGCCCCCCCTTTCGCCGAAAGGTCGGTAGAGTCCAGCGGCGGCTCAACAATCTTACCAAAACGGGCCTGAGCGAGGGCCAGAGCGACGAAGCCGACCGCCACACCAAACCAAAGTGTGGCAAAGCGGATCAGCAAAGTCGCCGCCGTGGCAACGGTGGGCGTAATTATTCCGGTGGGTAGCGACGGCGGCCGGCCGAACAGAGTCAGCAAGCCTTCGATGCTGCCCTCAGTGGCACCCAAGCCGCCCGGCAACAGGAGCACCGATCCGACCAGCGTGGAGGTGCCCATCGCAAACGACGACAGCACCAGCAGTTGCCACGACATGGGGATGCCCATGCCGTTGAGTATCAAGAACAGGGCGATGCACTCGCCCGACCAGGAGACGAAACCGAGCGCGACAGCCAGGGCCAGGTTTTGCAGACGCAACAATTGATACGTGCTGAGATAGAAAGCGCGCAATCCATCCACGCGGCCGCTCAGGAACGAGATGCGCCGCAACCGCCCGGCCGCCCAGCCGGCAAAGCGCCGGTTTTGGATCAGCGCCGTGACGACCACTGCGCCGATGATCACCGCGATCATAAACCAGCGCACCAGCGGGTTGTCGAACAGGAATAGACCCGCTCCCGCCAGCAGCAACATCGCCAACCCGTCAGTCATACGCTCGGCCAGGATGATCGGGGCAGTTGTGGCAATGGGGGTGCCGGTGAGCTGCTTGACCATCAGCGATTTCAACCACTCGCCCGCTTTGCCCGGCGTAATCGTCATGCTGAAGCCGCTAAGAAAGATCAACAGGCTGTCGGGCCAGCGAATACCGCGCACCCCAACGACGTGCAGGTAGAAATGCCATTTGAGAAAGCGCAAGGTGTAGTTGAAAGCGCTAAAGAACAAGATCACCGGGATCAGGCTCCAGGTAAACGTTGCCAGCACTTTCGAGAGCTTGCCGTAGTCGTTGAGACCGAGGAAGAGCGCATACACCAATACGGCGAAAGCCACCGACCCCAGGATTTTATTGCGTTGCCGAGCTAAAACAGTCAATGCGGTACTCCCTAACGTGGTCAGCAGATTAAAGTTTGCTTAAAAGTTCGCCACAATTGCGTTAATGCGGCAGCTCTGTCCGCTAGATCCAGGCACACGCAAATAGGCGACCCGCAGTTGCCAATTATACCCGATTGCCGATCACCTTGCCAGCGCACGACGGGCTTGCTATACTGGGCCGATAGATTAGAGGAGATCCTGTGCCCATGCTATGGCTCGATCATACCCGGTTCGTGTTACCCGAACTAACCCCTCCCACCGATCCTCCCGTGCGCTACATGGCCGAGGCAGGCTACGAATTAACCCCGATAGACCTGAGTGCCGCGCCGTTCACCGAAGCAATCCTGTCGTGGAATGCCGATATGCCGCCGGGCACCGCGCTACAGGCAGACTTGCGCCTGCGTTACGGGGCAGCAGATGCGCCGCCGGAAGCCGCCGACTGGTCGGACTGGCAGACGATGGGCCATTGGGGCCGGAACGTAGCGGCGCCTGACCAGCGACTACCGCGCAGCAGCAGCGGCGGGGACGCCGGCTTGCGGCACGAGATTGATGTGTTACGCCTCGATTCCGGGCTGGAAGCAACGGCCTTTGCCGTGCGGCTCCACCTGAGCGGGGGTACAACCACGCCGACGGTGCGGCGGCTGGCGGTCAGCACTATCCACCGGAGGCGGTCGCTGCCGCCGCCCGCCGCCGACCCGCCGTTAGGCCGGGCCGTGCAGTTGCCGGTGCCCGCCCGTTCGCAGCACGCCGCGCCCGCCGACCTTGCGCTCCATGTGTGCAGCCCCACCTCGCTGGGTATGGTGCTACAGTTCTACGGCCACGACCAACCGACAACCCAGGTGGCCGAGGCCGTGTTCGACCACGGCGCGGCGATCTACGGCAACTGGGCGTTCAACGTCGCCTACGCCGGCAGCTGCGGGTTGCGGGCCGTAGTGCGCCATTTCACCTGTTTGGGCGACCTGGAACGCGAGCTACAGGCGGGCCGGCCGATCGTGATCAGTATCGCATTCGCCGCAGGCGAACTGCCGGAATCGCCCACGGCAGGCACGGCGGGCCACCTATTGGTGGTGACCGGCGTGACGGCAGCCGGTGATTTCCTTGTTAACGAACCGGATGCCGATCCGACGCACGGCCAAGCAGTGGCGCGTCGCTACTCCCGCGCCGGCTTGCGCCACGTCTTTTTACGCCACGGCGGCGTGGCCTATGTGATCGAGCCGGATAGCGCCTCGCTAGGAGCGGGTCTGTGAAGCACCGACGAGGCTGGATGTGCGTGCAGGCCGGCTGCCTGGGGCTGTTCGTGGGGCTGTTCGTGGTTGCCTGCGATGTGCCTAAGCCGCCGCTGGAGCAGCTTACGCCGGTGATTGGATCGACCACGCGCACGCCGGTGTTGCAATCGAACGGCCCCACGCCTACGCCGGCGCCGCTGACGCTGGCGCCGACGGGGCGGCTCTGGTTCGTGCGCGGAGGGCGCGTGTGGACCGCCGCACCTGACGGCAGTGGCGCGCGAGTCGTTTCCACCAGTCCGGCCACGGCCCCGCCCGCGCCGGCTCCCGACGGCGCGCACGTCGCTTTCATCAGCAACCGCAAACTGTTGCTGCTGGATACAGCAAGCGGTGCGGAGACAACGCTAGCCGAAGGTGCGCCGGCCCCCCGCCAACGACCTAACTGGTCGCCCGACGGCCGGCAGATCGGCTACTTCACTTTGGACGCGCAAACGATGGGCGCGGAAATCGCCTGGGCTGTGCCGGTCGCCGGCGGGCCGGCGGTCGTGATCACCCGCATAACCAGTGGGAGTGAAGCGGTCGGTCCTAGCTTCGAGCAGGGCATCACGTGGGCCGGAGATATGCGCCGTGTGGCCGTGAGCGGTCCCGCCGGGCCGATCCAAGTATTACCGCTGGACTCAACCGCTAACCCATTAACAGTCTTCGGTGGCGAACCCGATTGGTCGCCGGACTTCCGCACGCTGCTGCTCACCGAGACCCTGAACGGTGCGTTGGTGCTGCACGATACCGTGACCGACGACCGCCAGCCGTATCGTAACGAAAAAACGCGCGACGGTACACGCCTCAACGATACGGCGGCCGAAGGCCCGCTGCCGCGCTTTAACGGCGCCGGCTCGCTGATCCTGTATCGTGCACAAAGTGACGACAAAAGCCCGGCGGTGGGCGTGCGCGCCCGCGACGGCAGCGAATATCTGTTCCTGCCCACCGCCAATCACGCGAACTGGGCACCCGACGGCCAATGGATTGTCTACGAAACCGGCGGCTTGGTGCAGGGCGAGACTTTCCCGGCCTGGCAACCCACCGGCATCGCACGTATCCGCGCCGACGGCTCTGGGCAGGCCGGCGTGCTGCCGGATGCCGGCGCGCCGGCATGGAGCCGGTGACGGAGGTCTGAGGTCTGAGGTCTGAGTTGCGTGAAGCGTGATTACATCTCTTTACGCACTACGCATCACCTAAGGAGCACACTATGTCGCATCCCAAGCGAGTTTCCGTCGCCCCTCACACACCGCTCGTGGCAACGTTTTCTCTTGTCGCGCATGATCCGCGCAACGGCGACTTGGGCGTGGTCGTGCAGTCCAAGTTCCTGGGCGTGGGCGCAGTAGTACCGTGGGCGCGGGCGGGCGTAGGCGCCATTGCCACGCAAGCATGGGCCAACACAACCTATGGCCCAGCCGGATTAAACGCGCTGGCGGCAGGCCACGATCCGCAGACGGTGTTGGATCAACTGACGGCTGCCGACGAAGGGCGCGCCAAGCGGCAAGCCGGCCTTGTGGACGCGCAAGGCCGGGCGGCGACGTATACCGGCCCGGAGTGCTTCGCCTGGGCAGGCGGGCGCAGCGGACCGCACTTCGCCGCACAGGGCAATATCTTGGTCAGTGAGGCGACGGTGGACGCGCTAGTGGAGACGTTGCTAACCGAACAGACCAGTGGACAGGGTGAATTGGCCGATCATCTGGTGGCGGCGCTGGCGGCAGGCCAAACGGCGGGCGGTGATAGTCGCGGTATGCAGTCGGCGGCCCTGCTGGTGGTGCGTGCGGACGGCGGCTACTCAGCCTTCAACGACCGCTATATTGACCTGCGTGTGGATGATCACCCCGCGCCTATCGCCGAACTGCGCCGCATCCTCGATCTGCACCAACTCTATTTCCAGCCGCCCGATCCGGCTGCCCTGCGCCCGCTGACCGGTAGCCTGCTGGCCGAACTACGCGCCCTGCTGCACCAAGCGCATTATCTACCCACTGTGCCCAGCGACTCAGCCTTTGATGCGGTCACCGCCGGTGCCTTCACCGCGTTCGCCGAGCGCGAAAATCTGGAAGACCGCCTGCGCCCCGACGCACAACTCGATCCGGTGCTACTGCGCTACCTGCGGACCTATGTGCACGAGAAAGCCGCCCCGCCCACACCTATCTTGGTACCCGGCGAACCAGCCCACTTGCATCTCGTCCGCCCATCCGCCTCCGACGAGGCGGAGTAGTCACGCCACAAGGGGCAGCGTTAAGCGCGAACAGTACCCTGCTGAGCACCCAACAAAGCCAGCAGCGCCTGATTGTAGGGCGTAGCGATACCAAGCGCACGGCCCCGGCGAACTACTGCTCCGTTCAGCGCGTCTACTTCTAGCCGGCGGTTGTGTTCCAGATCGTAAAGCAGCGAGCTACCCATGTCGCCCAACTTGGCACACAGCGCCAGCACCCCGGCGACGGTTTGCGCCGGGTCCAGGTGTGCGCCGTCAGCAGCGGCCACGGTCGCGGTTTCGAGCAGCGTGGCGGTAAACGCGGCGCGTAGCTCCGGGTCAACTAGGATCGCATCGAGTTTGCGTCGAGCAGCGGCAGTCCAGCCGCTTAAGGCGCTGATCGTCACTAGCTTGCTCCACTTTAGGGTGCGGGAGTCGGCGGCGCGCTCAAATGTAAAGCCGGCGCGGGTGCTGAGGGCGTGCAGCGCATCTAACTGCGGCACGGGCGTGCCGGCTTCAGTCTGTTCAGCGACAATCACCCGACCCAAGCGCCGGTGCGTGATATGGCCGGGCGCATCGCCTTCGGCCTCAATATAGGCGGCCCCGGCGGCAACCCGCTGCGGTCCCAAAACAGCGGCTAACACGGCCTCGTTTTCGATGCCGTTTTGCAACGAGATCACCACCGTCGCCGGCCCCAGATGCGCTGCAAGTGCCTGAGCCACGCTTGCCGTATCGAACGCTTTGGGCGCGAACAGCACGAAGTCAGCCCCATGCACGACCGCTGCCGCATCCTCGCTGACGTTATAAGCCGGCGGCTCTAATTGAAAATCGCCGGCGATACTTTGCACCACCAGCCTTTGTTGCAGGGCACGCAGTTGCGCTCCACGCGCCAGGAAGCGCACACCGGCCCCGGCTTGGGCTAGCCGCCCACCAAAATAAGCCCCAATCGCGCCGGCGGGAGCAACCGCTATCTGTAGCATAGAAGGATCCTTTCGTCGTTGAAAGGCAAGGCAGCAACATCGGTGCCACCAGTCCGCACGCTCAACAGGCTACTTGCTCATAACCCCAATCCTCCGCGTCATCGGCGGGTAAAGCCGGCGGCGCGGCGGGTGGCGGGCGCAGCGCATGGCAACAGCCGATCACACCCGACCAGTCATCCCCATCGCCCACAGCCACAGGTAGCGGCCAGTCCGGCGCGGGGGCGACCGCCAAGTCTGGTTGGCGGTCGGCAGACAATTCATAGCGAGCCATCGGGAACCCTCCTTATGCTTATGTGTGTATGGCCGGTAAATACCGGGCGGCACACCACAATAAAAAATCCTCGCCCCAGTGCTGGGGCGAGGATTGTATCCACGCGGTTCCACCCAAGTTCCGTAGCTTCGGTCGGCCCACCGGGCAGGAGCGATGCTACGCTTAGACGGCGGCTAACGGGGCCGACCGGATGCCTATAATAAGCCGGAGCGATCCGGCGGTTCCAGGCATCAGCTCAGAGGAGGTGTAGCAGCAGGTCAGGGGCGAACAGGGCTTCCAGTCGGTGGCCCCGTCTCTCTGGCGCATAGCCGGCGCTATATGTCCTCGTCACAGCAGAATTATCAGGGTGCAATGCACCGTATTTCTAGCATAGCACCGTTTACCGGCCTTGTCAATGGGCAAATTAGCGGTCTACGGCTTACTAGCGCCAAGCAGCGGAGCAAGCAGACGGGGTAGTGCACCCGCCTCGTGCAAGTAGCGCGCCAGATCCGCCCAGTCACGCAGTTCATCCGGTCGGCCCATTTGCAGAAACTGCACGCCGACCGCAGCAGCCATCGGACGGTAGAGGCCGTTAGGATCGTCGTCCACGAACAGCAGGGCGGCGGGGGCAATAGGCTGCCCCGCAGCGGCTTCGCCTGCTAGGATCGTGCGGAGCATAGCTGCTTTGTCGGGAGTCCAAGCCGCGACAACCTGGCGGAACAGCGGCAACAGTCCAAAGGCGGCCAGCATGGCCTGGATCGGCGGCTGGTGGTTGTAGCTAATCGTTGCCAAACCCAGCCCGGCCGCGTGAGAGGCAGTCAAGGTAGCACGTACTCCCGGCAAAAGCTGAAAACGCGGACCGTCTGCTCTGACGATAAGGTCGGGAGCTGCCGGATCGGGCGCGAAGCGGAAGTCGGCCGCGCCTACCGGATCATCGGGATAGCGTTCCGAGGCGCAAGTGCCGTCGAGCGGCTGCCACAGCGTATGATCGCCGTCGAGCGCCAGCAGCCGCACCGCCGATCCACTCAGATCACGCACGGGCACGTCCGGTCGGCCACGCCGTGAAGTTCGCTATCATACAACTTGATCATGCGATCGGCAATGCGGCCCCAGGCATATTCGTCGGCGTACTCGGCGGCACGGCGGGCCATTGCCCCGCGCTCGGCGGCATCACTCAGGATAGCGTGCGTTTGCATCGCCAGCGCGGTCGGCGATTCTTCGGGCACCAAGATACCCGTTTCACCGTCGCGCACCAACCGCGCCAGGCCGCCTACCCGCGAAGCCACGACCGGCGTGCCACAGGCCATCGACTCCAGCGCCACCATACCGAACGACTCGTAATGCGAAGGCATGATCGTCAGATCCGCTGCCGAATAGAAGTAGGGTAACTCCGTTTGCGGTTGCGATCCCAAGAAGTCTACATGGTCGCGAATACCTAGGCTGTTTGCCAGCGCCTGCACACGCAGCAGTTCGGGATTATCGCCGTTGCTCTCCAGGTCGCCGCCGACGATCAGCACACGCAGATCCCCATAGCCGGGCCGGGCCAGCAGCAGCGCAGCCGCTTCCAGCAGCGTATCAATGCCCTTCAAGCGTTCGATGCGACCCACAAACAGTAGTAGCCGGCCGCAAGGCAGGCCCAACCGCTGCCGCGCTTCATGCTGATCGCGCGGGCGGAACAGACTCGTGTCTACACCACACGGGATCACGCTGATCTTGGCGGGATCGGCCCCATAGTACCAGGCGAGTTGGGTACGCTCGGTGGCAGTCGGCGACACAATACGGTCGGCCAGGCGCAGCACTTCGGTCTCTTTTTCGATCCGCAAGTCCACTTCACGGTCACCGGCGGTTTTTGCCACTTCGTTTTTCATGTGGCCCAGCGTGTGGAACATCTGCACCAACGGCACATCCCACTGCTGGGCCAGTGGCCGACCGGCCAGCCCGGACAGCCAGTAGTGCCCATGCACTAGATCATAGTGCAGCCCTTCAGCCCGGCGGAATGCCTCCACCCCAGCCACAAATTGAGGCAAGTGATTATAAATTTTGTTTTTATCGTAGGGGCCGACCGGGCCGGCCGGCAAGTGGATTACACGGGCGTTTGGCCCCAGCTCACGCACCGGCGCGATAGTGGGATCTATGGAACGGGTGAAGACATCCACTTTCTTGCCGCGCCGGCCCAGCTCGCGCGATAGTTCGCGTACATAAACATTCATGCCGCCGGTTTCTTTGCCGCCCAACGTTGCCAGCGGACAGGTATGCACACTCAACATCGCAATTCTACACATACACCCACCTTTATGCCGCCGGACGGCGGCCGATCACCCGGTAGACAAACTGATCCATTGCCCCCAGGTCGTACTTATAACGCTCGTCGCCTCGTAAAAAATCAAACACCGTGATACCGGCGGCAATTGCCGCTTCAATACGATACACCAATAAAGCAAATCCCGCGCCGAGGTCGGCATACTGCGGGTCATACCCGGAGTTGTAGAGCAGTAGCCGGTCACCGACGCTAAACGACAGGTAGGCCGCCACCGGCTGATCGTCTACATAGAGCGTAGCGATCTCTAACCCCGCCGGCTCCTCAGCCAGCAGCCGGCGGAAAAAGCGCTCCATCGCCGGGGTCATAAACGCAGCTTTGGCCGCGCCACTCAGGCGGTGCAGGGTCAAGAACTCGGCGAAGGCTGCCGCTAAAGCGGGGCCGGCGGTCTGCACCCGCCGACGGACGGCAAGCGGCTGGGTTTCGATGCGCCGCAGCTTGCGGCGCAGTTCGTGGCGATCCTTTTTGCCCAAGCCGGCTAAGTAATCGTCCCAGGTAGCAGGCAGGGTCAGCGCCGGGCAGGTCTCTTCGATCCCTTGCGCGACCGTCCAGCCGAGCGCAGCGGCAGCGGCGGCAGCCTGCGCGGCCGGCGCCGCCCGCAGTGCGTGCAAATCCAGCACATCCCAGCCGACCTGCCCGTTCCAATAGCCCAATACCGCCGCCCATGCTTCGGCTTCGCGCCCCAGCGGCGCGATAATATCGCCGTAATCACGCACCGCCACGCCGCCCAGTAGTTGCACAACCCGCTGCCCTAACGTTCCGGCCACCAGCCCGCCGGCGGAAGGGGGAGTCGCGATCGCCTCCCCAGAAAGGGGAAGCGCCGAGGAATCGGGTGTCGTGCGCGCCGCGATACGGGCCGTGACGGCGGCGCGTTCTTGGTCGGCCGCTACATCGGCGGCGGTAACAGTAGACAAATAAAAAGGGGCTACTCCCATCAGAGTACCCCCTTCATGCAAAATCAAGACAGCAAGTTGACAGGAACAGTCCGCGTCGGCACAGAAAGCCTGCCACCACGCATGATTAAAAGCATAACCCGCAAACACGGGGTTTGCGGCTGAACGACCACACAGATCGGTCCACACCGCCGCTGTAGGCGCAGCCGCGAAATTCGTAACCGCTGTAATCCCAAAGGTCATACTGGTAACTATCCCCCGCAAAGTGTACGCAGTCGTGGGCGGCGCGGTTTCGCCGTCGGCTATCTGCACCTCTCTACTATAGAGGCTCAGAGGGCGGCGCGCTGTAAGCCGGCATACGGGAGGCGCACACTGCACGCAACCCCGCCGACCGGCACATAGCTTGCTCTAGTCTCAGCGAAAGATTATCCGCAGGAGGAACTCTAATGACCCGGATTAAAGCCGCACTGCTAGACATAGACGGTACGCTGGTGGACAGCAACGAGGCCCATGCGCGGACCTGGGTAGCGGCATTAGCGCGCGCCGGCTATCACGAGTCAGCGGAGCGTATCGTGAAACTAATCGGCATGGGTGGCGACAAGTTGCTGCCGCAAGTCACGGGCCTAGCGGCGGATAGTCCTTTAGAACAACAGATCAGTCGTTGGCGGGGCGAGATTTTTAAAGAGCAATACCTGTCGGAACTACAACCTTTTCCCCAAACGCGGGCCTTGGTGCAAGGGTTACGTGCGCGGGGTATTGAACTGGCGACCGCCAGTTCGGCACAAGACGACGAGTTGCAAAAACTACTGCGGATTGCCGAAGTGACGGACCTGATCAAAGAACAAGCATCAGGCAGTGAGGTCAAAGAGTCGAAACCTGACCCCGACATTGTGCAGGTGGCGCTGGGCAAGCTAGGTTGCCCCCCGACGCAGCGATCATGCTAGGCGACACGCCCTACGACATTGAGGCAGCCCACAAGGCAGGCATTCGCACGGTGGCCCTGCGCTGCGGCGGCTGGACGGATACTGATTTACGCGGAGCCGTTGCCGTCTATGCCGATCCCGCTGACTTGCTGGCGCACCTCGCAGAGTCGCCGTTCGCGGAGTGACGCCACTAGGAGCAGCAATTTGCCGCATTGGGCAAGACGGAGGCGATAGGATAGGGAGAGGAGGAAGTAAACCCATGTGTGGACGTTATACATTGGCGGCAACAGTGGCCCAGGTGGCTGCACGCTTCGGCGGCGCAGTCGGCACAGTGGCGGACACGGTGGGCGCCGTGGGGCAGGCCGACACATTGGCCGCGCTAGACGGTCCGCGCTTTAATCTCGCACCCGGTCAACTCCACCCGGTTGTGGTGGCGCAAGGCGAGGGGCGCGCGGTCGCGGCAATGAGTTGGGGGTTGGTGCCGCGCTGGGCGCGTGAGCCGTCGGCGCGTTACAGCACAATCAATGCACGGGCCGAGACCGTCGCCGAAAAACCGACCTATCGCGGCCCTTTGCGCCAGGGGCGTTGCCTGGTCCCCGCCACCGGCTTTTACGAATGGCAAGGTAGCGGCAAAACAAAGCAACCCTATTATATGCAGGTGCTGGGCAGTGACGGGCCGGGCGCTTTGTTTGCCTTCGCAGGACTATACGATTGTTGGCGTAGTCCCGATGGTGACGCGCTCTGGAGTTACACCATTATCACCACCACCGCGAATGATCGGCTGGCCCCTATCCACGAGCGGATGCCGGTGATCTTGCCGGCGGCAGCAGAGGCGGCCTGGCTGGACCCGCAAGCGGGTGACGCAGCATGGCTGGCGCTGCTCCGGCCTTACCCACCGACGGCGATGACTGCCCACCCCGTCGCAACACTCGTCAACCGCCCCACTTGCGACGGGGTGGAATTAACTGCACCCTGGACGGCGGCGACGCTGCTGTAAAAGCCGGGACACGAAATATAGCTGCGAGAGGTGTGTGACGCTCGTCCATACACGGCACGAGGGTAAGCGAAAAGCAGCAAGCGGCATAATCTCGCTTGCTGCTTTTCCCACGCTTACCGACAGTCTAAGCGAGACGGCGGCAGAGACACGTATAGAGACGGGCCAGCACAAATACGACCCCGGCTAAAGTCGTTAATATTACTAATAGCAACTCTAAAGCGGGAAGAGAAGCAACCGTAGGCTGAGCAGCAACAGCAGTAGATCCTTCGACCAGACTACCGTCGGCGGTGCCGATTAAAGAACTAGTGTTGCTCACATACGCCGGGGTGGAAACACTACCGAGGGACCAGTGACCGTGACCGGCAGCGAAACCGACCACGCCGAGCAAAAGCACGGCGGCCAGGAGAACGGTCCACCAGCCGGTGAGTAGTTTGTGGTTGTGCAGGCGTAACGTTAACATGAGCGGCATCCTTGTATCTTATGTAAACAGTAAGTAACGGCCCCCGCTTTACTATAAGCAACCCTTGTGCCACCACACCCCGCAAACCACGAAGCCATGTGCCCCCTATTCGTGCCGGCGCAGAACCTCGTCCCACTACTCCCCAACCCGACTTTCGCACAGTCCCCGCTGCCTAATCCTAGCGGGTTGCACCGCATCACCGCCTGTGCTACACTGAAAGCGCATTTTAGACGAAGGCCACAACTCGGCGACAATTCCCCCAGGAGCGATCTAAACAAAGCAATCTGAGGCGCGTGTGACAAACATTTCAAGTCGGCCCGCCATCACGCGGGCGCTGAATCGCGTAGTACGTGACAGCCTGCCGCCGGTCCTCACGGCACTGACAGTGCTCTATAGCATCTTCGCCTTCAGCCATGTCCTCCTGCTACAGGGCACTACTGCCGTAATTATGTGTAGCGTGGCCGCGCTGACGGCGCTGATTTATGCTACCCTGCGAGTGATGCTAGGCCGGCGACGGCTGCCGGCGCAGCGGATCCATCCCCTAGCGGCCGCGATTATGGGCTTGGTATTGGTCAACAGTCTGCTGCACATGGCATTGGTCGCCGAAATCAAGCAGACTACAAATGTCGCGTTGATGATCATCGGCACCGGCTGCCTGTTACTGTCGGCGCGCTGGACAGTGTTGCTGATCGGGCTGGCATTGGTGGGCTGGGGTGGAGTGGTCGGCCTGATCTTGTCACCCTCGCCCGACCTGCTGCACTTCGCCTTTATGTTGCTGGGGTCTACGCTGTTAGCGGGCGTGGTCTTCACCGTGCGGCAGCGAACGTTCAGCCGCCTGGAGGGGCTACGCCTACGCGACCGACAGCAAAAGAGCGAACTCCAAGCCAATGCCGTCGCCATCCAGCAGAGCGAGGAGCGGTTCCGCCACTTGGCGGAAGCCGGCTTTGAAGGCATCCTGATCCACGAACGCGGCCACATCCTGGATGCCAACCAGGCAGTGCGGACACTGTTCGGCTACAGCGCTAGCGAGTTGTTAAGCCGCAACGCGCTGGAGGTGATCGCGCCGGCCGCGCAGGCCGTCGTATGGGAGCGTATGCTGGCGGGATACAGCGAACCGTATGAAACGATAGGCGTGCGAAAGGACGGCACGCTATTCCCCATCGAACTTCACGGCAAAACCATCCCATATGGTGAGCAGCAGGCGCGGGTCGTGGCGGTGCGCGACATCACTGAGCGTAAGCAAGTAGAAGCCGCCCTACGCGCAGCTAAGGAGGCCGCTGAAGCCGCCAATCAAGCTAAAAGTGCGTTTCTCGCCAACATGAGCCACGAGTTACGCACGCCGTTAAATATCATCATCGGTTACAGCGATTTTTTGCTGGAGGAGGCACAGACGCTGGGCAACACCGGCTTCCTGCCTGATTTACTCAAAATTCAGGGATCAAGCCGCCATCTGCTGGCGTTGATCAGCGACATCCTAGAAATGTCGAAGATCGAAGCAGGTACACTGGAGCTGAACCGTTATGCTTTTTCACTGCAAGCATTGCTGGAAAACGTGGCGCAAGCCGCCCAGCCGCTGACGGCGGCGAACGGTAATCAATTCGTGCTAGAGATCGCGCCCGACATCGGGACAATGGTCAGCGATGAGACGAAAGTAAGCCAAGTGTTGCACAGCCTGCTCAATAACGCCGCCAAATTCACCACAGCCGGCACGGTCACCTTAACCGCCCGCCGCAGTGCAACTGATCCTGCCGGCTGGGTCGAGTTCGTGGTAGCCGACACCGGCATCGGCATAACCGCCGAGCAACTACCGCACCTGTTCGAGCCGTTCATGCAGGGCGATTCCTCAACGACCCGCCGCTACGCCGGCACAGGACTGGGCCTAGCCTTCAGCCGCCGTATCTGTCGGCTGTTAGGCGGTGACATCCATGTGGTCAGCACGCCGGCAGTCGGATCTGTATTTACCGTGTGCCTGCCGGCGCACGGTGGCGCCCTGCCGCTCAATACGGAGGCCGTGTAGATGGACTGCACCACCGTACAACCTTGTACAAGGGATAGACTCTGCCCGCGCGGAAGCGGCCTACTTCCGCAATGCCCGCACAGCCGGCGGCTACCAGATGGGGAAAGATACGCGCTAGCGAGTGCGAAGTGCGGAAGGTAGCGTGCCCTGTGGTTGACGCAAGCGGCTACAACCGCTTATACTAAGACTAGGAGCACGGCTCCCGGTTTTAGCTGCGGCTGTTAGCGGACTTGGCGCGCCGGCCCGGCAAAGGGGAGACGGATGTCTGAATTGCCAACCGGGATGGTGACGTTTCTATTCGCGCATAACGTCGAGCCGATCCCCAGCGGTGAGGAAGCACCAGCGGCGACTCTGCGCCGCCAACAAATCGACGTTGCCACGATCCTGGGCAGGGCGGGCGGGGTGGTGTTGCCAAGCGCAGCGCCTAGCGTCGGCGCCGCGTTCAGCGATGCGGGCGTGGCACTGGGAGTCGCTCTGGCTGTGCTCCGAGCCGCCCACGCGGACGCAGGCCCATCAATCCCCCCCGCATTCGCTTTGCATACTGCGCTGGTTGTGGCCGGCGAGAACATAGATGTCCAGGCGACCCCCGCACGGCGTTTACTAGCCGCCACCCCTGCCGGCCGTATCCTGTTGACCGATGCGGCGGTAACTGCCGTCTTGCCCTTACTACCGCCGGCCGTAGGTTTACAGGATCTCGGCGCATGGTGGCTACAGGGCGATGTCGAGCCTACGCAAGTGTTCGCCTGCATCATCGTCAAGGCCGCCGGTAACGGCCTGCCGGAGCCACGCCTACCTGGGCAACCACTCGATCTGCCGGAGCCGGTTACCCCCCTCATTGGGCGAGAAACGGAGGTGGCCGCGGCGCTGGCGGCCCTGCGCCGCGGCGGAGTGCGCCTGCTGACGCTGACCGGTCCCGGTGGCGTGGGCAAAACACACCTCGCTTTGCACCTAGCGCGGCTGCTACGGGACCGCTTTCCCGCCGGCGTAGGCTGCGTGAGCTTGAACGCGGCTACAGATACAGAAGGGTTAGTTCTGGCGTTAGCCGGGACGCTGCGCGTGGTGGAGACCCCCGCTACTCCGTTGTGGCCGGCTCTACAAAACCGGCTGCGCGCCGAGGCGTGCCTGTTGGTGCTGGATAATTTTGAACTCGGATTGCCTGCCGCTCCCCTGTTAGCCGAACTGCTGGCCGCAGCTCCTCTTTTATGCCTAATCGTTACCAGCCGCACCGTGCTGCACTTGGCGGACGAGCAAGAGCTACCCGTGCCGCCGTTGGCGCTACCCGATCTCCAGCACCTGCCGCCACCGAAACGCTTACTGGAAACCGCCGCAGTACGCCTGTTTGTGGAGCGCGCCCGGCTGGCCCGCCCCAGCTTCGGCCTCACCGGCGACAATGCCGCCGCCGTCGCCGCCCTCTGCGTGCGCCTCGACGGGCTGCCGCTGGCGTTGGAACTGGCGGCGGCGCGCAGCAATGCCTTTACGCCGGCCCAATTGCTGGCCCGCCTGGGCGACGGTCACGCCTCACAGCAGCTGCTGACGGGCACAACCCCGCTGCGTCCCGCCCGACACCAAACGCTGCACGATGCTATGGAGTGGAGCTACCGCCTACTCACCCCGACTGAGCAGACGCTATTTGTGCAACTCGCCGTCTTTGTCGGTGGCTGCTCGGCGGGCGCCGCCACCGCCGTCACCGGCGTTGCGAACGATACCCCCGCTGCCACGCTCCACAATGGATTAGAAGCCTTACTAGATCACAGCTTGTTACAACAGCGCGAGGGAGCGGACGGGGAACCGCGCTTCGGAATGCTGGACACGATCCACGAGTACGCAGCGGAGCGGTTGGCCGCCGACGATCAGGCACCGACCCTACGCCGCCGGCACGCCGCCTATTATCAGGTGCTGGCCGAGCACGCCGAGCCGGAGTTGCGCGGCGTGCATCAGGTGCGCTGGTTGGAGCGCCTGGAGGAGGAGCACGATAATTTGCGCGCCGCGCTGGCCTGGATGCTGGCCGAGGGCGCGAGCGAAGATGCCGTGCGGACAGCGGCAGCGCTGTGGCGCTTTTGGTATGCTCACGGCCACCTCAGCGAGGGGCGCCGCTGGTTGGAGAGCGCGCTGGCCCGCCCGATCAGCCCCGCCACGCGGGCCAAAGGGTTGCGCGTGGCGGGGGCGTTAGCCGGCCAGCAAGGTGACTATGCACAGGCCGAGACGCTATTGCAGGAAAGCTTGGCCCTGTTTCGCCGGCTGGACGATCCCTGGAATATCGCTAATACGCTCAACTCACTGGGCCTGATCGCCACTGACCAAGCCGATTATGAGCGCGCCGAGGGTTACTACCGGGCCGGCCTGGCCGGACGGCGCACGCTTGGTGACACGGCGGGCATCGCCATATCGCTCAACAACCTCGGTGTCGTGACCCGCTATCAGGGTCACTACGCGGCAGCGAGGCAGTTTTTCCGCGAAAGCCTGGTCCTGCGTCAGCAGTTAGGTGATAGCTGGGGGCTGGCAAACACATTATACAATTTGGCCGAATCGGCCCAGTGCGACCGAGATTACGAGCAGGCCCGCACGCTATATCGGGAAAGCCTGGTGCTGTTACGCGAACTCGGCAACCGCCCACTGATGGTCCTCAGCTTGCACGGGTTGGCCGAGGTTGCCGCGCACCAAGATCCGCCGGCACAGGCGGCGCGCCTGTTCGGAGCCGCCGAGGCACTGCGCGAGGCGATCGGCACCCCGCTACGCCCACTGGAACAGGCCGCCTATCACAAACACGTCGCCCTAGCCCAAGCCCGGTTGACCCCGTCGGCATGGGCCGTTGCTTGGACGGCGGGCCGGACGATGTCACTCGACCATGCCGTTGCCTTCGCACTGGCCGGGCGCATGACTACCCTCGACAGTGTACTAGCCGCCCTTACTGCTGAGGCTTGAGATGCGCTGCAAAAATCCATTAAAACTCGTCGCTAAAGCGTGCAACCTCGCACCACATCGTGCGTTAGTATAGACAGAAGCAGCGGAGCCAACGCCGACTACTTCGAGGGCGATCCGGATCACCCAACTTCATCTCACTTGAATTGCTCGCCGCCGGAGCAGGTTGCTCCGACAGCCACAGGCTAAATACGCGCTCCCGCTATGCTCGCCGCTCGGTGCATGGCCTTTTTGTGTTCTCTTTGCGCGACGATACGCCGCAGTCCGCCGGATGAACAATTACTGCCGCATCTACCACAGGCTAAATACTACTCACGCTTTACCTTTTACGTCTCCTGCGCCACAATCCCCGCCACCAACCGTGCGCCCAGCAATACCAACGGCACCCCGCCGCCGGGATGGGCGCTGCCACCCACGAAATAGAGGCCGCCGATGCCCGGCGCACGGTTAGCGGGGCGGGCAAAGGCGGCTAAACGGCTATGCGAAGCGTAGCCGTAGAGCGCACCGCCGTAAGCATGGTAGCGGGCGGCGAAATCGGCGGGCGTAAGCGTCTGCCGATAGACCACGTGATCACGCAAGCCGGGCAATGTGACGGCGAGACGATCCAGGATGCGTTCAGCGTAGGGACCGGCCCAGGTCGCCCATTGCGTCGGGTCGGCTACCGGCGGTGCGTTAACCAACACGAACAGGTTGCCCGCGCCCGGCGGTGCTTGCGTGGGGTCACTGGCACTAGTGTAACTGATATAGATCGTCGGCTCGGACGCAGGACGACGCTCAGCGAAGATCGCCCGAAATTCGGCGGGATAGTCGCGGCTAAACAAAATGTTGTGGTGCGCCAATTGCGGCCAGCGGCAATTGGTGCCTAGCAACAGCACAAAGCCGGAGCAGGAGAGATCCGCAGCGGGCGTGATGGGTCGGCTACCCGTCGCTGCTCGCCACGACGGAGCAAACAGCGCCGCACGGGCGTAAAGCGGATCGGCGTTCACCACGACCGCATCGGCGGCGATCAAGCAGCCGTCGGCTAGGCGCAACCCGGTTGCGCGACCTCGCCGGCCGGTCCCCGCCACCAACACCTCGGCCACTGGCGTGCTCAGGCGCAGGTCCACGCCCAACTCATCGCAGAGTGCGACCAGGCTCTCCACCAACCGATACAGCCCGCCGGGAATGTACCAGCCACCGCCCGCGAACTCCACATAGGGGATCAGACAGAGTGTGCCGGGCGCTTTGTAGGGCGAGGAGCCGTTATAGGTCGCGTAGCGGTTGAAGAGTTGCACCAGGCGCGGGTCATGGAAGTAGCGGCGCACCACACGGTCCATCGTCGGCAGCGCGTCAATCCGCAGTGTATCAAGCCCGTTACGGGCCAGCAGATCGGTCGGGCGGGGCCGTTCGCCGAACAAGAACGGTCGTGCTGCGCGCTGATACAGGGTTTTGCTGTGCGCTAGAAAAGCGCCGAAGCCGGCGCCCGCGCCCGGCGCGAAGCGGTCCACCGCCGCCGCCATTGTTTGCGGGTCAGACGAGCTATCCAAGCCGCTACCATCGGGCCAGCGATAGCGGCAGAGCGGGTCAAGCGGCATCAAGCGCAGGTAATCAGCCATTGGTCGCCCGACGGCGCGGAATAGCTCGGTGAACACCCCCGGCATGGTGATGAGCGAGGGGCCGGTATCGAAGGTGAAGCCGGCCGCCTGCACCCGGTTCATCTTGCCGCCGGGCTGCCTGTTACCCTCGCAAACGGTCACCTGCAGGCCGGCGGCCGCCAGCCGCACCGCCGTCGCCAGCCCGCCTACCCCTGCGCCGACAATAGCGACGTGTCGTTTCACCACGGAGCCACGGAGCCACAGCGAGGCACACTTCTAGACACAGCGAATGAACGCGCTACCGCCGGAACGGTAGGCGCTCCCGTGACATTCTTGGTTACACGCACTATCGCAAGCATATTATGTCAACATCATCCGTGTGATCGCCGGAAATCTCCGTGGCTCCCTGCCGTGTGGTGAAAGTCGTTAGTATAGCTACTGCACGAATTCCCCATAAACTACCAGGCGCTTGTCATAGTTTTTCGCGGCCCGGTTGAAGGTACCATGACAGGTGATCAGGTTTAGGTAGCGGCCCGCGTTGGCGGTGAAGATGCGCTGGACGGGGCAGTTGTTATAAGGGCAGGAGGATGTCTCGGTCGCCACAAACAAGCGGTCTCGGCCGCTTGCATCGCGCATCCAGTAATGGTCCCCCACCTGGAGATCGCCCAAGCGCCAGAAGACCACCGGCCCGATGCCGTACCAATCGAGGTGGCCGTCTATGGCCGCGCTGCCCAGGTCGCCGGGGCGCGTGCCGGGTGCATACCAGCCGACGTTGTGCGGATCTTTCGGAATGTCGAAGTTGTTGCTCTTATCCACGCCCAGGTTCTCGACCGCAGCGCGCACTCCGATCTTGGGAATCACCAGTTGGTGCGGCATGGCCGGAGCAGCGGCCGGGAACGGGGTCGGCCCGGCGGTACCGTCCGTCCAACTACCACCGTAGCGCCAATCGTAGTAGTGCCGGCCGATATTACCCATCTGCACACGCCACGCGGGGGCGGCGCTCGGCTGATAGGTCAGCACACGGCGCTCGAATGCCTGGATCAGCACTTCTTGCGGCTGCCCGCTCACCAACACGGTGGCCCAGTAGGGATCGGAAATGGGCAGCCCCATCGTGAATACCCACGGATCGAACAGCGCGTGGCTGCCGGTCGCACCCGCCTGAAAGGTCGGGCCGCTCTGAGTCAGGAAGTTCATGAAGATTTCGGGGATGTTGTGCCCCGTCTTCGGCTCGAAATACGTCACGCGCAGGCCGGGATATTGGCTCTTGCCGGGATCGCTGAACGTCTTGCCGTCCTTTTGGATCACGTCAGTGACGACCTGGCCGTTGCGATTGGCTTGGCGGTGTTCGCCTTTCGGCGTGTTGCTCACACCCAGGAATGAGGCGTAGGTGGGCGCGTTCGCGTCGTTACCATCGCCGGCAATCGGCACGGCGGCGGGCGGGCGCTCTACGTAGGCGGTGTTGCCCTGCTGCTGCCGTCCCGTCATCAACTCCACCGTCAGCAGGCCGCTGGTAACAAACCACTGCACACTGGGGTCGCCCAACGGGTTATTGACCTCCATGCGACCCTTATCCCAGTATTGCACCAAGCGCCGACCGGAGCCGTCAGGCGCTTCAACATAGGCTTCTTGCCCCGCCGCGCCGGGAGCCGGCCCCCAGATCCACGAGCGGGTTACGCTATGGTTCGCCACGCCCATATCGGTCCGCATCCACAGCAGATCGAAGCTGGAGTCGGCGAAATTGAAGGCCGGCGCATGGGCCGGCACCGCTGTCGGGGCGGCAGCAGCCAGGGGCGGCAGTGCCGCCCCGACCACCGCTAGAGCGATCAGCAGTCCACGCATAGAGCGTAAGGGGTGGGTAATAGGCATAATGGTTCCTTTTCTAGCCGATAACGGTGTAGGGTCAGTCACTATCAATAGGCATACAAACTACCAGGCAGTTCGGCTTGCGCCTAGCCCGCCGGTGACGGCGGCGGGGCTGCGGGAGGATAACAAGGGATCGCACCACCCGCCCAGCGCACCTATAGTTCGTAAGAGGCACGATCCCGGCGGTCGGTCGTGCGCTACGAGCTATAGGGAATACCGGGTTTTATCAACCCAGAAACGTGCATCCGACAGCGGGCGCCTCGTGCTCTAGTATAGCCGATCAAGCACGGGCGCCGCTAGAAGCCGGACCGAGCAGCGCGGTCAGCGCGTCGGCCAGCACCGTGGCGGGCGTAGTGCTGGGACCGGGGCTGCGCCAGGCTACGAAGCCGTCGGGGCGCACCAGCGTTGCGCCGGCTGGAGTGAGGCCATAAGTAGTGGGCCATACGCCGGCGGGATCAGCCAGGTCGCCACCGAGGCCGATGCGGTAGGCAGTCAAGTCTAACCCACGCTGAGCAGCGACGGTGCGGGCGGCGCCAGACCAAGCGGCCCCCGCGGCGCCTGCTAACAGCACGAAGCCGCCGTTGAAGAGATCGACCGTAGAAACACGCTGCCCGGCCTGTTCCAGCCAAACGTGTGGAGCGCGCGTGCCGGGCCGCCCACTCAAGTCTAGGCTCCCGTCCGGCGGGGTGTCAGCACCCCGCTCAGCCTGCACCGCGTCGGATTCGTAGCGATAGCCCAACACGGGCACCAAAAGCGCCAAGCGCATGGCGTCATCCACCTCGCCGCCCCATTCAGGCGGGCCGTCACCGGTTGGTGGACCATCCGCTGTCCGATCAGGTGGTCCATCGCTTGTCCCGCCCGGCCCGCCGAGGGTATCGGGGGTGGGCGCCATCATATCCCAAGCCGCTTGGACGACAACCGCAGCGGCTACTGGGCGGCGTTCAGCGGCGTAGGTGGTCAATAAAGCCGGAGCCGCTCCGCCACGCAGCACCGCCGCCAGCTTCCAGGCCAGGTTGTGGGCATCTTGCACCCCAGTGTTGAGACCGAAGCCCCCGGCAGGCGGCATGATATGGGCCGCATCGCCCGCCAGAAATACTCGCCCAACAGCTAACTGCGTGGCGATCTGCGCGGCGGCCACCCACGGCAGCACGCTCAGGATCTCCACCGCTAGGTCGGGCAGGCCCACGGCGGCGCGTACGATCTCTAGACAGCGCGCCGGAGTGAAGTCGGCAGGGCCGGCTCCGGTGGCCGGCGTGTATTCGGCGTTGAACAGCCAGCGGTCGCTGTTGTTGACCGCCAGAAACAGACCCGCCGCCGCCGGGTTCTCGACAAAGCAGATGCCGAATTCGCGGCCCGCCACCAGCGCGCGCAGATCGGCGCGGAAATAGATGTTGACATAGTGGCCCATCGTGCCGTGATCTTCCAGCGCCACACCCAACTGCTCGCGCACGAGGCTGCCTGCGCCGTCGGCGGCGATAGCGTAGTGGGCGCGGATTGTCTCTTGCGTCCCATCGGCGCGCGTAACCACTGTGGCGGCTACGCCGGCGGCATCTTGGGTAAGCGCCGTCAGTTCGGTGCCGAAGCGCAGATCGGCACCGGCAGCGCGGGCGGCAGCGGCCAAGATCGGCTCCAACTCGTCTTGCGCGCATTGGCACCAACCGCACGGCGTTACGGCAGCCAATGCATCGCCCAACGGCATGAGGTCGTCGTCGGGCACGCGGCGGATTTCAGCACCGGCCAGCGTGTCCACAAACAGCATATAGCGACTGGCCGCCAGGACCGCCCCGGCGGCGCGGATCGGCGCTTCCAAGCCCAACGCACGGTAGATCTCCATCGTTCGCACGTTCAATCCGCGCGCACGGGGATGGATCGAAGTGCCGCTGTGACGCTCAATCAGCACAACGGCTACGCCGTAGCGCGCCAACACCAGCGCGGCGGTCAGCCCCGCCGGGCCACCGCCCACGATTAGGACAGGAATAGACTCCTGCGCGTTCATCCGCTGTTCTCCTTCTCCATACGGGCGTGTTCCCGGTCGCGCAAGCGCACCGCCCAAGCCAATTCGCCCTGCCACTGCCGGATTTGATGCTGCATCATATCGTCGGTATATTCCAAGAAAGCAGCATCTACCGCCACATGGCCGGCGCGCTCGTGTTCAAACACTAAATCTTCCGCCTCCGCGCTGAAGTAGAGGATATGCGTCTGACAGTAGTTGATGTAGTGCTGAATGAGATGCAGCCGTTCTTTGGCCGACACGAGATAGAAATAAGCCACTTTGTAGCGGAAAATACGGCCATAGTCGCCCTGATTAGCGTTTGTGTCCATCAGCAATTGGTGTAGGCGCGCCCGCCCCGCCTCAGTAAGCAAGAAGGTCCGCGCCGGGCGGTCGTGTAGGGGCGCATCGCTGTCCAAGGGAGCCGCCGCAATCAGGCCGGCGTGCTCCAACTTGGTCAATAGGGGGTATAGCGTGCCGTTACTGAGTTTGGCAACCGGCCCGCTGATGTCGTTAATAATGCGGGCTAGCAGGTAGCCGTGTAACGGGTGGCGCATCAACAAGGATAGGATGATTAGCTCATACATGGGATTCCTTGTGTTACCGCGACTTTATTACAAACTTGTTATAGGTCTAATAGTATGTCGGTTAGACCTATTATAGCACACCAGCGGTACTTGTCAAGTTCTGCGGTTAGCGACGATCCCTATAGTCCGTGTCCGCCCGAAAGGCGGAGAGAAACTCCGTCTTACGGCCCTAGTCGGCCCGTATAGGAGGCCGGTATAATAGAGAGCGTGCTCGGATGAATGGGGCAGGGACACGTAGCGATCAGTCAGGAAGGATAGCTAAGTGCGCGACCGAATACGGAAACAACTCGCCAGCCATATGCTCTGGGAGTATCCGCAACTGGCGTTGATCGTGGTCGGGGTGTTTGTGGTATTTCTCGGCCTCACCTCGATTTGGCCGGTGTTCACGCTCTATATGCAAGGGCAGGGTATCGGCCTAACCGAAATTAGCTTGGTGACCAGCGCCTTTATGGCAGCTAACTTCCTGTTTCAGGTGCCGGCCGGTTGGGCCAGCGACCGCATCGGCCGCAAACCGCTGCTAGTCGGCGGCCTGTTGGTCCACGTCGTCACCTCACTGCTCTATCTAGGCGCACACGGCAGTTGGGAATTCGCTGCGCTGCGCTTCATAGACGGCATGGCCGCCGCCGCTAATATGCCCGCCGCGCGCGCCTATATCATGGACACGATGCCCGCCGCCCGCCGCGGCCAAGCGTTTGGTTTGCTAGGCGCGGCGTTTAACGGCGGCATGATGCTCGGCCCGGCCTTCGGCGGCTTCCTCGGCGGTTTCAGCGGGATGAGCGGCCCCTTCTGGTTCGGCGCGATCACCAGCCTGATCGCGGGCAGTTGGCTGGCAGTCAAGATGCACGGCGGCAAGCCGATGCAGCATAAGGAAGATCAGGCCACAATCCCGGCCGGCGCACCCGTCGCAGTACGCATCCCCTGGCGAGCCATCGCGCCGCTGTTCGTCAGCACCATTGGCTGGGGCTTTGTCGGCGGCTTTTTCAGCGTGGTCTGGAACATCTGGATCCATGACCTCGGCGGCGACCTCAATATCATCGGTCTCAGCTATACCCTGTTCGCCCTGCCCATGATCCTGATCGGGCCGTGGGCGGGCCGCCTAGCCGACCGCCACAACCGAGCGCTGCTGATCCTGATCCCGTCGCTGGTGGCAGGCGCGATCTATTTTGTCTACGGCTTTATCACTAGTATTCCGGTTATCCTGGCGTTGGGGGTGTTAGAAGGCGCGATGATCGCAATTCTCGATCCGGCATCGTCCAGCTATATGGCCGATGTGTTGCCGCCGACAATGCGTGGGCGCTTGCAGGGCATGATCAGCACCACTAACACCGGCGTCGGCTTCGCCGGCACGCTCATTAGTGGTCCACTCTACACCATCGGCCCGATTTACCTGTTCAGCTTGCTGGCGGGGCTGCACGCCGTTAGTGCGGGTATTGCCAGCAGCCTGATGTGGTCACAGGAACACCGCCTGCGCGCCGACAAAACGGCCGCCGTTGCGGCCCAGGAAGCGGCAGCCCCGGTGCTCAAGCCCGAAGCCGCCTAACTGCACAGGGGCCGGCGATTTAGCGACCGTAAACGCCGGCCGCACCTTCCGCCGTGGTGCTGGGCCGACGTTATTCCTGCAAAGCAGCGATGATGGTGCGGCAAAAATCGCCCAGGTCAGCAGGCGTGCGCGAGGTAATCAGATTGCCGTCGCGAACCACAGCCTGATCCACATAAGTGGCACCTGCGCCGCGTAACTCGGGTTCCAGGCTGAAAAAGCCGGTCACAGTGCGACCCATCAACACCCCCGCCGTCACCAATACCCAACCGGCATGGCAAATAGCGGCCACGATCTGGCCCTCTTGCGCCGCCTCACGCACCAAGCGCACCAACGCCGGATCGCGTCGCATCCGGTCGGGGGCATAGCCACCGGGAATGATCACTGCGTCGAAATCGGCGGCACGCACCGCGCTTGCTGCTGCGTCGGAGTGATTGATCAGGCCGGCTTTGCTGCGGTACTCATGATCCCCTTTAGGCGCGACGATTGTCACCGTAGCCCCGGCTTCGCGCATCCGCAGGTTGCAGTAGATAAACTCCTGCTCGTCATAATTGTCTTCAGTCAGGATCGCAATCCGCTTGCCGCTAAGTTCCATTATCTCTCCCTCGTAACAAAAGCCCGCGCCTGGGGCGTACATGACTGTGGCGGGAACATTTCCCCACCTAGTATACCATGCTGCCGTATCGTGGGGCAGCTTACAACAAACATCCGGCGCGCAGATCTATTGACATTGGATCGAATCTATTGTATCATTGTATTAGTTTAATGATACAATGTGACAGCCCTTGTGGCAGACGTGAAGGAGGAGCGCTAATGGAAGCGGCATTACAAGGTGATAGCCGACGAGTAGATTGGCGTGGCGTAGGTCTATTTATAGCCTTAGCGTTTGGACTGACCTGGTTGCTGGACAGCGCATTTTATCTCAGCGGGCACGGCTTGCGCGTACCCTGGGCGGGCGCACTGTTGGCGGGGCAGATGTTTATGCCGGCCGTGGCAACCGGGATTGTGACGCACCTACGCCGGCCGGCGGCCGGCGTGCGCCGCGCCACGGGGCTACGCTGGGGCGCCGCAGGCACCCGCTGGGGCTGGTATTACGCCGCCGCGTGGCTGGGCGTGCCGCTGCTGGTGATTGCCGCCCTGTTTGTCAGTGCCGCGTTCGGTCTCTACCACATGGATCTAGCCGACTTTTCCGGCTACCGTGCGTTGCTCGATGCTACGCCGCGCGCCAAAGCAGCGCTCGACAGACTGCCGATTGGTGCGCTGGTCGGCCTCCAACTGCTCCTGATCCCGCTGGCGCCGATCATCAACGGACTGTTCACCTTTGGCGAAGAATGGGGTTGGCGCGGCTATTTGCTGCCTGCGCTACTGCCGCTCGGCCAATGGCGCGCGCTGATCGCCACGGGGGCGATCTGGGGGCTGTGGCACGCGCCGATCCTGCTGCTAGGCTACAACTATCCGCTGCACCCCACCCTCGGCGTGGGCCTGTTCATCGTCTTTTGCGTGCTACTCGGCGTCCTGTTCGGTTGGACGCGGTTGGCGACCGGCAGCATTTGGCCGGCGGTGATCGGCCACGCCGCGTTTAACGGCAGCGCCGGCATGGCTGTACTGCTCACCCAGGCCGGTACAAAGTTCGACACGGCCCAGGCGACGATCTTTGGCTGGAGCGGCTGGCTGGTCTTGTTGGCCGCCATTAGCCTGCTCGTCGCCACCCGGCGGCTGCCGGTGCGCCATGCACCCGACCTAGAGCTACCGGCAAGCAGCGGTGGCCTGGTGGAACCGGGCGGCACGCCCGGTATGGCGCGTCCAGCCGCGTGATCCCTAGCTCGCCGCACTAAGAGCCGCGCCGTCGTATAAGGATGTGGGCGAAGGGTATGCGGCGCAACCCGCCGATGCGGCGCCAATAGGGCTTTCGGCGCCGCGCCTACATCATAGGATGGGATAGGTCCAGCATAGATGGAGGCACAGAGTCTTCCCGATGGTGGGTGGCGCAAGCGGGCGACTTCCGGTATCATAGCACAGAGAACCAACCCCGATCAACGGAGTACCAAGCTAACGGTGAACAACCCGCCCATCTACCTCTCTATCATAATCGTCACTTGGAACAGCCGCACGCTGCTGGATGCCTGCCTACGGTCCGTGAGCCCTGCGCCGTGGGCCGTAGGCGGTGACAGGAGCGCAGCTACGCCCCATAGAGCAGCACAAAGCAGCACACCGATAGCCGTAACTGAGCCTACCGATTCACAGCGCACGGCCCACGACCTACGGCGCACGGAAATCATCGTCGTGGACAACGCCTCGACCGACGGCACGGCGGCGTGGCTACGGGCGGCGTGGCCGCAGGTGCGCCTGATCGCCGGCCCGGTCAATCTCGGCTTTGGCCGCGCTAACAACCGGGGGATGGCCGTGGCGCGGGGAGCGTGGCTGCTGCTGCTCAATCCCGACACGGTGGTGCAGCCCGGCGCGCTGGATCGCCTGCTCGCGTTCGGCGAGAGCCGTCCCGCCGCCGGGCTGATCGCGCCGCGCCTACGCTACAGCGACGGATCGTTGCAGCGCAACGCCTTCCGCTTCCCCGGTGCAGTCCAAGTCGCGCTAGACCTCTTCCCACTACACCCACGCTTGCTCGAAAGCCCACTCAACGGCCGCTATCCCGCCGAACAGCGGTCCACCGCTGCGCCGTTTCAGATCGACCACCCACTCGGCGCGGCGATGCTGGTGCGGCGGGCGGTAGTGGATGAAGTAGGTGGCTTCGATGAGGGCTTTTTCATGTATGCCGAAGAAGTGGACTGGTGTCGCCGTATCCGCGCCGCCGGCTGGGAAATCTGGCAGGTGCCCGCCGCTGAGATCGTCCACCTGGCCGGGCAAAGCACCCGCCAACGCGCCGGGCAAATGTATGTGGAACTCTGGCGGGCGCGCTATCGCTACTTTGCCAAGCATCGGAGCCGCGCAGTAAGCCGGGCGGTGCGCGTGCTGGTGCGACTCGGTATGATCCGCAAAGCGCTGGCCGTGGCTTGGGACCAGGCGCGCGGACGGCTGGCCGCCGCCGAAGCGCGTGCCCTGCGGCGCACCTACGGCGCGGTGTTCCGCCTATGAACGCCGCCCCCCACCTGTCGGTCGTCATCCTGGCGCTGGACGAAGCCGATCACCTGGCTGCCTGCCTAGCCGCAGCGGCCGACCTGATCGCGTCGCCGGACTGTGAATTAGTGGTAATTCTGGACGGACTCGCCACGCCGGCGGTCGAAGTGGTAGCCCGCCACCATACGGCTGCCGTCTATCGGGTGCCCTTCGTCAACTTTTCCGCCCAGCGCAATCGCGGGTTGGACCACGCACACGGCGATTGGGTGCTGTTCCTTGACCCCGATGAGCGCGTGACCCCCGCCCTGGTGCGCGAGATCCGGGCGGTTTTGGCGGAGCCGGGCGAATACGCAGGCTACTGGGTGGCACGGCGCACCTTCATGTTCGGCCACGAGGTGCGCCACGCCGGCTGGTGGCCCGACCACCAACTACGCCTGCTGCGGCGCACTGTGGCCCGCTACGACGAAGGACGCACTGTGCATGAAATCGCGCAGATTCCCGCCGACCGGCAGGCGTATCTGCGGCAACCGTTGATCCACTATAACTATAGCCACTGGAGCCGGTTCACCGCCAAGCAACGCGCCTATGCTGCCTACGAAGCGCGCGCCCTACGGACCGCCGGGGTGCGCGCCAAACCGCAGAACTTTGTGCTGCAACCGTTGCGCGAGTTCCGCCGGCGTTTCATCACACTAGCGGGCTGGCGCGATGGGCCGCTCGGCCTAGTGCTGGCGACGGCGATGGCCTACTACAACCTGCAAATGTATATCCACCTCGCACGCGGCAACGAATCCATGCTATAATGCAGCCGCAGGCACGTAGCCGGCGCGCCGTATAGATTTTTGCTTAGATGGGTGCTAACTCCCTATGGACGTAACAAGCGCACCCGCCGGCCTAACTTTCCTCTTTGCCGACATTGTGGGCAATGTCCGCCTGTGGGAAGAATACCCCGCGACGATGGGCCGCATCCTGGGCCACTATGATCGGCTGATGCGCGAGGCGGTGCAGGGGGTGGGCGGCACGATCTTTAAGCGCAGTGGCAGTGCCGTCTACGCGGTATTTGCTGCGCCGGCGGCGGCAGTACAGGCGGCGGCCGCCGCTGGGCGCGCACTAGCCACCCACTCTTGGGATATGCATAATGGGCTGGCTCCGCCCGGTGTAGTGATGGCCTTGCACAGCGGCCCCGCTGAACAGCGCGCCGGCGATTTTTTCGGCCCGGCGCTTAATCGCACCGCGCGCTTGCTGGGGGCCGGACACGGCGACCAGATCCTGCTCACCGGCGCAACCGCTGCCGCGCTCGGCCCAGCCTTGCCGACCGATTTGACCCTGCGCGACCTAGGAGAACAGCGATTCCGTGACCTGGAACAGCCGGAGCGAGTATTCCAGTTGATCGGCGCGGGCCTGCCTGACCGAACCGATCCGCTCCGCGCCTTGCCCGCCACCGCGCATAATCTGCCGATCCAATTAACCCCTTTTATTGGGCGCGCTGAGGCGCTGACGACCGTGCTACACTTGCTGGCGACGAGCCGCCTAGTCACGCTCACCGGCTCCGGCGGCACCGGCAAGACGCGCCTCGCTTTGCAAGCCGCTGCCCAATCGCTCGACCGCTTTCCCACCGGGGTTTGGGTCGTCGAACTAGCGGCTTTGACCGACCCGGCGCTGCTGGCTCAAGCGGTGGCAACGGTACTGGGGGTGCGAGGGGAACCCGGACGGCCGTTGGAGGCGAGTCTGATCGCCCATCTTCAGCCGCAGACCACGCTGCTGCTGCTTGATAACTGCGAACACGTGCTGACCGCCTGCGCGGCTCTAGTCGAGCAGTTACGGGCCGCCTGTCCGGGAGTGACGGTGCTGGCGAGCAGCCGCGAACCGTTGAGCCTGCCCAACGAAGCTGTCTACCGCGTGCCGTCACTGAGCCTACCGCCCACCGGGGCCACCGACCCTAGCGCGTTAGCTACGGTCGAATCGGTGCGCTTGTTTCTAGATCGCGTGCAGGCGGCGCAGCCCCATTTCCGGCTCACCGCCGATAACGCGCCTGCTGTAGCCCAGATCTGTCGCCGGCTCGACGGCATCCCACTCGCCATTGAATTGGCTGCCGCCCGTGTACGCCTGCTGCCGGTGGACGGCATCGCTGCCCGGCTCGATGATCGCTTTCGCCTGCTCACCGGCGGCAGTCGCACCGCCCTACCCCGCCAGCAAACCCTGCGTGCCCTGATTGACTGGAGCTATGATCTGCTACCCGACGCGGAACGTCGCCTACTACGTGCCCTCTCGGTCTTCGCGGGCGGCTTTACTGCCGAGGCTGCTGCCGCCGTGACCGATACAGACACGACTGTCAGCGGCAACTGTGCCGACAGCCTCCAACAGCTGATCAACAAGTCGCTGCTGGTCGAACCCATACCCGACGGCAGCCCACGCTATAGCCTGCTCGAAACGATCCGGCAGTATGCCCGCGACCGCTTGACCGAAGCCGGCGAATCCGCCGCCGTCCGCATTCGCCACCGCGATTGGTTCCTGGCCCTAGCCGAGGAAGCCGAAGCTCCAATCCGCGAGCAGCAAGCTGTACAATGGCTGGATCGCCTTGAACTCGAACACGACAATCTGCGCGCCGCCCTCGAATGGTGCCAGGACGACCCAGCGGGCATCGAGGCCGAACTACGCCTCGTCGGCGCGCTCCAACCATTCTGGCTGCGCCGTGGCTACTGGATCGAAGGGCGCGCTTGGCTGGATGCGGCGCTAGATCGCCCCGGTCCCGCCACGCCTGCAGCCCGCGCTAAAGCCCTAGAAGGAGCCGGTCGCTTCGCAACCGGTCAAGGCGATTTCGTCGAAGCGCACACACAGTTGGAGGTTAGTGTGAAACTGTACCGTGAAATTGGTGATCGCAAATCAACGGCGCGCGCGCTAGTGGACCTTAGCTGGATAGCACAGCGACAGGGCGACATTGCAGAGGCCAAGAACGCACTGGAAGAAAGTTTGACCCTCTATCGTGTCGTAGATCATAAACCGGGGGTCGCTAGTGTACTCGATAATTTAAGTATATTGGCGCTTAATCGTGGTGATGCCCACAGCGCACAATTACTTGCAGAAGAAAGTTTACAACTACGGCGAATGCTAAATAATATGCAAGGAGTTGCAAGTAGCGCACTTAACTTAGGCGAGGCTCTACGGGCACAAGGCCAATTGATACCCGCTACCCATGTTGTAGAATCAGCGTTAAGAATATACACTGATTGTATGGATAGATCAGGATTGGCTTTAGCTTCACACAACCTTGGTCAAATTACTTTGGCTCAAGGCGATTTCCACAAAGCGGCAGACTTATTTACTGAGAGTATGGTCTTATATCAACAGTTGGGCAACAAAGAAGGCATCGCTATGTGCTGGGCGGCAGCAGTCGGAGTGGCTGCCAAACGCAGCCATTGGCTTCACGCTGCCCAGCTGTGCGGAGCAACAGATGGCCTTTTGCAAGCCATAAACGCGCACTTAGATCCCCCCGATGCCGGTGCCTACGCACCCCATGTCGCCGCGGTGCAGGCTGCGATTAATGAAACCGAATGGACAGCTGCTTGGACCGCCGGGCAGGCAATGTCCCTACAGGAAGCTTTAGAATTAGCGTTAGCGTCACTCATCAAATGATTAAACAACTAGCCTATACAGAGGGGATGTAAGTTTTGCCCACCCACGCGCTCGTCATTGGCGGCAGTATTGCGGGCTTATTGGCGGCTCATGTTCTCTGTAATCACTTTGATCGGGTGACGATTGTCGAGCGGGACTTTCTACCCGCAGAACCTCAGCCGCGTAAAGGTACACCTCATGCTCGGCACCGGCATCAGCTCCTTATGGGCGGCCGTCTGATCCTAGAACAGCTTTTTCCAGGTATCGAAGCAGACCTGCTCAACGCGGGGGCTACCGTAGTAGATTGGTCCGGCACTATTGCGCCTTTAACCCCTGTCGCATCAGGTTCATACTTCGGCACCAATTACAATGTCCATTACTACAGCCGAGATTTACTGGAGTGGAGCATTCGCCGGCGCGTACTCGCTTCTCCACAGATCCGCTGCTTGCAACAACAAGAGGTGACTAGCCTCCTAGCCGACGAATCGCACACAGTTGTCATAGGAGTGCAGACACGCGGGCGGAGTCAAAATGCAGCAGCAGAGGAAAGCCTGTACGCTGACCTAATAATAGATGCCGGTGGCCGTTACTCCCGCGCCCCTAAGTGGTTAGAGGCACTCGGGTACACGCCACCCCAAGAGACCACTGTCAACTCATTGGTGCGTTACGTCAGCCGCTATTACACTTGCCCAAGTGATCGCACACCTGATTGGCAAGTGATGCTAACGGAAACCGCTAGCAGGGGTTGTGTGATTGCCCGTGTGGAGGGAAACCGTTGGCTTGCCACCATCACCGGAGTAGCAGGGGATTACCCACCGTTAGAGGAAGAGCCGCTACTAGATTTTGTACGTAGCCTGCCGAGTTCCCAGGCATACCAGTTTATAGACACTGCGGTACCGATTTCGCCTGTTTGGGGCTATCAGCATACAGAAAATCGCTTACGTCATTATGAATCGCTATCAAGCCGACCCGAACAGTTTATCGTATTAGGCGATGCGGCGTGTATCCTCAATCCGCAGCACTCGCAAGGCATTACCGTTGCAGCCCAGAGCGCCAAAGTATTGGACAGATGCTTACACACCTACAGCCAAACGACCACACACCGCGATCCGGCGGGCTTCGCCTTGTACTTCCAACAAGAACTAGCCAAAAACAATACGGCTCCGTGGCTACTGGCGACCAACCGTGACTTTCGCTATCGCACAACACAGGGCGAGAAGCCGCAATGGTCGCCACTGCTACACTGGTATCTGGATCGCCTAACCATGTTAGCCGCGCACGATGCGAAAGCGCACGGTATCCTATTCGCTGTCACGCAACTCCTCAAACCCCCTGGAATACTGTTTCGCCCCAGATTAGTGGCAAAAGTTTTGCAACAACATTTTGGTGCCGGTAATAGATAAATAGTGAATCCGCCTATTGACTCCAGCCGATGCTTCTGCTACAATGACGATGGTTGCGAGTACCGAGTTGATTGTTACTCCACCAGCGTGAATAGTTAATCGTTATTGATTACAGCAACTAGTAGAGAGGGAACACATCCATGAAGATCGCATCGGTTAAAAAATGGGCTGTATCCATCACTGTAGCAATGGCTTTAGGAGCTATTGGCGCACATGGGAATCAGGTAGCGGTCACTCATACCGGTGGTAACTCCGTGGTTGTGGGTGGCAGCAGCGGCGGCGGCAGCATGAACGGCAGCAGCGGCGGTGGCAGCATGGGGGGGACCGTGATCGTCGGCGGCAGCAGCGGCGGTGGCAGCATGGGGGGAGCCAACGGCAGCAGCGGCGGTGGCAGCATGGGGGGGACCGTGATCGTCGGCGGCAGCAGCGGCGGCGGCAGCATGGGGGGAGCCAACGGCAGCAGCGGCGGTGGCATGGCCTAACCGGCCGCCACGCTACAGAATCGCAAACCTCCACCATTGGGTGGAGGTTTTTTGCTGCCCGCTCCGTTGTTCGCGCACGGAAGATGCTATAATAGCCACATGACCGAAGATGCAGCGCCGCTGATTACGTTTCTGTTCACCGACATTGAGGGTAGCACGCGGCTGTGGGAGCAACACCCTCAGGAGATGGCCGTGGCCCTGGCGCGTCACGATGCCATCCTGCGCGCCGCTATCGAGAGCCATAGGGGGAGTGTGTTCAAGACAGGCGGCGATGCCTTTTCCGCCGCCTTCACGGACGCAGCGGATGCGTTGGCGGCCGCCATCACCGCCCAGCGCGATCTGACCACCGGAGCCTGGGGGGCGACCGGCCCTTTGCGCGTCCGTATGGGACTGCACACCGGCGTGGCTACCGTGCGCGACGGCGACTATGTCGGCCCGGCGCTCAACCGGGTGGCGCGGATCATGGCGGCGGGCCACGGCGGACAGGTGCTGCTGTCCCTTAGCACGCAAGAGGCACTAGGCGCGGCGCTGCCGCCCGGCGTGGGCCTGCGCGATCTGGGCGAGCAACGGCTCAAAGACCTTATCCGTCCGGAGCGCGTCTTCCAACTGGTCAGCAGCGATCTGCCGGCGGAGTTCCCGCCGTTGCGTTCGCTCGAAGCCTTCGCCCACAATCTGCCGTTACAACTCACCAGCTTTATTGGGCGCGACCGCGAAATGGCTGACGTGCAGCGGCTGCTCGGCACCACTCGCTTGCTCACCCTCACCGGACCGGGCGGCACCGGCAAGACGCGCCTGAGCTTGCAAGTGGCCGCCGAACTAAGCGACAACTTCTCGGACGGAGTCTGGTTCATCGAATTGGCCGCGCTAACGGATCCCGCGCTGGTTGCGGCGACCGTCGCCAGCGCCGTGGGCGTGCGCGAAGAACTGGGCGTAGCATGGCTGACCACGCTCACCCAAAGGCTGCGCGACAAAAATCTGCTGCTGTTGCTCGATAACTGCGAACACCTGATTACCGCCTGCGCCGAACTGGCCGAGGCCGTACTCCGCAACTGCCCGACCGTGCGCATCCTCGCGAGCAGCCGCGAAGCACTGGGCATTGCCGGTGAGACCACCCTACGGGTGCCGTCGTTGGCCCTGCCCCAGCGCAACACCGGCGCACAGCCGGAGCGGCCGGCGATCGGTATGCTGCTGCGCTACGAAGCGATACGCTTATTTATTGAGCGTGCCCAGGCGGTGCAGCCGGGGTTTGTGCTTACCGAGGCCAATGCGCCGGCGGTGCTGCACATTTGCCGTCGCCTCGACGGCATTCCGTTGGCACTTGAACTTGCCGCCGCCCGCGTCAAGGTGCTGCCGGTCGAAGGTATCGCCGCGCGGCTCGACGATCGCTTTCGCCTGCTCACCGGCGGCAGCCGCACCGCCTTGCCGCGACAGCAAACCCTCCGTGCGCTGATTGACTGGAGCTATGATCTACTCGGTACCCAAGAGCGCACTCTCCTCCATCGTCTCGCTGTGTTCATCGGCGGGTGGACGCTCGAAGCCGCCGAGGCCGTTTGTGCGGGCGATGAACTGGACGTATACGAAGTGCTGGATGGGCTACAGCAACTGGTCAATAAGTCGCTGGTATTGGTTGAGGACCAACCGGACCAGACCCGCTATTATTATCAGGAGACGATCCACCAATACGCGCGTGAACGTCTCTTCGAAACCGGCGAAACAGCGGCCGTCCGTCGCCGGCATCGCGACTGGTATGTGCAGTTGGCCGAAGCCACCGCACCGCAACTCCGCAGCGCGGGCCAGGATAGCGTATTGCGGCGGCTACAAAGCGAGGACGATAACTTGTGCGCCGCGCTCGAATGGTGCGCGGGTGATCCTGTGGGCCGGGAAGCCGGACTGCGGTTAGCCGGCGCGCTGTGGCGCTTCTGGCTGTTGCGCGGGCAGTGGCGAGCCGGCCGCGCCTGGCTCGAAACCATGCTGGCTGCGCCGGAAGCGACCGCCTATCCGGCGGCACGCGCCCAAGCCCTCTTTGGCCTCGGCTCCCTGACTACCGACTCGGTCACGGCCCGCGCCTATCTGGAGGAAAGCGCCACGCTCTGGCGCAGCCTGGGCAACCACCCGGCGTTGGCGGCGACACTTGATGCGCTGGCCGAAGAAGTCCGCATCCAGGGGGCGCTCGCCGAAGCCTATACACTGGCCGACGAAGCTCTAAGCCTGACACGGGCATTGAACGATCGTGTTGCCGTCGCCTCCGCACTCTTCCAGGTGGGCCGCACCGCGTTGGCGCAGGGGCGCTTATCGGAAGCGCGCGCCCGGCTCGAAGAAAGCCTAAGCCTGGTGCGTAGTCTCGGTGACGGGCGAAGTGTGACGACGTGTCTCTATCATCTGGGGCGCACCGCACTGGCCGAAGGTGACTATCCGGCTGCCCGTGCCCTCTTCGAGGAGAGCCTAGCACTCAATACGAGCATGGGTACCCCCGACACCACAGCTTGGCTGCTCAATAGCCTCGGCGAAGTGGCACGCTACACCAGCGACTATCCGCAAGCCGCCGTCTTCTATGAGCAAGCGCTGATCTTGCATCGGCAATTGGGCAACGGCTACGGCATCACCACAGCGCTCTACAACCTGGGCTGCGTGGCCGTGCAAGTCGGCGATCTTGCTAAAGCCGACCCGCTTTTCCGCGAGGCGTTACGACTGGCCGGTGAGACGGGTCGCCGAGTCGCCGTCGCCTGGTGCCTGAGTGGTTTGGGTGCAGTGGCGGTCGCGGCGAGTTACCCGACCCGCGCCGCCATGCTGTTTGCCGCTGCCGAAACGTTGCTGGCCGCTATCGGCACCACGCTCGACCCTGCCGACCAAGCACCCTACGAGCACAGTCGGCGCGCAGCCGAAGCCGCGCTATCGCCGACTGCCTGGGCCACTGCCTGGACCACCGGCGCAAACCTGTCGCTAGACGCGGCGATAGCATTAGCTGAAGCCGACGAGAATGAAGTGCCGGATACGGCGTGCTGAGAGCGGTCTGAAAGCTAATAGATCCCGCCGCGCAGCTACGGAGTCCAAGTCTCCGTAGCTGCGCGGCGATGGTTGTTAGACCAGTGCGGCGCGACAGGTGCCACACTACATCCTAGCCGGCTATTTGGCCGGTGCCTTGATGCCTAGGTCTTCGTCGAACTTGCTCCACTTGATAGTGGACGTAACGGCTTGCCCGCTCGCGGTAACGGCGGACTTCATTTGCCGAATGCGCGGCTGCGCGCCGGTCGTCACCCACATATCAACGGTACCTCCGGTCGTGCCGCTGAAGGCTTTGCTGTCCAGGGTCAGGTGCTTGGTATCGGTGCCGTCGATCTGCTCAGTAGCCGGAGTACCCGCCTTGATGTCCGGGATCGGTGTGCCCGCCCCGCCCATCGAGCTATTTTTCCACATATTAATAAAGCCGTCGAACGCACTGCCCATCGATGCGCCGGTCGGACTGACCGTGTAAGTCTTGCCGCCATCGGCACTAATCCAAGATTTGTCGCCGATCACTAGGACGACGCTGCTATAGGCGCCCACGGTACTCGTCATTTTCACACCTTTGTTTGCCACATCTACATCTACACCCGTCTGCGTCTTCTGACCACCCACCTCCGACGCGATGTCCATGTGGTAGCTCTTGAGGTCGCGCATTCCGGCCACGGCCTGTTGCAGCAGACCGGCATCGCCACTGAGGGGCACACCGCCCGTGCCGCCGCTGGTGGCCGTCGTCGCGGTCGGGGCGGCAGACATGGCCGTATCAGTCGGCGCAGCCGGCGCCGTCGTCGCGGTCGGCGCAACCATAGCCGTATCAGTCGGCGCAGCCGGCGCCGTCGTCGCGGTCGGCGCAACCATAGCCGCTGTAGCGGTGGGGGCCGCCGATGCGGTTGTGTCAGTCGGCGCAGCCGCCACCGTTGTCGCAGTTGGCACGGCGGCCGGTACAGCGGTTGAGGTTGCTGCATCACCACCGCAAGCCGCCAAGCTCATGCTCACCAGCAAGCCTAACGCCAAACCGGCGATGCGGCGCTGTCCCTGTACTTTCATGACCATCCTCCTTATAATGCTGTATTCGATATTGTCTCACCCAATAATCTGCCGGGTCTGTTTAAGTAGAACCGGCCGGCAGCAGCAAGGCGGTGTGTAACCGACTGCCGCTGCGCAGTCCACCCGTTAGAGAAATGCGCATAGTGAACCGTAGTTACGGGCAATCGTCAGTGTGTCGGTGGGTCGGCGAAACGTAACACGCAATGTTGTCGGTTGCACCGCAATTTATGTTACAATAGAGGCGAGCAGCGTGGTGACGCACACTGACCGCCCGTGGATGTAGGCATACCCTGCGGTGCTTGGAGCCGAATACTATAAAGGATCATCTCTTATGAACGCACGCCTGGGAGCCGCGCTGCTCCTGCTGCTACTTCTTACGACGCTGGCCGGCGGAGTTGCCAGTTGCAGCGACCCCAACCTCACGCCGGTAGCCCCCAATCCGGTAGGCAATTCGGGGGGCAGTGGCTTTGTACAGAACCCCACCGCCGACACCGGGGGGGGCGGCAGCAGCGACAGCAGTCGCGGCATCGGCGGCAACCTGGGGGGCAACGTCGCGCCCAACCCGCAGGGAGGCATCCCCCTCAGCGCCTCCCGCCCGCAGCCGCCGTCCAATACCTACCAGGGCTGTCCATCCACCGGCGACGGTGGCGATCCCGGTCTCAACGTTCGTAAAGATCGTATTGATTCGGCGCCCTGGTATCCCGTGCAGATCGCCGATTTGCTGGCGTTGCCCTGGCCCAAAGCAATTGAGCGGCAGCGCCGCGCTAGCTGGTCGTCCGCCGATGCGGCAACAGTGGCTCGCACCGAAGGCATCCCGATACAGGTGGAAGGCTACCTAGCCGGGGCCAAGCAAGAGGGGCCGGAGTCCTGCAACTGCCACGCCGCCGATGATGTAGATAATCATCTCTGGATCGTAGACGGCCCGGCCAAAGACCGCTCCCAGTCGGTTGTCGTCGAAATCACACCGCGTGTGCGCGCGCAGCACCCCGGCTGGGCTTTCGCGCGCGTCAATCCGCTGGTAGACGGCCGTACCCGTGTCCGCATCAGTGGCTGGCTGCTGATGGATCAGGAACACCCTGACCAGGTGGGCAAAACCCGCGGCACCATCTGGGAGATCCACCCGATCATCGCCTTCGATGTGCAACGCGGCAACAGCTGGGTCGCGCTCGACACGGGACGCGCTTCAACCACCACCACCGCCGGCGGCGCGGATGCTGTCCCGACCCAAGACCCCTACCTGCCGCCTGCGCTGGTCGAAACGCCGGAGCCGAATACGCCGCCCACGCGCACCCCACGTCCGGCCCAGGGCAGCAGCGGTGGTCAAACTACTAGCGGCGGCCCGGTGGAAATCGCCGACATCTTCTACAATGGGGCCATCAATCCCAATGAGCCGGACGAATACGTGGAGTTGCATAACGTCACTAATGGTCCCGTTAGTCTGAACGGGTGGGTGTTGCGTGACGTATACGGCGGGGAGGAGTTCACCTGGCAGGGCTTTACCTTGCAAGCCGGCAAGCGCATCCGCATCTACACCAATGAACACCACACCGAGAGCGGCGGCTTCTCCTTCGGGTCAGGCAGAGCGATCTGGAGCAATAAAGGTGATGCTGCCGAATTGCTCGATGCGAACGGCACGGTCGTTTCAACCATCGCCAACGGCAACAAGCGGTAAAGGGGAGCAGCAATGAAAAAAGCCATCAATCTTAGTGCACACCTGCATATCGGCAACGATCCCGGCGCGGCGGATCAGGTCGGCGCCGCGCTGGCTGCCGCCTTCGCCGCTACGAATCCCACTCTACATCTAACGGTTCAGAGCGTGGCCCCGCCCGACGCACAGGGCAACAGCACCGCCCGCATTCATATCGAGGGTGAGCAAGATCCCGCCGCCGATTTCGCCAAATTAACCGGCGACGCGCTGCACCAGGCGGTAGCGAGCCTGAACGTGCCCACGGCTCGCAGCTTGGAGGCCACGGCAGCCGGCGGCAACCGACCCCCGATCCTGCTCCACCAAGTCAGCGAAGATAAGAGCGCGGACGACGAAAACACGGGCGTGGTCTTGCCCCCCGGTCGCACCATCGCCGGCGAAAAAGCGGCCATCGCCGCGCGCGCCGCCGTTGCCGCCGCCGTAGCGGTTCCCACTCCCACCACGTCCGATCTCACCACGCGGGCAATGCCGGCGGCCTCGGACACCACGCACGCCGGCGCCGCACCCACCGCGTCCAAGCCTGCGGCGCCGGAAACAGCCCATGCTAGTGTCCCGTCCACCTCGCCGGCCGTACCGGCCGCGCACGCAGCCGCCGCGCCGGATCAACCGGCCACACCCGGGCGCGCCCGCAACAAAGGGCGTAAAGGCGGGGGGCCGCACCGTCACAGCGGCTGAGCGCCACCCGGCGATGGGCGGCGAGCTAGCTCGCCCACCCTTCTGCCTGCCGCATTGTGCCGCTCGATTTAGCACGCAGATAAAAAGGGTAGTCGCCCAACGATTGAGCGACTACCCTTTTAACCTATTTACCCTGCCTGGGCAGAGTTGGGGGCGCTGGCTGCGCCCAACGCGATGCTCACCACACGGGGCGCGGCACATAGGCGCGAAACAGCACTTCCGGTTGCAGCAGCACAGCGAAGGGTTGCGCCGTTTCGGCGGCGGAGAGCAAGCCCCAGTGCTGCCAGGGCGCGCAGGTGATCACCTGAACCGTACCCGGCCAGGGCGTCATCTCCAGATGATGCACCGGCAACGCCCACACCCGATTGCGCCGGTCACGCAGGTAGCCGGTTAGGCGCTGGCTGAGGAAGTGTGCGGCAGTGGCCGGGTCCGGCCAGTAAGCCGGGACCGTGAGCGGGACACACGGTCCGCCGACCACCAGCTGGGTGGGACCAAGCGGGCTGTGCATGGTCAACTGTAGATTCCAGGTGGCGCCGGGCGTGGCGGTGTGGGGGAGATACCCCCGCAGGCGCGCCGGGGCATAATGGACATTAGCCGAGAGCAGCCACGGAATGACCCACCCCGCCCGCCCCGCCACAAAATTCGCGAAAAAGTAGACCCCCGGTGCGCCGTCGCGGCCCCGCACATAGGTGCGATAATTGGCCTGCGCGCAGGTTGTGTGCAGAGCCGGCAACAGGTGCGGGTGCATCCCGACATTGAGGACGACGGCCACGGTCAGTAAGGCCAACTCGACACCGCCCGCCCCCGACACCGTATCGAGGGCGAGGCACGACGGCACCAGGGGCCGCACCCGTGCGGCCGGCACTGCCCAACTGATGAGTAGAGCCGGTCGCAGCAGATCGTCTACACTAAACAGATCGCGTAGCGGCACGGCACTAAGCGGTGCCGCGCACACGCCAGAGGCTGTAGGCCAGCACCGCACCAATCAGCAGAGGCAGTAACAGCGCGCCGTAATCGTGCATCAAGCTACTAGTAGGCGCAGCCAAGCCCAGTAACACCAGACCGACGATTACCCCGGCGGCCACTTCCCAGGCATCTCCGACGATAAAATCATACCAGAAGGCGAAAAACCCCGTGATGTACTTCATGCGTTGCCGACCGCCTTTCCACTCGCCGGGGCCGTGCGCCCACGCAACGCGACGATCAAGCCCGCCGCGATGACGGCATAAAAGATCAACAGGCCGAGGATGGCCCAATCAGCACCCGGCCAGTCTAGACCTACGCCCTCACCGGCCCAAAAGGTACCGAACGCCGTCAGCATCAACCCAACGACAAACTTGAGCGTGTTTTCCGGTACCCGGCTGAGTGGCTCATGCACTGCGAAAGCCACAACGGTCACCACGACAGCCGCCGCCAGTGCGCCGAGCGTGGGCGAAAGCATGTCGTGCGAACTGAGGCCGAAGGTGATCACGATGAATACCACTTCCAGCCCTTCTAGCAACACGCCCTTGAAGGCCACCGTGAATGAGGTCCAGTCCATGCCGGTGGCGGCACTAGGCGCCTGATTGAGGGTTGCAACCTCACGCTCATAAATTGCCGCTTCGTCGTGCAAACCCTTCAGGCCGGTATAGCGCATGATCGCTTTGCGCAACCATTGCAAGCCGAAAACCAGCAGCAAGGTGCCGATCACGATCCGCAGCGCTTGGATCGGGATGACGGCCAACAAGCCCACCCCGAACACCCCCACCAGCACTGCCAACACCACGCCGGCCGCCACCACGCCGATCCAAACACTGCGCCAGCCGCGCGTCACCCCGGCGGCCAACACCAGTGTCACCGCCTCGACCACTTCCACGGCGCTTGCCAGGAAGCTCGATAAGAATCCTACCCATCCGTTCATTATGATCCCTCCCCGGCGCGTAGGCTCGCCTGCACCCGCGCCACTAACATATCTATCGCCACCCGATTGTGCCCGCCCTGCGGCACGATCACATCGGCGTAACGTTTGCTCGGTTCGACAAACTCCAGGTGCATGGGGCGCACCGTCGCTAAATACTGCTGAATGACTGACTCGACTGCACGCCCACGTTCACGAATATCTCGTTCCAGGCGGCGCACAAAACGCACATCCGCATCAATGTCCACAAACACACGGATGTCCATCAGATCACGCAAGTCGCGTTCCACCAAAATCAGGATGCCTTCAACGATAATGATCGGACGCGGCGCAACCGTCGCGGGTTCGGGTAGGCGGTGATAGGTGCGGAAATCGTAACGGGGCACAGCCACGGCTTGGCCCGCCCGCAACGCCGCGACGTGAGCTATCAACAGTGCGTCTTCCAGCGCGTCGGGGTGATCCCAGTTGATCGCCAGCCGGGCCTCCGGTGAGAGATCGCCGAAGTCACGGTAGTAAGAGTCTTGTTGCAACAGGGCCACCTGTGCCGCGCCGACCGCCGCGATAATCGCCTGGGTGACGGTTGTTTTACCCGATCCGCTGCCGCCGGCAATACCGACCACCAGAGGCGTCATCCCGTTGCCGCCGCCTCCGACGTCACACCGAACAGATCACCATAGGGTGCAGCGACCGGCATGCGGGACCGCTCGGTTGCCGGCGGCGCAAACAGGTGCGGCTGGGTTTCGATCCAATGGTATAACGTCGCACAGCCCTGCGCCACGCCGACCTGCGGGGTCCAACCCAACACCTCCTGTGCCCGTCGGATATCGCTAATATAGATCGCTTGGTCGCCGGGCCGCGTCGCGCCGCGCTCCACCGGGGGCACTCGCCCGGTCAACTTGCGGATCAGCGGCGCAAACTCGGTCCAGATCGCCAGCGTATTGGCTGCGCCGCCCCCGATGTTGAACACCTGCCCGGCCACCGTGCCAATCCGCCGCCGCGCCGCCATAAACGCAGCGACGAGATCATCTACGAACAGAATATCGCGCACCTGCTTGCCGTCACCGTAGATCATGATTGGTTGATTGCGGGCGGCGCTGATCAGGAAATGGGCCACCCAGCCTTGGTCTTCGTTGCCGAACTGGTGCGGGCCGTAAATACAGCTCATGCGGAAGACGACGGTTGGAATGTCGTAGATGCGCCCGTAGTCGCGCACATATTGGTCGGCCGCGCCTTTGGAGCAACCGTAGGGCGAGTGAAAATCCAGCGGCTGCGTTTCGGCGATGCCATGCGGGCGGTCGGCGAACACCCAGCGGCGGGGCGTTTCCCGCAGTGCCACATCCTCCAAGCCACCGTAGACCTTGTTGGTGGAGGTGAACAACACCGCCGGCGGGCGCACCTGGGCGCGAGCCGCTTCCAGCACATTGAAGGTGCCGAGTGCGTTCACCTCGAAATCGTGGCGGGGATCGTCCACTGAGGTCGTGACCGCCACTTGCGCGGCCAAGTGGAAGATCGTATCGCAGCCGGCGACTGCTGCTTTCAATGCCGCTACGTCGCGCACATCGCCGCGCACGAAGCGCAGCCGTTTGCCGTGCGTCGCGCGCAGCCAGTCGAGGTTATGCTGGGTGCCGCGCCGCGCCAGGTTGTCGAACAGTGTGACTTGCGCCCCGTCGCGCAGCAAGCGGTCGGCCAAGTTCGTGCCGACAAAGCCTGCGCCCCCAGTGATTAGAATGTTATCCACGTCGTAAGTCCTCCTCGTGTAGTCAACGGCCACGGCACACTAATCCCCTAGCGCGGCATGAGACTAGGGAGCGGGTTGGTATGCAGCACAGGCCGCTGTATGTAACGACTGCTATGGATAAGTAGTATGTAGATGATCGTTTTAGCGATGGAACAGCTTGGTGCCGGCTGCTATAATGCGATGAGATAGCTGATTTAACAAGCCCGTGATCATCGTATTACCGCAGTAGAGGAGACTCGCAGCCATGAACCCCATCAACCTGAGCGAAGACGAAATCGGCCCTTTCGTATTGGCCGCCCACAATGATTGGGCGGCGGTGCAGCGGCTCTATGCAGCCACGCCGGCGCTGCTCAACGGACGTTATGCCAAGTTCAATGAGACGGCGCTGGAAGCTGCCGGACACATGGGCCGCCGTGACATCGCGGAGTGGCTACTGGCACAGGGAGCCCCACTGACGATCTTTGCCGCCGCTATGCTCGGCCGGGTAGCCTCCCTACGCGCCTTGCTGCTCGCCGACCCGACCCGTGCTACCGCGACTGGTGTACATGGCATCTCGATCCTCTACCATGCGGCTCTAAGCGGCGACCCCACAGTAGCCGACCTGCTGCTAGAGCATGGAGGCGGCGCAGGAGCCGATGCCGCACTCCATGCAGCGGTGCAAAGCGGGCAGTTCGCGATGGTCGAATGGCTGCTCAGGCATGGTGTAACCGATCTCAAAACCCTCAATTCAAAGGCGCAAACACCCTACCAAGCGGCTGAAGAACGCGGTTACACGGCCATCACCGCCCGCCTGGAACACGCAGGCGGGCGGTGACCCCTGCCGCAAGCAAAACCGCCGGTTTATCCGACCGGCGGTTTCACTTACCATTTTTCACTCGGCATCCGTCACGCACTCTCCGGCAGATAGAGTGCATCGTCAAGTGCGTCGTCGGCTGGGTCACGGTCCGAGCGTGAGAGCAGCATTGGCGGGCTGCCGTGGCGAATCACCTCATCGGTAATCACACAGCGGCGCACCCCGTCCATTGAGGGCAATTCGTACATGATGTCCAGCAACACTTCGTCAATGGTGCTACGCAGGCCACGCGCGCCGGTCTTGAGATCCAACGCCCGATCCGCCACCGCGTCTAGCGCAGTGGGACTAAAGGCTAACTCGACGCGGTCTAAGGCAAAAAACTTCTGATACTGCTTGATCACCGCGTTTTTTGGTTCGGTCAAAATCCGCAGCAGCATACCTTTGTCGAGGGGATTGAGCGAGACGATCATCGGTAAGCGGCCCACGAATTCAGGGATCAGGCCGTATTTGAGCAGATCTTCCGGCGTGACCTGGGCCAGCAGCGAGGCCGAACCGGCATCGGCCTCACCGGCGGTGTCGCCGACGCGGTTGAAGCCGAGGGTACGCCCGCCTCCCACGCGGCGAGCGATGATCTCTTCCAGCCCCTCGAACGCACCACCGCAAATAAACAGGATATTGCTGGTGTCAATCTGGATAAAATCCTGGTGGGGGTGCTTGCGCCCGCTCTGCGGCGGCACATTGGCGACAGTACCTTCGATGATCTTCAACAGCGCCTGTTGCACCCCTTCGCCCGACACGTCGCGGGTGATAGAAGGGTTATCACTTTTGCGGGCAATTTTGTCGATCTCATCAATATAGACGATACCCTTTTCGGCACGCGCCACATCCAAATCGGCGGATTGCAATAGGCGCAGCAGGATATTTTCGACATCTTCGCCGACATAGCCGGCTTCGGTAAGGGCGGTAGCATCGGCGATGGAGAACGGCACATCCAGCACTTTGGCGAGCGTCTGGGCCAGCAGAGTCTTACCGGAACCGGTGGGGCCGAGCAGGAGGATGTTGCTCTTTTGCAGTTCCACATCGTCGGAGCGCGTGTTGCTGGTGATGCGCTTGTAGTGGTTATAGACGGCCACCGACAACACTTTTTTCGCCCGCTCTTGGCCGATCACATAGCCGTTGAGCAGTTCAAAGATACGCTTCGGTTTGAGGATGGGACGATTGATCCCGCTATCGGCTTTCGGCGCGTTTGGTTCGTCTTCGTCAATAATTTCCCGGCAGAGGTCTACACAGACATCGCAAATGTAGACGGAATTAGGACCGGCGATCAACCGGCGCACATCATCCTGGCTTTTACCGCAAAACGAGCAATGATACTGGGGTTTGCCGCCGCGTGTACCGGCCATATTGCAATCCTCGCTTCAAGGAGCCGCCGGGGGCGGCGAGGTGGCCCCGCCGGCGGTAGGCCGCGCCGGGCGAGAGCCGAATAAACACAGAGGCGACGTGACCGCCGCCTCTGTGCCGGGGTTAGCTTTAAGCGCCGTCCCGTTTGCCGTTTTTACTGTCGTCTTTTGCGGCGGCAGCAACCGGCACGTCTTCGTTTCGCACGCCTTCTGCCGCGTCACTGCGGATCGCATTCATGTTGCTCATCACTTCGTCCACAATGCCGTAGTCCAGTGCCTGCTTGGCATCCATATACAGATCGCGGTCAAAATCATGTGAGACTTTTTCGAGGGTCTGCCCGGTATGCTGGGCCATAAGCTGGCGGATTTTGGACTGCATCCGCAGCAGTTCGCGCGCCTGGATTTCCACATCGGGGGCATATCCGCCGATTTGGCCCACGCCGGCCGGGTGCATATGGATCGTCGCGTTAGGCAGGGCTAGGCGTTTGCCTTTGGCTCCCGCGCAAAGCAGGATCGTCGCCATCGAGGCCGAACTGCCGATGCAGATCGTGGACACATCGGGACGGATAAACTGCATAGTGTCGTAGATCGCCAAGCCTGCGGTGACGGAGCCGCCGGGGCTGTGGATGTAGAGTTGCACATCTCGCTCCGGGTCTTCGTAGTCAAGGAACAGCAACTGGGCCACGACGATATTGGCGATTTGATCGTCAATCGGCGTGCCGATAAAGATGATGCGGTCACGCAACAAGCGCGAATAGATGTCATAGACCCGTTCGCCGCGGTTGGTGCTTTCCACCACATAGGGAACAATCGCGCTGGGCGACTCAAACCGATTCATACCATACTCCTCAAGATTCCAGAATCCCTGGCTGACACTGTTAAGTATACTGTATCCTGTAGGCAGACGCAATACCTTAATCAGCGCATTTGTTCGACTTTACAGCGGGCTAAGTGCGCAGGGTGGAGTCACGATTCCGCCTATGCACACGCAACCCTTACCGCGCTTCGTCATCTACGGCACTGCCGATGCCTAAAGCTTCGGCGGCGCCGCCTGCCGTTTCCAGCGGGCCGGGTTCCTGTTCGGTCGCCGGCACCGCGCCGCTGGGAGCCGGCACCGCGGCCGTCTCATCTTCGGCGGATGCGGCTGCCGTATGCTTCGGGCCGGCGCTCTCTGTGTCGGCAACGGCCGCAGTGGCGGCGTTCTCTGTGTCGGCAACGGCCGCAGTGGCGCGGCCTTCGGCGATAGCGATCATGCGGTCAGTGAGTTTACGTTCAAACAGGCGATTAGCGATTTGTGTGCGCTGCTGTTCGGTATCCAGCAGGCCGCGCAGTTGCTCCAACTGCTCGTTGTCGGCATACGGTTCGAGCATCACGTCCATTTCGGCTTGGATTTCGGCGGGCGGGACGGTGATGCCTTCGCGGCCGGCAAACTCGCGCAGCACCAGCAACTCTTTGAGCGCTTCGCGGGCGGCGTCACGCTGGCCTTCCCGCCAGGCTTGCTCGGTGGTGCCTTCATAGGTAAAGTAGCGCGCCGGTGTGATGCGCCGTTCTTGTAGGCGCGCCGCCAAGCTGTCGTAGCGTTGCTGGATTTCAGTGTCCACCATGGTTTTGGGCACTTCGACGCGACTGCGCTCTTTCATTTGGGCCAGCGCCGCCTGTACCTGGGCGGAGCGCGCGTTATTCTCCTGCTCGCTGCGAAGGTTCTCGGCCAAGCTAGTCCGCAGCGCATCTAACGATTCCGCTTGCGCCGTTTTCGCGGCAAACGCATCATCCAGTTCCGGCAGGTCGGCTTCTTGGATCGCGGTCAGCTTAACGTGGACTGTCGCATCTTTGCCTTGCAAGGCGCTATCGGTATAAGCGGCGGGGAAAATAATGGCAAAGTCTTTCTCTTCGCCAATCTGCATACCGATTACGCCTTCGTCAATTTCGTGCGGCCACGCCGGACCGGTCTTTTCGCTCAACTCGAGGGTCTGCTCCGTCCCGGTCATATTGGACACCGGACCCTCGATAGTGAACGTTTCCAGGTCAATCGTCACCCGGTCGCCGTAGCGGGCCGCACGCGGCTCCGCCAAGTCATGCCACTCGGCATCACGGCGGCGCAGATGTTCCAGCATCAGGTCCACGTCGTCACCGGTGACGTTCACCGGCGCGGCAGCCACGCGGATGTCGCTATACTCGCCGACTTCGACCAGTGGCTCTTGGTCGAACACCACCCGAATGCGCAGTGGGTCGGTGCTTTCGATATCGGCATCGTCTACTTCGGCCCCTTGTAGCCCTTCACGTTCGAGGGCTTCTTTGATGGCATCCGCCATTAACCCCTGGCTGGCCTCTTGGACCAACGCCTCGCGGCCCACGTAGCGCTCAAAAATGGCGCGGGGGGCTTTACCGGGCCGAAAACCGGGGATATTCACCTTCTGGACAAGGCGTTGATACGTTTTGGTGAGGGCCGGTTCGATCTCCTGCGGCTCAAACTCCATAATGAGCGCCACCTGGCGATCCGGCATATCTTCGCGCGTAATTTGCACGGGCGGTCTTCTCCTTTGTAGCAAGCGCGGCCTGGGCCGCAATCCTGGCTGCATTATACCCGAAACGGCGGGCTTTGGGTAGCCTAGCTTGACGCACCCCGTTCAGAAGTGCTACACTGGTGCAAACTGCCGCGAGTGACCGCCGTCCGGCGCGTGCTTACGGGCGCGACTTCGGGGTGCCGGCGGGCGCAACTCCAACTGCTATGCAACCATAAAGGGCACTGATGAACGTTCCCCCTGCCACACTGCTGGTCGTGGATGACGACGAAATGAATCGCCATATGTTGTCGCGCCGCTTACAGCGGCAGGGCTACAGTGTCGCGCTCGCTAAAGACGGTATTGAGGCGTTGCAACTGATCCGTCAGCAGACCTTCGATTTAGTGGTGCTGGACGTGATGATGCCGGGTATCAGTGGGCTGGAAGTGCTGAAGATCGTGCGCAAGAACCGCTCAGTGACGGAACTGCCGATCATCATGGCGACGGCGCTGGACGGCAGTCAGGATATTGTAGAAGCGTTGGAAATCGGGGCCAACGATTACGTGACCAAGCCGCTCGACTTCCCGGTGGTGCTGGCGCGGGTGCAGGCGCAATTGCACATGAAGCGGCTGGCGCAGCCGGTGACGGAGCCGCCCCGGCCCGCTATCGTGCCCAACAGCCTGGCCGAAGTGGGGCCGGGCACGATTATCGGCGATAAATATCGGCTGGAATCATTGATCGGCGCGGGCGCGGCAGGCGCCGTCTACAAGGCCACGCACCAAGTGTTAAGCAGCCATGTGGCGATTAAGATCCTCAAGACCACAGCCGCCACCACCCCCGAACAGCGCGCCCGCTTCCAGCGCGAGGGCATCGCCGCCTGCCGTATCCACCACCCCAATGCGGTGTCAGTGACGGATTTCGGTGTCACACCGCAAGGTATTACCTATCTGGTGATGGAGTTGCTGGAAGGTTATTCGCTAGCCGATGAACTTAACTCGGCGGGCACACTGACGCTGGGCCGCTGCGCCGAGATCCTGATGCCGATCTGCGCGGTGCTGACCGAGGCGCACGAGCAGGGCATCATCCACCGTGACCTCAAGCCGGCCAACATTTTTCTGCACCAAACACGCCACGCCGAAATCGTCAAGGTGGTGGACTTCGGCATCGCCAAAATCCTGGACGACGAGGGCGGCGCGGCAGGCGAACAGCAACTGACGCTGGTGGGCCATGTGTTGGGCACCCCCGCCTATATGGCACCCGAACGGCTACAAAACAAGCCATACGATGGACGCGCAGATGTCTACAGCCTGGGCATCATGCTCTACCGGATGCTGGGCGGCCGGCTACCCTTTGAGTCGCCCGACGGTGATCCGCTGAAAGTCGCGCTAATGCAACTGCACGATGCGCCACCACCCCTGCATGAGCTTAATTCGCAGATCTCTCCTGCCGTGGAGGCCGTGGTCCTGAACGCCCTGCACAAAAACCCACAGCAGCGCCCTAGCGCGGCCGAACTCGCCCAGCACTTTGCCTCCGCCGTGCGCGGTCCGGGCCAGCGTATCGGGGCCCGCATCCGCCGTGTTACCCTCGACTCTGACGAGGCACCGGCCCTGGATATGGGCGAGTGACGGATCTTGACAGCAGTCCCACAGCCGTCTATACTACCGCCACAGAGCCGCCGAACACCCCCCGCTACAACATAATCACGTTTCACGCAACAAACCTTACGCATTACGCATGACGTATTACGCCATAGGAGATTGACGATGGAACTGCCCCTCACGCCGACCCGCTTTCTCAATCGTGCTGCCGCTGTCTACCCCAACAAAACGGCGATCATCAACGGTGATCAGCGCTTCACCTATCGCCTGTTCCAAGAGCGTGTCCACCGCTTCGGTCATGCCCTGCGCGGGCTAGGCTTGGGGCCGGGCGCGGTTGTCGCCTACCTGGGCCTCAACAACCACCAAATCCTCGAAGCCTACTTTGGCGTACTGCCCGCCGAACTGGTGTTGTTACCGCTGAATGTGCGCTTGCGGCCCCAAGATCTAGCCTATATCCTGAGCGATGCGCCGGCCCAAGCACTGATCATCGGACCGGAGTTCACCGCGCTCGGTTTCCAGTTGCAGGAGGCCGTGTCGAGCTTAAAGCACATTATCTTACTGGGTGACGAGGCGCCGGCCCACGCGCACAGCTATGAACAATTGCTGGCCGCCGCAACTGACGATCCGCTGCCGTATGACCATATTGACGAAAACAGCGTGGCCGAACTCTTTTATACCAGCGGCACTACTGGACGACCTAAAGGGGTCGAGCTAACCCACCGCAATCTCTACCTGCACGCCTTTAGCTGCATTGCCATTCTCGGCATCCGCGACCGCGACGTGGCCCTGGTCGGCTCAGTGCCGCTGTTCCACGTCAACGCCTGGGGCACGCCGCATTATATGGTGGCAGTCGGCGGCACCATGTCGGTCATCTCACGCTTCGACCCAACCCTGGTCTGCCAGGCAGTGGAGCGCGACCACGTGACGGCGATGGGCTTGGTGCCGACGATGCTGGCAGCGCTGCTGTCATGTCCCGATCTGCACAAGTATGATCTGTCGAGCCTGGAGTGGGTGCTAATTGGCGGCGCGCCGCCGCCGCCTAGCCTGATCGCCGCCGCCCGCGAACAGTTGAACATAGACTGCTTCGTGGGCTACGGCCTCAGTGAAACCTGCCCACTTGTGAGTGTTGCCACGATCAAGAACACGCTAGCCGACCGCCCGCAGGAGGAACTCTATGCGCGCAAGGCCATGACCGGCCTGCCCGGCCTGGGAGTTGAAGTGCGCGTGGTGAGCAGTGACGGCCATGATGTGGCGCGCGATGGCAGCGAAATCGGTGAAATCTGGGCGCGCGGCGACAACGTGATGCGCGGCTACCATAACCTGCCGGAAGAAACGGCGGCGGCACTGGCCGGGGGCTGGTTCCACACGGGCGATCTAGCAACCATAGACGAAGAAGGCTATTTGCAGATCAAAGACCGCAAAAAGGATGTGATCATCAGCGGCGGTGAGAATATTTCGTCGGTCGAGATCGAGGATGTGTTTTACCAGTCACCTGCGGTGCTGGAGGCGGCGGTGATCGCGGTGCCCGACGACCGCTGGGGCGAGGTGCCGTTGGCGCTGGTCGTTCTCAAACCGGGCCACACGGCCACCGCCGAGGAATTGCTGGCCTTTGCCGGCGAGCGACTACCGCGCTTCAAGCACCCGCGCAGCGTGGAAATCCGCAGCGAATTCCCCAAGACGGGCACCGGCAAGATCATCAAAAACGAGTTGCGTGATCCCTACTGGCAAGGACTGGATACACGGGTTCACTAGGGGATAAAACAGCCGGCCCCACCTGCCCGGCGCGTTGGTAGAGTTACCACGCGCCGGGCCTTGTTTCCTGCAAAAAGAGGAAGTGAGTGGGCATTTGCTGCCCGAGGAGTTAAGTGGTTTGCTCTCTTATCTTACCACACCTTACCGCATGAGTCAATCGGCAAATCCACCAATTTAGCAAGCAAAATCCCCACTTCCCTAGTTGATCCACTATATTACGCCCGCTGCACTCCGCCCTCCGCCCTCCGTCCTCTGTAAAGCGGCATACCTCCTGCTTTAGGGCCGATCCACAGACCGGGGGTAATAGAGGAGCAACAATCATGCGCATAGGTTTTGCTTGTGTGGTATTGGGTATTGACGTGCGGGCACACGATGCCCGGCGACCGGAAAACGGTCCTCACTTACGGACCAGTCTGGAATACGTCCGCCAAATTCTCGCCTACTGTGGCGAACAGGGCATCCGAATGTACCGGCTCTCATCCAACATCGCGCCGTATTTCACCGATCCCAAGCGACCACAGTTCGGCAACCAGTTAGCGGAAGCGCGGGAGGATCTGGCACGCACCGGCGCGCTAGCCCGTGAACTCGACATCCGCCTGAGTAGCCACCCCGGTCAGTACACGGTACTAAACTCGCCCACCCCGGCAATTCGGGCGGCGGCGGTGCGTGAGTTGCAGTACCATGCCGATGTACTGGATATGATGGCCCTGCCCCCGACGGCCAAAATGATCCTGCATATCGGCGGTGTATACGGCGATAAGCCGACCGCGCTTGCCCGCTTCATCGAACATTACCGCGAGTTACCCGATTCGATCCGTGCGCGCCTGGTGATTGAAAACGACGATCGGCTATACAGTGTGGGTGACGCGCTGGTTGTTCACGAGGCGACCGGCGTACCGGTGGTGTTCGACAACCTGCACCACGCGCTGAACGGCACGCCCGGCCTAGATGAGCATAGCGCCCTGGCTACCTGCCTCGCCACTTGGCCGGCAGCCGTCACGCCGAAGACGCATTACTCGGACGCGACCACGGAGCTAACGGAGGTCAAAGTGAAAGGCAAGCCGGCGCGCCTGCAAGCCGCGCGTCCCGGCGCGCACGCCGATTACATTGACCCCGTCGCTTTCGCCGCCTACGTCCAAGCCGCCGCCGACCTGCGCGACTTCGATGTGATGTTTGAGGCCAAAGCCAAAGATCAGGCCGTGCTGCGGATTATGGACTACTTCACCGCCGCAAACATCCAGCCACCCCACGGCCTGGTCGGTGGTCGGTAGTCGGTGGTTGACGGTCGGCAGTTAACGATCAATGGTGTAGGGGTCGGCATGAATGTAGGCGCGCCATGGATGGCGCGCCTACATTCATAGATACTAGATATGGTATAGAGACTGATTGGTGCTCCGACCAATCAGCGGCACTGCCAACCCGCTACGCCGGGTTCAGCTTCGGCAGCACCTCGTTGACCAACAGTTCCAACGTTGTCAGGTCGGGAAAGCCGCCTGCGCCGAGCATGAAGTAGTCTACACCTAATTCAATGAAGGGAGCCATTTGCTCCATGATCTGAGCGGGAGTGCCGACGAACGCATTCTCCGGTTTGATGCCCCGCGTGTTGAGGCGTTGCACCTCGGTCTCGGTGGAAGCGCAAAGGCAGCCGCCGAACCAGGTGCGGCGCAAGCTCGCCGGGTCACGGCCGATTTCGGCGCAGGCCCGCTCCGACTCCACTACTTGTTTCCGATAATCCGCAATGCCGGTCCACGATACGTTCCACCAGTCGGCGTAACGGGCGATAATGCGCAACATTCGCGGCTTCGACCCACCGATCATAATCGGCGGCGTCGGCTCCGGCTTCGGCTCACACCAGGCATCCCGCACCTGATAGTGCTTGCCCTCGAACGTGGCCTTCTCATCGTGCCACATTCGCTTGATGATTTCGAGCGTCTCCTCAAATTCCTCCACCCGTTGCCCAGCAGGCGGGAAGGGGTAGCCGTAAGCCTGATACTCCGGCTCGTGCCAGCCGGCGCCGATGCCCAGGATGAAGCGCCCACCGCTCAGAAACTGCAATGATGCGCCCATCTTGGCAGTAAGAGCCGGGTTACGGTATGATTGGCACAATACGGCATGGCCGAACTGAAACTGCGGATACTGGGCGGCGAAATAGCTCAACGCGACCCAGGCTTCCAACTGATCGCTATCGTCAAACTGGAAGTGATCGACAAACCAGGTCGAGGCGAAATGGCCGGTGATCAGCTTCATGCCGCGGGCGATGCCGGCGGTGTATTCTTGGCGGCGGCTCTTGTCACGCGCTCCGCTGGGTAGCGACCAGCCGAATTGAATGCGGCTCATTAGTACTCCTTTACCTTTACCTTAGCGCCCGCCGGCGCGCTGTATAATCCGTTGGACCAGCCAAAAGCAGGAACGATGCCGAGAGCTAAACCCTAGTCGCCTGACCGTGTAGACAGGCAGCAGAGCTATAGTCCTGATCGTAGTTGCGATTTCGCCATACAAAACATAAGGAGAACCACCCATGACCCTTCTCGCCCCTACCACGCCCAACCTGGACGCGACCTGGATACGCGCCCAGTTCCCGTCGTTGGCGCAGCAACAGGATGGCCGGCCGGTCGTCTACCTCGACAACCCTGCCGGCACGCAAGTGCCGCGCCGGATGATGGATGCGATCACCACCTATCTCCAGACGAGCAACGCCAATGTGCATGGTCTCTTCCTGACCAGCACGCGCACCGATGCGCTGGTGCAAACCGCCCGCCAGGGCATGGCCGACTTCCTCAACGCGCCGTCGGCGCAGGAAATCATCTTCGGGGCCAATATGACGCAGTTGACCTACACCCTCAGCCGGGCGATTGGGCGCACGCTCGGCCCCGGCGACGAGGTGCTGGTGACGGAATTGGACCATGATGCTAACGTTACGCCCTGGACCGACTTGGCCGAGCGTGGTGTGACGATTAAGCGAGTGCCGGTGCGCCTGGAGGATTGCACGCTGGACATGGATGCATTAGCGGGGCTGCTCTCGCCGCGTACCCGCTTGGTCGCCGTGACCCACGCCTCCAACGCCGTCGGCACCGTACCCGACATCGCCGCCGTCGCCCGCTTGGTTCACGCGGCAGGCGCGCTGCTCTGGGTAGACGCGGTGCATTATGGCCCGCACGGTCCGCTTGACGTGCAGGCGCTGGGTGCCGATTACTTGGTCTGTTCGGCCTACAAGTTCTTCGGGCCGCACCTGGGCATCGCCTGGGGCCGGGCCGAGTTGCTGCACGCCTTGCGCCCCTACAAAGTGCGGCCCGCCGCCGACACCGTACCCGACCGCTTTGAGAACGGCACCAAAAACCACGAGTGCCTAGCTGGGCTGGTCGGCACACTCGGCTATCTGGCCGACTTAGGCCGGCGCAGCGCCGCTGATGTCGATCTAGCGCAACACGCGGCCCTACACGCCGCCATGACCGCGATCCGCCGGCATGAAACGGATCTCAGCCGGGCCCTGCTCACCGGCCTGGCGACGGTGCCGGGCCTACGGCTCTACGGCATCAGCGACCTAGCCCGCTTGGCCGAGCGGGTGCCGACCGTAGCCTTTACGCTAGATGGGCACGACACCGTCGCTGTCGGGCGTGCCCTGGCCGCCGCCGGCATCTTTGCCTGGACCGGCAACTACTATGCGTTGGAGATCATGGAGCGGTTGGGCCTCGAAGGTCACGGCGGGGCCGTCCGCATCGGCGCGGTCCACTACAACACGCCGGCTGAGATTGCCCGTCTGGTAGAGACGCTACAAGGAATCGCGAAACGTGAGGCATGAAGCGTGACAATTCACCACGGAGACACGGAGATCAATAGCAATCCCTGTGTCGCCGTGGTGTCGTCAATCGGTAACTTAGGCCAATAACAAGCCTGGGGCTGGATCACTGATCCAGCCCCAGGCTTGCTAACCGACAGGACGGCTAGACTTCGGCGCCCAGGCCCGTGTTAGCGCGCACATTCAGTTCGGTGAATTGGGCTTCGGCGCTGGGTTCGCGGCCCAGCAGCGTGCCGAGATAGGCGCCCAGGAAGCCGAGCGGGATGCTGACGATGCCTGGATTGTTGAGCGGGAAGATCGCATTCGCCTGAATCAGGTGGCGCGCTGCGCCGGCCGTGCCCGCCGGGTCAATGCCCATGATGCTGGGGCTGATGATAATCAGCACCAGCGAAGCAATCAGCCCGGTGGCAATGCCGATCACCGCTCCGTTGGTGTTAAACCGCTTCCAGAACAGCGAGAAGACGATCACCGGCAGGTTGGCCGAAGCCGCGACCGCGAAGGCTAGGCCGACCAAGAAGGCCACATTAAGATCCTTCAAGGCCAGCGCCAACGCAATCGAGACTAAGCCGACCACGAAGGCGGCAATGCGGGCAACGCGCACCTCTTCATCTTTCGTCTGCTCCTTACCCCGACGCACCACGTTGGTCCAGAAGTCGTGCGCGAAAGACGTGGAGGCGCTGATCGTCAACCCAGCGACCACCGCCAGGATGGTGGCGAAGGCAATGGCCGAGATGAAGGCGAAAAACACCTCGCCGCCCAGCTTTTGCGCCAATAGCGGCGCGGCCATGTTGGTGCCGCCGTTCTTGGCGATAAAATCACGGCCCACCAGCGTCGCCGCACCCCAGCCGAGGAAGGTGGTCAGAATATAGAAGAAGCCGATGATCAGCATCGCCCAGACGATGCTAATGCGGGCCGTCTTCGCATTAGGCACGGTATAGAAGCGCACCAGGATATGCGGCAGCCCCGCCGTGCCCAGCACGAGGGCCAACCCCAGCGAGAGCAAGTCCAACCCGCCGTAAGGCTTCGTGAAAAAGCCACCCTTGTAGAGCAGGCCCGGCTCCAAGAAGTTTTTGGTTACGAGGGCGTGGGTCGTCGCGTCGGTGTATTGCACATGGCTCACCGCGTCGAAGAAGCGGCCCAGGTCGAACCCGTAGTTGCCGAGGACCATGATGCTGAGGATGATCGTGCCGCCCATCAACAGGATCGCTTTGATGATCTGCACCCAGGTGGTCGCCAGCATTCCCCCGAACACCACGTAGACGATCATCAGGATGCCCACGCCGATCACGGCCGCTTCATACTTGATACCCGATGAACTAAGCAACAGCGTCACCAACGTGCCCGCACCGATCATCTGGGCGATCATATAGAAGGTGCTGACCGTGAGCGTGCTAAGAGCGGCCATCGAACGCACCGGGCGGGCCTGTAACCGGTAGGCCAGCACATCGGCCATCGTATATTTGCCGGCGTTGCGCAGCGGTTCGGCCACGATCAGCAGCACGGTCAGATAGGCGACCAGGAAGCCGACTGAGTACATGAAGCCGTCGTAGCCGTTGAAGGCGATCAGCCCGGCGATGCCCAGGAACGAAGCCGCGCTCATATAGTCGCCCGACACGGCGATGCCGTTTTGCCAAGCGGTCAGTTGGCGGTTGGCGGCGAAAAAGGCGGCGGAGTTGGTGGACTGGCGGGCGGCCCAGTAGGTGATGCCCAGCGTGATGGCGATAAAGATCACGAACATAATCAGCGCGATAGACATTGCTATTGCCCTCCCCGTGCAGCGCGCAGCTTGGCGATGATGCCGCGCACCATGTCGTCAAACACACCGGCCTGCCGCAGGTAGATGAAGGCCAAAATCCAGGCCATGATGAACTGCGAGAGGGCGAACAGATAGGCGAGGTTGACCTGACCGAGAATTTTTGTCTTCATCAAATCGGGGGCGAGGCCCACTAGCAGGGGCAACAACAGGTAGTACACCAGGAAAAAGATCGTGGCGGGCACAATAAAGCGGATCTTAGCGGCCACCAACTGCCGGAACTCGGTCATCGCGGCCACCTCGTCCCAGGCGGCCATATCGCGGTCTTCCTGCGCGGTCTGTTCATGTGCGGGTTTGACTCCGCTGCGCCCTACGGGGCTAACATCGGTGGGAGCCCCCACGACGGGGGTCAAGTCCCGCCGGGCGGGGCGACCTGCGTTTGCGCCAGCCATATTGCTACCTCCTGCGAATCGATCCTCCTACCAGTGCCTCAGCAAAGGTCGTAGCGGTGCGACCTCCGATTAAGCGCAGAGTATAGCAGGCGCAGTAGGAGCTGTCAATGGGGTAGATACGTGGGCTTTATCATAGGGATCGGCTACTTGCCCTTTGCCGCCCAGCGGCCAAACACGGGATAGGCAAACGGCTTGCCGAGCAGCACGCACACCGCCGCCCATACTCCATACAGGATGCTGACCACAAACCATACCACCCCCGCCACAACCACCACAAACAACAACGATCCGATCCAGGTCCACTGGGGATAGACCGTCACGAAGCCGAACAGCAATAGACCGACAAAGACATAGACCACATTGACCAGCAGCACGAAACACTGGTAGCAGCCCGCCTGCCGGGCGTGGTAGGACACAAAAGGCGACCGGCGGCTATAGAACCAGATGCCCAGGTTGATCGCGAGCGTGATCAGAAATCCCACCCCGAATAGGCCAAACAAGATAGCCGCATGGGTCACCGCCGCCAACGTCGCATCGGCGGCCCGCCCACCGGCGGCGCGTAGGGTACCCGGCGGCTCCGGCGGCGGTATATGATACGACGATGGTTGCATAAGGCTCCTCACGCGCAACGGTTTGCGCTCCTACCCCTTCACGCCCTGATCCCTAAACACACGCATTTGACTTGCACCTTTCTAACGAGTATGATATACTAAACGTCGCGCCCAAACACGCTACGGGCGCAAGAGTGCTTTTGGCACGCATCGTTCCGACATAGATTTTGGCATCCCGTTGGGTAGCCGGCGTTGGACAGGAGTTTTGGTATGAATGAGTTGTTACGAGCCGTCAGTGCGTCCCAGTTGCGGACGGACATCCCGGATTTCGGCCCCGGCGATACGGTGCGTGTCCATGCGAAAGTCGTAGAAGGCACTCGTGAGCGCATCCAGATTTTCGAGGGCACCGTGATGCGTAAGCGCGCCGGCGGCATCGCCGCTAACTTCACAGTGCGCCGCATCGCCTCGCACAGCATCGGCGTGGAGCGCACCTTTATGCTCAACTCGCCGCGCATTGACAAAATCGAAGTGACCCGTCGTGGGTTGGTACGCCGCGCCCAGTTGTATTATCTGCGCAAGCGCACCGGCAAAGCCGCGCGCATTAAGGAAAAGCGATTCGTCTAAGCGCATCCGCGCCCGACTCCAGCAGCGCATGGCCCAGTGGGCCATGCGCTGCGCTGTTTAAGCGAGGCTTTTGCCTATGCCGCGTCGTCCGTGGCAGCCGCCCACCGGCGTACTGCCGGCCCCGCCGGGCTTACTCATACCCGATTGGAACTATGAAGCCGCTGCGCTGGGCGCGGGCCACGCCACGGTCGCCGGTTGCGATGAAGTGGGACGGGGCGCGTTGGCCGGGCCGCTCATGGCCGCCGCCGTAATCTTTCCCGCCGCGCTGATCCGCGCCGTCGGCGCCACGGATCCCGCCTGGGCGGATGCGCTGGCCGAATTGACCGCTGTGCGCGACTCCAAGCAACTCACGGCTGCCGTGCGCGTGGAGTTGGACGGCTGTATCCGCCGGCAGGGCGCGGTAGGCTTGGGCGCGGTGTCGGCGGCGCTATGCGACCGCATCGGCATGGGTGCGGCCAACCGGCTCGCCCTCACCCGCGCTCTGCGCGCCTTGTCCGCCCCGCCCGCTTTCGTGCTAATTGACGCCTGCCGCTTGCCGCTGTGGCCTGGTCCACAACTCGGCCTGATCCGCGGGGACTCGCGCGCCGTTAGTATCGCCGCCGCCTCGATTGTCGCCAAAGTGGCCCGTGACCGGCTGCTCGACGGCTACGCGGCCGACTGGCCCGCCTACGCTTTCGCCCAGAACAAAGGCTACGGCACCGCCACGCACCTGGCCGCGCTACGCGCCCACGGCCCCAGCCCCCACCACCGGCGCTCATTCGCCCCGATCCGCAGCGCCGGCCGTGCTATCCCGGCAGAGCCGGACTGGATGGAGCCGAGCGATGGATAGCCGCCGCGCATTAGGTCGCCAGGGTGAAACGGCCGCCGCTGCCTATCTAGAGGCTCAGGGTCTGACCATTGAGGCGCGCGGCTGGCGGCCCACCGGCACCGCTATGGCACCCTATGTGCGTGGCGAACTGGACCTGATCGCCCGCGATGGCGACACACTGGTGTTTGTCGAGGTTCGCACCCGCCGCGCTGGAATCGGGCCTGCCGCCGAATCCGTCACGCCGGCCAAGCGCCGCCAAGTAATGACCCTCGCTCTGGCCTATTTAGCCGTCCACGACCTATCTGCCGACGCCGCCTGGCGCATTGACGTAATCGCGCTCCACTTTGACCGTGACTCCACCCCTACCATCCGTTGGCTGCGCAACGCGGTGGAGGATGAGGGTTAGCAAGCAGGCTGCGGCGGTAACAGGCCGGAGATGGGCGCCTGCGCTAATGCCGCGCCTGCACACGAAAGAGGCGGAAACCGGCTTCGACGGCGGGGCCAATGGCGAAGGGATAGATCAGCGTGCCCAGACCGACGGTCCCGCCGAGCAGAAAGCCGATACCTAGCGCGCTCAGTTCCACCAGCCCACGCACCACAGCGACGCGCTGACCCGTGTGCCGCGTGAGAGCCAGCATCAGGCTGTCGCGCGGACCCGCGCCCAGGTTAGCGCGGATATAGAGGCCGGAACCGAAGCCGATGATAGCGATGCCCAGCAATTGCAACGCGATGCGCCACGGCAATGCGGCCTCCGCTAGACTGGGCAGGCGGCTATTCAGCGCGTCGAAAAACTGGCCGATGAGAACCATGTTGCAAAGAGTGCCGACGCCGGGACGCACGCCGAACGCCAACGAGCAGACGATGATTAGCGCGCCGGTGAGTTCGCTGGCCTGGCCGGGCGTGATCGGCAGGTGCAAGCTGAGGCCGAGGTGAAAGCAATCCCACGGGCCGAGGCCAATGCCGGCTTTGTAGTTACAGACAATGCCGAGCGCAAAGGCGAACAGCCCAACCACCAGCATCACCACGCGCCCGGCATAATCCCAGGTGAGGGCCGGGCGCGTGGTTGCAGGCGTAGGCGGAGAAACAACACCGGTGCGTGGCGGGATCATACGTGTTCGGGCACCGCCTCAGCGGTATCAACGGCGACCGGCTCCTGCGAACGGCGCGGCCCCCGCCGCACGATCCACTCTAGCCCCCGCAGCAAGCCGTCGGCGGCCAGAGCCATAATGGTCACACAGATCACCCCGGCGATAATCACCGGCGGGTTATCCTGGCTCACGCCGTTGAGCAGGATCTGGCCGAGACCACCCGCGCCGATCCACGCCGCGACCGTCGCTAGGCTGATCAGGGATAGGGTGGCGATCCGCACCCCGGTCAGGATCACCGGCAAGGCCAACGGCAGTTCCACCTGCCACCACTGCTGGCGGGCAGTCATACCCATGCCGCGTGCCGCTTCGAGGATAGACGGGTCTAGCTCGGTGAAAGCGACAGCGGTGTTACGAACCAGCGCAAGTTGGGCGTAGGCCACCAGGCCGATCAACGCGGTACGCGGGCCGAGGCCGGTGATCGGGATCAGCAAGACAAATAGGGCCAGACTGGGGATGGTATAGATCACGCCCAGCACCCCCAGCACCGGAGTCGTCAGCGGGCGCACCCGGCTGATCAGCCAGCCCAGCGGCAAGGCGATCAGCAGCGCGAATGCCAGCGCTAGGCCGACCAGTTGCAGATGCTCCACGGCGCGCGGCCACACGCGGTCCGGATGAGTTAGCAGATAGTCCATTGGCTCCTATCAGCGTAAAGCGTAAAGTGTTTAGTAACGGTAATCAAGCAAGGAACTCGGCAAAATGTTCAGCCCGTTCTTTAACCCGATGGCGGTGATCCATAATTCCGCACGATTCCTTTAACGATATTGGGCACGTAGCACACTCTACGTTTTACGCTGCAAGCGCTACTCGTCAAGCCGCCGCAACCAATAGCGGTGCATTCTGCATCGTCTCGGCCAGCAGGGTGTAGACGGTAGTCCAAGCGGCGCGCACATCCGACGTGAACGCGGGGCCAAGCCCTTGCTCCAACGCCCAGAGCAGTGCTGTCCCCACCGTAGCATACGAACTATCCTGCACGCCGTACTGGCAATGGCGCCGGCCAAGCGCCTGGATCGCCGGCACTATTTCCTCCAGCCGGTCTAGGCCCGCCACCGCCACCGCGATCATCTACATCAGGTTGCGCCGTTGCGCGGTCAGGTCGGCCGGGAACAAGGCGCGCAAACTGGGGTCTAAGGTAAACAGGCGGTCGTAAAACAGGATCGCTGCTTGATCAGCAATCGGGACGACCTGGGCAAACGACACACGTACCGCTTCTTTCTGCTCCGGGGTCATGTAAAACTCCTCGCTCAATCCGTAACCTAGCAATCGCGGGTTCCTTGCGGAACCGTCGCTATAGGATAGCGGGATTGGTGGCGAGGTTACGGATTGCCGCCAGGGATAAATGTCCCCCTCCGGTCACAGGTAAGGCGGTACGCCCTTCGGCAAGCAGGCGCGTGAGGGCGTGGCGTAGGTTGTCACTAGGATCCAGTGCCGGCCCATCCGCCGATCCATCGGCCCCGCTCGCGCTGAGGGCTGCGCTAACCGGCATTAGGCTAAGGCGGCGCAGGGCATCGTCGGCACCAAGGAGGCGGGCCACAAAAGGGTCGGCGGGCTGCGTGAGTAGGGCGAGTGGTGTGTCGTATTGCAGCACCGCACCATCACGCATGACCACAATGCGGTCGGCCAAGCGCAAGGCTTCCTCTACGTCGTGGGTCACGAACAGGATCGTTTTACGGACGTGACGTTGGATGTCGCGTAGTGCGTCTTGCAGGCGCGTGCGTGTGATATTGTCAATGGCCGCAAACGGCTCGTCCATCAGCAGGATGGGGGGGTCGGCCGCCAGGGCGCGTGCGAGGCCCACCCGCTGCTGCTGCCCCCCCGATAGCTGGGCCGGGTAGCGGTCGCGGTACTCGGCGGCCGGCAAGCCCACCAAGTCCAACAGTTCATCTACCCGCACCGCCGTGCGGTGGGTCGCCCAGCCCAGCAGGTGCGGCACCACGGCCACGTTACGCCCCACCCGCATATGCGGAAACAGGCCCACGTTCTGGATCACATAGCCGATCCGCCGCCGCAACGCCTCAATCGGCACGCCTGTGATGTCCGCACCCTCCACCTCAATGCGTCCACCGGACAATTCGTAGAGCCGGTTGACCAGCTTGAGCAGCGTCGTCTTGCCGCAGCCGGACGGCCCCAGCAGCACCACCAGATCACCCGCCGGCACAGCTAGGCTCGCCCCTACTACGGCGGGTCGCGGCGCGCCGGGGAACCGCTTTTGCGCATTATCGAAGCGAATGGCGGGTTGGTCGGTCATGGGTAATGCGTAGAATGTAAAGCGTAAAACGTAATGCGCTAAGATCTTGATTCCATTATTGACTGCTGCCGCAGCAACGTTTGGGCAAGACTCTTAACGCATTACGTTTTACGTTTACGTTCTACTTCAACATCCCTTGTTGGGTTAGGAACTCTTTGGCGACATCCTGGTAGTCGCGTTTTTTGCCGTCTACTTCCCAGTTGAGAGCCGCAACGGCATCGCTGGTCAGTTTGGGGGCCAGGCTGTTGAGTACATCGGCGATCTTGGGATTGGCGGCCAACACATCATCACGCACCACCGGGGCGAGATGATACGGCGGCCACAGCCCTTTATCGTCTTGCAGAATCTGTAGCCCGTCGCCGGCAATCGCGCCGTCTGTGCTGAAGGCTACTGCCACATCGGCTTTGCCGTCAAGCAGCGCTTTATACTTGAGGCCGATGTCGAAGATGTCCATACTCTTGAAGGCAAAGCCACCATAGACGCGCTGCAAGCCTTTGATGCCGTCCGGACGGTCTTGGAAGGCCGGAATGGTCGCCAAGCGCAATTGCGGCGCTTTGGCCGACACGTCGGACAGCGTTTTCAGGCCGTATTTGTCGGCTACGGCTTTGGTGGTCGCCAACGCCTGGGTGTCGTTCATCGGCGCTTCATCCAACCAAGTCAGCTTAAACTGCGACTCATATTCCTTTTTCACTGTGTCGTAAACGGCCTTTTCGTCCGACATGACATCCTTTTTCAGCACGACAAGCAAGCCGGTGCCGGTGTACTCAGGATAGAGGCCGATGTCGCCTTTTACCAGCGCGGCCTGTGCGATGTCGGTTTCGCCCAGGTTCAACTGTCGTCCCACCGGAATACCCGCGTGCTCAAGCATTAAGGCATACATCTCGCCCACCAACAGTTCTTCGGTGAAGTTTTTGGAGCCGATCACGACTTTGGCTTTGGTCATCACCGGGCCGCTGCCGGCAGTGGGAGTCATCCCCGCGCCGCCCATCGCATCAGTGGGGGTCATGCCGGCCATCGCGGCAGTAGGGGCGGCGCCCGCACCGCCGGCGGTAGGGCCGGGCGTCTGGATTGTGCCGCTCGGCACGGTCGGTGAGGTGGCATCGCCACCGCAGGCAACCAATAGCGAACTCGCCGCCAGTAGCCCAGCCAGCAGCGGTGTCCAACGGTTGGATTTCATCAGAAGAACCTCCTTTGCGATACATACTACTTAACAACGATACAACCTTACTATACTACCCTAAACCTCTAGCCCTGACAATAAGTGACTGCCTGCGCTGCACCCCTGCTCTCCTTCTCCTTACGTGTTAGGAGAAGTCGGAGAATTAGGCTGTCGCCCGGCGGGTTGCCGCCCGTTGCAAGCCGGCGAGGCCGGCTTCCACTGTGAGCGCCAGCGCAGCGATGGGTAACGCGCCTGCCAGGAGAATAGCGTTGTTGGAGAGGGCCAATCCCGATACGATAAACTGGCCCAAGCCGCCACCGCCGATAAATGTCGCCAGGGTAGCGCTGGCGATTACCTCCACTGCCGCCGTGCGAACCCCCGCCAAAATAACCGGCAAGGCCAGCGGCAGTTGCACTTCTCGCAAGAGTCGGACCGCCGGATAGCCCATGCCGCGCCCGGCTTCGAGAATGGCCGGGTCAATCGCCCGCAGCCCGGCATCGGTGTTGAGCAAGACCGGCGGTGCGGCCAGCAACGTAAGCGCCACTAACGACGGGGGGAAGCCGGTGCCCAGGATCGGCAGCAGCAACATGAGGACGGCGATGCTGGGCACCACCCGCGCCACCCCGACCACGTTCAGCACCACACGCCCTGCGCCAGCCCAGCGACTGGTGCCGATGCCCAGCGGCACCGCCACCAGCAACGCGATCAGCAGCGCGCCGGCGCTGAGGGATAGGTGCGTGCCCAACGCTTGCCAAAAGCGAGCGCTATTTTCGCTCAGGTAAGCCCACATCGCCGTCAGCAGGGTCATTTAGCGTAGCGACCGAGACGTAACCGGCACGGGGTCCACAAACAGACCTCCGTCTTCGACTTTGACCGCGTAGCAACCGCTGTTGCCCATTGCGGGCAGGCCCAACGCCTTGCCGCTGGTCACATCAAAGGCCGAGCCGTGCAACGGGCATTCCACGATATTGTCGTAGAAATCCCCGTCGGCCAGCGAAGCCTGGGCGTGGGTGCAAGTGTCGCCGATCGCGTAAAAAGTACCATCCAGGTTAAACAGAGCGATCTCCTCGCCCGCTACCGTGACAGCTACCTTATCGCCGGGTGGTAGATCAGCCGTCGCTGCAACGTGGACCCAGTGGGACATCGGATTCCTCCATCAAGGGGCAAAGACAAGCAGGTTCCCGTAACACAGGAACCTGCTATTAAATACGCATAAATCGGACCGCCGGATTGCCGTTAGCGACGCACACGCGGCGCGGGATCCCGCACCGGAACGGGGATCGGCACCAGTGCAGGCCGTGGGGTGACGGCATCGGCCAGATCGCGCACAGCCTTGATGATTTTTTCGACGAGACCCTTTGATAAGACGTGGAACATAGGTCGGACTCCTCAGCGCCATGGCGACTAGCTAGTGCTACAAATGGGGTAGCATCCTAATAACGCGCTCTCCCCAACAAAGGTTTCACTGCCGACCCATTTCTGCCGGTTCTCTTACCTGATTGTGTAATATCTATTGTAGCCGCAAATCCCTCGCCGCGCAAGCCCATTCGATACCCCATTTAGGGCAAGCGTCCCCGTACTTTTGGGCTAGATGCGATGCTCGCCGCTTTAGCTCAGTTGGTCGGGGTTGACCCCGCCTTCCGGCGCAAGCATGAAAAAAGCGAGCAGACAGAGGATCAGTCCGAAGCCCATCATGCCGAAATAGAGCCAAACATTGGCATCCACCGGCAAGGCAATCAAGCCGAAAATCGCTAGGATGCTGAGGACCATAACTAACAGGCCCAGCAGGAAAAATACGTAGCTAAAGACTCGGCGCATGGTAGCTGTCTCCTATCGCGGGTCGCCTGACCGCCGTCCCTGGCCGGTACCCTAGTGGATCCATTATAGCAGACTTTACGCCAATGCGGAATACGCTTCTTCGTTCAGTACATAGACACGAAGACCCGGAGCTTTTTGAGGATTTAGCGAGCTAAACGATCCGACACTATATTATCGCTATTATCGCCGCTGAAACACAGCTAGTCTCCGTATTTGCGTGCTGAAATCCGACGGCACTGCGGGTATAATTAACGAGGAGGAAGACGACGATGAATTGGGAAGAGGTGCCGGGGCTGTTGGATCGACTGGCCGAGGTGTGGCCCGGCTACCGGGCGCGCGACGGGCAGCGGCAGATGGCACGCGCTGTGGCCCATGCGATGGACGCGGGGCTAAACTTGCTGGTCGAGGGCGGCACCGGCGTGGGCAAGTCGGTCGCCTACCTGCTGCCGGCCGCCCTCAGCGCGCTGGAAGACGACCGCCGCACGCTGATCGCCACCTCCCACAAGCACCTGCAAGACCAGTTGAGCAGCAAAGACCTGCCGCGCATTGACGCGCTGGTACGCGACCTGGGCTACCCCGGCCTAATCTGGACCACGCTCAAAGGCTTACCCAACTATCTCTGCCGCGTGGCGCTAGCGGCAGAAGCGACGCGGCCCGATCCGCACCCCCAGACGGCAGCGGTAGCGGGCTGGGCCGAAGCCGATGGGCACAACGGCGAGTTCGACGAACTGCCTTTCCCCATCCCTAACGACCTCCGCACCCGCCTCAGCACCGAGGCCGAGGAATGCCCACACGAACGCTGCCCCCGCTATGGTGATTGCTTTGCCATGGCCGCCATGCGCCGCGCCAAAGCCGCACCCATCGTCATCACTAACCACGCACTGTTGGCGCTGCACGTTGCGGCGGCGGGCCGCCTGTTGCCGGGACCGTTTGCCAACGTAGTCGTGGACGAAGCGCACGCTTTTGAGGACGCCGCTACGCGGGCTTACGGCTTCGAGTGTTCGTCCTACGCCCTGCGCCGCTTGCTCTACCACGAGATCAGCGGCAAGCCGGCGGATAAGGCGCTGCTGCGTGAGGCACAGGCGGCGCTAGCACGACTCGATCTGGAGGTGGCCGGACGGCTAGGATTGACGACTAGTGCGCGCCGCACACCGGCTTTAGCCGACGAGAGCGGCGCTGAGGGGCCGGGCGCGTTGGGCAGCCGGCAGGATATCGAGGCCATGCCCGGCCCGGCCCTGAGCAGCCCCAGCGCGAGCCGCGCTATGCTTGAGGCACCGCTAACCGCCGGCAGCGACTTGGCCGACCTATTGGATGCGCTGGCAACCGATCTGGATCCCGATCACCGCCCCGTGGGCGACCGCTATCCCTACACACAATCGCCCTTCGAGTTGGACGCGGCGACAATGGCCCAACTGAGCGAGGCCGAAGCCGCCATGCTGCGCGCCGGCAAACGCGCTGCCTCGCTGGCCGACCGCCTGCGGACCATTTGCGCCGTGAGCGATCCGCTGTTGGTCTACTACACCGAGACTGCTGGGCCGGCGGGCGCGGGGCTGCCGAGCTATACGCTGCTGGCCCTGCCACTGGCCGTCGGCCCGTTCCTGGAAGCCTGGTGGGAGGAGCAGGCCACGATCCTGACCAGCGCCACGCTGTCGGACGGCCACTCGTTTAGCTTTTTCAGTGAGCGGCTGGGGCTATCCGGCCCACGTCGCTTGATGGTGCCCTCGCCGTTCGACTATCCGGGCCGCACGCGCCTGGTTGTCACGCCCGTGCCGGGGCAGGACAAAGGCGACGCGGCCTATTTCAACCGCCTGGCCGATCAGATCGCCCGGCTGATGGATGCGGCGGGCGGCAAATGCCTATTACTGTTCACCAGCCACCGCGCGCTGGAAGCGGTCTGGAGCCGCCTGAGCATCATGCGGATCGCCGGCTGGAAGCTGTACCGCCAGGGCGACGGCACGCAAACCGCGCTGATGGCGACGCTACGCGGCGGCGCGCCCGACGAGCGCATCGCTATGTTCGCCAGCCGCAGTTGGTGGCAAGGCGTAGACCTGCCGGGGATGCGGCTGGTGGTGCTGGACAAGCTGCCTTTCCCGCAACTGGGCGATCCGCTGGTGGCTGCGCGCAGCGCCGAGATCGAGCGACTGGAGGGCCATGCCTTCCGCCTCTATATGCTCCCACTGGCGCTGATCGCCTTTCGACAGGGCTTTGGTCGCCTGATGCGAACCGAACGCGACTTCGGCGCCGTCGCCGTCTGCGATGCCCGCCTCCCCACTCGCCAATACGGCGCACGCTTCCTCGAATCTCTGCCCGAAGACATCCCTGTGCTGGGCAGCAGCGACGAGTTGCGGGCGTGGGTGCGGGGCATGACCTGAATCCCACGAATTTTCACCGCAAAGACGCGCAGGACGCACAGAGTTTGCCGGATGGGGGACAGCAGACGATTGTTCAACACGGAGACACGGAGACACGGAGACACGGAGACACGGGGCGACCGAGGTCGCGGCTACAGCTACGAAGCCCGCCTGCGCGGGCTAGACGCAATACTCCTGAACGCTGCCGCCCCATCTCCAGCCCGCGCAGGCGGGCTTCGTAGCTGTAGCC
>JBBRPH010000019.1:0-78728 GCA_038228295.1 Chloroflexia bacterium | reverse complement strand
GAGGCCCGGTGTGTGGGCGATGGTGTCGAAGATGGTGCCGTAGTCCCAGCCGTGCGCGCCGACTAGCACAAAGCAGAGGTCGGGGATCTGTTGCTCTTGCACGAGTCGCGCAAACGCCCGGATGGCGTGTTCCATGTTTTTGCGCGGTTCCAGCGTGTTGACGCTCAGGAGATAGGGTGCGGCGGGCAGGCCGTACCTCTGTTGGACCGCCTGCCGGGTTGCCACATCGGTGCACGGATAGAACAGGGCTGGATCGGCGGCCAAATAGGTGACGCGCACCCGCTCCGGCGCGATAGGCAAGTAGCTGCACAGATCCGCTTTAGTCGCTTCCGAGATACACAACGCCCAGCCGTCAGGCAGAATGCTTTGGAGGATCGCCGCAGCGGTCACGCTGGTCGTCGCGGTCGCCTTAAACCACTGCGGGTGCAAAATCGGGATCAGGTCGTACACGGTGAGCAGTTTGCCCAGCCCCTGCCGCGCCTTGACTTGTGGGGGGATCGCGTGCATGGGCGAGTGAAACACGTCGGCGGCGGCCAAGCTCTGCGGCTCAATCGTAGGATACCCGGCTTCTAGGCGCTGTTGCGTTGCCCAAGCTAGGCGGCGGCCCACTTGCAGGCCCAGCCGCACCGGCCCGGCGGTGTGTGCGATCCGTCTGCTCAGTTGGGGGATAGCGCGGTCGAGCGTGGCTTTGGCCGGCGAGTCGAGGACGGCTTGGATCGGGCGTTGCCTATAGGGATGCGGCAAAGGGACGGTTTGCAGCCCCGCTGTGCTTGCGAGGTAAGCGAATGCAGCGTGCAACTCCCGAATACTAAGCGCGGCGCTGAACACCAAATCACACTCCGGCGCGGCCGCCAGTCCGTAGGCCAGTCGCTCAACCGCCCGAAACACCCCCGCCCGTTCGCCGCTGCGGTAGCCTAGCCCGAGTGTGGATATATCGTAGATCACTTTCATCGGCGGCGCAGTTCTTTGCGGAGTTTCGCGCCCAGCCGGCGCCGCTGGAACTGGCTACTGCCCAGTGCGGCAATACCCAGCAAGGCTAGGCTGCGGCGATAAGCGTGGCGGCGCAGGGCGTGGCGCACGCCGGCGGTGCCCTCGGCGTAAATGAAGCTGCCGATCAACGCGTTACGCCCACAGAACTCCCAAAGGAAGCGTAGGATCAGCAGCAATTTGGTGTGCTGTGTTAGCGGCGCCAGCCGGATGCTGTGTGTCAGTTCCAGGGTTAGGGTGGTCCAACTTACCGGCACTGCCGTTGCGGCCTGGGCCGCCGCTACCCCACGCGCTAGGTCGTCTTGTGTTTTGTGCGGGAATACACGGTAGGTAAACAGCTTCTGCGGCACATACAGCACCCGCCCGCGCAGGCACAACTCCAGCAACAGGACCACGTCGCCTCCCCAAACCGGTAACAGCCCGCGCGTTTGGAGCAGCATTTGCCTGCGCATCAGACTGTAAACGTCGTACCAGTAGCTGGCTCGTGCTATAGCGCGTACCCGCCGCCAGGGCGTGCGGCCCTGCGGGCGGATGCCGTGCGTCCAAGCCGCTTCGTCTACTTCTTGCCCCTCTTCATCTATCAGGCGCAGGTCGGTGCAGCAAAAAACGGCGCCTGGATCAGCCTCTAGCGCCGCGACACAGGCGCTCAGATAGGTGGGGCTACGCAGATCGTCAAAGGCCGCCCACATGAAATAGGTACCCTGTGCCAGCTGAGCGACGCGCCGGAAGTTGGCGAGTGATCCGATATTGCTCTCCAGCCGATAGTAGCGGATGCGTGGATCGCGGGCGGCGTATTCCAGACAGAGCGCGGCTGTCGCGTCTGTGGAGGCATTATCGGAGAGGATGAGTTCGAGGTGGGGATAGTCTTGCCCGATCAGGGAATCCAGTGCTTCGCGGAGGTAACGTTCGCCGTTATAAACCGGTAGCCCGATGCTCACCAACGGGCCGGCTACCGGCGCATCTCCAGTATGGTGAGAGGAATTGTCTCTTGTTGACGGGTGGATCGTCAGGTTACTCATTCCTTGGCGGTTAAACCACGTACTTTCCCCTACTATACCAAGTCTGCGGGCTTTTCTCTCCACGCGGCGGGCTTCATATTTATAAGATATTGTGCCCTATTTGTCAAAGGCTTACTTTGGTGACCAACCAGGTACGCGGCTGACTGTCTTGACGCTGTCGCAATCGGTATGCTATGCTATAACGCGCTAGGTGCGAAGTGGCGCAGGCGGTTGCCCTCTGCCGTTATTATACAGAAATAAAGTAGACATGGCGTAATAAATGGGAGTGATCATGCGAATAACCATAGATACCGAGACGCAGCAACTAATCCAAGAAGCGGACGGGCACTCTGTCAGCCTCGATCTCTACTCCGATGCCGCCTTTGAACTGATTTCCACACAATGGCTCAAAGTAGGCTGGAACCAAAAATATACCTACACCTTTAGTTGGATGGGTAGGCCTGTTATTCAGTTGCCCGAAGATATGATCCGGCTGCAAGAGGTCATTTATACTGTGAAGCCGGATGTTATCATCGAAACGGGGGTGGCGCATGGCGGTTCGCTGATTTATTATGCGAGTCTGTGCAAAGCGATGGGCAAAGGGCGCGTCATCGGGATTGATATCGAGATCCGACCTCATAACCGCAAAACGATAGAGGCGCATACACTATCCCCCTTGATTACATTGGTGGAAGGCTCTTCCACGGCCTCTACTGTGGTTCGCCACGTCGGGTCTTTGATAGCTCAAGGTGAAACCGTGCTTGTTCTGCTCGACTCCAATCACAGCAAAGGACACGTTCTGGCCGAACTAGAGGCCTATCACCGCTTTATCACCCCAGGCTCGTATATTGTGGCAACAGACGGCATAATGCAAGATCTCCACGATGTGCCGCAGGGTAAGCCGGAATGGGTGTGGGATAACCCGGCGGCGGCGGCCGGCGAGTTTGCCGAACGGCATCCGGAGTTCCACTTGCAGCAACCACCGTGGCCGTTCAATGAAAGCCGCCTAGATAAAAACATTACACACTGGCCGTCCGCTTGGCTGCGAAAAACAACGTAGGCACCAGCCCCTGTCGGCTAGTACTTGTCATTGGTTGTGAAATCGGGTACAATCCCCGTGACCGTTTAACTAAGATCCTAGCGCAGGGGTTAATACAAGGCGTTTAAGAAATGGAACAATGTTACTAACTACCGACACCGAAGTGCAACCGTCGGCTGAGAATCACGCCCCGCCTCTCCTGCACGTTCACATCAAGCGATCTCAGGGTTGGGCCGCGCTTAATTTGCACGAACTCTGGGAATACCGGGAGTTGCTTTACCTGCTGACATGGCGTGATATTAGAGTGCGCTATAAGCAGACTGTGCTGGGCGGCGCTTGGGCCGTGGTACAACCACTCTTAATGATGGTGGTATTCAGCGTCTTTTTCGGCCGCTTGATGAACACGCCGTCCGACGGTCTTCCCTACCCCGTATTCAGTTTCTGTGCCCTCTTACCCTGGCAGTTATTCGCATTTGGTTTAACCCAGGCCGGCAACAGCTTGGTAGCGAATCAGCACGTCATCACCAAAGTGTACTTCCCGCGCCTGCTTGTGCCGTTGTCGGCGGTGATCGCTGGGCTACTGGATTTTGCGGTCGCATTTGTTGTGCTGCTGGCACTCATGGCGTTTTACGCCATTGTGCCGAGCATCGCTATTCTCACATTACCTTTCTTCATCTTGCTGGCGCTCGCCAGCGCCGTCGCTGCGGGGTTGTGGCTATCGGCCCTGAATGTTCAATACCGCGATGTTCGGCACATCATCCCGTTTTTAACCCAAGTCTGGCTGTTTGCTACCCCGATTGCTTATTCCGGCAACTTGGTGCCGAAACAGTGGCAGCTACTCTACGGCCTCAATCCGATGGTGGGGGTCGTAGACGGCTTCCGCTGGGCCTTGCTCGGCACTCCCCCACCGGCTGCATCTATTTTTGTGTCGGCAACGGTCGTCGGTGTGGCATTGATTGGTGGGCTGCTCTACTTCCGCCGCGTTGAGAAGACGTTTGCCGATGTGGTGTAAAAGATGAGCGATACCGTGATCCGGGTAGATCACCTGAGTAAGCAATACCAGATCGGGAGCCGGGTGGCCTACACCACCTTACGCGATAATTTAACCGACGCATTGTCTGCGCCCTGGCGCGCCGTGCGTAATCTGGTGTCCGGTACGCGCGTAAACGGCGCAGCCGCCCGCGAGTATTTTTGGGCACTACGCGACGTGTCGTTTGAGATCAACGCGGGCGAGGTCGTCGGTATTATTGGCCGTAACGGAGCCGGCAAAAGCACCTTGCTCAAAATCCTGTCGCGCATTACCGAGCCGACCAGTGGCACCGCCGACATCTACGGCCGAGTCGGCTCCTTATTAGAAGTCGGCACCGGCTTTCACCCGGAACTCAGTGGCCGCGAGAACATTTACCTCAACGGTTCTATCATGGGCATGAAGCGCGCCGAAGTCGCCCGGCATTTTGATGAAATCGTTGCTTTTGCGGATCTTGATCGATTTTTGGACACGCCGGTGAAGCGCTACTCTAGCGGGATGTATGTCCGGTTAGCCTTCGCGGTGGCAGCCCATCTACAACCCGAGATTTTGCTGATCGACGAGGTATTGGCGGTCGGCGATGCCTCGTTCCAGAAAAAATGCTTGGCGAAGATGCAGGATGTGGGGCAGCAAGGACGCACCGTGTTTTTTGTGTCGCACAATATGTCGGCGATCACTCGGCTGTGTAAACGCACGATTCTGATGGATGCGGGTGGTGTCTTGGCGGACGGTCCGTCGTACCAAATTGTGAACAACTACCTGCAATCCGGGCTGGGCACCTCGGCGGCGCGCGAGTGGCCGGATGCAGCTACCGCACCGGGCAACAGCGTCGTGCGCTTGCACGCGGTACGGGTGCGTACTAGTAGCGGCGAGGTGACCGACGCGCTGGATATTCGGCAACCCATCGGTCTCGAAATGGAATTCGAGGTGCTGCAACCGGGCCATCTACTAGCTCCCAACTACCACCTGCATAACGAAGAAGGCACCTACCTCTTTGTCAGCAATGATCTCGACCCCGCGTGGCGGGGGCGCCCGCGCCCAATGGGGCACTATGTCAGCACGGCCTGGATACCCGGTAATTTCTTGGCTGAAGGCACTGTTATCGTTTCAGCGGTGATCAGCACCTTAGACCCCGTGATTGTCCATGTGGAGGAGCGGGATGCTGTGGCCTTTCATGTGATCGACAGCCTCGACGGCGACTCGGTGCGTGGTGACTACGCCGGTCCATACCCCGGCGTGGTGCGGCCGCTGTTGCAGTGGACCAACACGTTTACCCCCCCAGATGGACAGGCGGGAGTGCAAGCGTCATGAAAGTGGTCATCTTGGCGGGGGGTCTCGGCACACGGCTGTCGGAGGAGACGGTTATCCGTCCCAAGCCGCTGGTCGAAATCGGCGAGCGGCCGATCCTCTGGCATATTATGAAACATTACGGGCATTATGGCTTCAACGAATTTGTCGTCGCACTGGGTTATAAAGGTGAAATGGTCAAACGCTATTTTCTTGACTATTACCATCTGAACGGCAGTATGACCATCGATCTAGTGCGCGGTACGGTCGAAGCACATAACCGCGAATGCGAGGATTGGCGTATTCATCTGATTGAGACCGGCCAAGACAGCAACACCGGCACCCGGCTCAAGCGATTGGAACCCTGGCTGCACGACGCAACCTTCATGCTGACCTACGGCGACGGCGTGTGCAACGTGGATTTGCACGATTTGCTCACGTTTCATCGCGCGCACGGGCGGGTCGCCACCGTGACCGCCGTCCGCCCGCCGTCGCGCTTTGGCGGCCTAGCGTTCGAAGGGGATACCGTGACGCAGTTTATTGAAAAGCCGCAAATCGGTGAGGGCTGGATCAATGGTGGCTTCTTAGTGTTCGAGCCCGCGATTTTCCGTTATTTGCCTGATAATACTCAGATCAGTTTAGAATCCGATGCACTGGAACAGTTAGCGACTGAAGGCCAATTGATGGCCTACCGGCATGATCAATTCTGGCAATGTATGGACACCCTGCGGGATAAGCGTCTGCTCGATAGCCTTTGGCAAGAGGATCGTGCGCCCTGGAAGGTGTGGACATGAGCGAATTTTGGCAGGATCGTTCCACCCTGGTGACCGGCGCGAGTGGGTTGCTCGGCGGCTGGTTGGTGCGCCGCCTCGTGGAAGCCGGCGCGGATGTTGTCTGCCTGGTGCGGGACTGGATGCCGCAGTCCGAACTATGGCGAGCCGGGCTACTGGATAGAGTCAAGGTGGTGCGCGGTGATGTGTGCGATCAGGCGCTGCTTGAGCGGGCACTGGGCGAGTACGAAGTGCAAACGGTAATGCACCTAGCGGCACAGACCATTGTGCCCATTGCCAATCGCAATCCGGTCTCCACTTTTGCGACCAATATCGGCGGCACTTGGGCCATGATGGAAGCATGTCGCCGCAGCCCCACAGTGGGGCAAATTATTCTGGCTTCGTCCGATAAAGCCTATGGCGATCACACCACGTTGCCTTACGATGAAACGACCCCCCTGCAAGGTCGCCACCCCTATGATGTCAGTAAGTCCTGTGCGGATCTCATCGCCCGCAGCTATGCGGAAACGTATGAACTGCCGGTCACAATCACCCGTTGCGGTAATTTCTACGGCGGCGGCGATCTCAACTGGAACCGCATTGTGCCCGGCACCATCCGGTCGATTCTGCGCGGGCAGGCTCCTGTAATCCGCTCGGATGGCCTGTATATCCGCGACTATTTTTATGTCGAAGACGGCGCGGCGGCCTATATGTGCCTAGCCGAACAGCTAGCCGCCGACCCTGCCCTGCGCGGTCAAGCCTTCAATTTTTCAAACGAAATCCAGGTGACGGTTCTGGATCTGGTCGCCCGCATTCTGACCTTAATGGAATCGGATTTACAGCCTGTGATCTATGATCAAGCCCGCAACGAAATCCGCCACCAATACCTGAGCGCAGCCTTGGCCCGGCGGGTACTAGGCTGGCAGCCACTCTTTAGCCTTGATGAGGGACTGCGGCGCACCGTGGCTTGGTACAAACAGTTTCTAGGAGCGGCGGCATGAACCTATTCGACTCCCGCTGCCGTTCGTGCGGCAACGCAGCGCTGATCACGGTGCTTTCGTTAGGCCGCACTCCGCTGGCTAACGCTCTGCTGACTGCTGCCGATCTCAGCCGCCCCGAAGCTACCTATCCGTTGGATCTGGCTTTCTGCCCGCAGTGTAGCTTGGTGCAGATCATCGAGACGGTGCCGCCGGAACAACTGTTTCGCGAATATCTCTATTTCTCCTCTTTTTCCGACACCATGCTCCAGCACGCGCAACAACTTGTCACGCAGTTAATCGCCGCTCGTGGACTGCATCAAACGAGCCTAGCGGTCGAGATCGCCAGCAATGACGGCTATTTGCTGCAATACTACCAGCACGCCGGTATCCCCGTACTGGGTGTTGAGCCGGCGACGAATATTGCGCGTGTGGCCGAGCAAGAACGGGGTATTCGCACGCTGGTTGAGTTTTTCGGCGCGGATCTGGCACACCAGTTACAGACTGCCGGCGAGCAGGCCGATGTGATCCATGCTCACAACGTCATGGCCCATGTGGCCGACCTGAACGGTTTTGTCACCGGCATCGCCACGCTACTCAAAGACGACGGCATTGCCGTGATCGAAGTGCCCTATGTCAAAGACTTACTGGACCATGTGGAATTTGACACGATTTATCACGAACATCTCTGCTACTTTTCGCTGACCGCCCTGACGCAACTCTTTCAGCGGCACGCATTAGCCGTGCAAGACGTAGAGCGATTGGCGATCCATGGCGGATCGCTGCGCCTTACCGTCGGCAAAACCGCGCCGGCGGCCGCTGCTATACCCAGTCCACGGGTGGCCCAACTGTTGCGCGATGAAGCGGACTGGCGGGTCGCGCAGGTCACGCCGTATCAAGCTTTTGCCGCGACGGTTGAACGGCTGCGCGACGACTTACGGGCGTTGCTAGGACGACTGAAAGGCAACGGAGCACGGATCGCGGTCTACGGCGCATCCGCTAAAGGCAGTACGCTACTGAACTACTGCCGCATCGGGGCGGAGACGCTCGATTATGTGGTAGATCGCAGCACGGTCAAGCAAGGGCACTACACGCCGGGCACCCACTTGCCGATCTACGCGCCGGAGCGACTACTGACGGACCAACCGGACTATGTCTTATTGCTCACCTGGAACTTCGCTGACGAGATCCTGGCCCAGCAAGCCGAGTACCGCCGCCGGGGGGGCCGGTTTATCATCCCCATTCCGCAATTGCGCGTGGTATGACCACCGTACCCCGCCAGGCGCGCCATCGAGCACTATCCAGGGGGCACTCGTTGTGATCTTCACGGAACTGCAACTGCCCGGTGTCTTCCAGATCGAAGTGCATCCGCTAGTGGATGAGCGGGGCTTTTTTGCGCGCACATGGTGTGAACAGGAATTTGCCGCGCACGGTATCGCGCAGCACTGGGTGCAGTGCAACATCTCGGTCAACACGCATAAGGGTACGTTGCGCGGGATGCACTATCAAGCGGCTCCGCACGCGGAAGCGAAGTTGATCCGCTGCACCAGCGGCGCGCTGTATGATGTATTGCTTGATGTGCGCCGCGACTCGCCCACCCACGGCCGGTGGGTGGCTGTCGAACTTAGCGCCGCCAATTACCGGATGCTTTACATCCCCGAAGGTGTGGCACACGGCTTCCAGACGCTGACCGACCACACGGAAGTGTTCTACCAAATGTCGACGTTCTACCATGCCGCAGCGGCACGGGCAGTGCGCTGGAACGACCCCACCTTTGCTATTCACTGGCCCGCCGACACGCGCACGATCTCGCTGCGCGATCAACAACATCCGGACTATCGCCTATGAAGCGCGTGCTGCTCACCGGGGGCGGCGGCTTTATTGGGCGTAATTGCCTAGCACCCCTGCTCGCACGGGGCTTTGAAGTGCATTCCGTTTGTACCGGCGCGCCCCCCGCCGACCCTGCGGGGATCCACTGGCACCGTGCCGACTTACTGGACCCTACTCAGGTGGCGGCGTTGCTGCCCGCTGTGCGGCCCACGCACCTCTTGCACTTTGCTTGGTTTGCCGTACCCGGCCGCTACTGGACCGCGCTAGAGAACGTGCGCTGGGTGCAAGCGAGCCTGGACTTGGTGCAAGCCTTTGCCGAGGGCGGCGGGCAGCGCGTAGTTATGGCCGGCTCCTGTGCTGAGTACGATTGGCACTACGGATGCTGCTCAGAAGCGTATACTCCGCTACAGCCGGCGACGTTATATGGTGTTTGTAAGCACTCGCTGCAACAGGTCTTGGCGGCCTATGCCACACAAGCGGACCTGCGCGCGGCCTGGGGCCGGGTTTTCTTCGTCTACGGCCCGCACGAGCATGAGGCTCGCTTGGTCGCCTCAGTGATCCGTAGTTTGCTACGCGGCGCGCCGGCGCGCTGTTCGGCCGGCACGCAACTGCGCGACTTTCTCTACGTCGCGGACGTGGCGACGGCCTTCGTCGCCCTGTTGGACAGCACTGTAACCGGCGCGCTGAACATCGGATCGGGGCAACCGCTTGCAGTGCGGACACTGGTGATGCAGATCGCTGAGTACTTAGGACGAACCGATTTAGTGCAATTGGGCGTCCTGCCCACCGCGCCTAACGACCCGCCGTTGCTGATCGCCGATGTCCGGCGGCTCACGGACGAGGTGGGTTGGGTGCCCGCGTACACCACCGCCCAGGGGTTGGAGCGGACGATTGGTTGGTGGGAGCAACAGTTGCAAGCAGCAAAGGAGCTACGATGACGGGAGCTAATGCCTGCCCAGTCTGCCACGCACGCGCTGTACTGCCGTTTTTGCAGCGCCTGGGAGTGCCGGCTCACCAAAATCTGATGCCGGCGAGCGAAAGCGCGGCGCTCGCCGTCACGCGGGGTGATCTTGCGATGGTCTACTGCGCGGAATGTGGGTTTGTGTATAACCGAGCCTTTGATCTGGCGCGCTTGCGCTATGACGCTGCCTATGACAACACCCAAACCTGCTCGCCGTTGTTTCACGACTATCTCGACGGCCGCGTACACCACTTGGTAGTGGACAAAGGCGTGCAGAACTGCCGCATTGTCGAAGTCGGCTGTGGACAAGGATTGTTTCTCCGCAAACTGGTTGCGGCGCAGGCCGGCAACCGCGGCTACGGCTTCGATCCCAGCTATACAGGACCGGCGACTGACCTAGATGGGCGGCTGCTGTTTCAGCAACGCTACTACGATGCGGATTGTGCCGACATTCCCGCCGATGTAGTCGTCTGCCGCCATGTGATCGAACATGTGCCTGACCCTGTGGCATTGCTCGGCACCATCCGCCAGGCTCTGGCCCATGCCGGCCAGGCGCGCGTGTTTTTTGAAACCCCGTGCGTTGACTGGATTTTACGCCGGCAGGTGATTTGGGACTTTTTCTACGAGCATTGTTCGCTTTTTACCGTCGCCTCGTTGACCACGGCTTTTGAGACTGCGGGCTTCACGGTTGAGCGCGTAGATCATGTTTTTGGCGGACAATACCTGTGGCTGGAGGCGACGGTAGGCCGGAACAACTCCGCCGTCGCAAAAGATCCCGGCGCGATCCCCGCCTTGGCGACGGCTTTTACGCAGACCGAAAGCCGGCTCCGCCAGGACTGGCAAGCGCGGATCGCCAACCTGAGCCGCCGGGGACGAGTTGCTCTCTGGGGCGCGGGTGCTAAAGGCGTCACTTTGGCGAACTTAGTGGATCCGCAACGCCAGTGGCTTGACTGTGTCGTTGACCTGAACCCGGCCAAGCAGGGCCGCTTTATTCCCGGTACTGGGCACCCCATTGTCGCCTATAGCGATCTCATGCCACGCGGAGTGCAGACAGCGCTGTTGATGAACCCTAACTATGAAGCGGAGACCGCACTTATGTTACGCACGGCCCAGATCTCTACCGATCTGGTCGTGCTGGATGGGATCGAACCGCACGAAGCAGTGCAGGCTTCCTCTACGCGCTGACCAGCGCACGGTTCGCACGCCGGCTGGGCGGCTTATTTATGCGGGCGGGCGCCGTTGGGGTGGGCCGCACCTGTCGTTGCAGACTAGCCCGGCGGGGTAGTGCCGCTGCTTGCGCCGGCCCGTAGACCTTTGGCGGCGAGAAACTGATCATAATCGCGGATATAATCGCTCTCATTATAGGGCTGTGAAGCCAGCACTAAGCACACGCCCCCCGCAGAAAACTCAACTTCCTCATCCCAAATAAACGGCGGAATGTACAGCCCGCAATCCGCACGGTCTAGCTTGATAGTCTTGCGTGTGCGGCCATCGTCTAGGATGACACTGAAGCAGCCAGTCACACAAATAATGAATTGCTCTAGCGTTTTGTGGGCGTGCGCGCCGCGTGCGGCAGTGCCCGGCACCTGATAGAGGTAGAAGACGCGGGCAATGTCAAAGCCGATGGTTGTGCCGGCGGCCCCCAGCGTCATCGCGCCGGCGGCCGCCGCAATCTGGGGCAAGGTGATAATGTGGCAATCAGCGAGACTGATCATGCGGTTGCGTCTCCCCTAGCAGCCCTTGTCCGGTTTGCTGCGCGTGTAGCGCGGCAAAGCGCTGCGGATCGCGGATGTAGTCTGTTTCCTCATACGGCAAGGATGCGAGGATCAGGCAGACGGCGCCGGGCGCTGTGTTTTCTACGCGCCGCCAGATCAGAGGGGGGATATACAGCCCAGCATCCGGCCGATTCAGACTGACGGTTTGGCGCCCGATGCCGTCGTCGAGGACGATTGCAAAACTGCCGGAAAGCGCGATGATACACTCTTCGCCTTGCGCGTGGGCGTATCCCTCTTGCACTGTGCTGTCCGCCTCGCCGACCGTCCAAAAAATCTGCTGAATCATAAACGGAGTGTGCCGCCGACCTTCGATAAACGTCAGATTTCCCCGTTCGTCTGGAATCTTAGGCAAAGGCAAGAGGCGGCAATCAGTAAGCCGGCTAATTGAGTTACGCCTTTCAGTCATACAGTGATCTCACGCTTCCTCGCTTCACTATAGGAGTTATTGTTATAGGAGTTATTGTTTTGCATTCGTGCAGCGGCTGGTCAACGAGGTAGTCGGCACCGTACTACGCTAATCTTTCGGCACATCGAGGCCGGGTGTTACTCGGCGCCGCACAATAGCAGCGTTGCACGGCAGCCGGCGGCTTGTGCGTTCCAATTGTACCGGCTTTCACAATTTTTGGCAAGGTCTGCCCGGACCGGCCGCCGCGCCGGCCGGCTTGCCCGGTACTGCCGGCGAAGCGGCGCTGCGTAGCGGGCGGTTCGGGCGATGTGCTATAATCAGGCTATGAACCATCCCATGCCCGCCCATGTGACGCTCGTCACTTACAATCTCTGCAAAGGCGGCAATCGCGACTTTGGTGTTTGGCGCCGGCTATTTGACCGCCTCCAGCCCGACATTTTCCTGGCGCAGGAGTCCTCGCCGCCGACGAAATACGAGCACTCCCTTACGCAGCCGTTGCAACAGCCCGCCGGCAGCACCATACTTTGGCTGCCGGCAGGGCGCAATCACTGGGGTAGTGCCGTGTTTGTCCGTAGCGGCACCGTTACGCCTATTACGCTGCCGGATGACCTTGCCGGGTGGGTGGTTGGGGCGGCGGTGCGCGACTTTCCTGGACCGACCGGCGCGGATCGGCTGCTCCACATCTACAGTGTGCATACGCCGCGTGGCCCCGTCGGCAATTACGCGCAAATGGTTGAGCAGATTCTGGATAGTATTGCGGCGCGATCGGCGGGCGCGGATCTGATCATCGGTGGTGACTTTAACATCGCGATCAGTCGGCGGCAGCCGGACGAAACCCGTAAGAACAGCCCCGCCGAACTGCGGATATTCACGCGGCTGGAAAAATTTGGGCTGATTAACTGCTGGCAAACCGTCCACCCGGCCCAGCCCCTGGCGCGCACGCTACGCTTTTTGCACAATCCGGCTTCGCCTCCTTATCACTGCGACGGCCTGTTCGTTCCCGCTACCTGGGGCCCGGCGCTCCGCACCTGCGAGGTTCTCGAATACGACGACCCCTTCGGCGCGCCGCCCAGCGACCACAACGCTGTTGTAGCCGACTTCGACTCTGTTGCGCCGGCCCCCTAAAGTCCGGGCCGCTCCATTGTTACGCTAGGCCGTCAGGCGCCGCGTTGCTTGATCACCCGCGCCGGTACGCCGCCGACCACACTGTAAGGCGGCACGTCGTGCGTGACTACCGCGCCGGCGGCCACGACGGAGCCGCGCCCGATCCGCACGCCGTCGAGGATCACCGCAGCCGCCCCGATCCAGCAGTCGTCTTCGACTACGATGCCGCGCCGCGTGACCCCCTGGCGGCGGATTGGGGTGGTCGGGTCGGCGTATTGGTGGTTTTCGGCGTGAAAGCTGACTCGTGGGCCGCAGATGACGTTGTTGCCCAGCGTCACGCCGCCTTGCGCGCCGATATAGGTGTAGGCGTTCAGCCCCACATGATCGCCCACGCGCAGGCCCAGGCCCAGGTTTTGTGCCACACCGGTCACCTGGATCACGCTGTATTTGCCCACCGTGACATTACGGCCAAAGCGCACGCCGTTTTGCGAGAGGGCATCAATATACACGCCGTCTTCCAAGATCAGGCTGCCGCCGGCGCGGATCTGGTAGGCGTGGTGGATTCGCACGCCATGCCCGGCGAAGACCAGCCCCGCCGCTGCGCCCAGGCGCAGTTTGAGCGGCAGGCCGCGCAAGGCGGCAAAGCCGCGCCGGGCCACCACATCGCCCAGCATCCGCCCCGTCATGCGCGGATCGAGGGTATAGCCCTCGCCGCCTTTCAGCCGACTGGCTAGGCGGGAGCCGATGCGCTGCACCAGGCTACCGTGCGCCGCTGGAGACGCCATCTAGCGGCCCATCCTTTCAGTAATCCGCTCTATAATCGTCGCCGCTTTGGCGTCCCAGGTCGTGTCGGGCGGCAGCGGATCGCCGACGTGCGGGATCGCTTGTCCGGCGGCGGCGGCATCCAGATAGCGCTGGATACCGGCGACAAAGGCCGGCGCAGTGGCCGCGATACAAATGCGTGCGGCAAACGGTTCCACGCCGCTGATCGGTGTGGTCACGATGGGCCGGCCCATCGCCATGTATTCGTAGAGCTTCAGCACGTTGCTGCCGTGTTCCTCTTTGCCCACCCGATGCGGGATGAGGCACACCGCAAACGCCGCGAGGTAGTCGGGCAACTGCCGGTAGTGCTTGTCGCCCAGGAAATGGACGTTGGGCAGGTCCAGCAGTGGGGCGATCCACGCTTTGTCCAGGATCTGGCCGATAAAGACAAAGCTGACGTGCGGCAGGGTGGCGGCGACCTGCCGCACCAAGTCGGTGTCAATGCGTTGCTGCATCTTGCCCGCGTAGCCGACCAGCGGGCGCGGCAGCGCCGCGAGATCGGCCGGCAGCGGATGGGGAGCAGCGGGTTGGAAATCGGCGGGGTCCACGCCGTTGGGCAGAAACCAGACCCGCTCGCGCCCTGTGCCCAGCCAATCGCGTACCGCCGCGCTGGTGGTGAAGATCAGGTCGGCTTCGCGGCGCAGCTGATCGTAGCCCGCCGCCACCTGCGGCCGGATGTAGGCCAGTTCGGGGTGTTCGAGCAGGTTGTCCACGGCATCCAGCACCAGCACTGCCGGCGCGACCCGGCGGGTGAGTGGCGCGTAGAGCGGACTAGAGAGCAATAACACTGGGCGTTGTAGGTCCAACCGGCGCTGCGCGGCACGCACGGCCGCCGCCACGCGCGGCCGGCCCATCACCGTCCAGATCCAGCCGTGCCGTTGGGTCAACACGCGCAGCGTATCGGGCATTAGGATGTCGAGGACAAAAATCTTAGGCTGGAGCCGGGTCAAGGCCACGCCCGGCCCTAACCCGATCTGCGACCCGCCGCCCACGCGCCACTGCGCCGTGCGGTTGCGGGCCAGTTCGGGCAGCGCGATGGGGCGGTCTACCACCAGCACCCGCCGCACGCGCGGGTCGTGGGCCAGCGCCAGGATCAGGTGGGCATCGCGCGTGCGAAAACCCTCGCGCCGGCACTTGCGCCAGTCGTGAAAAGGCACGCAGATCAGATCCAAGCCGCCGGCGGGCGCTGTCATCGCGGCCGCGGCTGCCGGCGGTCAAGGGTCGTGATTAGTTGCGCTAACTGCTGCGCTTTGCCTTCCCAGGTAAACTCGGCCTCCACGCGCCGGCGGCCCGCTAGGCCCATCTGCCGGGCGCGTTCGGGGTCGCGTAGCAAGGCGAGGGTCGCCGCCGCCACGCCGGCCGCGTCGGGTTGGTCCAATAGCAGGCCGGTTTGTCCATCCAGCACCGCGTCGGTGCTGCCGCCGTGCCGCCCGGCGATCACCGGGCGGGCGCAGGCCGCCGCTTCGATAGAGACCATGCCGAAGCCCTCGGTGGCTGCGCCGCCGCCGAAAGGATCGACGCGGTTGGGCAGCAGGAACAGGTCGCAGGCCGCGAAATAGTGCGGCAGCTCTTCATACGGCACGTAACCGGTGAAAATGACCGCATCGCGCACCCCGGCGGCAACCGCCAGTTCGGCCAAGCGCGGCTGATCGTTGCCTGACCCGACGATCAGGTAGACCACATCCGGCACGGCGCGGCGGATGGCGGGCAAGGCCGCGATCACCGTATCGTGGCCTTTGTATTGCGAACTGCGGTCGAGCCGGCCCACCGTCAGCAACAACGGCCGGCCGGTCAAGCCCAGGCGGGCGCGCAAGGCAGCGCCGTCGCCGTCGGGGTGGTAGCGGGTGAGGTCTACGCCCGGCGTGATGGTGACGATGCGCTCCGGCGCGACTCCGAGCGCTTGCACCTGGGCCGTGGTGTAGCGGCTGATGCTGACGATGCGCGTGGCTCCGCGCAACACCAGCCGCTTGAGCGGGCCGAGGCCGCCGCCGGTGATCTCGGCCCCGAAAGCGTAGACCACATAGGGTAGCCCCCACAGCCGGCGCGCCGGCAGCCCGATCACGCCGGTCAGCACATGGCCGCAATGCACCTGGCTGTAGCCGCCGCGCAGCAGCCGCGTGCAGGCGATCACCAGCAACGGCCCCAGTGCGCTTTTGCGGTTAATCGAGACCCCCGGCGGCAGCCGCACGCGCCGCACGCGCAAATCGTGCCGCCGGTCAAAGATGCGTGCGCCCGGCTCGTCGGGCAACAGCAAGTCTACCGTGGTGGGCGGCAGGCGGCGATAGAGCTCAAAGAGGTAGTTTTCCATGCCGCCCACGCGCGGCGGGAACCAACGCCCGACGAATAATACGTTAGCCATCCAGGTAACTCCGGCACCATAGTTCCAGCACGGTCAGCAGCCAAACGCGCTCATACACTTGGTAGCTGCGCGGGTCGGTGCGTTCCCCGCTGTAGAAAGCGCGCTGAGCCGCCGCCACCGCCGGCCCTGCCAACAGGCCGCGCCGCGCCACACTCACCGGGCTGAGGCAGTCTTCCACAATCGCGCGTAGCGGCGGTTCGCGCAGCCAATAGGCCAGCGGGAAGCCGAAGCCCATCTTGGGGGCGTGCAAAATCTCATCGGGTAGCAGGCCGGCCAGGGCTTTTTTCAGGATATATTTAGGCCGACCGGGGCGCATCTTGAGGTCGGGCGGCATCGTCGCCACCCACTCGACCAGCGGGTGGTCCAGGAACGGCACGCGCGCTTCCAGCGAATGGGCCATGCTCATCACGTCAGTGTCGCGCAGTAGGGTGTCCGCCATGTAGGTTTTTAGTTCCAGGTAGGAAATCTGATTAATCACGTCAGTGGGCGGCAGTTCGGCCAGCAAGTCGCGCAGCAAGGGCCGGGCCGCATCCGCGCCGCCGTGGCCGTTGCGCAACGTGGCTCGCCGCGCCGGCGAAAAAAAGCCCTTGACCAGCAGATATTGATCGGCGGCGGTGGGGTAGGCGTTCAGCAGCCCCGCCGCGCCGCGCAGCGGCCAGGCCAGTTCGTAGCGTGCCGGCAGGCGCTCCAATACGCCGGCGGCGGCCCGCCCCACGGCGGTCGGTATGCGCGTCTGAATGTCTCGGTAGCGGGCCAGGCGCGCCGCGAAGCGGAAGGTGCTGTAGCCGCCGAACAGTTCATCTGCGCCCAGCCCCGATAAGGCCACCGTCACGCCGGTCTTGGCGAGCTTGGAGACAAAGTAGGTGTTGATGCCGTCGTGCGTCGGCTGGTCCATCGCCCAGATGATGTGCGGCAGCTCCCGCGCCAGGTCGGCTCCGGTTACGCGCAGGGGGTGGTGGTGGGTGCTGAAGAGTTGGGCCACTTGCTGGGCTTTGGCCGTCTCGTTATACGCGGCACCGCCCCGGTCAAAGTCAATGGAGTAGGTATCTACCGGCCGATCGGTCATGCCGCTCATTAGCCCGACAATGGCGCCGGAGTCCACGCCGCCGCTCAGGAACGCGCCCAGCGGCACGTCACTCAGCAAGCGTAGGCGCACCGCCTCGGTCAGGCGGGTGCGTAGTTCGGCGGCCCAGTCGTCTTCACTGCGCTGGGGATACTGATCGGCAAACTGCACATTCCAATAGCGTGTGTGCCGGATGCCCGCTGCGTCCACGGTCATGTAGTGGCCGGGCAGTAGCGCACGGACGGCCTTGAACATGGTGTAGGGGGCGGGCACCACGCCGAAGGTGAGATAGAGATCCACGGCCACCGGGTCCAATTCGCGCGAGACCTGGCCTGATGCGAGCAGCACCTTTAGCTCCGAGCCGAACAGCACCCGGTCGCCGACAGCGGCGTAATAGAGCGGCTTGATGCCCAGCCGGTCGCGCGCCAGAAACAGTTGCCCCTGCGCCGCGTCCCACAGGGCGATGGCGAACATCCCGCGCAGCCGTTGCAGGCAGGCGATACCTTCGCGCTCGTAGGCGTGCAGGATCGTCTCGGTGTCGCAATGGCTGTGGGCCGGGTAGCCCTGGGCGGCCAATTCGGCGTTCAACTCGCGGTAGTTGTAGACCTCGCCGTTGTAGGCCAGCGTCACCCGCCCGTCGGTGCTTTGCATCGGCTGCCGGCCGGCGGGCGACAGATCGAGGATCGCCAGCCGGCGCGTGCCCAGCACCACCCGGCCGGCCGTGGTAATGCCTTCATCGTCCGGCCCGCGATGGATCATGGCCCGGCACATCCGCTGCACCAGTTCCGTGTCGCCGCTATTATAAATGCCGCAAATCCCGCACATAGCCCATCCTAAAGCGTAAAACGTAATCCGTGAGTGAGAAACGTGAAGCGTAAAAATCAGCGGCCGGCGTACTGCTTACACGCTCGGCCTTCGGCCCGTCAGCACACCGAGCGATAGATTGCTTCCGCCCGCCGTACTTGTTGCGCGCGACTGTAGTGGGCGGCAACGTGCGCGGCGGCGGTCGTGCCCATCAGGGCGCGCCGACCTGCATCGCGTAGCAGGTAGAGCAGGTGGGCGGCCAAGGCGGCGGCATCGTCCGGCGCACTCAGCAGCCCGGTGCGCTCATGCTCCACCACATCGGGGATCGCCGCCGTGCGTGTCGCCACCACCGGCAGCCCGGCGGCCATCGCTTCGATCAGCACGATGCCGAACGTTTCGTAGCGGCTGGGAAAGGCCATCAGATCGGCACTGCGATAGGCGGTCAGCACCGCAGTGCGGGGCAAGTTGCCGGTGAACACCACCTTGCCGGTCAGTCCCGCTTCCGCTACCTGCGTCTCGAACGCCGTGCGGTCGCCCCAGTCCGGCCCGACCAGCAGAAAGCGCGTATCGGGTGCCCGCAGCAGCACTGTTTGTGCCGCCGTGATCAACAGATCCACCCCTTTTTCGCGGCAGATGCGCCCGACAAAGAGCACGATCTGGTGCTGCTGTGCGTCGAAGCCGTAGCGGGCCAGGAACGCGGGGTCGCCCGGCCCCTGGTAAGCGGCGGCTTCCACGGCCGGCGGCAATAGCGCGAAGCGGCGCACGCGGAAGCCCCGGCTTTCAATGATCCGCTGCTCGAACGGCGAAATCACCGCGACCACATCCGCCTGCATCGTCAACCGGCCCACCGTCTGCTGGTAGAGCCGCCATTTCCGGGTTGTGGCGGGCATATAATACGGCGAGAGGACAAAGGGGATGCCGCGCACTCGGCCGGCTAAGGCGGCAAAATCAGCGCTGCAATACTGAAAGCAGTGGCCGTGGATCACCTCGGCCCGCGTCGTAGCGAGCCGGCCCGGCAAGCCCGGCAGTAACGGGTAGCCCGCGATCCCCGGCAGGGCGACGGCGGATAGTCGCCGGACGGCGACCCCGCCATGCACCACACGCGGCACCGCAGGCGGCAGGCGTAGCAGGCGCATATGCTGGGCCAAATCGGAGGTGTAGACCTGTACCCGGTGGCCGTGCTCATGCAGGCCGGCGCATAGGTCGGCGACATACGATTCTACGCCGCCGACGGCTGGGGGATAGCGAATGGTTGTGTGGACGATCTTCATGCTTGGCGGCACTGCCGGTGGGCGCGGGCGGTCAAACGGTGGGTCCGATGTCGGGGCGGCGGCCCTTCGAGGCCGAGCGCGGGCGGCGTGATTTCAGCATCCGGCGGAACATCGTTTCGTAGGCATCGGTCACTTGCTCCCAGGAGAAGGCACGGGCGGCGCGCAGCCGCGAGCGTTCACGCGCGGCCGTGACCAGGGCCGGTTCATCTACCAGCCGTTGCAGCAGGGCACGGAGATTCTCGACCGGCTGATCGCCGTCGTAGCTGAAGCCGGCGTCCCCGATGGTCTCGCGGTTCTCCGGCGTACCGTGCGCCACGACGCAACTGCCGAAGCCCATTGCCTCGACCAGCGCCGGATGGGTGCCGCCCACTTTCGAGGGTTCGACAAACAGGTAGGCGTTGGAACTGAGTTCGCGGTAGGCGGCGCCAAACTGGTAGCCGGTGAAAATCACGTTCGGCCCGGCCATCGCGTTCAGTTCGGTGATATATTTTTCGGCATAGGGGGCGTTGCCGACGATGACGCACTTTTTGTCGGTGTGCAATTGCTCGTAGGCTTTAATCAGCGTATGGATGCCGTTTTCGGGCACCAGCCGCCCGACGAAAAGCAGATAGCCGTCGGGCTGCAAGCCGAAGCGCGGTAGGGTCTGCCCGCCTTCTGCCGCCTCCACCTCGGCACCGTAGGCGATGTATTCGATGTCGGCCCCGTAGGTATCTTTGTAATATTGCTGCACCACGCGCGAGTCGGTGATCAGCGCGTGCGGCAGGCGCGTGCCCAGCCATTCGGCCAGTTTAATGTAGCGTTTAGCAAACGGCGGCCACTTATCGCGCTTCCAATCCAGCCCGTCAACGTGCAAAATAGTTTTGTAGCCGGCCAGGCGGGGGATCGCGGCGACCGGGCTGTTGGCGGCAATAAAGATCAAGATCACATCGGCGCCGGTAATGCTGGCATGGATTGCCGACAGAGTCGTATGGACCAGGGTTTCGAGGTATTTATTGCGGATCGTGGGAATCTTGACCAGCCGCACGCCTTTGTAGGTCGCGCCGGGCCATTTGACATGATGCGGCCGATTGTAGACCGTCACCTCATGCCCCCGCTGGACCAGGCGGGTGCTGACGGCTTCGACACAGGTCTCGAAGCCGGAATAATTGGCGGGGATGCCGCGCATCCCCAACATAGCGATTTTCATACCTCTCCTTGCCATCACACGCCCTCACGCATGACCCTGGTCCAGGCCCGATCCCCTGGCCGTGCATCACCCGGCGGGGGGGTTAGCTGGCCCCTTTACCGTGGAACACTGCCCCCGCCGTTTGCAATAGCAGCAGCAGATCCCAACTGAGATTTTGCCGGCGCGAATACTCAATGTCCATCTCGATCATGCGCTCGTAACTGACGGTATTGCGCGCCGCCACTTGCCAGTAGCCGGTGATGCCGGGCATGGCCTCAAACCGCTCATGATACCAGGGCTTGTAGACGGCGACAGCGTAGGGGAGGTCCGGGCGCGGCCCGACTAGGCTCATCTCGCCGCGCAGCACGTTGACTAATTGCGGCAGTTCATCCAGGCTGGTGCGGCGCAGTATGCGGCCCAGGCGCGTCACCCGTGGGTCGGCGGGGATTTTGAGGCTGCCGCCCGGCTGGGGTTCGGTATTTTCGCGGATCACGCGCTGGACGTGCTGCTCATGGATCAGTGTGCTATTGGCGGCGTGCATTGAGCGGAACTTGAACATCCGAAAGGTGGTGCCGTTTTTACCCACCCGCTCCTGCACAAACAGCGCCGGCCCCGGCGAATCCAGGACCACGCCCACCGCGATCACCGCCATCAGCGGGGCGGCCAGCAGTAGCAGGATCGCTGCCATAATCACGTCCAGGATGCGTTTGCCGTAAAGGACATAGAAGCCGCTGTGCTGCTCAGGGGGAGCGAACGCATTAGCGTTGCCTAGCGAACTAACCGAACTAATGGGGCTTGTCGGAAAGGAATGCTGTTCATTCTCGACCGCCATGCACGCTACCTTTCTGTGCTTCCTGATACGAGGCAGCGACTTGCCTCCTTGCGCAGTATGGGTGGTCGCCCTTTAACCAGGAAGCGAGGCTGTGCAGAACGCGGCATATAAATTACCACACTACTCCCTGACGGTTCACATGGGCCGACCGCAATACGGCGTTGTATTGACAGAGCCAATTCTACCGGTAGGGAACTACTTTGTCAAGGCAGGCGCCGCCCGTTCCCGGATCGCCGCCCTGTCGGGTGGGCGGCAGCGGCACGGCGCGGTAAACGGGTGGGAAGTGGAGGCGGGCTTCGCAGCCCCCGCGCCGGCGCGCTGTGCCCCTGGCCGCGACTTAGGCCGGCTGCTCAGCGGCGAGCGCCGGCAGGGGCACGCGGACGGGGACGAAGCCGCTGCCGGGCTGGTAGTCAGGCGACTGATGGCGGAAGTAGGTGTTGTAGAGGTGGGCATAGGGACCGGCCTGCGCCATCAGGCCGTCGTGCGTGCCCTCTTCCAGGATATGACCGTGGTCCAGCACAATGATGCGGTCGGCATCGCGTATGGTCGAGAGGCGGTGGGCGATAATGATCGCGGTGCGGCCGTGCCGCAGTAAGTCCAATCCCTCTTGAATCTGGGCTTCGGTCAGCGGGTCCACGCTGGCCGTGGCCTCATCCAGGATCAGGATGGCTGGGTCTTGCAGCAGCACACGGGCCAGGGCGATTAGTTGGCGTTGGCCCAACGACAGGCCGCGTCCGCCTTCGCCCACGTCAGTCGCTAGGCCGCTCGGCAGGGCCGCCAGCCAGTCGCCGCCGCCGACTTGTGCGGCCACGGTCGCCACTTGCGCATCGCTCGCGGTAGGTTGGGCGTAGCGAATGTTGTCGGCGACCGTGCCGCTGAACAGGAACGGCACTTGCGGCACCACGCCCAGGTGCCGGCGGTAGGTGGGTAGGTCGAAGGATCGAATGTCGCGCCCGTCAATCAGCAACTCGCCGGCCTGGTACTCGTAGAAGCGCGCCACCAACTTGCCCAGCGTAGACTTGCCCGCGCCGGTATGGCCGACCAAGGCCACCGTCTGCCCGGCGGGAATGGTCAGGTTGAAGTCGGCCAGCACCGTCTCCTGATCGTTGTAGCGAAAGGTCAGATCGCGGAACTCGATGCGCCCGGCCAGCGTCGGTACCGGCTCATGGCCGGTCTGGTGCAGGCGCGGCTCGGCGTCAATCAGCGCGAAGACACGCTCTCCGGCGGCCAGCCCCTGCTGGAACTGGCTCCAGAAGGAGGCCAGACTGGTGAGCGGAAACCAGAACAGGCTAATAGCCTGCACAAACAGATACCACTGCCCCGCCGAGACTTGCCCATCCAGCACCGCGCCGCCGCCGAAGAAGACGACCACCGTGGTGCCCAACCCAGCCACCGTCACCAGCAACGGGAAGATGCTGCTAAAGACGAAGCCGCTGCGGAGATTCATGGCGTAGGATTGCTCGTTCACGTTGCGGAACTCGCTGTAGATGCGCCCTTCTTGGCGGAAGTTTTTGGCGACCGTGATGCCGCTCATCGCTTCCTGCACCGCCGCGTTCACCGTTGCGCCCGCCCGGCGCGAGCGCTGGATCGTCAGCCGGGCAATACGCCGGAAGCCGAGCGCGCACAGCATGATGATCGGTGCGATGATCAGCGCCAGCAGCGTCAGCCGCAGGTTGATCACCAGCAGCACGCCGGTCAGGATCACCAGCAGCAGCGACTGGCTGATCAGATTCAGCGACAGCGTTACCACATTGGAAAAGTCCTCGGTGTCGCCGGTGACGCGGCTGACGATCTTGCCGGAGCGATACTCGTCGTAGAACGACAGGTCGCGGCCCAGCACGCCGGCAAACACATCAGCGCGGAGTTGTAGCACCACATCGCCTACCGCCTGCGCCGTCAGCCGCTGGCGGCCGTAGTTGAAGGTCCACGACAGCGCACCCGCCAGCAGGATACCGCCGATCAGCAGCCCAGCTCCGGTCACATTCTGCCCTTTCGCCAGCGTGTCAATGCCGCCGGAGATCAGGATCGGCAGCACCGTGTCCATGATCGAGTTCAGCACGATGATCACGGCCACCAGGCCGATCAGCGGCAGCTTGTCGCGGAAGTAGCCCGCGATGCGCCGCACCAACTGGTGATCGCTGTAGGCGCGGTCGTAGGGTTCGGGGTCCAGCCCGTCCATCACAAAGCCCATCGTTTAGCCTCCTATCGCGACTAATTCCGGGGCCGGCGCACCGGCCGGGCGGTGGTGGGCGAAGATGCGCCGGTACAGGTCGCAGCGCGCCAGCAGTTCGTCGTGCGTACCCTGGTCTACTACGCGCCCGCCTTGCAACACCAGCACCTGATCGGCCCAGCGGATCTGGGACAGGCGGTGGGTGATCAGCAGCGTGGTGCGGCCTTGCAGCAAGCGCCGGATCGCCGCCTGGATCAAGTCTTCGGTGGCGCTGTCAACGGCGCTGGTCGAGTCGTCGAGGATCAGGATGCGCGGGTCGGTCAGCAGGGCGCGCGCAATCGCCAACCGCTGGCGCTGACCGCCCGACAGCGTGACCCCCCGTTCGCCGATCACCGTGGCGTAGCCGTCCTTGAAGCCGCGAATAAAGCCGTCGGCCTGCGCGTCGGCGGCGGCGGCCTCGATCGCGGCCTCGCTCGCGCCGGCGCGGCTGAAGCCGATGTTCTCGGCAATCGAGCGCGAGAACAGCACAATGTCCTGCTCAATGGTCGAAACCTGACCACGCAACGAGTCGAGGCTCCACTCGCGCACATCAGTCCCGTCTATCAGGATGCGGCCGCTTTCAATATCATAGATGCGGTTGACCAGCTTGGTCAGCGTGCTTTTGCCGCTGCCGGTCTGCCCGACAATTGCCACGGTTTGGCCCGGCGCGGCGCGGAACGATACGTCGGTGAGTATCGGCGTGTTGCCGTAGCGGAAGGTGACATGATCAAAGACGATCTCGCCGCGCATCGGTGCGCTGTGACCGGCGCGGTTCTCGTCAAGCTCGGTCTCTTCGCGCAGCAAGGTCAGGATGCGTTCGGCGGCGGCCAGCCCCAACTGGGCCAGGTTGAACGTCCAGATCGAGATGCCGACCGCGAAGCGCAGGTTGCCCATCAGCGCCAGGTAGGTGACCAGCGCGCCGAGCGACAGCCGGCCTTGCGTGAGCAGCCACGCGCCGTGCAGAAACGCGCCGGCCATAGCCGCCGACAGCAGCAGCGGCGGCAGATAGCGCGCCTGCACAGCACCGTTTTGCACAAACAGGTCACGGTAGCGGCGGGCGGCGGTCAAGAACTTGGCACGCTCCTGGTCCTCCTGGGCCGAGGTTTTGACCACTTCGATGCCGGTCACGGTCTCGGTCAGCCCGGCGTTCAGGGTGCCGAATTGCTCGCGCATCGCCCCAGCCACTGGGCGCAAGTGGTTGACGTAGTGGCGCAGGGCCAGCCCGAACAAGACGGTAAACACCAGCGGCGTGAGCAGCAGTTCGGGCTTGAGCAGGCCGATAAAGAGCAGGGTGATGATCAGGCTGGTGAAGGAGTCGAACAGGGTATCGAGGCCGGGCATGATCATAGATTCGATCTGGGTGACGTCGCCGGCGGCGCGGGCCATGATGTCGCCGACGCGCTGGCGGTTGTGGAAGGTCTGGCTTTTGCCCAGCAGACTGCGGTAGAGTTCGTCGCGCGCGTCGCGTTCGACCCGCTTGGCGAGAAACTCGCCGGCATAGGCGCGGATGATGTCCACCAAGCCGGTCCCCAGCACCAGACCGAGCATGGTCAGCGCGATGCGCGCCAGCGCGTCCCGGCTGGGCTGGGGTCGCAACACTTCGCTGAACGCAGATCCGATCAGCGTCGGCTGGAGCGCGGCCAGCACGTTGAGCAGCAGCGTGCCACCCATAGACACCGCCAGGAAGCGTTTATAGCGCAACAGGTGCATCGCGATCCAGCGCACCGGGCTGCGTTGATCATACCGGGCCGCGTCGGCGACCGTGAACTCGCGCCGCTCCATAGGGAGATCTCCTCTGCTGTGGGCCGTGCGTCGTGATCGGTGGGTCGGGGTGGGGTGATCGGCAGCGTTGGTGCGGCACCCGTTGTATTGTAGCAGGTGCGGGGTAGGGGATCATCGGTCTGGAGATGTAGAAATGAGAACAAAAGTCCTAACTTGGCCGGTCCGTTGAGTTTACTCCTCTCGGCTCCAGCCGACCTGCGCGGGGTCGGCCGCGCCGCCGAGTTCGGCGTAAGCGCTTTCGACGTTGAAGCGATGCGGCGCGGCGTTCGCGGCGGGGTGCCGGTAGCGCATTGCGGCGCAGGCGGCCACCGCCGCCGCGAGTGATCCGCCCGTCGCCACGACGCGGCCGATGCGTTCGGCCAGGCCGGCCAGGTAGGCGCGATCCTCACCCAGGCGGGTCGCAACGGCGGCGGGGTCGCTGGTCGGCGCGCCGTGGCCGGGCACCAGCACGCGGATGTCCCAGCCGGCCAACGTTGCCAGCGTGGCCTGATAGGCGCGTAGGCTGTGGCTGACAAAGGGGATTTCCAGGTCACTGAGCATATCGGCGGCCCACAGCGTACCGCTCGCTGGGTCATAGACCGTCAGTTGGTCGGCGGCGTGACCGGGCGCAGCGGTCAGGCGCAAGCGCAACGCACCCACCGGCAACTCCAGCGTCGCGTTGAAGGTCCGGTCGGGCTGCGGCAGGGGAAACGGGCCGGGGCGGGTCAATCCTTGCTCGGCTTCCAGGCGGGCAATCACGCGACGGGTGCGCGGCGCGGCCTCGCGCAGAGCGGCCGTATAGCCGGCCTGCGCGATCACCGGCACGCCCGGCCAATGCTCCGGCCCCAGGATATGGTCCCAGTGGCTGTGCGTCAGCACCAGGGCCACCGGCCGTGCGCCTTGCGCGGCCACAGCGGTCGCCGACGCCGCTATTTCGGCGCCCTCGATGCCGGGATCGATCAGACAGGCCACGCCCTCGCTGATCCATACGCCGCTGTTCATGGCGTAGCGGCGGCTTTGCGCCACCCACAGATCCGGGGTGAGTGGGGTCAAGGGCTGGGGCATCGGGCGTGGCTCCTATTGCGGTGAAGTGGCGGTCGGATAGTACCCTTATACTATGCCCGGTATACCACTGTCAATACAGCGGTGCGGCCTAACCGGGCTGGGCGCCATATAACCCTACGCTCACCCGGCCGCGCAGGCGGGGCTACAAAACGGCTTGCGGAACAGCCCCAGGCGGCTGCGATAGACGGCACAGCGGGCGCAAACCCCCCGCCCGCAAGTCGCGCAGGCGATCAGGTGGGCGCGTAAAAACAGCCGGCCACAGCCGGGGCAGAGTGCCGTGCCCTGCAACAACGGTGCCTCTACCAGGGGCGCGGCTCCACCGGGCGCGGGCGGGTATAGGATCAGCGTGTGCGACTGCTCACCCAGTCGCAGCGTCACCGTCCAGCGTGGATAGTGCAGCAGTAGCGGCTCGCCGTCCTCAAACCGGATGTCGCCGCGACTTGGTTTGCAGGTGCGGCTGTAGCGGCGCTTTTGGCTGTTGCGGTAGCTCACCTTCGTGGTGTGCACGGCGATCAGGTGCGCGATCAGTGCATCGCGCAGTTGGGCTGTCGTGAGGCGGAACGGCAGCAGCGTTGCAGCGTCGGGGGGAGCAAGCGCACAGAGAGCGGGCCGGGCCGCCATGAGCAGATCGGTCAGCGCCGCATCGGGCGGCTTGCCCTCCACGCCATCCAGCACGGCCACGCCCGCCGCGTTGAGCGCGTGCAGCAACTGCCCGGCGGGGTTGGTGTAGCGCGCAGCAAGCGTGTAACGGGCCAGCGCGAATGGCACCAACTCCAGGGTCGCGCTGAGAACCGGCAGCGGCATGTCGGGCGGCAACCCCACCACAGCTCCACGCACCCAGGCCACCGCCAGCGCTTCGGCGTGCGTGCGGGTCAGCGGCGGGATGCTCAGGACAGTGGGGGCCGGCTTAGGCGCAGCCGGACGGCGCGGGGTGCGTGGAGCCACCACACCGCGGCCCGGCTTCAGCAGCCCGGCCAACGCCGCCTGCACCTCGGCGGCCGGTGGGCGTGCGGCCGGCTCCGGCAGCAACATCGCGGTGATCAAGCGGTGCAGGGCAGGAGTCACAGCGGGCCGCAGGGTCGGCAATGGCGGAAACACACTCAGGCGGCCGATCAATTCCAGGTTGAGCTCTCCGGCGCCGCGAAACGGATCATACGGGTCGCGGCCGCTCAACAAGTGGTGCAGCGTGGCCCCCAGCGCATAGACATCGGAGCGCGCTTCGGGCCGCAGCGCCCACTGCTCCGGCGGGGTGTACCCGGCGGTGCCGGCGGCGCCGGTGTGGCGGTCGGCTTCCAGACCGCCGGTAGTGGAAGGCAAGGCTTTTGCCAGGCCGAAATCCACCAATTTGACGCGCCCCGCGCCGTCTAGGATCAGGTTAGCCGGCTTCACGTCGCGGTGGATGACCGGCTCCGGCCGCTGGGCGTGCAAAAACGCCAGCACCTCGGCCACCGCCGCGCCGATGCCCAGCACCTCCCCTTCGGCCAACGGCCCGCCGGCCCGCAGCCGCACGTCCAACGGCTCGCCCGGCACATACTGCATGATCAGGTAGAGCCGCTCACCCTCGGCGAAATAGTCGTAGGTCTGGGGCAGGCCGGGGTGTTCGGTGCTAAGGTGGGCCAGGATGCGCGCCTCACGGGCGAAGTCGGCGGCGGCGCGGCGGCTTTCGGCGGCGGTAGCGAAATAGCCCTGCAAGGCTTTGGCAACACAGGGCCGCGCCAAGCGCTGATCTTCTACCAGATAGACCGCGCTGTTGCCGCCGCGTCCCAACAGGCGCAGCACACGATACCGCCCGCCTTGCAGCGTCGCGCCGGGAGTCAACAAGTCGCCGGTTAGCACCCGCCCACAGGTCGCGCAAAAGCGCGCCCCCGCCCGGTTGGGCGTGTGGCAGTGGGGGCAAAAGGCAGGAGTGAGCGCAGCGGACATACCTCTATTATACCAGGCACTCCCGCCGGCACCAACTTGCGCCCCGCCCCGCTATCCGCGCCGCTGCTCAGGCGAGGCGGCCGGCGCGCGCATCAAGCGCCATGCCGACCAGCACCACGAGCGCCGCGACCGGCACCACCGCCAGGCCGACCGCGCTAACGGGCGAAAAGCGGCCGGCCTGTAGCGCGGCCGCCAGAAACGCGCCGTGGATCAGCCCGTGGCCCAGGCACGAGAGTGCGTAGGCGTATAGCCCCCATTTTTTGCGCGCGCCGTAGCCGACTGCGCCCACGAGGGAAGCGAGGCCGGTGATCAGGTTGGGCACGGCCGCGACCCGGTCGGCAGCGTGCGCCGCCGGCCCGAGCGCCACGAGCGCCGCTGCCACAGCCACCACCCCCAGTCCCACGGCACCCAGCAGGACGATTAAGCGGCGCACGGCAGGTGGGTGCGGCGCAACCGGATTACGCCGCTGGGCAGCTCGCGTAGGCTGCGCGCCAAAGTTAAGGTAGCGCAGGCATCCATGTTCCCCTCCTATATCCGCAGCCGATATAACTCTCACTGATATAGTAGCGCACAAAGGTCTGTATGTCAAGCCCCACCCCAGCCGCTGCCGAGCAGACGCGTTCGCGCCGGAACGTCGTTGTGCGGACCGTCTTAGCCGGCCGCGCGGTTACGCCAAATTGACAGCCGTGCCTACGGGTGCTATACTGCGCCACTAAGCGCCCCAGCCGGCGTCACCGAGCTGTTTCGCTGGGGCATGGTTTCCCACCTATCAACCAGCCAAAGGAGAAACCCCATGCGCCGAGGCATCCTACCGAGTTTGCTGTTAGCCGCTACGCTGTTGGCGGCGTGCGATACCGGCACCGCCGACAACTCCACCGCTATCCCAACGGCCGTGCCGGCCACAACGGGCGCGGCGACCGTGCCGCCCACCGTAGACGCGAGCGCGGCCGGGGGCAGCGCTTTCCCGGCGGGCGGGCCGATCCCCATCGGCATCGCGGTCGCCCAGACCAGCAACGTCGCGCTGCTGGGCCAGGAGCAGGTGATCGGCGCGAAGATCGCAGAAAAGTATTTTAACGACAAAGGTGGAGTCAACGGTACCCCCATCAAGTTGATTTTTCAGGACACGGCGGGCGATGAGGCCGGCGCCAATAACGCTTTCCTGAACCTGATCAACCGTGATAAAGTGGTCGGCATCGTCGGCCCCACGCTGTCGCAGCAAGCGTTCAGCTCCGACAAGCTGGCCGATGCGGCCAAAGTGCCGGTCGTGGGACCGTCGAACACGGCCAAAGGCATCCCGCAGATCGGCGACTACATCGCCCGCGTATCGGCCCCGGTGGCTGTTGTCGCGCCGAACGCGGTGCGCGCCGCGCTCAAAATCAACCCCGCCATCAAAAAGGTGGCCGTCCTCTACGCGCAGGACGATGCCTTCAGCAAGTCGGAAACCGGCACCTTCCAAAAGACCGTGACCGACACAATGCACCTGAATCTGGTGACGGTGCAGACCTTCTCAACCAAAGACACCGACTTCACCACGCAGGCGACGGCGGTACTGGGCGTGCAGCCCGATCTGGTGATCGTCTCCGGCTTGGCCGCCGACGGCGGCAACTTGGTTAAGCAGTTGCGCGATCTGGGCTATAAGGGACTGATCATCGGCGGCAACGGCCTCAACACCTCCAATGTCTTTCCCGTCTGCCAGGCCGCCTGCGACGGCGTGCTGATCGCCCAGGCGTATAGCCCGCAGACCAGCGGCCCGATTAACGAAGCCTTCCGCACAGCCTATAAAGCCCAGCAAAAGAAAGAGCCGCCGCAGTTCAGCGGGCAGGCGTTCGCGGCGGTCCAGGTGATGGTCGAAGCGCTGGCCGCGCTTGATACCAAGAGCAAAACGGCCGGTATGACGCTGGGCGACCTGCGGACCGCGCTCAACAAGCAAATCCTGGTCGGTACCTACGATACGCCGCTCGGCCCGATCTCGTTCGACCCCGAAGGCGAAGTCAAGCAGGGTCAGTTCTATGTGGCCCAGATCAAGATGAATCCCGACGGCAAAACGGGGATGTTCAACTACGTGGACTACAAGTAGCCGGCAGGTGTCAGGTATCAGGTGTCAGGAGACGCACGCCCACTAGCTGCAATGTGGGCAAGCACTAGTTGTTCAGCACCTGATACCTGATACCTGATACCTGATACCTAGGAGGGCCAGTGCTGCAACAAGTCCTCAACGGGCTGGCGATTGGCAGCGTGTATGCTATTTTCGCGCTGGGCTACACGCTGGTCTTCTCGATCCTGGGCATCATCAACTTCGCCCACGGCGCGGTGTTCACGCTGGGCGCCTATTTCACGTATACCCTGCTGGGCGGTGTGTTCGGCTTCAACGGCCTGCTGGCGAACGGACAATTAGGCATCCAGTTGCCGTTTGTGATCGCCTTGCCGCTGGGCAGTGTGCTGGCCGGGCTGATCGGCGTGCTGATCGAACGGCTGGCGTTTCGCCCGCTGCGCTTGCGCGGGGCCGACCCCCTGCTCACGCTCGTTTCCAGCCTCGGTGTGGCCGTGCTGATCACCAATCTGATCCAATACTTGGTCGGGGCTGAAATCTACAATTTCCCGGCGGACATTTACGGCACGTTGCCCAAAGCCGTCAACTTCGGCACCGCCGGCGCGCCGGTGCCGGTGCGGACGGTGCAGTTGGTGATCATCGCCGTCTCGGTGGTGATCCTGATCGCGTTGACCGCGATCATCAACTACACGCGCTTCGGCAAAGCCCTGCGCGCGGTAGCGGAAGACGCGACCACGGCCGGGCTGCTCGGCATCAATACCGACCGCTTCATCCTGCTCACCTTTTTCCTCAGCGGCTTTCTGGGCGGCGTGGCCGGCACGCTGATCGCGTCCAGCGTGTCTATTGCCGGGCCGTATTTCGGCATCGCCTTCGGCCTCAAAGGGCTGGCCGTGATCGTGCTGGGCGGGCTGGGCGAGATTCCCGGCGCGGTGCTGGGCGGCCTGGTTATCGGGTTGGCCGAAGCGTTTGTGCCGCCGCAATATTCGGGCTACAAAGATGCCGTGGCCTTCGCGATCCTGTTTGCGGTGCTGCTGGTGCGCCCGCGCGGGTTGCTGGGCCGCGCCCTGGTCCAAAAAGTATGACCGAGTTTTTTGCTACCAACGGCTTCCTCATCGTCTCGATGACGCTGGCCGCGACGCTGGCGTTGTCGCTCTACCTGCCGCTGATGGCCGGGCAACTGTCGCTCGCCGGCCCCGGCTTTTACGCGCTGGGCGGCTATATCGCGGCCGTGCTGTCCGACGGTAAGCATTTCACCTGGCAAGGCGACCTGTACCCGGTGCCGCTGGTGTTGCTCGAAATGGCGCTGGCCGGGCTGGTTTGTGCGGTGGCGGCCGTGATCGTGGGGGTGCCCGCGTTGCGGCTGCGCGGCATCTATCTGGCCCTCGCCACCATCGCTTTTGTCGAAATCCTGCGCGTGGTGTCGCTGAACGTGGAGATCACCGGCGGCGCGGTTGGGATTTTCGGTATCCCGCAGCCCTATAACGACCCGTCCAAGCTGGCCTACCTCTGGCTGGCCGGGCCGCTATTGGTGGGGGCGCTGCTGTTTACGGCGCGCCTGGAACGCATCCGCGTGGGCCGCGCATTTATCGCGATCCGTGAAGACGAACTGGCCGCCGACGCGATGGGCATCAACCCGACCGGCTACAAAGTGCTGGCTTTCACGCTGGGCGCGGGGCTGGCCGGGATGGTCGGCGCACTCAGCGCGCATTTCATCAACACCTGGAACGCCCGCCAGGGCACGTTTGATGCCGGTATCGCCCTGCTGGCCTTTGTGCTGATCGGCGGCTCGCGCAGCGCGCTCGGCCCGGTGCTGGGGGCGATGATCCTCACCGCGCTGCCCGAAGTGTTGCGCCAAGCATCGGATACCGGCGGCTTGCCGGCCTGGTTGGGCCAGTTTATGAAAGACGGGCGGCTGATCATCTACGGCGGGCTGCTGGTGCTGGGCACCGTCTTCTTGCCGCAGGGCTTGATCACCCCCGCCTTATTCGAGCGGCGCCGGCGTAAGCCGCCCGCTGCCCCGGTCGGTGCTAAAGGGGAGCCGCCGCTATGAGCGATCCCGCCGCCCGCCCCGCCCCCGCCGCGCCGCTGCTGACCGCAGCGGGCATGACGCGCCGCTTCGGCGGGCTGATCGCCGTCAACAATGTGTCGTTTACGGTTGCGCCGGGCGAAATCTTCGGCCTGATCGGGCCGAACGGGGCGGGCAAGACGACGCTGTTCAACTTGATGACCGGCCTGATCCCGGCGACCGGCGGCCGGCTCTCTTTGCGGGGCACCGACATTACCCGCCTGCCGCCGCACCGCATCGCGCGGTTGGGCATCGCGCGGACCTTCCAGAACATCCGGCTGTTCGGCAATCTGTCGGCGCTGCAAAATGTGATGATCGCCCGTCATAGCCTGACCCGTACGGGCGTGTTGCCGGGCGTGTTGGGCTTGCCGGGGGCGCGGCGCGAAGAAGCCGCCACCCGCCGCCGCGCCCTGGAACTGCTCGATCTGGTGGGCCTGGCCGCACGGGCCACAGGCCAGGCGCGCAACTTCGCCTACGGCGACCAGCGGCGGCTCGAAATCGCGCGCGCGCTGGCCCTCGATCCTACCGTGCTGCTGCTCGATGAACCGGCGGCGGGCATGAACCCCAACGAGAAGGCCGAATTGAGCGGCTTTATCCGCGACCTGCGCGACCGCTTCCAGTTGACCATCGTGCTGATCGAGCATCATGTGCCGCTGGTTATGGGCCTGTGCGACCGCATCGCGGTGCTGAACTTCGGCCAGTTGATCGCCTTGGGCGATCCGGCGACGGTGCAGCGCGACCCGGCCGTGATCGAAGCCTACCTGGGGAGCGACTGATGCCGGCCGGCCCGCTGCTGCAAATCGAAGACTTGACGGTGGACTACGGTGGCATCCGGGCATTGCAGGGCGTGAGCCTGACGGTGCAGCCGGGCGAAGTGGTGACGCTGATCGGGGCCAACGGCGCGGGTAAGAGCACCACCCTGCGCGCCGTGTCGCGCCTGCTGCGGCCGCGCAGCGGGCGTATCCTCTACGATGGGCGCGACATCAGCCGGGCGCGGCCCGACCAAGTGGTGCAGATGGGCATCGCGCAATGCCCCGAAGGGCGGCGCGTACTGGCGCGCCAGACGGTGGCCGACAATCTGCTGCTGGGGGCTTATATCCGCCGCGACCGCGCCGCTATCGCCGCCGACCTGGACGCACAGTTCGCTAGCTTCCCACGCCTAGCCGAGCGGCGCAACCAATCCGCCGGCACGCTGAGCGGCGGCGAACAGCAGATGCTTGCCATCGCCCGTGCGCTGATGAGTCGGCCGCGCCTGCTGCTGCTTGATGAACCCAGCCTCGGTCTTGCCCCGATCATTGTGCGCGAAATCTTCGCCGTCATCCGCCGCCTACACACCGCCGGCGTGACGATCCTGCTGGTCGAGCAAAACGCTAACCTGGCCTTGCAAAACGCCGACCGCGGCTACGTGCTCGAAGCCGGCCGTATCACCATCGCCGGCCCCGCCGCCGATCTGCTGAACGATGCACGGGTGCGGCAGGCGTATTTGGGCTGAGGCCGCGCCGGGAAATTCCCTGTTGCGGGCCGCGCCAAACTGCGCTATAATGGTCGCAGCCTACTACACCCGTTAGGGGGTTAGGCGGGGGCTGGAGAGAACGGGCGATGCAGCAAACGACGCAGGCAGACACGGCCGCCGGGCCGGCGAAATCGTCGGGCTACCTGGACGCGGTGAGTGGGCAGGCGTGTTTTCGTGCGTTGCTGCCGACCTATCAGGCGGCGCTGGCACAGGCGACGGTGCCCTGTACCGCCCTGGTGGTGGCCTGCTTTCGTGACGACGGCGCGCTGTTGATGGTGCGCCCGGCGGCGCCCGCTGCGGCGGCCTGGGATTTGCCGCACGGTAAGCTGCCGCTCACGGCCAATCTGACCGATTATGCCGAGGAGTTGCTGGCGCACCACACCGGGGTCTGGCCGGCCACATTGCGCCTGTTCGGCCTGATTGATTGGGGACCGGCGGCGATCCAGGCCGGCTGGGGTTGGACGGCCTGCCTGTGGGGAGCGGTGGGTGCTATCGGGCGGCTGCCGCCGGGCACCTGGGGTGGGCGGGCGTTCTTGCCGCCGGGCGAGGCCCAGGCCCGCACGGTCGCCGACTGCTGGGGCGCGTTGCGGCGGCAGACGCTGGCGGCGGCCACAGCGCAGTTCACTGCCGAGTGTGATTATTGGCTGGTGCAATCGGCGGGCGCGTTGCAGCGCCAACAGCGTGACGATAGCCTTTGACAAGTGGCGCGAGATTCTGTATACTGCGGAGTAGTCTATTCGGGGATCGTCTAACGGTAGGACACCAGCCTTTGGAGCTGAGAGTTGGGGTTCGAATCCCTGTCCCCGAACCACACCACTCCTCTCCAACCGAGATCGCTTTTTCCCTGTGTATACCTGACAAGACCCATCTGCCGATGGGTCCGCGTTCCTAATACGTGCAAGCTGGGTGACGGCCGGCCCTACAGTCCTATATAAGGAGGAATGGTCTGTGCGGAAACTCATCTGCTGCGCGGCGCTGCTGCTTACGGTGGCGGCCCTGAGCCTGGGCGCGGGGCCGGCCCAGGCGGGTGGCCTCGGCAACGGCCGCTACTTTCCCGAAACCGGGCAAAGCCTGAGTGGGGGCTTCTATCAATATTGGAACAGCCACGGCGATTTTGCCGTCTTCGGCGTGCCGATCACGGCCGAGCGGGTGCAATACGACAGTGCGGGCCGCGCCTATCGCGACCAATATCTGGTCAACGCCGTGTTCGAGTACCACGCTAACTTGCCCGCCGGCAGCCAGGTGGTGCAGGCGCCGCTGGGCCGCCTGCGCTATGCGGCGCTCTATCCGGGGCGGGCCTACGCCGCCCTGGGCACCAACCGCGCCGGGAGCAATGCGCCGGCGCTCTACTTTCCGGCCACCGGCGCGTTCGTGGGGGGTGGCTTCCTCACCTGGTGGCAGAGCCGGCAGGGCGCGCAGACGCTGGGCCGCCCGATCACGGGCGAGTTCAGCGAGGCCGATCCTAGCAACGGGCGCGTCTACACCGTGCAATATTTTGAGTACGGCGAACTGCAATCGCGGCCGGCGGTCCAACCGCTGCCGTTGGGCCGCCTCTGGCTGAACCGCCGGCCGACGGGCAGCACCCAAACGCTGCCGCCGGCCGCGCCGCCGGGTGCGATCTATGTGCCGCCGGCGCCGCCCGCCGCGCCGCCCGGCGCGATCTATGTGCCGCCGGTGGTGTCGCCGCCGGCCTTTCCCCCGCCGGCCCCGATTGCGCCGCCGGTGCCGGTCCCCATCTTGCCGCCGCCGCCGCCCGGTGGAGGTAGCGGCATCCAGACTCTGCCGCCGCCGCCGCCCGGCCCCCCCACGGTGGATCTGCCACCGGTCGGCGAGGTCTTGACGTTTGTCGGCACCACCGGCCAGGGTCAATTGCGCGCCACCGTGCTGGCGGTGCAAGAGGCGGGCAGCCTCAACGGTAACGCGCTCCCCGCCGGCAATAAGTTTGTGACCATCGTCTGGCGGGTCAGCAATATCGGCACGGCGCCGGAGTCGGTGGGGTCGCGTAGTGTGGCCTTGCGCGACCGCAGCGGTCGTCTGTTTGCCGCTGCCGCGCCGGAGCAGCAGAATGACGCACGGGCGCAATATGGGCGGGCCGGCTATTTCACGGCCATTAACCCGACACGCAGCGACGACGAAGTGATCACCTTTGTGGTGCCGACCTATATAACCAGCTACGATGTGGTGCCCGCCCGCTAAGGCCGGGCGCAAACGCAGACCGCCGATCCAATGCTGGATCGGCGGTCATGCTATGAGCGGGTACGCCTGAAGGGACTCGAACCCCTGCATCCAGCTCCGGAGGCTGGCGCTCTATCCACTGAGCTACAGGCGCGTCTGGCCCTATTATACCACGCAATCGGTCTGCCGGCAAGCACACCGTTGCTTACGACGAAGAGGCTGCCTTATGGCCGGTTCCGTGTCCACGGCGTGGCCTAGCCCGCCGCGCCGCGTATCGGCGGCCCGCCTGTTGCGCCGCCGGCTGCTGGAGGCGGGGGTGCTGAGCGCCTTTGTCTACGGCCTCGTATCTGTGTATGCCGCCGAGCGGTTTACCCACCCGCTGCGCCAACCGGTGGGGCAGTGCCGCGACTACGGGCTGACCTGCGTGGATGTGCAGTTCGCCAGCGCGACCGACGGCATCCCTTTGCGGGGTTGGTGGATCGCCGGCGGCGACAAAGGGACGATCCTGCTGTTGCATGGGCGCGACGGGCGCCGCGATGATCCCAGCATTGGGCTGATGGATCTGGCACATGGCCTGTTGGCGCAGGGCTACAACGTCTTCGCCTTCGACTTTCGCGCCCACGGCACGTCCGGCGGCGACCGCTATTCTATCGGCGACTGGGAACGGCGCGATGTGGCGGGCGCGCTGGCCTATGTGCAGCGGCGCGGCGCGCAACACATCGGCGCGATCGGCTTTTCGATGGGCGCGGGCACGCTGCTGCGGGTCACGCCCACGCACCCCGAACTGCGTGCGGTGGTGCTGGATTCGCCGTTCGCCGACCTGGAGCCGATCATCGCGCGCCATTTTACCGAAGTGAGCGGGCTACCCCCGATCTTTTTGCCCGGCATCCTGGCGGCCGCGCAGGGGCTATTCGGCATGGATGTGGTTGATAATAAACCGCAGCAGGAGATGGCGCGCCTCGGTAGCCGCCCCGTGTTCCTGATCCATGGCGGCAGCGACACGTATATCCCGGTTAGCCAGGCGTATACGTTGCAACAGATCGGCGCAAGCGACCCCCATTTTCAGTCCTGGATCGCTCCCGGCTCCGCCCACGTCCAAATGTTCCAGGATCACCGCGCCGAATATTTGCAGCGCGTGCTAGCCTTCTTCGCCACCTACCTGCCGTGATGCGCCATGCTAGCGATAGCGGGCATATATATTGCTGTGCCGTAGCAGCGCATGGGCGGATCTGCGGGCCGCTGGTAGCTGGTCTCTCTTCTGCCCATCGGCCGCCGGTCGAACCACCCCCCTAACGGCTGTTCTCCCGGCGTAAACCGTGCTAGGCAACAACCCTCAGTTTTAAGTGCTGGACTACGGAGGTTCCCATGGCATATATTACGACGCGCGACAACACCAAACTCTATGTGAAGGATTGGGGCAGCGGCCGGCCGGTGCTGCTGCTACACGGTTGGCCGCTGTCGGCCGACAGTTGGGATGATCAGGCGATAGCCTTCGCTGCCGCCGGCTTTCGTACCATTGCCTATGATCGGCGCGGCTTCGGGCGCTCGGATCAGCCGTGGGGCGGCTATGATTACGACACGTTGGCCGACGACCTGGCTGCGGTGATCGCGGAAACCGGGGCGCAGGATGCCGCGCTGGTCGGCTTTTCGATGGCCGGCGGCGAGGTCGCGCGCTATATGTCGCGCCATCACGGCAAGCATATCACGCAGGCGGCGCTGATCTCCTCCGTCGTGCCGTATATGCTCAAAACCGCCGACAATCCGCATGGGGTGGATCAGGCGGCGCTGGACGGCATCGCGGCGGGCATCAAGCACGACCGCGCGCAGTTCTTCGCCGGTATGTTCAAGGATTTCTTCGGCGGTGGCCCGTCGTCGCCGGTAGCGAGTCCTGAGTTGCTTGAATGGGCGCGCAGTGTTTCGCTCCAGGCCAGTCTGCAAGCGACCTTAGCGTGCGTTACGGCGTTCGGGACCACCGACTTCCGCCCGGATCTGGCGGCCTTTACCGTGCCGACCCTGATCATTCACGGGACCGGCGACCGTGTGGTGCCGATTGAGGCGACGAGCCGGGCAGTCGCGCGGGCTGTTCCGCACGCCAAGCTCATTGAATACGCCGATGCCCCCCACGGCCTGCAAGCCACGCACAAGGACAAGCTGGCCCACGATTTGCTGGCGTTCCTGCGGCAATAGTGCCGGCGTAGGGCCGGGATACTTGGACCTAGCAAACGCGCAGGATCGCTCGGATGGCTACGCCGGTTTTCGAGTTCGACAGGGGGGCTGGGTCATCCATCCGAGCGGTCGTTGGACGCTGGAGCTGACCGGCGACGGCCGCCTGCCCCTGTGCCACACCGTTTTGGGTCAGACGGCCGACTTTGGGCCCTTCATGCTGACCGCCGCCGACCACGCCCACCTCTGGGCGCATATCCGTGTTCTCGATCTAGCCCACCCGTCGCTCTTCACTGCTCTACCGCGCAAACCGCACAACTCGTCTCCCGCCGGCTTACGGCTCCACCACGGCGGGGGTGAGCAGCGGGCGAATCAGGCGCACATCCTGCGTGCCGGCATCGCGCGGCGATATATCGTAGACCAGGATATTGCGCACGGCAACTGCGCCGAGGCCGTCGTAGCGCATGACCAGGTAGGCGGCATCGCTGGTTTGCGGATCGGCGGCCGCCGTATAGGTCAGTATGGCGTTGCGCCAGGTCGCGGGCAGGTCGGGGCTGGTGTATTTGAACAGGCGCCCCGGAATGACGGCATCCGGCGCGTCTACCGAGGCGGTGAGTAAGCCGGTGTTCGCCTCCGGGGCGCGATAGTCAAACGTGATCTGATAGCGGCGACCGGGCGCGAGCAACAATCGGCTCACCGCCACACTCGGCGCTGCGTCGGGCCGGCGGCGCGTCAGGCGCAAGATGCCGCCGCCCGCGCTGCTGGTGCCGAACAGCGTCTGGAACGCGGCGGCCGGCAAGCCCTGCGGCGGGCGCAGGCGCAACCGACCGGCCGGGTAGGCCAACGACAGCAGGCTGAGGGTATCGAGTTGCAGTCCCTGTTGCTGAATCCAGGGAATTAACTCGGTGTTGCCCTTGAAAAACGTGCGGTTGTAGTTCTGGGCCAACAAAATCCAGGTATTACCTTCGCTGGCGGCATATTGCGTTTTCAGCTCATCCAGTGACCCAACCGCGCGGGTGATGCGGGCCAGCCCCGGATGGTAATAGTCCAGACAGTTAAAGGCAAAGCCCACGCCGGAACACGTTTGCGTGGTCAGCACCACGTCGCCGGGGGCCAGGTAGCCGCTGATATAATCGGCGGCCTGGCGCCAGCTTTCCTCTTGCCAGTGGCGCTGCCAATCGCCGGGATTGGTCTTGACCGCGTTGCGCGCCTGCGCCACAGGCGCCAGCAGGATCGCGCCGAGCAGCGCCGCCCCGGCGAGCCGGCCCACGGGGCGCGCCCATGCCCCACCATGCAGCGACCCCTGTGCGACGACGGCGGTCAGCGCGCGGCGGCCGGCGCGCCAGAGTACGGCCACGCCGTAGGCCACCAGCAGGAGGTACACGGGCACGCCGTAGACCACCTGGCGGACGGCGAAGAAGTAGGCTGTGGCGGCGTCTAAGCCCCAGACCAGCGGCACGGTTAGCGGCAGCAGCAGGGCGACGGCGCGGACCGGGGCCGGGCCGCGTAGCAACGCCACGGCGCTGCCGATTAGCCACAAGAGCAGCAGCGGCAGCCGAGTTAGCGCCGGGTCGACCAGCACCTGGCCGAAGGCCGTCACCGTAGTATCGAGCGCCCCGACCAACGACCCCGCGCCGAAGATGCCCAGCACGCCGAATTGCGCTTCGCCGCCACCCAACACCAGGTCATAAACCACCCACGGCAGGAACAGCAGCCCCGCCGCCACCAGCGCGACCGTCAGGCGGCCCGCTAGCGCGCGGTCGTGCGCCCGCGTCGGGTCGCTGCGCCGCAGCAGGCCGATCAGGCCCGCCGGTAGCGCGACCAGCCACTGGACCGCCGCCGGCAGGCCCACAAAATAGTGGCTATAGAGTCCGAGCGTCACCACCAGGGCATAGACCAGCATCGTGCGCCGCGTCGGCGTGCGCCACAGATAGTAGAAAGCCAGCATGACAGCCAGCGTCATAAAGGTCAAGATCGCATAGGGACGGGCTTCGCGTGAGTAGAACAGATGCAACGGCGCGCCGGCCAGCAGCAGGCTGCCCAGCCACGCCGTGCGCCGGCCGAACAGCAGGCAGCCCAGCCAATAGAGCAGGACTAGCGTGGCGCTACCGAATAGCGCGGCCGGCAGGCGTACCGCAAAATCAGTGGCCGCGAAATGGTGGACCACCCAGCCGAGTAGGTAATCGAGCGGGGTCATGGCCGTGTGGGCCCGCGCCCCGGCCAGCACCGCGTCCAGCGGCCGCTGCGCCACCGCCGCCTGCCATAGTTCGTCGAACCACAGGCTAGTCGCGTCCAGGTTGGTCAGGCGCAACCAGACGGCGGTGATCAGCACCGGCAGAAACAGCAAGTGCCGCTCCAACAGGGCGCGGCTCCAACGCAGCCCGCGGGCGGCCCGCTGCCCCGTCCAGGCCGCCAGACTATACAGCGCCTCTTGTTCCATCAGAAGTCTCCCGCTAGATCTCGAATCGGAGTGTGTTTGTGTAGGACGCTAGTAGCCGGAGCAATCTGCACGCAGGGGGTCCGGTGAGTGGTAGGTATTTATTATATATGGGAACTCTTGGGACATCGCCGCTTCTAGTATACCATAATCGCCGGCGCCGGCGCGAACGACCCTGGCGCACCACCTACAAAAGAGCCGGTGCGCTTACCCCAGGCAAGCACACCGGCTCTTTTGCGCGTGTCTACGCTTCTGTGCGGATCCGCCTATTCTGCGTGATCCGGCGGGGTTTGCGGAGATCGATCCGCTAGTGGCGCACTTCCGCTTCGGTGCGGCCAAAGGAATAGAACCCGGTGCGCACGGCGGTGTTGTAGTCTACTTCGAGGATCAGCCCAATGCTGCGGTGATAGGCGACGTTGCTGCGGGCCGAGCAGTCCAGCACTTGTAGCCGCAGCCACTGACTCCATTGGCCGGTACGCGGGTTAAGCAGGCGCGCCTCGACGATGCTGCCGATTTCCCCACAATTCTGGCGACTGGTGTAGCCGTCCACATCAGTCCGCATGGTCAGCCCCTGGTTGCGCGCCACGGTCTCCATCAACCCTTGATAATAGTGCATGGCGATGCCGCTCTCAATCGTGTAGGTCTTGGCGGGCGCGCTAATGGGGGCCGGGCGTGCGCCGCCGCGCGAGGTGCCGCTGCGGGCGACAATGGCCGGGGCCGGGGCGGGCGGCGCTTTGGCGGGCACCGCGCTGCTGAATCGGCTAGGCGCAACGGAAGCGGGGACGGGCACCACTTTGGTGAACCGGGTGGGAGCGGCTTTGGCGACCGGCTTGCTGACCGGAGCAGCTTTGGCGACCGGCCTGCTGACCGGAACGGCTTTGGCGACCGGCCTGCTGACCGGCGCGGCTTTGACGACCGGCTTGCTGACCGGCGCGGCTTTGACAATCGGCCTGCTGACCGGAGCAGCTTTGGCGACCACGCTCGGCTTGACCGAGATGGGGGCGGATTTCGCGGGGCTTTTAGCTGCTGTGGCGGTGCGGCTGCCGCCGGCGACCGTTTTGCCGGCTTTGCCGGCGGGGCTGCTTGCGGCGATGGTGGGGGTGACACTGAGTAGGACGAGACCGGCGCATACAACCAATGAACAGAGAGGCGCATAAATGCGCCGCCTATAGACGGACAACAGGAGACTCCTTCACGAGAGGATCGCCCACCCAACGCGCCGGCTCCCACTGCCCGTTTACGCTCCGCTGCCGCTCCCGGCGCTGTGCGGGTCGTATTCGGCCGGTGATGCCTGTTTGCGCCGGGAGTGCGGGTTACGCACTCGCTTCCGACGGCGGTTGTACTAATGGTGTTGGGCGATACACGACCGCCCTGGTGATCCCCAGGCCATCCGGCATTGCAGACTTACGGTCATTTGATCCGCCGACCGGTCGTGCTGCCGTAGCAGCGAGGACCAAAGCCGAGCCGGTAGACCTTTTGACCACAAGGTGAGGCAACGCCGTCTCATACCGACCGGCAGTGGTGTTAACCCGACCGATGGGTATAGCGAGTATAGCACACCTGTTCACGAAAATACAGACTCCGGTAGGTCACAAAATGGTATCAACTCCGGTTCCGCTGGTCTCGCGTGCTGCTGGGCGGCCCCGAACGGTTGCCGTCTGGGGCCGCCCGGCTAGGGAAAACACCCCTAGCGCCAGTCTGGATCGGCGGCCTCGGCTCCCTGGATGGTGGTGGCCGGTGCGCCCGCCGTGAGGTTGCTTACCAGTAGCGCGCCGGCAGGGTTCGATGTCGGGTCGGCCCCGACGGCGCTGTTGTTACCCGGTTGCACCCAAACGAAGTGCGCGCTGTCCGGTGCCCAGGTGGGCGTGTAGGCGCTGTTGCCGGGCCGCCCACCGAGGGCGAAACGGTGCCGGTCGGCCAGGGTCAGCACGGTTACGCCGCTGTAGCCGTTGGGCGGAGCGGCTTCATAGAGCAGCTTGGTGCCGTCGGGCGACCAGAAGACGTGCGCGAAGTTGCCTTCATACTGGAAGTCACGCAGCGTAGGTTGGGTGCCCTTATCGCTCGCGGTGACGATCAGCCCACTGTGCCCCTCGGCCATAAACGCCACGCTTTGGCCGCTCGGTGCCCAAGCCGGATAGCGCAGGAAAATGGTGGCGGCGTTGAATTGCGCCTGCGGGTCCACCAGGCTGGTGTCTTGCGGGATGGCGGGGATTTTGATCGGACTCCAGCGATTCTGGCCTTGCGCGTTGATCATATCAATTGTATTGCCCGTGCCGTAGGCGCCGGCGCTATCGGGTTTGCCGTTGGTCGCGAAGGCGAGGCGCTTGCTGTCGGGCGCCCAGGCCGGGTCGCGGCCGTCCGCCAGGCGGCGCGGGTGCCCGCCGTCGCTGTCAATCAACCAGACCTCGCTGGGGTCTTGTGTGTCCAGTTGGCCGTCGCTGTTGCTGTCCGTGCTGCGGGCATAGGCCAGCGTCGTGCCGTCGGGCGACCAGCGCTCATCGGCCTCTCCCACGCCGGGTGTATTCGTCAGCCGGCGTGCGCCGCTGCCGTCGGCGTTCACCACCCATAGGTCGGCGTGGGTGCCGCTGCCGCGCAGATAGGCGATATGCCGGCGGTTGGGCGACCAGCGTGGCGTGTGCAGATCGCCGGCCGGCAGCAGCAGCCGGCGGCCCGACCCATCGGGCTGGATCACGGCGAGACCCGGCGTGGCCCCATGCTGCACAAACACGATGCTGCCCGCGCTCACTGGCGCCGCCGTCGGGGTCAGGCCCGGTGCGGGCGGCGTGGCGGCGGGGGCCGTGGTCACCGTGGCCGGCGCGGGAGTATCGCTCGCGGCGGGGGTATCACTCGCCGGGGCGGATGTGGCCGGCGGGGGTGCTGCGGTGGCCGGCACGAGGGTGTCGGCCGCCGTCGGAGGTATAGTCGCGGGCGGCAGGGTGGTCGCGGTGGCTTGATCGGGCACTTGCGTCGCGGGCGCGAGCGCGGGCGCGGCGGTGGGGGCGAGCGTCGGCGGCTCCGTCACGCCGGCCGGTGCCGTCGGCGGCGGTGCTGCGGGCGGCAGGGTCGCCGTCGGCGCCGGCACTGTCGTGGTCGCCGCGATGACGACGGAGGGCGTGGGATCTGCGCCACAGGCGACGAGGCCGGCCGACAGCACTACGCCGAGGAGCAGCCCCGCGAAGCGGCGCACAGTGATCGAGGTTAGGGACATAGGGACAGCGACCTTTCTTCAGGGCAGGGCACACGGCGGCGGCCCACGAAGCGGCGCGCCTACTCTTACTCTGCGTACTCTATTGTAACGCAGAGTCCCGCCGGCGGGTTCCGCAGTTGACTGGCCGGCAAACGATATGGTACACTGGCGCACAACGGCCTTATTTCGTGGCCCCCGGCCTTTGAGGGATGGGCAGGGGCGAGGGAGTCCAATTTCCGATGCGAATTGCGATCACAGGCACCAGGGGCACGCTGGGCGCCACCTTTGCGCGCCAGGCCCAGGCGGCCGGGCACAGCGTTTTGCCGCTCAACCGCCCGGAGTGCGATCTGACCGACCTGCGGGCGCTGCACCAGGCGCTGGGCGAGTTCGGCCCCGACTGGGTGATCAACCCCGCCGCCTACACCGATGTGGACGGCTGCGAACAGCACCCGGACCTGGCTTATGCCGTCAATGCGTTGGGCGCGCGTAATGTGGCGCTGGCCGCCGCGCGGGTGGGCGCGGCGGTGGCCCATATCAGCACCAACGTCGTGTTTGACGGTACGGCGCATACGCCCTATACCGAGTTGCATCCCCGCAGCCCGGTCGGTGTGTACGGCCGGTCGAAAGCCGCCGGCGAACAGTATATCGAGACGCTGGCCCCGCGGTTTTATATCGTGCGTGTGTCCTGGCTTTACGGCAAGACGGGCGATCATTTCATCCATAAGATCACCAAAGCCGCCGACGCGCGCGGCGCGTTGAACGTGGTGGACGACGAAATCTCCACCCCCACCTATGCCGAAGACACGGCCGCCGCGCTGCTCACCCTGCTGGGCCGGCCCGACCCGACCTACGGCTGGTATCACCTGGTCAACACGGGCGAATGCTCGCGCTATACCTACACCCAGCGCATCTTGGCGCTCACCGGGCGCGGCCACATCCCGCTTACGCCGGTCTCGCACACCGCCTTCCAGCGCGCCGCACCCATCCCGCCCTACACGCCCCTCGCCAACACGGTGGGTGCCGCCGACGGCCTCCGCCTGCGCCCGTGGGAGGATGCCCTCGCCGCGTACTTGGCGGAGTTCTGAGCGGAGGGGCGGAGGGCTGAACGGACAGAAACTGCCGTGCGTTGTAGCAATGCACGGCTGAGTAGAAAGTATATGGACGATGGACAGTCAGCAAGAGGACCGAAACACGCCTAAATCGGCAACAGTGGCCGAATTATCTGCCGAGCAGCTAGAGCGGCTGACGGATACTGCCCGCCGCTTGGGCGTTACGCCGGAGATGCTGCTGCGGATGGCAATTGCCGATTTACTAGCGGAAGTCGCGCAACCGAGCTTTGAAGAAGCGCTTGATTATGTTTTCAGCAAGAATGCGGAATTGTACCGAAGGTTAGCATGACCCGCTATGTCAGCTACGATCAAGCTATTGCTATCCACAAGCGCACTATCCAAGACACGGGTGGCAGCCCTGGTATCCGCGATAATGGAGGAGTCGAGTCAGCGATTGCCCAACCTAAAATGACTTACGGTGGGGAGGAGTTATACCCTAGTATTGTCGAAAAGGCGGCAGCGATTTGTTTCTCGCTGATCAATAATCATCCGTTTGTGGATGGGAATAAACGAACAGCTCACGCTACAATGGAACTGTTTTTAGTCCTTAACGGCTGGGCCGTTAGCGCAGCAGTGGATGAGCAGGAAAGTGTGGTGCTGGCAGTAGCGAAGGGTACAGGGTCACGTGAGTACCTAGTTGCGTGGCTGCAAACGCATATTACGAGGTATCGGATAACCGACATCTCGTAACTTTTCTTTTACAGGGGCTTTAAAAGGGGACACATGGCGACATCACGAGCGGGCCAGCGCTTGGTACTGGACCTGGGCACCGGCACCTTGCGGTTGGCACTGGTGCTGCCCGGCAAATATAGCGCCGATGCGCCGGCGCCCACGGTCATCACCATGCCGGCGGTGACGCTGGTGGACCGCGAGCGGCATAGCGTGGCGGCGGTGGGGACGCAGGCGGCGGCGCTGGCGAAAGGCTCGCTGCCCAGCGGCGTGGCGGTGGTGCGCCCGCTGCGCGCGGGCGTGGTAGACGCTTTTGACCCAGCGGTGGCCCTGGTGCGCCAGGCGTTGCACGAAGCGACCGGCGGCGAACGCGCCCTGCGCCGCCTAACGCGCAAGCCGCGTGCCCTCTACACCCTGCCCGCCACGGCCGGCGATGCGATCCGCCATATCACGAGCGACGTCCTGAGCTACGCCGGCATCGGTGCGGGGTTGCCGATCCCGGCGACGCTGGCGGCGGGCGTGGGGGCGGGCCTGCCGGTACGCAGCAGCCGGCTCCATGCGATCTGCGATCTGGGGGCCGGCATCAGTGAGATCGCCGTGCTGGGCAACGGCAGCGTGCTGGCTGCGCGCAGTTGGCCGTTGGGGGGCGACTGGCTCGACACGGCGATCATTCGCGCGGTGCGGCGGCGGCGCGGCAACACGATCACGCGCGTGATGGCCGAGGAAGCGCGGCGCGAGTTCGGCGCGCTCGATGAAGACTATAGCTACAACGGCAAGCCGGTTGCCGAGGGCAGCAACGATGGGCTGGACCCGGCCCAGCGGCGCGTGATCGCGCGCCGGCGCAGCACCGGCACCGGGCCGCTGATGGCGACGGTCAGTGCGGGCGGGAGCTTCGGGCGGGTGGGCCACAACCCGCACAGCCGCTCCGGCTTGCCGGAGTTTAATCCGCAAGATGTGGCGGCGGGCTTGAGCGAAGGCGTGCGCTCCCTGATCGAGGGCATCGTGCTGTTTTGGGAAGACCTGGAGCCGCCCGTGCGCGAGAGCCTGACCGGCGACGGCCTGCTGCTAACCGGCGGCGCGGCGACGTTGCCCGGCCTGGCCCCGGCTATTACGCGGGCGCTGGGCGTGCCGGTGCGCCTGGCCGCCGATCCTGCCGAGGCGACCATGCGCGGCCTGATCGAACTGGGCAGCGACGCGGCGAACTGGGATCGCGCCTGGCCCTGGCCGCCCATTGTGGAGGCGAGCCTCTGAGCGCGCCGGCCCTGCCCCCGCCGCGCGTGTCGGTCATCATCCCGTCGTACAACGGCGCGGCCCTGCTGCCGGCCTGTCTCGACGCGCTGCGGGCCCAGTATTTCCGCGATTTTGAGGTTCTGGTGGTAGACGACCACAGCCACGACAACACGGTGGACCTGGTGCGGACCCGCTATCCGGAGGTGCGGCTGCTGCGCTTGCGGCGCAACCGACGCTTTGTCGGCGCAGTCAACACGGGGCTGCACGCGGCGCGCGGCGCGCTGCTGGCCCTGCTCAACAACGACACCGCCGCCGATCCCGACTGGCTGGGCGCGTTGGTGGCGGCGCTGGACCGCCGGCCGTGGGCCGCGTTTGCCGCCTCGAAGCTGGTGCTGTTTGCTACGCCGGATCAGCTCCATTCCGCAGGCGACTACTACGGGCGCGACGGCGTGCCGGGCAGCCGAGGCGTGTGGCAGGCCGACAGCGGGCAATATGACCGGGAGGAAGAGGTGTTCGGGGCGTGCGCGGGCGCGGCCATCTATCGGCGCACCCTGCTGGCCGCCCTGAGCGGCGGCGACCCTGGCGCGCCGTTGCCGCCGGTGTTCGACCCGCAGTTGACCATGTATTGTGAAGATGTGGACCTGAACCTGCGCGCCCGGCTGCACGGCTATCGCTGCGTCTATGTGCCCACGGCGCGCGTGCGCCACCACCTGAGCGCCAGCGGCGGCGGCGTGACGGCTTCGTATTATTGCGGGCGCAACTTCCTCTACCTGCTGGCTAAAGCGGTGCCGGGCCTGACGCTGCGGCGGCACGCCGCCGCTATCGCCGGCGCCCAGGCGCGCTTTGCCGGCGCGGCGTTGCGCCACAGCCGCGAACCCGCCGCCCGCGCCCGGCTACGCGGTATGGCTGTGGGGCTGCTGCTCTGGCCGCGCCTGCTGCCCGCGCGCCGCCGCCTGTTTGCCGCGCCGGGTGCCGACCCCGCCGGGCTGGACCGCTGGATCGGGCGCGTCGCCGCGCCGCTGCCGGAGCCGGCCGATGGCTGATCCCGCGCCCGATACGCGCCCGGTGCGGCGCGGCGAACCGGTGCTGATCGTCGGCGCCGGGCCGGCCGGGCTGGCGACCGCAGCGCTGTTGCAGCGCAACGGCATCGCCAGCCGCATCCTGGAAGCGGGGCCGGGTGTGGGCACCAGTTGGCAGCACTATTACGCCGCGCTGCACCTGCACACCGGGCGGCGCATTTCGGGGCTGCCCGGCTATCCGCTACCGGCCGGCTACCCGGTGTTTGTGCCGCGCGCCGCCTTCGCCCACTACTTGCGCGCCTACGCGCGCCGCTTCAACCTGATCGTCAGTCCGCAGCAGCGCGTGACCCGCGCGACCTATCACGGCGGCCTTTGGCGGGTGGAGACGGCGGACACGATCTGGGAAGCCCCCGTACTGGTGGCGGCCAGCGGCATCGCGAGTAAGCCCTACACGCCGCCCATTCCCGGCCTGAGCGACTACACGGGCCGCCTGCTGCACAGCGCGGCCTACCACACCGCCGCGCCGTTCGCGGGGCAGGACGTGTTGGTGGTCGGCCTGGGCAACTCCGGCGCGGAGATCGCGCGTGATCTGGCGACGGCGGCGCGCAGCGTCACGGTGGCGGTACGCAGCGGCATCAGCATCGTGCCGCGCCGCACGGCGGGCGTGCCGACGAGCTATCTGGCCGTCGCCCTCAGCCGCCTGCCCGCGCCGCTGGTGGAGCTGATCCGCCGCCTGTCGGCGCGCCGTCTGCGACGCACGCTCGGCGCGCTGGGCCTGCCGGTCGGCCCGGCCGACAGCTTCCCGGTGATCGGCCTGGAACTGCTGGACCTGATCCGCGCCGGGCGGGTGCAGGTCGCGCCCGGCCTCACGCGCTTCACCCCGGCCGGCGTGTGTTTCAGCGACGCCACCTGCCGCCCGTTCGATGCGGTGATCCTGGCGACCGGCTACCGTCCCGCGCTCGATTACCTGGCCGCGACGATCCAGCCGCCCGATCAGAAAAAGACCCGCCTCAATATCGGCGATGCCCCCGCGCCGCACCTCTACCTGGTCGGCTTCTGGTACGACAGCCTGCTGGGCACGCTCTATGTCATCGGTCGCCAAGCCGCAGCCGTCGCCGCAGCCGTCGCCCGCACGCGCGCCACCCACCTGCCCGACGCCTGGTTCACGCCGCTAACCCCGGCCGACGAGGCGTGACACAGATTGCGGACAGGCTTGACAAAACCCGACCACGTGCTATAGTAGCATAGTAGATAAGAGCATAACAGACTGCCAACTCGACATTAACGGAATAGGAGATTAACCATGACGAAGATTAAGACGGGGTTCTTGCTGGGCCTCGGTGTACTACTGGGCAGCCTCATGGCGCGCCCGGCGGGGGCGGCCCCCGGTGAGACGAAGCAAACGCAAACAACCGCGCAGTATGGCATCACCCTCACCTTTGGGGCGGCGGTGCCGATGCTGCCGCCCGAACAGGCAGCGAGTGCCCAAGCGGGCGAAGTCATGCTACAGATGGCGGGTATGGCGATGCCGCCGATGTCCCCAACCGACCAGGGCCGGCCGGTCAATCACCATCTCGAAATCGCGATTGTCAATAAGACCAGTGGGGCGGTGATCACCGATCAGTTGCCGAGCATCACCCTTAAGAACGACACGACGGGGGCCGCCCGCAGCTTGGAGCCGGTGATGGCGATGTACGATGTCCAAGTGGGCAAGCAGGATACGCACTTCGGCGGCAACCTCTACCTGCCCGATGGGACGTACACGGTCACGGCCGTCGTCAACGGCGAGACGGCTACCTTCAGCAAGGTGGTCGCCGGCGCGGGCAGCGTGACGAGCAGCGCGGGTGCGTTGCCGCAGACCGGCGCGCCGTCCCCGGCCTGGGAGGCGCTGCTGCTGATCGTGGCGAGCCTAGCCCTCAGTGCCGGTCTGCGGCTGCGCCGCGCTCGGCGGGCGGCGTAAGCGCGCCGGGCGCGGCAATCGCGGGCGCGCTCGCGCTACCCGCGCAGCGCGCCCGCGAGAAATACTGGGTGCAGGGTCCATGAGCACAGACAAAGATGTAAAGGCACGCACCCCAGCCACGGCTGACCCGTCACCGGCGCGACCGGACGGCAGTGCCGTATCGGCGATGCCGGCGGCCGGTATGGATCATGCCACAATGGGCGGGATGGATCATGCCCAGATGCAGCAGGGCGGCATGAGCCATGATATGTCCGACCCGGCGATGGCGCAGGCGATGGAAGCGGACATCCGCAGCCGCTTTTTCGGCGCGCTCCTGCTCACCATACCGGTCATCCTCTATTCGCAGTTAGGGGTCGCCCTGCTGCACCGCACCCTGCCCACGCCCCTCCCGGTCAACTGGCTGCTGCTCCTCCTCACCACGCCAATCGTGTTCTGGGCGGGCTGGATGTTTGTGGGCGGCGCGGTCAGCGCGCTGCGGGCGCGGCAACTGGATATGAGCGTGCTGATCGCCACCGGGGTGCTGACCGCCTACCTGTTCAGCGCCTATATCACCGTCACGGGCGGCACGGACACCTTTTTCGACGCGGCGGCGATGCTGGTGACCTTCGTGCTCTTCGGCCACTGGATGGAGATGCGCTCCCGCAAAGGCACCACCGAGTCGTTGCGCGCCCTGTTCGATCTGGTGCCGCCGCAGGCGACGGTGATCCGGGGCGGGCAGGAGATGCAGGTCAACACGGCGGCGGTGCTGGTCGGCGACCGCCTCCGCATCCGCCCCGGCGACAAGCTGCCGGTAGACGGGGTGGTGACGGAGGGGGCGACCACCATCAACGAGGCGCTGGTGACGGGCGAGAGCTTGCCTGTGACCAAGCAACCCGGCGATGCCGTTATTGGTGGTTCCATCAACCAAGCAGGCAGCATCGTGATGCAGGCCACCCGGGTCGGTGCCGACACCACCATCGGCCAGATCGCTAACATGGTCCGCACGGCCCAGAACTCTAAGGCACCGGGGCAGCGGCTGGCGGACCGCGCGGCGACGGTGCTGGTCATCGTCGCGGTGGGCAGCGGCCTCGTCACCTTCTTGGCCTGGAAGTTGGTGGGGGCACCGACTATCGTGGCGCTGACCTTCGCTATCTCGGCCGTCGTCATCGCGTGCCCTGATGCGCTGGGCTTGGCAACGCCGACCGCAGTCGCGGTGGGCATTGGCCTGGGCGCAAAGTACAACATCCTGATCAAAGATGCGGCGACTCTCGAAGGCGTGTCGGCGATCACAGCCATCGTGCTGGATAAAACGGGCACCCTGACGGTGGGCAAGCCGCAACTGACCGACATTGTGTTAGCTGAGGGGGCGGGCATGGATGAGAACACCCTGCTGCGCTTGGTTGCTACCGCCGAAGTGGGCAGCGAACACCCGCTCGCCGATGCGCTGGTGCGCGCGGCTCAGGAACGCGGCCTGGCGGTCGGCCGGAGTAGCGCCTTCGCGGCCCTGGCTGGGCGCGGCCTCCGCGCCACCGTCGAGGGGCGGCAGGTGCTGATCGGCAATCAGCGGTTGCTGGACGAGCAGCAGATCGCGATCCCGGCACCGCCGGCCGCCCAAGCCGCCCGCCTAGCCGATGCCGGGCGCACGCCCATGTTCGTGGCGGTGGATGGGCGGACCGTTGGGCTTGTGGCGGTGGCCGACATGGTGAAGCCGCACGCGCAGCAGACCATCGCGCTATTCAAAGCGCGGCGCATTGAGCCGGTGATGATCACCGGCGACAACACGCGCACGGCGGCGGCGGTCGCGCGCGAACTGGGTATTACGCGCTACTACGCCGAGGTGCTGCCCGCCGATAAGGCGCGCTATGTGCGCGAACTGCAAGCGGCAGGCAAGAAGGTGGCAATGGTCGGCGACGGGGTGAACGACGCGCCCGCGCTGGCAACCGCCGACATCGGCATCGCCATCGGGGCGGGCACGGATGTGGCGATTGAGACCGCCAATATCGTGCTAATGAAGAGCGACCCGCTCGACATCGTGCGGGCGCTGATCCTATCCCATGCGACCGTGGTCAAGATGAAGCAAAATCTGTTCTGGGCGAGCATCTACAACGTGCTGGCTATCCCGGTGGCTGCGGGCCTGTTCTACAGCAGCCTGGGCTGGCAGATCCGGCCCGAAATCGCGGCGCTGCTCATGTCGGTATCGAGCATCATTGTCGCGACCAACGCGGTGCTGCTGCGCTCCGTCGAGGGCAAGTTGAAAAACCCGGCCCTAGCCTAATAGCCGCGCACCCCACACTCCGCACCCCCACTTCCGCACTCCGCATTCCGCATTCCGCATTCCGCCCTAAGACCGATCCAAATGCGCCGCCAATCCAGTATACTGCAATGACATTTACGTAAACGTGAGAGTGGCGCAATAGCGGCAGCAATGCCGGCACGGATCAGGAGCGTAGCGTGGCGATGAAAGAGTTATCCCGGTATGGGGCGGCGAGCGTGACATTGCCGGAGACCCGGCCGGCGACGCGCCGGGGCGGTGGTTGGGGGCGGCCCCTGGCCGAGCCGCAGCCGGGCGCAGCGCCGGATGATGCGGCGGCCCTGGCGGGGGCGGAAGTAGCGAGTGATCAGCTATTGGCGGCGCGGCGGCCGGGAACCCCCGGTGGTAGCGCCGGCGATGGGCCGCTGACCCCGGCGGAGCGCAAAGGCATCCGGCGGCAGGTGGCGAGCCTGGCCTGGCCGGTGATCGTCGAGAACTTCCTGCAAACGATGATCGGCGTGGTGGATACCGCGCTGGTCGGCCACCTGACGACCGACGCGCTGGCCGGCGTAGGCGGCGCGCAGCAACTGGTCTGGCTGGTCACCACGCTGCTGTCGGCGGTGACGATGGGCGGCACGGTGCTGATCGGCCGGGCCATCGGCGCACGGCAGCGGCTCGATGCGCGCGCCGCGTTCAAGCAGTCGCTCCTGGTGGCATTAGCTCTGTCGGGCGTGATCGGCGCGATCCTGTTTATCGGCGGGGCGGCGTTTATGAGCTGGCTGGGCATGGACCCGGCGGCCGTCGCGGCGGGCACGGTCTATGTGCAGATTACCGCGCTGGCGACGCCGCTGCTGGCCGGGATGTTTGCCGGCTCGGCGGCGCTACGCGGGTCGGGCGACACACGCACGCCGATGCTGATCACCGGGTTCATCAACCTGATCAACGCGGTGGCCGCCTGGTGGCTGATCTACGGCTTCGGCCCCATCCCGGCGCTGGGCGTGGCCGGCTCGGCCTGGGCGGCCAACCTGGCGCGGTTGGTCGGCTGTGTGTTGCTGATCGCGGTCTTCCTGCGCCCGCGCCAAACCCTGACCCTGCGCGGGCGGCGGGGCTGGGCCTTCAACCCGGCACTGGTGCGGCGGATGCTCAAAATCGGCATCCCCACCGCGCTCGAACAGTTTTTCTTCTCGCTGGGCGTGACGCTCTACGGCGTGATCGTGATCAGCTTGGGCACGCAAGCCTACGCTACCCAGCGCGTCAGTATGACGATTGTTATGCTGTCGCTGATGCCCGGCTTCGGCTTCGGCATGGCGGCGACTACACTGGTCGCTCAGGCGCTTGGGGCGGGCAAGGTGCGCCAGGCGGAGGCGGCTACGCAATTCGCCATGTGGAGCGCCTTTGTGCAGATGAGCCTGGCCGGCTTGGCTTTTGCCGTCTTCTCCGAACCGCTGATGACGCTTTTCACCACTGACCCGCAGGTGATCAAACTCGGCTCGGAGGTGTTGCGGATCATCGCCTTCAACCAGCCGTTTATGGCGATCATGAACGTGCTGTCGGGTGGTCTGCGCGGCGCAGGCGACACGCGCTTCCCGATGATCACGTCGGCGATCGGCATCTGGTTGGTACGCCTGCCTATCGGCTGGCTGCTTGGTATTCCGCTAGGGCTGGGTCTACACGGCATCTATCTGGTCTATGTGGCCGATGCCGCCGTGCGTGCCGTGCTGATCAGCCGGCGCTGGCGGCAGGGCAAGTGGAAGACCATGCGTGTCTAGTCCGCCGACCGGCGGCAGGGCAAGTGGAAGACCATGCGCGTCTAGTTCGCCGGAGGCGCGGCGGTTTACAGACCGCGCCGCTCGCGCTATCTCGTTCCGAAGCATACGGACGGGACAGTGCGGGCGGCGCGGTTTTTGTGCGCTTGCCCGGATCGGCAACCGGGCTTAGGCCGGGATCAGATCCTTGCGGGCGCGGTTGAAGAAGCGGTGCTGCCCAATCGCGGCGATAAACGCCGGGGCGGCTTGCGCTTGGTCGCCGCCGGCCGCGACCAGCACGATGCCGAGGTCGGCCGGCTGCTTGCTAGGCGCGGCCGGGTCCAGAGCGAGACCGGTGCCGGCGAGCAGGGTTGCGCCTTCACCGGCGGCGGCAATCGGCTTGCAGTGCATGAACGCTTCGTTGACGAAGTGAACCGCATCGCCGATCTGTTGCAGCGTGGCGACGCTAGCGGCGCCGCCGGGTACATAGACGGCATCGAAGGTAACCGACGGGCTGTTGCGGAAGGTTTTGTCTACCTCGATGGTGCTGCCGTCGGCGGCGGTGATCGTGCCCAGGAACTGCGACACGATTTTGACCTCCGCGCCGGCGGCGGTCAGCGCCGCTTTCATCGCCTGCACGGCGGCCCCGTCTACGCCATCGGCGGCCAGGACGGCGACCCGGCGCGTCTTGATCGTGTCCTTGATCGTGTTCATCATGCTGAGTTCAGGCGCTGTCGTGACTCCGTTGACAGCCACGAGTTTTGCGCCGCCGGCCGGGGCGGCGGGGGCGGGCACGCCGACGGCCGCCGCGACATGGGCGCCCAGTTCGGGCGCGATCTTGGCGAGCAGCGCGACGACGGCGGTGCGGACCGCTTTGCTCTCGACCAGGCTCAACTCGAATTGCAGCGCCTGCACGATATGCTCTTTCTCCGGGTCCGACTGGCTCTGCCAGAACAGGCTCGCCTGGCTGAAGTGGTCGCCAAAGCTCGCGCTGCGCTCGCGGATTTTCTGCCCTTCCACCTTCTCCGGGTAATGCACGTAGCCGCCTTGCTGCGGCGCGGCCGTGACCGGGCAGCCGCCGCCCAGTGAGTTGGGGAAGTAGTTGACGTGACTCGCTTTGATGCCCTGGCGCATCTTGCCGTCTTGCTGGTTGTTGTGGACCGGCGCGAGCGGGCGGTTGATCGGCAGTTCGGCGAAGTTCACGCCGATGCGCGAGATTTGCGTGTCGAGATAGGAGAATAGGCGGCCCTGGAGCAGCGGGTCGTTGCTGACATCAATGCCCGGTACCAGGTGGCCGGGGTGAAACGCCACCTGCTCGGTTTCGGCGAAAAAGTTGTCGGGGTTGCGGTTCAGGGTCAGCTTGCCGATGCGCTGCACCGGCACCAGGGCTTCCGGCCACAGTTTGGTCGCGTCGAGCACATCGAAGTCGAACTTATGCTCATCCTCTTGCGCGATCAACTGCACGGCGAACTCCCATTCCGGCCCGTTGCCGCTCTCGATAGCGTCCCAGAGGTCGCGGCGCAACCAGTCGGCGTCCTTGCCGGCCAGTTTCTGCGACTCGTCCCACAGCAGTGAATGCACGCCCAGCAGCGGCTTCCAGTGGAACTTGACGAAGTGGGCCTTGCCCTCAGCGTTGACGAACCGAAAGGTGTTGACGCCAAAGCCTTCCATCATGCGTGCGCTGCGCGGCAGGGCGCGGTCCGACATAACCCACATGATCATGTGCATGGCTTCGGGGGTCAGCGAAATAAAGTCCCAGAAGTTGTCGTGCGCGCTGGCCGCCTGCGGGATCTCGTTGTGCGGCTCCGGTTTGACGGCGTGGATAAGGTCGGGGAACTTGATGGCGTCCTGGATAAAGAAGACCGGGATATTATTCCCGACCAGATCGAACACCCCTTCGGCGGTGTAGAATTTGACGGCGAAGCCGCGTGCGTCGCGCGGGGTGTCGGCGGAGCCGCGCGACCCGGCCACGGTCGAGAAGCGCACAAAGACCGGCGTTTGCACGCTCGGATCTTGTAGGAAGCCGGCCATGGTGTATTCGGCCAGCGGCTTGTAGACCTGAAACACGCCGTGCGCACCCATGCCGCGCGCATGGACCACGCGCTCCGGGATGCGCTCATGGTCGAAGTGGGTGATCTTTTCGCGCAAGTGAAAATCTTCCAGTAGCGTCGGGCCGCGTGACCCGGCTTTCAGCGAGTTGTCGGTGTCGTTGATGCGTAAGCCCTGGTTGCTGGTGAGAAACTGGCCGTCCTGGTGTTCGCGGAACGGCTCCAATGCCTCGTTCTTGCTCTGCGCGGTGATCGGGGCGTGCCCGTTCGGGCCGTCGGTGGGCCGGCCGTCGTGTTTAGGGTCCATAGGGATGCTTTGCCTCCTGGGGCATACAGGTACCTGGTGAAAATCCCGGTTGTTGGGCAGAGGAAAGCGCGGTGTTGGCCCCTTCCTCTGGCAGCGGCGGCAGCGGGGCGCCGTCGTTGCTAGGCAGAGCAACTTGTATGCCAGACGGTTAGGCGCGTGCTAACTCTGGTATAATGCCGGGAGGCTTACAGCTTAGCAAGGAGGGTGTGATGACCGATTCGACGCAGCGGTTCTCCAGCCGGGTTGACAACTATGTGAAATACCGGCCCAGCTATCCGCCGGCGATTGTGGACCTGCTTGTCCGCGAGTGCGGGTTAACGCCGCAAGCGGTGATCGCCGACCTCGGCTCCGGCACGGGGTTGCTGGCCGCCCTCTGGCTGCAACACGGCAATGCGGTGTTTGGGGTGGAGCCGAACGGCCCGATGCGGGCGGCCGGCGAGCGCCTGTTGGCGGGCTACCCGGCCTTCACCAGCGTAGACGGCACCGCCGAAGCCACGACGCTGCCCAGCGGGAGTGTGGATTTTGTGACCGCCGGGCAGGCGTTCCACTGGTTCGACCCGCCGGCGACGCGGCGTGAGGCTCTGCGTATTCTGCGGCCGCCGGGGTGGGGGGTACTGGTCTGGAATATACGCCGCACCGCCGCCACGCCCTTCCTGGCGGCCTATGAGCAATTGTTAGCCGACTATGCGCCGACCTATCCCGCGCAGGCGCAGGAACGGACGGGCACGGCGGGGATCGCGGCGTTGTTCGGCGCGGGCGGGTTCTACTCGACGCGGTTCGCGTACCGGCAGTCGTTTGATTGGGCGGGCATCCAGGGCCGGTTGCTCTCCTCCTCCTACGCGCCCGAACCCGGCACGCCCGGTCACGCGCCGATGATCACCGCGTTGCAGCACCTCTTCGATACCTATGCCGAGGCCGGGCAGGTGGCGTTCGAGTATGATAGCGAGGTGTATTACGGCCGCCTGACCTGACGCGGCGCCGCGTGTAGCGCGGGCGTGGGCCAAGTTGCAGCGGCCCCCAACGCGCTTACCGCTCAGGATGCGGCGCGGGGGGGAAATCTTTGCGGTAGACGCGCAAGGGCTGGGCGACGGTGAAGCCGGCTTGGGCGTACACATTGAGCGCGGCGTCGCGGTAGCTATCGGTTTCTACCCAGACCCTAGTCGCGCCCTGGCTGTGCAGGCGGCGCAGCGTTTCGCCCAGCACCGCACGGCCCAGGCCCAGCCCGGCGAAATCCGGGTGGGTGGCTAGGGGTTCGATTTGGCCTTGCCCGCCGGCGGGGGCCGTCGCATCCAGCCAGCCCAGGCAGTAGGCGGCCAAGCGCCCATCGGGGGCCACAGCCACCAGATCGAGATCGGGGTGGTATTGCGGCGCGTCGAGGATGCGCGTCCGCCACGCGGCGGTCATGCTAGCGCTGTCGAAGGCGGCGCGGTGCAGGGCGGCGCAGGCGGCGGCTTCGTCGTGCCCGGCCAGCGGGCGCAGGGTGAAGCCGTCGGGCAGGCTAGGGCCGGGCAGCGGTGCAGCGGCGGGGCGCGCCATCAGCACTTGCGCATAGGGGTTGGCGGCGACCTCTGCCTGATCGGCCCAGCCCGCCCGTTCCAGGTCGCCCCGCCGATCCGCCTGGTCGGCGCGCACGCCGGCGAACCAGAGCGGTCGGCCGTGCGGCCCGTCCCGCAGCGCGGCCGCTTGGCCGGCGGCCCAGGTCAGGACGGCCGGCCCCAGGCCCAGGTCGCGGGCGGCGGGCGAGTAGACATAATCCAGCGTCCAGAACGGCGTTTGCAACACCGCCCAGGCGACCAACTGCCCGTCGCCGTCTTCCCACAGGCCGACCGTTGCCGGGTCGTCAAACGCCCACGACGCCAGTCGGTAGGGCAGGTCTACCACATGGATATTTTCGGCGCGCGTGGCCTGGGCCAGGGCGAGCATCGCCGCTTTGTCGGCCGCGCCCGCGTAGGGGCGTTTACGCAGGATCATCGTAGTGGAGCTCCTTGGCGGCGACTCTTAACGCGCTGCGCTCAGGCGTGGTCGTGTACATGGGGGAGGATACCCGTCGCCATGTTGCAGTAGAGGTCGTCGGCGGTGCAGCAGACCGCCTCGATCTGGATGGTGGTGTGGGCGATGCCGTACTCGTGATCGAGCAGGTGGTTGAGCGCACGCAGCAGCGGGTCACAGGCGCTGAGGGCGCGGTCGTCGGCCACCAGTACATGAGCCGACAGCACCGGCAGCCCGCCCGCGATAGACCAGACGTGCAGATCATGCACATCCTGCACCCCCGGCACGCCTACCATGTCGCCCACCAGGCGGGTCAGGTCCACCCCGCGCGGCGTGGCCTCCATCAAGATGTCCACCGTTTCGCGTAAAATGTCCCACGCACCCTTCGCCACCAACGCCGCGATGCCCAGCGAGATGATCGTATCGGCGGCATACCAGCCGCTGAGCACGATGACGGCGGCGGCGATGATCACGCCGACCGAGGCAGCCACGTCGCCGAAGACGTGCAGCATGGCGGCGCGCACGTTGAGGTTGTGGCTGCTCTCGCCGCGCAAGCCGAAGCCGATGTACAGGTTGAGCGCGATGCCCACCGCCGCCGCCAGGAACAGCGGCCCCGGCTCAACGGCCTGCGGCCGGCTGAAGCGGGCCACGGCCTCGTAGCCGATGCCGCCCACGATGGCGATCAGCGTCACGGCGTTGAGCAGCGCGGCCAGGATGCCGGTGCGGTGGTAGCCGAAGGTGCGCTGCGCGTCGGCCGGCCGCTCGGCCTGTGCGGTGGCAAACCAGGCCAGGCCCAGCGCCACAATATCGGTCAACACATGGCCCGCGTCGGACAGCAAGGCCAGCGAGTTGGCGATCAGCCCACCGGCCAACTCCACGATCAGGATGATCGCGGTCAGGCCGAAGGCGACCTGGAGTTTGCGTTTGGTTAGACCGTGGGCATGGTTGTGTCCAGCACTCATAGGATTCCTCTCACGGGCCGGCCGGCAGCGAATCTGCCACACTTCGTCACCCGTTCACTTAGATCACGCTAGGCACGGTCCGCTAGATGTATCTATGCAATAGCGGGGCCGGCGCCCTCAAGCGGCGTAATAGACCCGCAGCGCGCGGGCTGTCGGGGGTAGGTGTAGCGTTGAGGGCGTGGCGGCGGCCTGCGGCGCGCCGTCCAACTCGGCGCGGGCGACAGGATGCGGCAGCCACAGCGTGTAGCCGCCCGGTGGTGGGCCGGCGGCGGTGAGGTCCAGATGTAGCTCCGCCGGCTGCGGTCGGCCGACCTGGAACGTCAGGCGGCCCCAGGGCGTGGGCGCAGTGGTCACTGCGAGCGGGCCGGCCGCGCCGGCTCCGGCAAGCGATAGGGCGAGCGGCAGCACCAGGCGGTCGCCCGCCGCAAAGAACAGCGTATCGCGCAACAGCAGCAGCCAATGCGCAATTGTTCGGCTGTATGCTCGGCGGCCGGGCAGCGACGGCGGTGTGGGCCAGGTGAAAGTCGGTCCGGCGGCCTGGAATAGCGCCTGTAGGGCCGCCCCTGCGCCGGGATCGCGGCGGCGCACGCGCCGGGCCGCCGCCGTCATGCGCCCCGCCCAATCGTCGGGCAAGGGGTCGCCCGGCCCGCCCGGCCACGCATAGGCGGCGGCGGCCGGCCCGTCGGCCGGGTCATAGCCGCAGGCCGCCAACGCCGCCTGTACCGCCGGATCGTGGTTCCCCACAGCTAGTCCCAGCAAATGCCCGACGCCCACGGCCCACGCTTCTTCCCAGCGCTCGTCGGGCAGCCGCACTTGTATCCCGGTCGCCAGGCGCGCTGTCCAGGCCGCCGTGGTGCGCCCTTTGAGCAGGCGGTAGGGGATGGGGGCGGCGTTCTGAGTTCTGAGTTCTGAGTTCTGAGTTCTGAATTCTGAAGCGACGGCTGACGGCTGACGGCTGACGACTGACGACTGACGACTGACGACCGGCAACGGCAGAAACGCTAGGAACTCGGCCTCCTCCCACGGCGCGATGTAGTAGGTGTAGGTCGCCTGCCCGCCGGGGTGGGTGCCGGGCGCAGCGCCGGTTAGTGGCCCGGTCGGCCTATCCCAGCGGTGGGGCCGGGGCAGGCAGACGGCGAAGAGGCGCCCGTTGACCAGCACGGCTGCGGCGCGGTAGGCCGGCCGGCGGCGCCGGACCGGGCCGGCGGGGTTGTGCGGCACGATGGTGAAGGCGAACTGCCCCTGCGCCGCATCGTCCGAGAGGTTGAAGACGACCGCTTGCACGGCGACATAGGCGCGAGCCGCCGGCCCCGCGCTGAGGGTACAGATGTAGGCTTCGGTTGCCAGGCGCAGCGTGCGCCATTCCCAACTCGTGGCGACCACCGGCAGACGACCTTGCATCCGCTGCCGCACAGCGCCGGCCGGCTGCGTGGCGGCGGTGAGCAGCGGGCCGCCGGCCGGCTGGAGCGCAAAGTCGAGCGTCGGTCCGCCCGGCACCGGCGTGACGCGGCCCAGCCCATCCACCCACGCGCCGCCCGCCGGCCGGTCAAGCGCGCCGAGCGCCGTCCACAGCAGCGGTTCAGCCATTGCAGATCGGCGCAATCGCCCGTGCGACCTCGTTGCCCGCCGCGCCGCCCAGCGCGGCAATCGCGGCGGCCGGGTGGCCCGCCGCCGACAAGGGGCTGATCACATCGGCCGGCATATCGGGCACGAAGGCGCGCAACAGGCGCAGGCCGGCGCCGCTGAGTTGATAGCGGCGTAGCGCCGCCGGGACAAAGACGGTTTCGCCTTGCGCCAGGGGCGCGCTGCCGGCCTCCCACGCGATGCGGCCACTGCCCTGCTGGACAAAGAGTACATGGAAGCTGCGGCCCTCGGTGTCACTCAGCAGGGTGGTAGCTACATTGAGCGCCTGGTAGGCGAAATAGCGGCAGGCGACCAGGTATTCGACGCTGCCGCCCGCGACGGCGACGGTCAGCGGGCGGCTGGGGCCGAAGCCGGGCGGCTGGGCGTGCAGCACGGCCAGCGATTGCTCGATATGCAGTTCACGCGGGCGGCCCCAGTCATAGAGGCGGTAGGTGAGGTCGGAGTTCTCCTGGATCTCGGCCAGCAGCAACCCCCCGCCGATGGCGTGGACGGTGCCCGCCGGCACATAAAGCGTGTCGCCGGCCTGCACTTCGATCCGCCGCAACAGCCCGGTGATCGCCCCGTCGCCCAGCCCGGCGCGGATCTCGGCGGGCGTGACCGGGCGGCTGAAGCCGTGGATGACATAGGCGCCGGGCGTGGCGGCTAGGATGTGCCAGGCTTCGCTTTTGCCGAACGCCGCCCCTTCGACGGTGCGGGCGTAGCGGTCGTCGGGGTGGACCTGGATCGAGAGCCGGTCGGCGGCATCAATGATCTTGAACAGCAGCGGCAGATCGGTGCGCCCAGCGGCCGCCACGGTGCGGCCTAGTGTCGCCGCCGGGTCGCGGGCGATGACTGCGCCCAGCGGCGTGCCGGCCAGCGGGCCGGCGGCCACCGCGTTGTCGGCGCCCATGCTCCAGCTTTCACCGACCGGTGCGTCGGGCAGCGGCGCGCCGACAATCGCGCCCAGCCGCCGCCCGCCCCAGACGCGCTCGTGTAGTTGGGGCACCAGCCGCAACGGATACCAGACTTGGGTTTGCTCGCTCATTGCTGTTCCTCATTGGCGGCGGCATCGGTCGCCAAGCCGACCCTGCGGTAGACCTCGGCCAGGGGCAGGGTGCAGCCGATAGCGGGCAACGGCAGCCCGGCGGCGGGATCGCTGACGACGGTAAGCCGCCAGCCGTCGCCGTCGCGCACGAACTGCTCCACCAGCATCCGGTCCTGGGCCACCAGCAGGTAGGCTTGCAACGAGGGCAGCGCCCGATAATAGCCGAACTTGGCCCCGCGATCATAGCGCTCGGTGGACGGCGATAGCACTTCGATGATCAGCGTTGGGTTGAGCAGTGTATCCACCTGCGTATCCTCAAACTGCGGCTCCCCGCACACCATGCTGAGGTCGGGATAGGTATACATTCCCTGCGCGGTAACTTTCACCCGCATATCGCCGCTAAAGGTTTCACAAGGCCCATCCAGTGTTTGGGTACTCAGTATCCGCAAAAGGTTCACATTGATCCGATTATGGGCCAAACTGGACCCGCTCATAGCGACGATCTGCCCGGCGATATACTCGCTCTTGGTATCGGTCTCCCGCTCGTAGGCCAGATACTCTGCGGCGCTGTAGCGGCTTTGCCGGTGGGATGCGGCCATCAGGTCTCCTCCTCAGTTCTCCGCCACAAGTGCGGTTATACGACGCAGTTACGTCTGCTCGGCGGTAGCGGTGGTCGCCGCCGGAAAGCTGACCCTGCGATAGACCTCGGCCAGGGGCAGGGTGCAGCCGATAGCGGGTAGCGGCAGCACGGCGGCGGGATCGCTGACGACGGTAAGCCGCCAGCCGTCGCCGTCGCGCACGAACTGCTCCACCAGCATCCGGTCCTGGGCCACCAGCAGGTAGGCCTGCAACGAGGGCAGCGCCCGATAATAGCCGAACTTGGCCCCGCGATCATAGCGCTCGGTGGACGGCGATAGCACTTCGATGATCAGCGTCGGGTTGAGCAGCGTATCCACCTGCGTATCCTCAAATTGCGGCTCCCCACAAACGACGGAGATGTCGGGATAGGTATATATCCCCTGCGCGGTGACCTTCACCCGCATATCGCTGCCGAAGGTTTCACAAGATCCCCCACGTAGTTGGCTAATCAATAGCCAGGCGAGGTTCATACTAATCCGGTTATGCGCCAAACTGGACCCGCTCATGGCGACGATCTGCCCGGCGATATATTCGTTTTTGTACGCGACTTGCCGCTCGTAGGTCAGGTATTCTGCGGCGCTGTAGCGCTGTTGCTGGTGGGGGGCGGCCATGGGGATCTCCTTGATCAGCTAGCGGCTTTCCGCATGATGCCTAGCCACTCTTTGCCCGCGAAGGCGGGCGCGGAGTGCTGGGCCGGGGCCAAGTGCTTGATCGCCAAGCGCGGCGCGAACAGGCGGTGGATCGCGGCCTCGTCGGTTGTATATGGCGGCCCGCCGGGGCGACCGTGGCTGAAAAACAGCGCAACATACGTGCCGCCGGGCCGCAGTAGGCGGGTGACCAGCGCGGCGTATTCGTCAAGCAGGCGCGGGTCGAGCGCGCACATACAAGTGTGTTCCAGCACCACGTCGAATGCCTCGCGGTAGGCGGCCGGCAAGGCGAAAATATCGGCTTGCAGAAAGCGGGCGCGCTCCGTTAGCCCCTGCGCGGCGGCGGCCGCCGTCGCGGCGGCCGTCGCCGCCGGCGCGAAATCCACGCCCAGCACGTCGAAGCCGTGTGCGGCCCACAGCAGCGCATCATGCCCGCGCCCACTGCCCAGCGCGATCAGGCGGCCCGGTGGCGGGGCGTCCGCTGCGGCGAGCAGGTCTACAAAGGGCGGCGCGGCCGCGCCCAGATCCCAGCCGGTGTCGCCCTGGCGGTAGAGTGCATCCCAGTGGGCTGGATCGGTGGTGCCGCTGTAGCGGGGCGGCTTACTCATAGGCCAGCGCCAGCAGCACGGTTTCCATCTCCTGCGGCGTGAGGCCGCCGTGGGCACCGTGAAACGCCTGGAAGAAGCGGCCGTCGCCTTTCCACCAGACCGATTCGCCGGCGTAGGGCAGGATGACCAGGTTGCCGACGCGGCCCAGGAACACGGGCGCGAGTGGGGGGGGGCCGAAGAAGCCCTGCGCGATCAGGTCGGCTACGGGGTGGACTTCGGCGCGCCCGGCCAGATGTTCGGTGAGCATCGCCTGCGCCGCCGCTAGGTGATCGGGCGCGATATGCAGGAAGAAGTCGCGCGCCGAGCCGGCGGGCACAAGGGGTTGCCCGGCGCGATCTGTTGCCAGTAGGGGGCGCAGCGCGGGCAGCGTCTGGTCGAGGTAGATCGTCGTGGCGGCATCCATCGCCACCTGGCCGTGGTCGGCGGTCAGCAAGACGAGCGTGCGGCCTGCGGCCCCGGCCAGGGCCGTGTGGAATTGGCGCTCCATGGTGGTCAGGAACATATCAACTTCGGCGTCGAAAAACGGCGAATCGGGGCCGTGGGCGTGGCCGGTGCTGTCAATGCCGGCGAAATAGAGATAGTAGTAGGCTTTGCCGGTTTGGGTCGCCCGCAGTTGCTGAAGCTGCACCAACGCTTCGGGCAGGTTGCGGTGGCCGATGAGGGTGGCGCCGACGCCCAGCACTTCGGAGTAGGGGCTGTGGACATAGGCGCGGTCGTTGAGGATGTAGGAGTGTACCCCGGCGGCGGCCAACGTCTGATAGAGCGTGTGTTGCGGGAAGAGTTGCGTGGGCTGGATGCCGCTGCGGGTCAGCGTCTCGCGGTCACGGTCGCCGGCAAACGAATAGAGTAGCGGGGCGATCAGGCGGTCGAGTTGCGGCTCGTAGAAATACCACTCGTAAACGCCGTGTTGCCCCACCGGCAGGCCGCTCTGCATGGTGGTGACGTGGGCCGCCGTGGTGGAGGGGAACTGGCTGGTTAGCTTGGAGACCATGCCCTCGGCGGCGAAGCGGCGCAGGAACGGATATTGGTCCTGATAGCGCTCCAGAAAGCGCCAGCCGAACGCATCCACAAAGAGCAGGATCACGGTGTCGTACTCGCCGGCGAGCGGCCCCAGCGTGGCGGCGGGTAGGCCGGCGGGGGTGGGGGTGCCGGTCAGCAGGCCGTGTATGGTCGCCGGGATGCGCGCGAAACTGTAGGAGTCGTAGAGCGGCCGGCGGAACCCGGCGCCCCAGTCGGCGGCGTTGACGGCCTGGATCGAGGCTTCGTTAATCACGGTGAGTTTGCTTCCCTTTCTACTATACAACGGCCGCCTACGCGGACCATCTTATTGGCGCCACTAACATGGTCGGCGCTACTCCCACAAGCCGCCTTGCTGCGGGCCGGCGGGCGGGCCGGCCTGCTCGGCGGCCAGCTTTTTGCGCCGGCGGCGCGTGGATTGCAGCAGCGGCGCGATAGACGGCTCGGCGGGCAGGTCTTCCGGCATGGTGCCGCCGATCTCTTCAATGGCCTTGCGGACGGTGCGCCCGACTTCGTAATGGGTCTCCATGGCCGCCGTCTGGCCGATCACGCCCTCTTTGCGGAGCTTTTCCTCGGTCTGGGTGATGCGGAAGTCGTTGGCGGCGAGTTCGGCGCGGCCCATGCGGTCCAGGATGTCTTCGTCGGCCGCGATCCCTTTCTGCTCTTTGAGGGTGGCTACATCTCGGCCGCTATAGAGGCCATGATAGCCGGCGTTCTGGAACGCGCCGAAGCTGCGGGAGAGTACGCCCGCTTGCGCCGCCGCGTCCGCCAGCTTGCGGTTATCCTCCGAGACCCGTTCGCGCAGGTGCAGCCGCGCCTGTTGCGCGTCATAGAGCTGGGCCAGTTCGTTCTGGCGGGTGGCGACGGCGAAATAGGCTTGGGCGTGGGCGATCTCCGGCTTGCGCGGGTCGCCGTTTTGAGCGATCAGGAAGCAGGCAAACCGACTGAGCAGATAGTCTTTGACCTCGCGCTGTGCCCCCGACCCCAACGTGACCATTTTAGTGGCGCCGATAAAATGGTCCTCCACTTTTTGCCCCACCTGCCGGCAGGCGGTGATCGCCCGGTTGATCGCCCGCTCAAAGTTCTGCCAGAGGCTATAGCCCAGCAGCGAGGCCAGCGTTCGTGCGCTCCAATATTCGACCTCGTAAGGGCTGATCTGCTTGATCGAGTCGAAATCCGGCGTATTCACGTCCATCGCGCTCCCCTTTCCGCTAGCAGGACTCTGGCTGCCGCTCCCGTAAGACGGTTTCCGCCTATTGTTTAGGGGCTACTCGACCATGTTATTGGGGCCAATAACATGGTGGTCCCCAACTCAGCACGCCGCACTCAGCACTCGCCACTAACCGCCGCCCAGGCCGCGTCCACCTGGGCCAGCAAGTCGGCGATGGTGCCGGCGTTGCTGAAGACGCGGGTCGCGCGGGCCACTTTAGCGGCTTGCGGGCCTTGCGCCTGCACGCGCAGCCGGGCCTCGGCCTCCGTGAAGCCGCGCGTGGCGACCAGGCGGGCGACTTGCTGCTCCGCTGGGCAGGTGACGACCCAGATTTCGCGGCACCAGTCGGCCAGCGGCCCGTCGAGCAGGCCAATCGCGTCCAGCACGACGCGGCGCTGCGGCAACGCGGCTGCTTGGCGCAGTAGCTCGTCGCGCACCAGCGGGCGCACCAAGTCTTCCAATTGGCGCAGCGCCGCCGGGTCGGCAAAGACGCGGTTGCCGAGTGCCTTGCGGTCAATCTCGCCGTCGGCCTGGAGGATGGCGGGGCCGAAGGCGGCCACCATCCGCACATAGGCCGGCGCGTCACGCTGCTGCAACTGCCGCGTCACCCGGTCGGCATCCAGCACGCCCGCGCCGCGCGCGGCCAGGTGGGCCAGCACCGTGCTTTTGCCGCAGGCGATGTTGCCGGTCAGGCCAATCACCAGGCGGTCGCCTAACTCGCTAATCGTTCCCATTCACCGTACATACGCTCCAATTGCTCCGAGAGTTGCTGATATTCCAGGCCCAGGTCGGCGACCATCGCAATGTCCTGGGCCGCGCTGGCCGCGTCAATTTCCGCGCTCAACAGGTTCAGGCGGGCCTCGATGCTGCCGATGGATTGCTCCACTTCCTGTAGTTTGCGGGCGGCGGCCGCTTTGGCGCGCGTTGCGATCCGTTCGGCCTCTTCGCGCTTGCGCTGCTCCTCGCGGGCGCGGGCGGCGGCCTCAGCGGGTTTGGCGGGCGCCTTGCCGGCCGGCCCTTTGCCGCGCCCGGCCGGTAGGGCGGTGGGTTCGTCGGCTAGGCGCCGCCGCCGCGCCTGTTCTTCCTGATAATCGCTGTAGTTGCCGTTGAAGGCGCTGATCAGGGTGTCTTCCAACGCCCAGACCTGCGTCGCCAGCGCGTCAATAAAGGCGCGGTCGTGCGAGACGAACAGCAGCGTGCCGTTGTATTCGCCCAGCACCTCTTCCAGCGCCTCGCGGGCGCCGAGGTCGAGGTGGTTGGTCGGCTCATCGAGCATCAGGAAATTGGCGTCGGTCAGCGTCAGTTTCGCCAGCGCCACGCGGCTCCGTTCGCCGCCGCTGAGGTCACCGACGAGTTTATACACATCATCGCCCGAAAACAGGAAGCGGCCCAGCAGGTTGCGGGCCGCTTCTTCAGCCATCGGGCGCGTGTAGAGGATCTCGTCCAGCACGCTGCGGTTCATGTCCAGCCCTTCGTGTGCCTGGGCATAATAGGCGATGCGCACGCTGGGGCCGATCACGAGGTCGCCCTGCAACGGCGGCAGTTGGCCCAGCGCCGTGCGCAGCAGCGAGGTCTTGCCCGCGCCGTTCGGCCCGATCAGCGCCACCCGCTCGCCGCGCTCGATCTCCAGGTCGGGGCAGCGGGCCAGCACCAGGTCGTGCGGCGGGCCGCCGGCCGGGTCGGTCAGTACGCCGCGCAGGCCCACCACGAGGTCTTCGGTCGCCAGCACGGTACGTCCGCTGCGCAGATAGGTCTGCAATTGCAGCTTTAGCGACTCGTGGTTGAGGGGCGCTTTGATCCGTTCCAGCCGCTTAAGCCGCTTTTCGCGCCCTTTGGCCTCTTGCGAGCGTTGCCCGGCCTTGAAGCGGCGCACAAACTCCTCGGTCTTGGCGATCTGTTCCTGCTGCGCGCTGTATTCGGCCAGGCGGCGTTCCAGGCGCTCGGCTTTCAGCGCTACATAGCGGCTGTAGTTGCCGGGATACGACTCGACCACGCCGTTTTCGAGATCCAGGGTGCGGGTAGCGACTTTATCGAGGAAGCGGCGGTCGTGCGAGGCGCAGAGCAGGGTGCCGCGCCAGGCTTGCAGATAATTTTCCAGCCATTCAATGGCCGCGAGGTCGAGGTGGTTGGTCGGCTCATCGAGCAGCAGCAGGTCGGGGTCGGAGAGCAGGGCGCGGCCCAGCGCGGCGCGCGTTTTTTGCCCGCCGCTGAGGCTGCCCAGCGCGGTGTCGAACTGCTCGCGGCGGAAGCCCAGCCCTTCCAGCACCTGCTGCACGCGATGTTCGAGGTCGTAACCGCCCGCCAACTCGAAGCGCTCAGTGGCTCGTTCATACTCCGCGATCAGCGCGTCCCAGGCCGGACCGCGCTGCGGGGTGCCGGGCTGCGACATTTGGGTTTCCAGGCGCGTCATCGCGGCTTGCAGATCGCGCACTTCGCCCAGCGCGCCCAGCATCGTGTCCCAGAGCGTGGTGGTCGGCGCGGGTAGTGGGCCGTCGGCGCCGCTGCCCACCCCGGCCACCTCTTGCGGCAGGTAGGCCAGGCGCACGCCACGCCCGCGCACCACCGTGCCGCCGCCGGTATCGGGCGTGTCTACTCCGGCGATAATTTCCAGGATGGTCGTCTTGCCCGCGCCGTTGACCCCGACCAGGGCGACTTTTTCGCCCTCGTTCAACTGGAAGCCCACGCCATCGAAAATGGGCACCAGGTGGAAGGTTTTGCGTAAATTGAACACGCTCAGGACGGTAGTTGCCATCGGGTTTACCCGCAACCCGGCATTATGTTAGGTCCCACTGCCGGATCGTCTCTAGCAGGTGATGGTTGGTCAGGTCCAGATGGATCGGCGTGACCGAAATATAGCCCTGGCCCACGGCATAAGCATCGGTGCCCTCGTCCATATGCGACTGCGGGATTTCGCCGCCGATCCAATAATAAGGCCGCCCGCGCGGGTCGGTGCGTTTGGTTAGCACATCGCGGTAGATGCGCCGACCCAGCCGCGTCACTTGTACGCCTTTGACCGCTGCGGCCGCCAGGTTGGGCACGTTGACGTTGAGCAGCACGCCCGCCGGGAGGCCGTGCGCTTCGACTTGGCGCACGAGCCGGGCAATAAAGGCGCCGGCGGTGGCGAAATGCCAATCGCTGTAATCTTCCATCGAGACGGCAATGGAGGGCAGCTCCGCGATAATGCCCTCCATAGCGGCCGTGACGGTGCCCGAATAGGTGATGTCGTTGCCCAGGTTCGGCCCTTTGTTGAGGCCCGCCACCAGCAGATCGGGCTTATAGCCCAGGAAGCCCAGCGCGGCCAGCGACACGCAATCGGCGGGCGTGCCGTCGGTCGCCCAGCCGCTGATGCCTGCCCACTGCCGCTCGGTCACGCGCAGCGGCCGGTCCATCGTCTTGTTATGGCCCGAAATGCTCCAATTGCGGTCGGGCGCGATAATGGCGACCTCGTGCGCCGGGCTGAGTGCCTGGTGCAGCGCCAGCAGCCCCTCGGAATCAATGCCGTCGTCGTTGGTGAGTAAAATTCGCAAAGTTTGTACTTTCTAGTGTGTGCGCTGTGATCCGTGGTCGCTAGTCAACACCTGTTCTAGGTTATCACGGATCACGGATCACGGATCACCGCCCACGGATCACGCGGTCGCCCGCGCCAGCACGCCCAGGTCGGGCCAGCCGTAGGAGACTTCCGGTACGGTCACGGTTTCTTCTTCGTTCAGCGGGATCGTGTGTTCGCCCAGCGGGCGGCCCCCCAGGCGCTCGTAGAAGCGGCGTGCGCCGGTGTTGGGGGCCAGAGTCCAGAGCATGAGCGCGGTCGCGCCCTGCGCCTGGAGGTGCGCGACGACGGCGGCGACCAGGCGGCGGCCGATGCCCCGGTTGCGATAGGCGGGCAGGATGTGCATCGTCGTCAGTTCGGCGGGATACGCCGGGTCACTGTTGCCGTCGGGGTCGCAGCAGGCATAGCCGACCACCTCGCCCGCCGGGGTCGCAGCGACATAGACAAACTGATCGGGCTGCGCGGCCAGCAACTCGTGCCAGGCCGCGCCGCGCTCCGCATCTGAGAACGCATCCAGGTAGTCGGGCGGCGCGATGCCTACCCACATGGTCCGCCAACTCGCCAGTTGCACGCGCCCCACCCCGTCCAGATCGGCGGAGGTGGCCGGGAGAATGGTTATGTCGGTTGCGGTGTCGGTCATGGTTGCTCCTGTGGGCGGTCGTCAGTCGTCAGTCGTCAGTCGTCAGTTGGCGGTCGTTAATTCAGCACTCAGCACTCAGCACTCAGCACTAATCATCATCGTCGTCGTCATCGCCGACCACTGGGCCTTCGGTGGCTTCGAGCCAGGTGAGGGCGCGCTGGATCGCATCGTAGTGGTCGGGCAGGATGTCGAGGCCGTCGAGTTCTTCGATGGGCACCCAACCGGCCCCGTAGTTGGCCCCATGCCCGGCGGCGTGGTCTTCCGCGAAGGCTGGGTCGAGCAGGCCGGGGGTGTGGATCAGATAAAACAGCTTGATCGAGTACCAAGTCGCGTCACCGGTGTGCGGTGGGTAATGGTAGTATTCGTCGGAGAAATAGACTGGTGGGCCGACGGTAGCTGCGAGTCCCACCTCTTCGGCCACCTCGCGCACCAGTGCGGCGGCGGCGCGTTCGCCGGGGTCAATGCCGCCGCCGGGCAACTCCCAGCGGTGCGATACGCCGTCGCGGGTCAGCAGCACCTGCCCGCGATCCTCGGTCAGGCTGATGCCGTAGACCCCCGGCCGGATGCGGGGCGCCGGCGGTTGCTCCTCAGTCATGCGTGGTCTCCTGTGGCGTAGGGCGTGCTGTAGACAGCAATGTTCATGGCGTTACCGCAGGCGCTGCCTGATCGTGGCCGTTTAGGATCTGCTGGATCGCATTCTTTAGCCGCCGGAAGGATCGGCAGCGCGGCGCGACCAGCGCGAAATCCATCTTGGCTGTTAGCCGTGCCTGATCACGGGTTTCGAGGTATTTTTGGCCTTGCGGAATGCAGAGATTGAGCCATTGCTTGGGCTCCGCTAGTTCTTCCACGTTGGCGGGACAGGGCGGGTGATGCTGGGGCGACCCCGGCAGGGCGGGAGCGGTTGTTTCAATGCTGGCGATGAGCCACACCTCGTACTCCCAACGGGCCACGACGACCGCCACCGGCACTGGCGGCTGCATCTGGCGCACGCGGCCAGCTAACTGGCGGGCGAACCAGGGTGAGCAAGGATCCATGGGCTTGCGGGGCAATTGACGGGCAGCATCCCCGTCAATCAAGATCAGGATGCCTCGACAAGCCGGCTCCTGGTGGAGGCAGAGCCGCACAAACCGCTCAACGCCGCCTGGCTTGGTCAGTTCGCCACACCCATTTGTACGTTTTGCTTGGACTTGCCAATCGGTGCGCTGAAACTCTTGATCAAGCAATCGCGGCAACAGGTTTGCAATGGCCGCTGCGTCACCTTTACCCTCAACGATGACCGCCATTTTATGCGGAGGCATGGGCTACCTCCATTGCTCCAGCGTCTGGCTGTAGCCCTTCCATGCGGTGCAACTCTCCCGCATTGAATAGTCCATCCCGAATAATTCCTAATTGCATCGCGTCAACCGGGGCGATCACACTATACCCGTTGCGCCGACCTACCGCACGGAGGGATTCCGTGTCGAAATAATTCAGCAAATCCCCGCTATGCGTCGTCACAAGGATTTGCGAACGCAGCGCCGCTTCACTGAGTAAGTCAATCAGTACTTCGGCTGCACCAGAATGGATCGCTGTTTCCGGCTCTTCCAAGCCAATCAGGGTGGGTGGCTCTTCCTGGTAGATGGCGAGCAACACCGCCAGCACGCGCAGGGTACCTTCCGACATCGAGCGGCCCTCGAAGATTACCGGCTTCTGATCGGCGTGTTCCTCTTCAAAGGCCAGAGTCAGCAGGTCACCATGAGTCTTGGTCGTTACACTACGGATGGTAGGCACGATCAAATGCAGCCCGTCAATCACTTTGCCGTACAGCGTTGCATCCGTTATGCGTAGGTGGCGTAGCACCGCCGCAGCGTTACTACCATTGGCTGCGAGTCGCCGCTCGTCCTCCGGCTTCCCGTAAGCCGCAACCGCCTCCGTGTTCACGTTGTAGAAGTACATCTCGGTAAGCGCTCGGTAGATGGGCGCGAAAGGGGCAAGGCTTGACATCACCGGCAGGGCTAACCGGTTCCATGCGAGTTCGGGGCGCAGGTTTTCTGTCGATGCACGCCACTCGCTGCGTTTGACTACGAAATTATGGCATTGCCGTTCGGCTCCTGTAAATACCGTGCAAGCCTCTTCTTCTACAGTGAAGGCGTACTTCTTAGGTTGCGGGCGCAGTCGCAGCCGGTATTGCCCTGTAAAACCGGCTTCCTGGCGTGATCGCAAATGCACCTCAATGGTGAGGTGCTTGTTAGGCTGACCGTTCCGTGAACGCACCTCATTCATGCCGCCACGCAGCTTGAAGGCATCGCTGGGCGAGTGGATCAAGGTGTCGCGGAGAAAGGCCAGAGTGTCCAGAAAGACGCTCTTGCCGGAGCCGTTTGGTCCGACTAACACAGTTAAGTCCTGCAAATCAACTGTCACATCGTGAAGGCTGCGAAAGCCTTGCACTTGTACGCGCGTAATGTACGCTGCGGATAGCTCACTGATCATCGGTATTCACCCCTACCCACACAGCCCAGAGCGGGATTCTTGGTTATGAGTCACGTTTCACGGCACACGCTTCCAACGTTGGCCCTGCGCCGTGTCTTCCACTTCAAGGCCGCGGGCGCGCAGTTCGGCGCGCAGGGCATCGGCTTGTGCCCACTGCTTGGCGGTGCGAGCGGCGGCGCGGGCCGCGACCAGGGCGTGTTCGGCAGGGGTCAGGGTGTCGGTGCGGTCGGCCTGGGCGGCGAGATCGAGGCCCAGCACGGCATCCCAGGCGAACAGCAGGGGCAGGGCGGCGGCGGCCTGGTCGCGGCGGTTCGCCTCGCCCACCAGCTCCCAGACGGTCGCCAGGGCGCGCGGCATATTCAGGTCGTCGTTGATCGCCTCGCGGAAAGCCGTGTCGAACGCGGCCGTCCAGCCTGCATCGCTGCCGGCGGCAGTGGCCTCAGCAGACGCGGCGCGACGCACAAAGTCATACAGGCGGTCGAGCGCGGTGCGGGCCGCATCGAGTGAACTCAGGTCGTTGCGGAAGCTGAGGGCGGCGCGGTAGTGCGCGGTGAGGCAGAGGTAGCGGTAGGTCAGCGGCGCATAGCCGGCGGCCGCCAGATCACTCAGCTTGATAAAGCCGCCCAGGCTTTTGCTCATCTTCACTTCTTCTTCGACGGTTTCCGTCGCCGCGCCCTGTTGCCGCGTGATCGGTTGCAGCATCCGCAAGAATTCGCCGTGCAGCCAGTAACGGGCGAACGGCTGCCCAGTGCAGGCTTCGCTTTGCGCGATCTCGTTCTCGTGGTGGACCGGGATGTGGTCAATGCCGCCGCAATGGATGTCGAAGGTCGGCCCCAGGTATTTCATGCTCATGGCCGAGCATTCGATGTGCCAGCCGGGGAAGCCCTGACCCCAGGGGCTGGGCCACTGTTGCAGATGGCGTGGTTCGGCCCGCTTCCAGAGCGCGAAATCGAACGGCCCGTGCTTCTCCGTGTTCACCTCGACGCGCGCGCCCGCCTCCTGGCCTTCCAGCGATAGGCGGCTGAGGCGACCATAGGCGGGGAACTGCGCCACATCGAAATAGACGCCGTCGCTGATCTCGTAGGCCACGCCTTTGGCGACGAGGCACTCGATCAGGGCGATCATTTCAGGGATGTGCTCGGTGGCGGGGCAGACGACGGAGGGCAGCAGGCAGTTGAGGGCGGCAAAGTCGCTGAAGTATACCTCGGTGAAGAAGCGGGCGATTTCGGCGGGCGTTTTGCCGGTCCGCAGCGCGCCCACGGCCATCTTGTCCTCGCCCTCGTCGGCATCCGACGTGAGGTGGCCGACATCGGTGATGTTCAGGACGTGCGTGACCGCGTAGCCGTTGTAGGTCAGCACGCGCTTCAGCACATCCTCGAACAGGTAGGTGCGCATATTGCCGATATGCTGGTAATCGTAGACGGTGGGGCCGCAGGTATACATTCCCACCTGCGGGGCATCGGGCGGGATGAAGGCTTCTTTGCTGCGCGTCAGCGTATTGTACAGGTAAACGACCATCAGGCAGGTTCCTCACTAGGCCGACCTCCCCCCAGCCGAGGGAGGAGGGTCTACGGTTTGCGCCCGCCGGGGGGCGGTCAGGCAGGTTTGCAGGCAATTATACCGGATCACCCGCCGCTTGAGTAGCCGCCATTAGACCGATCTTTTGCCGTGAGGGGGCGGGTGCTGCCCCCGCGCCCCCAACAGAAACGGGGTGCCGTAGGGCACCCCGTTCGTGATTGCGGGCGGCGGCGGGTTAGCCGACTTCCGGCTCGTCGTCGGAGCCGCCGGCGGCGACCCCGGCGGCTTCTTTGTCGGCCTTTTTACTGCGCTTGGCTTTGGGCGGCGCGTCGGTGGTGAGTTCTTCCCCGTCCAGCACCGGCGGGATGTGGCTCTCGATCTTCAGCAGGTCGTTTTCGACCGTGATGTTGATCGTGCTCCCGGCCTGGTATTTGCTTTCCAGCATCCCTTCGGCCAGCGGGTCTTCGATCAGGTTCTGGATGATGCGGCGCAGCGGGCGCGCGCCGAAGTTGGGGTCGTAGCCGCGCTTCGCCAGCAGGTCCATCGCGGCGGTGTCCACATCGAGCGTGATGTCTTGCTCTTGGATCTGCTTGCGTAGGCGGTTGAGCAGCAGGTCGGCGATGCTGCGGATTTCGACCGTATCCAGCGAGTGGAAGACGACCACGCCGTCGAGGCGGTTGATGAACTCCGGCTTGAACGTCTTTTTCAGTTCCGCTGTCACTTTATCTTTCATCAGGTCGTATTCGCGCTTCTGCACCTTGTCCGCGTCGGTGCGGTTGGTGAAGCCGAGGTTCATGTTGCGGTTGATCACATCGGCCCCGACGTTGGAGGTCATGATGATGATCGTGTTGCGGAAGTCAACGCGGCGGCCTTTGGCGTCGGCCAGGCTACCGTCTTCCATGATCTGGAGCAGCATATTGAAGGCTTCGGGGTGCGCCTTTTCGATTTCGTCGAGCAGGATGACCGAGTAGCTCTTGCGGCGCACCGCTTCGGTGAGTTGGCCGCCCTCTTCGTAGCCCACGTAGCCCGGCGGCGAGCCGACGAGGCGTGAGACGTTGTGGCGCTCCATGAACTCCGACATATCAATCTTGATCAGCGCATCTTCCGAGCCGAACATAAACTCAGCCAGCGCCTTCGCCAGTTCGGTTTTGCCGACGCCGGTGGGGCCGAGGAAGATGTAGGTGCCGATGGGCCGTTTGGGGTCTTTGAGGCCGGCGCGGGCGCGGCGCACGGCTTTCGCCAGCGTCGAGATCGCCTCTTCCTGGCCGACGACGCGCTTGTGCAGGGCGTCTTCCATCTGTAACAGGCGCTCGCTCTCTTCGCCGGCGATACGCATCAGCGGGATGCCGGTCCACATCGAGACGATCTGTGCGATGTCTTCTTCGGTCACAAAGGGCTTTTCTTCCACCCGCTCTTCGCTCCAGCCCGACTCCATCTGGCTGATGCGGTCGCGCAGGCGGCGTTCGCGTTCGAGCAGATCCTGGGCGCGGCTGTAATCTTCGCCCTGAATGGCCGACTCTTTCTCTTTGTGCAGGATGTCGAGGTCGTGCATGGCTTCGCGCAGGTTGGCCGGGCTGGTGGCGCGATAGAGGCGCACGCGCGAGGCGGCTTCGTCGATCAGGTCAATGGCCTTGTCGGGCATGAAGCGGTCGGGCACATAGCGGGCGGCCAGGGTCGCGGCGGCTTTGAGCGCGTCGTCGGTGATGGTCAGGCGGTGGTGCTCTTCGTAGCGGCTGACGACGCCGCGCAGGATGAGCAGCGTCTCTTCGACGGTCGGCTCGTCTACCTGCACCGGCTGGAAGCGGCGTTCCAGGGCAGCGTCGCGCTCGATATACTTGCGGTACTCGTCGAGCGTGGTGGCGCCGATGGTTTGCAGTTCGCCGCGCGACAGGGCGGGCTTGAGGATGTTGGCGGCATCTACCGCGCCTTCGGCGGCGCCGGCCCCGACCAGGGTGTGCAGCTCGTCAATGAACAGGATGGAGTTGCTGTCTTTGATTTCGGCGACGACTTTTTTCAGCCGCTCTTCGAACTCGCCGCGATATTTGGTGCCCGCGACGAGCGCGCCGATGTCGAGCGCCAGCACGCGCTTGCCGGCCAGCGTTTCGGGCACTTCGCCGGCGACGATGCGCTGGGCCAGCCCTTCGACGATGGCCGTTTTGCCGACGCCGGGTTCGCCGATGAGGGCGGGGTTGTTTTTGGTGCGGCGCGACAGGATCTGGATCACGCGCTCGATTTCTTTCTTGCGCCCGATCACCGGGTCGAGCTTGCCGGCGGCGGCGGCGGCGGTCAGATCGGTGCCCAGCGCGTCCACATAGGGGGTTTTGCTGGGGCCGGCCGGCTTGCCGCCGGCGGCGAACTGCTGGCCGCTGGTGTTCAGTACCTGGATGACCTGGGTGCGGACTTTCTCCAATGAGACGCCGAGGCTTTCGAGCACCCCGGCGGCGATGCCTTCGCCCTCGCGCACCAGGCCGAGCAGCAGGTGTTCGGTGCCGATGTAGTGGTGATTGAGGCGGCGGGCTTCGTCTACCGCTAGTTCAATGACTTTTTTGGCGCGCGGGGTCAAGCCGATTTCGCCCATGACGATGCGGTCGCCGCGCCCGATGATAAACTCGACCGCGCTGCGCACTTTGGGCAGCTCGATGCCGAGGTTCGACAGCACCCGTGCGGCTACGCCTTCTTGCTCGCGCACCAGCCCCAGCAGGATATGCTCGGTGCCGATGTAGTTGTGGTTGAAGCGTTGCGCTTCTTCCTGAGCCAGTTGCAAGACCTTGCGGGCGCGTTCCGTAAACTTATCAAAATTACGTTCGGCCATTTTCTTCTCCCATGATGGCCCAACCGCTGTGGGAGCGGGGGACCGGTGGTGTGCGCGCGCCGGGGGTGGGCCGGCAGACAGTGTGCCGTTGCACAGTGAGCCTATTTTATAGCGATAGCCCGGCTACTCGCAAGAACCGGACCCCGAAGGGGCGGGCGGCGAGTAGCCAGGCTACAGTAGCGCGGCGTAGATCGTGCCGGGCGACGGGCAACGGCCCGCCGGCGGCGCGTTATTCGGTTGCGGTGCCGGTGTCCTCACCTGTATCGTCGGCCGGGGTCACATTCGCACCATCGCCCATGTGCGGGTGATACGTGGGGGCGGCGGTATGCGACTGATCCAGGTCGCCGGCCGATGAGGAACCATCGGCGGGCATCGCTGAGCTGTAGCTCTCGGACGATGCTGCTACTGAATTAACGTCGGCACCTGCGCCGCTGGTTTCACGGGTGTGGGCGGCGGCGTCGCCGCCCGTTGTCTCGGCATGGTCGGGCACGGCCCCGGCCGGCCGGCTGTGGTCGGCGCTTGCGGCGCCGGCCAGATGGGCGCTGATGTGGTCGGCCGTTGCTTCGCCGTGGCCGGTTGCCCGCCCACTGCTTGCGTCGGCCGGCTCAGTGGCGGCGGCGGGCGGCGCGGTCTCGTCGGCTTCCTGGGCTTCAGCGGCCAGGTTGCGGCGCGCTTGAGCCATCGCCTGGGCCATCGCGGTGTCGCCTTCAACCGGCGGCAACGGCGGGGGCGGGGGCGGGGGCGGGGGCGGCGGCGGCTGGACCGGCGCCTGGATGGGCGGGAGCGCGGCGGCGGGCGTGGGGGCGGCGGCTTCCGCCTGCTCGCCGGCTGGGCCGGCTTGCGGGGTGGTGCCTTCGCCGCCTTGCTCGTCGTCGCGACCGCGACCGCGACCGGGGCGGTTGCCGGCGCCGGGACGGCCGGCCCGCGCGGCGTCGCCTTCGGGGGCGTTACGCGGCGTGGGGGCGGGCAATTCGCCCTGCGGTTCCAGGGTGTCGCCCTCTTGGACTTCCATGGCCCGCTTGAGGCTGAGGCCCATGCGGCGGCGCTGCGGGTCAATGCGGATGACGCGCAGGGTCAGTTCCCAGCCTTCTTGCACCACGTTGCGCGGATGCGTGACGCGGCCTTCGGCTAGTTCGGAGACGTGGATCAAGCCTTCGATGCCGTCTTCGAGCCGCGCGAACGCGCCGAAGTCGGTCAACTGGGTGATGGTGCCGCGCACCAGTTGGCCCAGTTGATAATGCTCCATAACCTGGCTCCACGGTTCGGGTTGGGTGCGCTTGAGGCTGAGGGCGATCTTGCGGTCGCGCTCGTCCACGCTCATCACATAGACGCGCACCGGCGCGCCGACGCGCAGCACTTCGCTGGGGTGGTTGACGCGGCTCCAACTCAGTTCGGAGAGGTGGATCAGGCCGTCGGCCCCGCCGATGTCCACGAACGCGCCGAAGTCGCAGATGCTGGATACCGTGCCTTCGCGGATCGCGCCGGGGATGAGTTCGGCCAGCAGTTGCTCTTTGCGGGCATCGCGCTGCTCTTGCGCCGCCTGGCGTTCCGACAGGATGAGGCGGTTGCGGTTGCGGTTGATTTCAATGATTTTGAGCGGCATTTGCTGGCCGGTGAATCGCGACTGTTCGCTGTGCTTGGCCGCGTCGTTGCCGCCGCT
>JBBRPH010000018.1:0-79764 GCA_038228295.1 Chloroflexia bacterium | reverse complement strand
GTCGGGCGGAAGTAGGCGCGCGCAGCAGGCATCGGAACTCTCCTTGCGAACGGGGGGCGGACCCACTCACCAGTGGGGAGGCTGGTTCCATTATACTACTGCAACCCTCTTTTGCCTAACACAGTTTTATCATAAAAACTACGGTATCACGATTAACTTGGGTTCCACAACGGCCAGTTTCGTGATCCGCCTACAAGTGCCTTTGGACGGATCAGAGATCGAAGGCGTGATAGAATTTGTCGAGTCTCTTATTGGTCAGCTTAAAGTTCTCAGCAAGACTTCATTTAGCATATTTGGCGATCTACATAAGCTGCTGACAGAATTACGTCAGCATACTGGACTTATCGAGAATGCGGTAAATCTTGACAATATATTTATCTCCGGAAAGGTAGAGGACGCGGGTGTGCGGCTGTACCGCAAGAAATCGAGACTCGGCAAACCTTATGATGAGGTGCAGCTTTGGTTTGGGGAACTGAGCTTTAATGTCGAGTTGAATGACGATCTTTTAGCCCGTCTGCTAACGACACAGGAGGCTGTGAATAATTTCATCCAACAAGAGGCGACCAAAGTTCGAGGCAGGTAATAACCAACAGCTAAGGAGACCACCAGACCGATGACTATTGACCATGGCGGCCCCGCGCTGCAAGACGTGTGGCCGAGCGCGACCTGCTACGGCTGCGGGCCGGCCAACCCGGCGGGCTTGCAGATCAAGAGCTATTGGGAAGCGGGCGGCGAAAGCGTGATCTGCCGCTTTCAGCCGGGGCCACAGCAGAATGCCGGCTTCCCCAACGTCATGTACGGCGGCCTCGTCGCCTCGCTGATTGATTGCCACTCCATCTGGACGGCGATTGCGGCGACGTATAAAGCACAGGGGCAGGAATATGGATCGCGGCCCACCATCAGCTATGTCACCGGGTCGCTGACGGTGCGCTATCTGGCTCCCACGCCGCTGGACGGGCCGGTGCTGCTGCGGGCCCACATCAGCGAACTGCACCCGCGCAAAGCCCTCGTCGTCTGCACCGTCCACGCGGGCGACCGGCTGACGGCGGAGGGCACCGTTGTAGCTGTGCGGGTGGACGACGATAAATCGCGCGGAGTCTAGCCGCGCAAGAGGAGGTCCAAACTTGGCCGAGCAATGGCTGCCGTCACCCTATTTCTTCGACAAGACCTACCTGGCCGCACGCGGAGTCGAACGCCCGCGCGATAGCCTGTTCATCGTGCTGCACAGCAGCCCGCGCGCCGAGGCCGACGAAGTCGCGTGGCTGACGGGGCCGGGTCAAGTGTCGGTGCATAAATATGTCAGCCGGGCGGGCACGCGCTATGGCCTCGTGGCCGATGAAAACGCCGCCTGGGGCTGTGCGGTCGATCCGCAGTTCGAGGTGGTGCCGCCACCAATGGGCAGCCGCTGGGCCCGCAACGAAAACTGGCCCGCGTTGCAGATCGAAATGGAGAACGACGGCAGCGCGCCGTTCAGCGATAGCCAGTACGAAGCCGCCGCTGATTGGACCGCCGCCTGGGTGCAAGCCTACGGCATCCCCGCCGACCGCCGCAATATTCTCGGCCACCGCGAGCTGACCACCGACCCGCGCCAAACCGATCCGACCGCCACCTGGGACTGGACACGCTTCATGAATGGGGTCACGGCGCGCCTGAACACGGCAGGCTACCACGACTACTATATCGAAGGTCCACCCACGATCAGCCGGGCGCTGTTCCACAGCCTGTTAGCCGCCACGCCGCGCAGCCCGATCAGCGACGAGTCCGACCGCTACTACGACCTATGCGTGCAATATCGTATCAACCCAGCGGTAGCGCTGGCCTTTTTTTTCAAAGAGTCGAGCAAAGGGACAGCCGGGGTGGCCGTGCAGACGTTGAGTTGGGGCAACCAGCGCGTCGCCCTCAAGCCCGAACGGACCACCGGCACACTGCAAACGCAGTGGGGGCCGTTCGCCGTCTACCGCACCTGGCTCGACAGTTTGGCCGACTGGTGCGAAAACCTCCTCAGCAACACCTACAAAGGCGAAGGCCGCACCACGGTGCGCGCTGTCCTGCCCAAATACGCGCCCTCCTTCGAGAACAACACCAACCTCTATATCCAGCAGACGATTGACCGCATCAGCCGGTGGATTGATCTGCCGGGCGCACCGCCGGCCGTGGATTTCCCGATCCAAGCCCCGCCGACGATAAGCCGGCGGCAGTTCAGCGACGTACTCAGCGCCGCCGGCAGCCCGGCTCTGCCTGAAAGCGATGCACTCTACGATCTGGCTGTGGCGAACGGGGTCAATCCGGCGGTGGCACTGGCCTTCTTCGTCAAGATCAGCGCGGCAGGCACCGGCTACGGCAACCCGGCCAAAGCCGGCAACCATAACTGGGGTGAGATCGCCGGCGACGGACACGGCATCGGCGGCGTGCAAGCCTATTCCAACTGGGTAGACGGTCTGCGCGACTGGATTCGCGTGGTGGTCGGCATTTATGGCGCGGCGGGCCTGACTACCCTCAGCACCGTGGTGCCGCGCTATCGCCCCGGCGGTACCACCGACCCGGCCGGCTATACACACGCCCTGAGCAACCTGATCCAGGGTTGGAAGACGGCATTCGATCAATTTGGCTTTAGCAAGGGACCGCCGCCCTAAGCACGGGTAGCCGACGACTCACAAGATCCGGCGTAGAAAATCTTGAGTGCGCTCGTGCTGCGGATTGGCGAAGACTTGCGTGGGTGATCCCTCTTCAACCACAACTCCGCCGTCCATAAAGACGACATGATCGGCTACATCGCGGGCGAAGCCCATCTCGTGCGTCACCACGACCATACTCATGCCGTCGCGCGCTAGATCCTCCATCACCTTCAGCACCTCACCCACCAGTTCCGGGTCAAGCGCCGACGTGGCTTCGTCGAACAGCATTACCATCGGGTCCATCGCCAGGGCACGAGCAATAGCGACGCGCTGCTGTTGACCACCCGATAGTTGGCGCGGGTAGTGATCGGCTTTCGCTTCCAAGCCGACTTTGCGGAGCAAATCACGGGCAATTTCGACCGCCTGGGCTTTGGGTAGCCCCTTCACCTGCGTCGGCGCTTCGATAATATTCTCTAACGCGGTGAGGTGCGGGAAAAGGTTGAAGCGCTGGAACACCATGCCGATGCGCGCGCGCTTGGCCGCGACGTTGCGTTCACTGTCCTCCACCATGCGCCCGTTATCCAGCCGGTATCCTACCAAGTGACCACCGACATAGATGCGCCCCTGGTGGATCTTTTCCAGGTGGTTGATACAGCGCAAAAAGGTCGTCTTGCCTGACCCGCTCGGGCCGATCAGCACCACTGTCTTGCCGGGATCCACACTGAGGTTGATACCGCGCAGCACCTCGTTGGCGCCAAAGCGCTTATGTACATCTTCAGCGCGCACAATCGGGCCGGGGGCCGCTTGCGGCAGTGGCTCTTGCATGGGGACACCTCCTCGGAAAAGCGGCTGTTAAGAGAGGCTAACGGGCGCGCCCCGCGCTCAGAAGATTGGTCCGCAAGCGCTGCCAGAACGGCACAGCAGTCTCCCGGCTGCGCCGGTCGCCCAACCGGCTTTCGGCCCAACTTTGTAACAAGGCGGCCACGGTAGTCATCGCCAGATAGTAGCACGAAATAATGGCAAAGGTTTCCAGCGTCTTAAAATAGAGGTGGTTCAGATCGCCGGCCTTCGTCAGCAGTTCTTTAATGCTGATCACGGAAGCCAACGAGGTGCTTTTGAGCATATTGTTGAACTCGTTGCCCAGCGGCGGTAGGATAACACGGGCAGCCTGCGGCAACACAATACGCCGCATTCCCGTGCCGGTGGTCATACCGAGCGATTTGGCGGCTTCCATCTGACCGGGGTCAATGCTCTCAATACCCGCCCGCACAATCTCCGCCATATACGCACCTTCGTTGAGGCTCAAGGCCAACAACGCGGCGGGCAGCAGATCCAACTTGATCCCGATCTGATAGAGACCCGTCGCAAAGACGACTAATTGAACTAACAGGGGGGTGCCGCGAAACAGCCAGATATAGAAGCCGGAGATGATATTGAAGATCGGGTTTTTGCTCAGGCGCATCAGTGCGGCCAGCAGGCCCAACAGCACGCCGGCCACCTGGGCGACCAGCGAGAGGAAGATTGTCATTTCCGCCCCTTCGATCAGCGCCTGATCGAAGAAATGCGTCACGATAAAGCCCCAATCAAATCCCACAGCGGCTCCTCTCGTGTGTCATAGAATCGCCCCCTACCGACAGAGTGACACGCCGGCAGGGGGCGACTGGAACTATTTAATGCCCCATTTTTTCAGGATGGCGGCCATTGTGCCGTCGTCGGTCATCGCTTTGATCGCTTTGCTGATCGCGGCGCTCATCTCCGGGTTCGCCTTGGCGACGGCAATGCCTTCGGGAGCCGATTCGAAGTTGGCGATAGCGACTTCAAAGGCCGGGTTCAGGGTGGCGTAGTAAGCGGCCACCGGCGAGTCGTGCAGGGTGGCATCAGCGCGCCCAACGCGCAACTGATCCACCGCGTCGGTATCTGTTGGGTAAATAAGAACCGTTACTTGCGGCTTGCCGGCGGTTTTTAGCTTGGCGTTCAAGGTCGTCAGCGTGGTTTCCTCAACGGTCCCCGCCTCGGCCACAGCGGTTTTGCCGGACAGATCATCCAGTGTCTTAATGCCCTTCGGATTGCCCTTCGCCACTAGCACGGCCTGACCGGCCTCGAAATAGCGCACAAAATCCACCACTTTGGCCCGATCATCGGTGATCGTCATCGCTGAAATCACGGCATCAAACTGGCTTGAGTTCAGTGCCGGCAGGATCGCATCGAACTTGAAGTTGACCACATTGAGTTCCAGCCCCATACGGCTTGCGATTTCATTAGCAATATCAATGTCGAAACCGACCGGCTTACCGCTAGCATCCACATACTCCTGCGGCGGGTAGCTGGCGTCGCTGCCGAAGGTCAGTTTGCCGGCTTCTTTCAGCTTGGCCGGCGCGGGGATGGTGCCTTTATGCGCGCCCGGCACATAGGCGGAGGCCGGAGTCGGCGGCGGGGTCGGCGGGACGGCGGTGGCCGCAGCGGTGCCGGCAGCAGTGGGACTACCCATTGCCATAGCCGGCGTACCCGTGCCCATCATACCCGGCGTACCCGTACCGTTCATCATACCCGGCGTGCCTGTGCCCATCATGTCCGGCGTGCCCGTGCCGGCAGCCGGCACGGCGGGAGTCATCGCCGTCATGGCCGTGTTGGTCGGCGCAACCGCCATGACGGTGTCGGTCGGCTTCGCTGCCATCGCGGTGTCGGTCGGCTTCGCTGCCATCGCGGTGTCGGTGGGTTGCGGCGGCGCCGTCGTTGGGGCAGTGGTTGCCGCTGCGGTCGGAATCGCAGTTGCCGTCGGCGTATCAGTGCCGCAGCCGGCTAACAGCAGCGTCGGCAGTAGCAGTACCCCTGCCACCAACCCACGCGCCTGAGTTAATCGTCCAGTCATTCCTTTTCCTCCTCTGCAAGTATGTATGAAAGAGCCACCTGCGCGCCGTGTCACTCCTCGGCGCTGGGGGCGGCGACTCCTGCCCAGATTAGGCTCTAGTATACACTAAAACCGCACTACCGGGGTTTAATAACGTCAGAGATGCCCCTGCGCTACGCCTATGTGGAGTAATCAGGCCAATAGTTACGGTTGCCGGCCGGCCGGCAGCAGAACAGGGCGACCGATACTCGGTCGCCCTGTTCTGTAACCATTACGTTTAAAGGGGGGGATATACGGATCGTGTTAGGATTCGTCGGGAACCCGAAAGCGATAGCCGACACTCGGCTCAGTTAGAATGTACTCCGGCTCGGCAGGGTTCATTTCCAGCTTGGTGCGTAACTGGGCGATAAACACACGCAGGATTTGGGTGTCTGCGCCGTAGCCGCTACCCCATACCTCGTGCAGCAGCGCCCGGTGGGTACTGACACGCCCGGCGTTGGCGGCCAGGGGTTGCAGCAATTTGAACTCAGTCGGGGTCAGGTGAACAAGGGTGCCGCGCACGCGCACCTGATGTGTGGTTGGGTCCAGGGTCAGATCGCCGATCACCACAGGTGAACAAGGGTGCCGCGCACGCGCACCTGATGTGTGGTTGGGTCCAGGGTCAGATCGCCGATCACCAACGGGCCGGCGGGAGCGGGCTGATCGCACGGCTGGGCATGGCGCAGCGCCACACGGACACGGGCCAGTAGTTCGCCCATGCCGAACGGTTTGGTCACATAATCATCGGCCCCGCCTTCCAGCGCGATAATCTTTTCATATTCGGCATCACGTGCGGTGAGTACAATAATCGGCACCAAGCTCTGCTCGCGAATGCGGCTGCATAAAGTCAGGCCGTCCATGTCGGGCAGGCCGAGGTCCAGGAGGATTAACTGGGGCAACGGTGGCTGCAAAGCACGCGCATAGCCGGCGACTCCACTCGTGACCGTATCTACCACAAAGCCGTAGCCTTCCAGGCTAATGCGAACAGCGCGCGCCACGATCAGCGCGTCCTCGATGATTAGTATCCGCTCACCGGCCATGTACAGCGCCCTTCGCTAGCGGAGCCGGCGTGTCGGGAGGAGGATCCAACCGAGCGCCGATAGAGCTTTCGTGGACCCTGAAAAGGCGACCACTGGCGACCACTATGGTATACTCTAGTGCTTAACATCTTTTTAACGCCTGCTTAATATTTAGAGGAGTGACGATGATCCCACGCACCACTGCGCCCGATTTTGCGGCTAAGCTGAGCGCTGCCGCTGTGCATTTTTATACCGCCAGCGGGGTGGTGTTGGCCTTTCTGGTGGTGCTGGCGGCTATTCGGGGGCAAGTCGCCGAGGCGCTCTGGCTGAGTGTAGCGGCGGTGGTGATCGATAGCACCGACGGCGCGCTGGCGCGCCGCTTCCAGGTGCGGGCCACGCTGCCCTGGTTCGACGGTGCATTGCTCGACAACATTGTAGACTACCTGACCTATGTGTTCGCGCCCATCATCTTGCTCTACCAGGGTGGTTACCTGCCCGACGGGCTGCTGGGCCTGGTGCTGGCCGCGTTGCCCCTGCTGGCATCGTCCTACCAGTTTTGCCGCGTGGATGCGAAAACCGACGACCACTTCTTTCTCGGCTTCCCCAGCTACTGGAACATCGTTGCCTTTTACGCCATTGCCGGGCACGCCGACCCACAGGTACTGAGCGCCGCCTTAGTAATCTGCTCGGCCCTAGTCTTTGTGCCCATCCGCTACATCTATCCCACGCGCACAGTCGCGCTGATGCGTTGGACGGTCGGCCTGGGCAGCCTCTGGGGGATCGCCGTGATCGCAATCCTCATCCAAATGCCGCATGCCACCCCCTGGCTGGTGAATGCAACGTATCTCTACGTCGTTTATTACGTCTGCGCTAGTCTATATCTACACCTGCGCCGCGCCTAAGCAGCCTAGTGCAAGTGCAAGTGCAACCGGCGGGGTGAGATATAGTGGCGCTGCTTGCTGCGCACATATTCATAGGGATCACCCAAAAGTTCTTCCGAACTTGCTCTAGGCACACACCACAAGTAACAATGTAAGTAGAGGAGACAAGGGCGCGATTACATTCCATTCCGCAACAGGGTGATTGCATCTAAATCAGGCGTGACGAGGCCGTTCTGCCCCTAAATTTCTTGGATCGGGGATTCGATCCCAGGCACAAAACCAAGATCTGTTTGCGATCAAAGCTAGTGCGCCGTGCCTGATTTAGATGCAATCGCCCTGCATTCCGCAACATTTTGCTTGACATAGCATGAATGTGATGGGTATAATTGCTCTGCAACTCTCTCCATTAGGTTTGTCGGGTCGTCTCGTCTACAGCCGGCAGTGCGGTTGCACCAGCGATAGTTCCACTCCCTCACCGAAGGAAAGGATATCTCATGTTACACCGATCTAGGCGTTCCCTTTACGCGGTTCTGACAACAGCACTGCTGCTGCTGTTGGGTGCCGCCGCAGGCTGGCTACAGGCCAGTGCGGCACCGGCGGCACAATCCGCCGCCGTGCTGCCGGCTAGCCAGGTCTATGCTAACGGCGCGCGCGTGGTACAGTCGGAGAAAAACGACGTGTCGCCGCCGCTGCGCGACATCCCGCCGGCCCAGGTCGCTCCCGGCCGCAAAGAAGGCCCGCAAAACCCCAACCCGCCCGTCAAAGTGGGCAAGGGGCAGCGGGATACTGTCGTTCAGCGTAGCTTCGGCGCGCTAGCGATGCCAGCCCCGATTGCTAGCTTTGACGGTATAAATTCGATATCGAGTTCCTGCGGCTGTCTGCCGCCGGATACGAACGCTGATGTGGGTGCGACCCAGGTTGTAGAAACCGCCAACGTAGCCTTCGCAGTCTACAACAAGACCGGCGGCGTACTATTGAGTGCGCGCCCCATTAACACACTGTTCACCGGCTTCGGCGGCCCTTGCCAGACACGCAACGACGGCGATCCGGTAGTGCTGTACGATGCGATCGCGAATCGCTGGTTCATCAGCCAATTCACTTCATCGGCTCCGTATTATATGTGCATAGCGGTTTCGACCACAGCCGATGCGACCGGCAGCTATAATCGCTACGGCTTCCTGATGAGCAGCACTGATCTCTACGACTACGAGAAGTACGGTGTATGGCCGGATGCCTACTACATGACGGCCAACGTCTTCCAGGGCGACGGCAACTTCCGCCCGACAGCGGTCGCCTTTGATCGCACCCGGATGCTGGCCGGCCTGACAGCCACGTTCCAGGAGTTCAATCCCGGCAACTTCTACTCCAATATTTTGCCGGCCACCTTCAACGGCACGATTCTGCCGCCGGCCGGCGCACCCAACACGTTCATGAGCGCGGCGGGCAACAGCAACCTGATCCATACGTGGAAGTTCCATGTGGACTTTGTGACCCCCGCCAACTCCAGCTTCACCGGGCCGGTGAACTTGGCGGCGGCTCCCTGGGATCCTAACCTGTGCAACGGCTCACGCAACTGCATCCAGCAGCCGCCGCCCGCCGCCCCGACCCAGTATTTAGATAGCCTCTCTGATCATTTAATGTTCCACCTGTCCTACCGCAACTTTGGTGACCATGAAGCGATAACGGCCAACGAGTCGGTGGACGAGAACAGCGCCGATCACTCCGGCATCCGCTGGTATGAGATCCGTAATCCCAGCAGCACCCCTTACATATACCAACAAGGTACCTATGCGCCTGATGCCAACCAACGCTGGATGGGGGCCATTAACATGGACCGCGACGGCAATATCGCCGTCGGCTATAATACCTCCAGCACCACCGTCTTCCCTTCGATCCGCTACGCCGGCCGGCTGGCGACCGATCCGCTCGGCCAATTGGCGCAGGGCGAAGCTACGTTGGTCGCCGGCAGCGGTGTACAGCAAAGTGCCAGCGGCCGTTGGGGTGACTATAGCTCTCTGAGCGTGGACCCGACCGACGATTGCACCTTCTGGTTCGCCGGCGAATATTACGCGAGCACCGGCAATGCCAACTGGAGCACGCGCATCGGCAGCTTCAAGTTCCCGAGCTGCGGCGCAACAACTCCGACGGTGACCCCTACCGGCACGCCGCCGACCGCGACGCGCACGGCTAGCCCGACCACTACCGCGACCGCCGGCCCGTGCCAAACCTACAGCTTCGCCACGACGACCGGTACCCTCGTTCCCGCCACCAGCGATACCGGCAATCACTGCGACGACTGCACTACGCTGCTCACGTTGCCGTTCCCCATTGCGCTCTACGGGCAGTCCTATACCAGCGCCTTTGCCAGCTCCAACGGGGTGTTCGAGTTCGGCAGCAGCGACTCGGCTTTCGGCAACGCCCCCCTGCCGGTAGCCATCTTCGATCACGCGGTGGTCCCCTATTGGGATGACTTGATCACCTCGCAAACCGGTGGTGGTGTGTTCACCAGTGTCACCGGCGTGGCTCCTAACCGCGTGTATAACGTCGAGTGGCGGGCCCAGGTACTCAACAGCGGCAATGCGAACGTCAACTTCGAGATTCAGTTCCCTGAAGGCGGCACCAACAGCTTTAGCATTGTCTACGGCAATGCCATTGGTGACGGTGGTGCCGGCGCTACCATCGGTGTACAAAAAGACCTGAACCAATACACTCAGGTTAGCTACAATACGGTGGTTGTGGTCGCTGGTCGTCAATACAACTTCACGCTGGCCGCCTGCGGCTCGGCGACGGTGACCCCAACGCGCACCGCCACGGTGGGCACGACGGTCACAGCGACCGCCAGCGCCACGCAGACTCCTTGCGGCACTGCCGCCGGCTGGACGGCCGGGCCGAACTTCCCGCAGGTCGGCGTGGTGCGCTCCACCAGCGCTTACTACCCGGCTAACGGCCGCTTCTATACCCTCGGCGGGCGCACTAGCGACACCGCCGGTAGCGACCTACAGAACCCGGCCGAGTACAACCCCAGCACGAATACCTGGACGACCAAAGCGGCCGCCTTCCCCGACAACCAAGTGAACAACATGGCCGGCGGGGTGATCACCATCGGCGGCGTAGACTTCATCGTGGCTGTCGGCGGCTCGGCAGCCGGTGCCACTACCGCCAGTGCCGCAGTGCGGCTCTACAACCCCGTCGCTGACGTGCTGACCGCATTGCCCACGACTGAGAACTGGCCGGGCAATGCCAACGGCACCACCCTCCCCGGTGGCTACACCGTGGCGAACAACAAGCTCTACATCATCGGCGGCTTCAACATCGGTGTCGGTATGACCAACCAGATCTGGGAGTACGACCCCAACGCTGCCGGCGCGCACTGGACGCAGAAGGTCAACCTGCCGGTGGCCCGTGGCTACGTTCCGGCCACGACGATCAACAACGTGATTTACACCGGCGGCGGCTCCGACTTTGTCGCGGCAGCACCGGTAGACACTACGGACTCCTTCCGCTTCGACCCGGCAGCCAATACCATCGCCGCCATCGCCAACATCCCGCGCGCCACAGCGGAAACGCGCGCAGTGACAGTGAACGGCAAAATGTGGGTGTTGGGTGGTGGCCGCACGGCCCCGAACCCCAGCAACGAAGTGGACATCTATGATCCGGCCACGACTAGCTGGACAGTGGGTACGCCGTTCGTTACTGCACGGCGCAACTTCCCGGCCGCCAGTGACGGAGCGAACGTCTACCTAGTGGGCGGCTATGCGCCTACCGCCCCAGTCAATACGATGGAAATCTATCACGCGGCCGTGCCGTGTAACACGCCCACCGCGACCGCGACCGCGAGCCGGACGACTGTCGCCGCGACCGCGACCGCGAGCCAGACGACCGTCGCCGCGACCGCGACCGCGAGCCAGACGACCGTCGCCGCGACCGCGAGCCAGACGACCGTCGCTGCCACCGCAACCGCGAGCCAGACGAGCGTCACCGCTACTGCAACGGCCTGCCCGATCCGCTTCACGGACGTGATCGATACCAATGCCTACTACTATCAGGGTGTGTACTACCTGGCCTGCCGCGGCGTGATCAGCGGCTACAATGACGGCACGTTCAAGCCGTTCAACAACACCACACGCGGGCAGATGACCAAGATCGTGACCTTGGCCTTCAATATCCCACTCGTCACGCCTCCGGCGCTGAACAGCCGCACCTTCACCGATGTCCTGCCGGATAATGTGTTCTATCAGGTCATCGAGACGGCAGCAGCCCACAACATCGTTAGCGGCTACAGCTGCGGCGGAGTTAACCCGCAGACCGGCCAAGACGAGCCGTGCGATAGCGTGCGCCGCCCCTACTTCCGCCCGTCGAACTTCGTCTCGCGCGGCCAATTGACCAAGATCGTGGTCATCGGCGCGGGCTGGACGCTGGTCAACCCGGCGCAACCCACCTTCACGGATGTTGATCGCAGCAACGTCTTCTACCCGTACATCCAGACGGCGGTCTGCCACGGTGTCATCAGTGGCTACTCCGACAACACGTTCCGCCCGAATAACTTCGCCTTCCGCGGCCAGATCGCCAAAATCGTTTACCTCGCATTGACCGCCTCGGCAGTCAACTGCGGCAACAGCGTAGCGGCAGTGGACGGCGTGAACTGGTAAGCACCTGTGTATGGGGCTAAACGCCCTGTACAACACCAACCGGCGGCGGTCCTTCTAGCTAGAAGGACCGCCGCCCAAAAGCAAACCTCCTGTTCCGCTAGGGCTGAGGCCCGACCGAAACAGGAGGTTTGCTTTTGCGGGTGCGTCGTAAGGGTTAGCCGGCGACCTGGTTGCTTAATAGGATCGCTTCAGCGATGGCCCGCATCGGCTTGCGCGTATTCATACTGGCCCGCTGGATACGGCTGAACGCCTCGGCTTCGGTCAGCTTTAACTGGTGCATCAGCATTCCTTTGGCCCGTTCAACCAGCTTACGGGTCTCTAGCTGCTCCCGCAGGTCCGCCGCCTCAGCGGCCAATGCCCGGTACTCGCGGAAGCGCGCCAGCGTCAGTTCGACCGCCGGCCGCAACTCGCTCTCGCCAAACGGCTTGAGTAAGTAGCCGACCACGCCGGCATCGGCGGCGCGTTGCACTAATTCCAGGTCACTAAACGCCGTCAGCAGCAGTACGGGAGCCAGATTTTCAGCGGTTAGCGTGGCCGCTGCGTCAATCCCGTCCAGATCACCGGCCATACGAATATCCATAAAGACGAGATCAGGCTTTAGGGTGCGGGCGCTGCTGATTGCGCCCTGTGCGTCACCCGCTTCGCCTACTACGTTGTAGCCCATTTGTTCCAGTAAGCCGCGCAGATCCAGTCGGATCAGCGAGTCGTCGTCCACGATTAAGATACGCGGTTGGGATGTTTGTGCCATCGTCATCGCTCCTAAACAAAAAGCCCCAGCCAGGCCTCACGCATGGAGGTGGCTGCGGGCAACATTGCACGCAAAAGTTATATGCTGACTATACGGTACAGCAGGGATTGCTGTCAAGCAGGGGCAACGGTGCTGCATGTACACCACGTCTGCCCGCTAAAGGCCCCGCAGACACGAAGGATGCGGATTCCCGCACGGAAGTCTTCGTATCTGCGGGGCCTTTAGCGGCCAATCCATCAGGTGGATTGCTTAGCGATGCAGCGCCGTAGGCACAGGAGCCACCGCAGCATCGCCGGCACTGCCGCCATTAGCGACCATTGGAGTACGATAGTCATGGGTGAGCGGTACGGGCATAGAGGGAACAGCGATCACGCCGTTAGGGGTGAGCGAATCCTGGGCTACGCGGGCGGCTACATCGCGCCCAGCCAACAACGCGCCGTCCGAGTTCAGGTACTCCCAGGCACCAAACCGACCCGCCGAGTAGATGTCGTGGCGGCGCAGCCAGTCAAGGATCAAGGCGACCTGGCGTGGGCGGTCGTGGGTGTAGACCACGTAGGCATAGTCAAGGTTAAGAATATCGGCCACCAGGATGCGGTCCTGCGCCGTGATTAGGCCGGCCTTGATCGTATCAGCGATGCCGCGCTCGATCAGCCCGTCGCGCGAGACCGGCTTATAGGGCGAGCTGCTGATTTCCAGGGTCAGGCTGCTGGTGCCGGCGGGCCGCACATGGGGCGAGGCGTTGCCCTGCACAAACACACGCTGCATCACAAACTCGTGTTCCGGATAGTAGATCCAGTGCTTCTCGGTCACGTCGGGTCGATCAATGCCCAGGTTGACGCAGTAGATCGGCACGTTGATCAGCCCGGCGATAGCTTCGCGCACTGCTTTAGGCATTGCCGGCACCACCTTCGCCAATTCAGGCAGCGGTATGGTGTTGATCAGCCGCTCGTACCCAACCTCTTCACTGCCGTTGATCGTCACTGTACGACGAGATACGTCAATGTTGGTGACGCGGCTGTTGACGCGAACATTGGGCACCTGCGGCAGAAAAGCATTCATGAATGCCTGGATACCGCCATACAGCGGATAGAAGAAGCGCGAATTCGGTCCCATGTCTGTGCTGCCCTGGTGCAACGCGCCGTCCAGTACCTGCTCTAGGTTGGGCATCGGCACGCGCCCGCCCATCCAATCGTGGGTCATGCGATCAAGCGGCACGGTCCACAGTTTCTGATTGTACGGGATCATGAAGTGCTTGGCGATGCCCGCGCCCATGTGGCGGTAGATAAACTCCTCAAAGTTGGCTGCGTCGCCGCCGCCGTCGGGCCACTGCTTTTGCGCTTCCACCAAACCTAGCAAGCACTCCTTGACCGCCTCAACCGGTAACCCGTAGGTGTTCGCCTGAAACGGGTAGGGGGTATAGGTCTCTTTGGAATAGACCCAAGCTTCGCGCTGCTGAAAGTGCATATTGTCACCGAGCAGGTGCGCCGTCAACTGCTGGGCATAGGGATCGCGCGTGAAAATAATGTGGCCCGCGTAATCAAAAATAAAGCCCTCGCGCTCTTCAGATCGGCAGGTGCCGCCAATTTTGTCGTTTTTGTCCAGCAGCAGGCTGTCCCCTTCGGTGTGGTACGCAGCGCTCAGGCCCGTGGGGCCGGCTCCGACAATCACCGTCGAGAAATAGTCCTTCGTCATTATAGGGGTCCTTTCAAACACATGGCGCTAACGCATGATCCCGGTCTATAAAACCGGCAACGAAAATCCAATCCTCAGCCGTTCCGCGTACAGCAGACGGCCCAGATGTGAGCAATCACATAGGATTTAAGGGGCGGCATTTCGCTAAAAACACGGCATAGGAGCAACATTGGCCCTTAATTGCCGCACACTCGATAACGAGGAGCTACTACTACAATGTAGATCTAGTACAGAATACTCTATAGCAAATAGTGTGCCTTCAGTAACCGCTTGTCGTATTTTGTGCTAGGAAACTGGGGGGATCTAATAATGATACCTTTTGTGATGTAATTTTGACGAAAAAGCGGAACTTATTGATTTACATTACTGCCAACCTTCTGGTAAGATAACCACGTTACTCAAGGGAACATTCTCCCGACTTACGCGGGTGTTCCCCACCAGAAATAGCCGCTTAGTAATCCGGCCCAGCAGATAATAGGGAAGTAGAAAGTGCGATTACTATGCGGTTTGCAAAGGAAAGGACACTTAATTCTATATGTCACGCATCAAAATTTTGCTGTCTATGGCGACTGGTCTCCTAAGTGCCGGCGCACTCTCTCTCGTCCTCACCCCTGCCCAGCCTGCCAGTGCCGCTGTTAACGCTTATTCCTACGGCCAATGCACCTATTTTGCCAAAATGGAGCGCCCCGATGTCGGCAACTCGTGGGGCGATGCCCGCTTCTGGGACAACAGCGCTCGCGCCGCCGGCTTTCCGGTAGACGGCACCCCTCGCGTCGGCGATGTTGTCGTCTTTGAGCGCGGCGTGCAGGGCAATAGCCCTTACGGTCATGTGGGCATTGTAACCAGCGTCAATGGCAGCAATTTCACAACCGTCTCGATGTGGGGCAACGAAGGCACCGGCAAGATCCACGTCAACATTCACTATACCGGGCCGGGGGTGAGCTTCATCCACCGCCTAGGTACGGGCAGCACCGCTAGCGCCAAGAGCAGCACCGCCAAAGCCGCTGCAACCAAAGCCGCCGCCGCCAAGACTGCCGCCGTGAGCGCCGCCGCCGCCAAGGCCGCCGCCGCTAAAACCGCTGCCGTGAACACTGCTAAAGCCGCTGCCGCTAAAACCGCTGCGACCAAAGCCGCGACCGCCCAAGCCGCCGCTAAAACCGCCGCCATCCAAGCCGCTGCCGCCAAAATCGCTGCCGGCAAAACCGCCGCCGTGAATGCTGCCAAAGCCGCCGCCACCCAAGCCGCCGCTAAAACCGCCGCTATCCAAGCTGCGGCTGCCAAAATCGCCGCCGCTAAAACCGCCGCCGTGAACGCCGCCAAAGCCGCGGCCACCCAAACCGCCGCTAAAACCGCCGCCACCCAAGCCGCTGCCGCCAAAGCCGCTGCCGCCAAAACCGCCGCCGTGAATGCTGCCAAAGCCGCTACGAAGGCTACTCCTACTAAAGCCGCTGCCACTAAGGCCCAGCCGCCCAAAAAGAAGTAGAAGTAGCTGTGCGGCAGCGATGAAGAGGACCGGCCGATTAGGCCGGTCCTTTTGCGGTTTATGGAGCGAGCCGCTCGCCGTCACGAGGGAACAGCGCCGCTTCGCGGATGTTGCTCACGCCGGTCAGTTGCATCACTAGCCGTTCCAGGCCGATAGCGAAGCCGCCGTGGGGCGGCATCCCGTAGCGCATCGCTTCCAAATAACCGGCGAACGGCTCCGGGCTGAGATCGGCCTGCGCCAGCGCGGCCAAGTAGTCGGGATAGCGGTGCAGGCGCTGACCGCCCGTAACCAGTTCGGTGCCGCAGAACAGCAAGTCGAAGCTGTTGGAGAAGGTCGGGTCGCTGGGATCGGGATGGGTATAGAACGGGCGCTTGCTCATCGGGTAGCCGGTCACAAACAGAAAGTCCGATCCGTGTGTGGTCGCAGCCCATGTGCCCAATGCCCGCTCGTGGGCCGGAGCCAAGTCGGGTTCGCCGCTGCAGTCCTCGCCCGTTTGCTGGCGGACCAGCGCTTGCGCGGCCCGGAAGGTGATCTGCGGGATCGTATCCGGCACCCCCGGCAGGCGCACCCCCAGCAAAGCTAAGTCGGCGGCGTAGCGCGCCGCTAGGTGCGCCATGATGCCCTGTAGCACGCGCGTCAGCAGCGTCATGACGGTCGTGTGGTCGGTGATGAAGCCCAGTTCGGCATCCAGGCTCACATACTCGTTGACGTGGCGGCTGGTATGATGCGCCTCGGCGCGAAACACCGGCCCCACCTCGTAGACGCGCTCGAACACACCAACCATGATTTGCTTATAGAACTGTGGCGACTGAGCCAGAAAGGCGCGGCGGCCAAAGTAATCCACCGGGAAGACACTGGCCCCGCTTTCGCCGGCCGCCGCCAGCAGCTTGGGCGACTGAATCTCGGTAAAGCCTGCGCTATCGAGAGTGGCGCGAAACGCGGCCATGATGCCGGCCTGCACGCGGAACAGCGCCTGCTTAGCCGGCCGGCGTAGGCCCAGCGGTGCGTGGTCCAAAAACGTGTCGAGGCCGGCGGTCAGCGTCGGCTGGTTGATCGGGAACGGTAGTGCCTCGGCTACCGGTGTAATCACCCGCAGCACCGGGTCGTGCAATTCCAACCCGCCGCGTGCCTGCGCCTCAGCAACCACGCGGCCTTCAAGTTCGATCACCGTCTCCACTCCCAGCCCCTGAATCGGGGCCAGGGCTATCGGGTCCACTACCACAGCCTGAACGATGCCGTAGCCGTCACGCAGCAGTACAAAGTTCACGCCACCCATGCGCCGCGTTTGGTGCAGCCGGCCGTGCAGCCGCACCCGTTCCCCTAGATGTCCCGCCAGTTCGGTCGTTCGTATAGTTTCCATTGCCGGCACTCCTTTGCACGAGAAAACACAAACCCCCGTCCTCTGCGGAAAGGACGAGGGGGGTCGCTCGTGGTGCCACCTTTCTTCGCCCCGGCGTGCCGGAGCCTTGTGGCCTTTGGACAGGGGCCGGCCGGGATCGCTCAGGAGGGTCGTTCGCGGGGGGCCGAATGCCGCCTTACAGCCGGGGGCGGCTCTCTGCATTCCGGGGAACTCCACTACTCGTCTCCGTCATCGCGTCCAGCGCCATTATACTCGGCGCAGGGCGGCGCGGGCATCGGTCTAACGGCGGATTATCGCCTGTTGCGCCTATAATGGGCTTGACGCACCCGGCAAAATCGCGTAAAATCTGGAAGACGGGGATGTAGCTCAGTTGGAAGAGCGCCGCCTTTGCAAGGCGGATGTCAGGAGTTCGAGTCTCCTCATCTCCACCCCGCCGGACGCAGCCCCTGCGCCCGGCGCCTTTGTTAGTCCCCCAGGCGATGGCAAGGAGAATGCGATGTCGAAACAGGTCACGCTGGCTTTGGATGACGAAGCGGCGGTCCGCTTGGCGGCCTGGGCCGCTACACCGGCCGAGCAAGGCGCGCTCGTCAGCCGCCTCATCCGCGAAGCGCCCGAAGCCGGCAACGAAGCCGAGACCTTACGCCTACAGGTGTTGGGCCTGATCAGCGAAATGCAATCGGTCAAGGCACGCTTGCTGACCCTGGAGACCATCGGTGAGTAAGCGCATGAAAAAACCGCGCCCCACCGACCGGCGGCACCCCGTCAAACCCGCGCCGGCGGCGGCTACTGAGAACTATTATGCGTTGCGCGCCGCCGCCGAAGCTAGGCTGCCGCCGGTGCCCAGTAACGAGCCGGTGGTCGAGGAGCCGGCGACGGGGCCGCCGGTGCCCGAACCGCCCCCCAGCTATCACGAGCCGACCACGCGCGGTGGGCTAGACGAAGCGACCGGCCCTAGCCGACCGGTTCTGGCCTTTTTCTATCCCTGGTACGCCGAAACGCAGTGGACCCAGCCGCCGATGAGCGATCTGCCACTCGAACACTACCTGTCGGACGATGAAACGGTGATGCGGCGGCAGTTGGCCCAAGCCCAGAGCGCGCAGATTGACGGCTTCATCTCCTCCTGGGCCGGTCTCGACTCCGACACCGACAAGAACTTCGCCCGCTTGCTGGATCGCTGCCCCGACGGTTTCACTATCTGTCCCTATTTCGAGACGGCGCTGATCAAAGAGGCGGGCCTGGATTTGGCCCAACAACTGAGCGGGCTGCGTGACCGTTACATGAGCCACCCGCGCTTTCTGCACTGGCGTGACCGCCCGGTGGTCTTTTTCTGGGCACCCAAAGCAATCGCGGCCCCAGCGGGTCAGACTTCAGTGCAGGCATGGCACGCAATCCGCAATGCAGTGGACCCGAACAGTACGCAGTTGTGGAACGTGGAGACGAAAGATCCCGAACCCTGGTTCGAGGTGTTTGACGGTTTTCACCTCTTTAGCGCCGCCGACTGGGCCGCGCCCACTGCGAACGATTTCGAGCCGCTGCTGCGCGAGAACGTGGTCTTTCGCCAGCGCACCGATGGCTACAACCGGCGGCACAAAGCGGCGCGCGTGTTTATGGCGGGCGTGCGCCCCGGCTATGATGACGTGGCGATCCGCGACCGCCAGCGGCAAAAAGACCCCACCGTGCCGGCCGGTTATGTGCGCCCCCGCGCGGACGGCGCATACTACACGATGAGCGGGCGTGCCGCCGCGCAAGCCCAACCCGACGGCCTAGCGATTGTCAGCTTCAACGAGTGGTTCGAAGGGTCACAAATTGAGCCGAGCGTCAGTTACGCCGACCTATATCTGCGCCTGACCCCGGCCATTGTCCAGGGCTATCGGGCGGGCCTGGGCGCGGTGCCGACGCTGACCTGGCCGGCCGACATCCGCTATTTCCCCGAAACGGGCCACCGCTTACAGCGCGGCTTCCTGGCCTACTGGACCAGCGCCGGCAACAACAAAAAGCTCGGCCCGCCTGTCACCGACGAAATCGGTCAACACATCAATGGGGCTGACTACGTGGTGCAGTATTTCCTCAACGGCTTCCGTTTGCAGTGGAACACTAACGGGCAGGAGCCGACGCGCCTGGTAACGCTCGGTCCCAACGACTGGAACCGTGAACCGCAGTAAAGAGGTGGCGCTTGCCTGCTATTACGCGCCTAGTCCCGACAAGTCCTCCCGCAAGCCTAGACCATCCTCGCCTGCGCTGGGGGCTAGCAGGGAGCTTCGTCGGTAGCCTACTCTTGGTCGGCTGGAGCTTTGTGCGCTTCCCACCGGTGGAAGGGCCGCTGGAACGCTACCTGGCGTTCGCTGTCGGCGGCGGCGGGATTGTCTGTGGGGCTATAGCACTCGGGCTGTGGGCTACCCACCCGCGTCCGCAGATAGCGGCAATCGCGCTGCGACGGGGCGTGTGGTTCGGTGGTCTATGCGCTGTGCTCTGGATCGCGTACATCTTAGGTACACATCTCGCCCTCGCCGATGCCGACAAACCCACTGTGGGCCGCGTACTCACATTGAGCCTATTCGGCGCTGAGTTCCTGATCCTTGTGCTGCTTAGTGGCTACACAGCGTGGCAAACCTGTGACTGGTGGAGCGGCAGCCAGATCGGGCTGTGGACGGGGTTGCTGGTCGGCCTACTCTCCTTTGGCACCCTCTTACTGCTACTCTATAGCCAGATGGGATTCTTAGTGCAGCACATGAATAGCGGCGAGCTAGCGGCGTTCGCGCAAAGCGGTCGCCGAGACCGCATGACCTGGTTTTTCTGGGAAGAGGAGTTTGCCGGTAGCGTGGGCTATTTTGTCCCGCAGTTAGTTCTGGCGGCCGCCTGCGGCGGACTGGGGGTTGCGCTGGGCCGCGCGGTGGCCGTTGTGCGTCCGCCCGTCCAGCCGGGTAGCGGCCCTTAACCCCGGCCCCGCAACAGTCGGCCCCGCCCTAACTGCGCCGCTGCCGTAACCTTCCAGTGACTCATGACGTAAATAGAGCAGAACAGTCGGACAAACTTGATCACGGAAGGGAGCGCAAATCACTACTATGGATAATACAAACACTCCTGGCGACCGGCCGGAAGCGCCGCGCAGCGGCTATCCCAGTCGCGATGAGGGCACGCAACAAAGCCCGACGCAATCAGGCGACTACAACCCGCCTGCCACCGGGTATACGCCACCACCGCCCGCCGGCTACGCCCCGCCGGCTACCGGCTACAACCCGCTTGCCGCCGGGTATACGCCACCACCGCCCGCCGCCACTACCCAACTGCCGGGAAGCTATAACAACCCGCAGCAATACGGCACACCGGGTAGCCCGCAGCCCTATGTTGTGCAAAACAATTATCCGCTAGCCGGCGGCTATACGGCTAATGCATTGGTAAGCGATCCAAACATCGCGGCTATAATCGAGATCGTACCCGGTCTGTTCGGCCTGCTCGGTATCGGTCACCTGGTCAGCGGGCGCATCATGTCGGGCGTGGCGCTGCTACTGGGTTCGCTAGCCTTCATCGCGTTGGGCTGGATCGTGATCCTGCCGTTTCTCTTGCTGACCTGCGGCCTCGGCATCTGTCTGCTGCCGCTGCTATGGCTGATCCCCTTTGCCTCCGGCCTTTGGCTCCGCAACGACATGATGAAGCGGCAAATGTCGGCCTATCGTCCCTAAACAGAGTGCGGAGTTCTGAATTGCGGTTGATTGGTGATAGACGGGCTATTCCCACACCTACAAACAGAACTCCGCACTCTGCACTCCCCAGTCCGCACTAACCCAGTGCTTCTAGCGCCTTGAGCGCATCATGGTGGTCGCGCATTTGGCCGGCGTTGTTGTGGACGACATAGCGCACGATGCCTTCGCGGTCAATCACCACAGTCATACGGTCGGCACGACCGGCACTGGCGTTCCACGCGCCATACAAGCGGGCTGCACTGCCATGCAGGTCAGCCAGCAAGCTGTGCTGGTAATTCATGTGCTCTTTCCAAGCTTTGTGCGAATACTGGCTGTCGCGGCTAATGCCGAACACTTTAGCGCCGGTGCGCGCAAAGCTGCTATAGTCGTCGCGGATCGCGCAGAGTTCTGTGGTACAGAGGCCCGACCAGTCAAAGGGATAGAAAACTAGCACCACCGGCTGCCCTTTGAGATCACCTAGACGCACGTCGCGCCCCTCTTCATCCTTGAGCGTGAAGTCAGGGGCCGGCTGCCCGACCTGAATGTCCGCTTGTGTTGCCGTATCTGCCATTGGTATGCGTCTCCTCTACTATCCGTGCCGTTGCCCACAAGTCTCCACATAGCCGGTAGCCCGGACGGCACCACAAAGACCTGGAAAACGATGATGGTTGGTAAGTCTCTCTAACGGCGCATTGTAACAAACTGCACCCCTCCTTTGCAAACGTGTTATGTTAACCTGTTGACAGCGGGCTAGGCAGCAGCGTATAATCGCGTCGAGACAAGAAGCAGCAAGCAGGAGGCGGCGTGATGGGAGAAACGGAGCAGGTAGTGCGTGGTGCGCCGCATTTTATCGTCGGTACGCCGGGGTTGATATTGGTGCCGGAAGCAGCGATCAGCGCCGACGGGACAGCAGTACGCCCGGTAGCCGTTATCGCAATAGAAAGCGCCGGCGTGCGCCGCATGACGCTGCCGCCGGCGCGTGACCGAGTGCTGCGTCCGCTAGGTCTCCTGGCGGCGCTGGTACCGCTGCCGGCGCTACTGTACGCCGCTCTAAGTCGAGGGCGGCGGTGAGTGACCGCGAAGCGCCTTTACCCACCACCCGCACCACTGGGGGGGCCGACGAGTGGATCGTGGCCGGGGACCAACTGCCGGCGGACGGGGCGGCGCTGCAAGTGGCCTTCGGTTTCCCCGCAGCGGGGCGGGATAAGTGGATCGCCCCGTTAACAGCAGTGCGCGATGGAGAGCAACAATCCGCCGGCACTCTCACACTACAGCGGGGGCGCTTCACCGTCCAGAGTACAGATCAGCCTCGCTGGGGCGTGCGGGTGGTGTTGCTGCTTTGGATCGCCGGTTGGCTGGTCTGGCTGCTACGCTCGCGAGGTAGAACTGTAGACGGGCCGTGAACTGCCCGCCTACAGCCGCTATTCCCACTAAAGCGCGCCGCTACAGCACGCCTTGCCTTTAAGAGTAGTCGGTCTGCAACAGGATCGCGAACAGTAAGATCATGCCGGCGATGGCGAGTAGGTGCTGCTTTTGCGTCGGAGTCACCCGACCCTGCCGCCAGGCATGATAGAGCGCGATGAAGTAGAAGCCCATGAAGCTGAATTGTGATCCCATATAGAGCATATGGTAATAGCCCAGCCAAGTCCATTTCCAGGGTTCAGGCATGGTGTAGTTGGTCATAGACTGAGTCGCCTGCGCCACCTGAAACACCCCCATCAGACCAAAGCCGCCTAGTAGGGCCACCGCGCTGTTGCTCCGCCCGATGCGTGTACCCCAGCGCCGGAAGGCGATCATCATCAGCACATTGATGATCGGCAGCAAGATACCGTCGCCGATCCACGCTGAGGCGAAGGCTAAGGTCGGCTTGTGCTGCTTGATGATTGGGTCATTGGTTGCTATCATCACCAAGTTGGTACCGCCCGATACGCCCAGCGCGGCCAGGAACGTAACCACGGCCGTCGTCGCCAGCACCAGCTTTTCGTCGTCGCTCTTCTTGCTGTCGCCTAGCGCGTCCAGCGCCTCACGCACCTGTCCCATGGGCTGTTGTCTCCCTTGATGCACTCGCGTTATGCTTTACCCGCTCACAACGATGCAGCCGCGATCTAAATAGCAAACGCAACCACTGGGCCGGTATGACGCAGGCGGGCCAAAGTGAGCGACGAATCAAAAATCCCGGCACCACCCAGCTAGTGGTGTCACGGGTAGCACACGGTAAGATTTTGAGGAAAATGAGACCTACGCGGGGCCTATTACATGGCAGGATCGGATATAAATGGATTATATCCAATTCTTACAAATGTAGGAGAACTAGTCGGCGGTCAGGCAAAGGCACACTTGTCCCCAAGCGGTAAACCATACACCGTATTAGACTAGCTGCCTTAGCGAATCCTTTGTGCCGGGACCGTCGGCGACCTCTATTTACCGGAAGCTTTGGCATTACATGAATAACTCATCGAACTATTGCGGATGCTTACCCAATCGGCAGTTTGCAGTTTATAGTACATACTTAGGAGTTACACCTATGAACCTGACCTACCGGCTACTCACGCCGGGTACAGCTTGGCCGAGTGACGCCGCCGCGCTGGCGGCGGCTATCCACACGCAGGGGTCGTTTAGGCCCACCGTACAGCTCGTGGGTGAGCAGGTGGTGGTGCGCGACGCGACGCACAGCTTAGAAACGGTGGCCCAATGGAGCGGGGAGTCGTTACCGGCGCTGGGCGACTTAGTGGAGCGCGACGGCTACACCCTTGTCATGACAGAGCGTGACGAAAATCGGGAAGTGCCGCCGCAACGACTGGTACTGATCACTACGGCCGAGGGAGCTGACGTGGAACAGCAAGCACTGTTTCATGCTACTGTGAGCGACGGCCTCTGGTGGCTGTTGGGCGGGTTCTTGATCGACCCCTACCGGCAGACAGTCTGGGGCTGGCGACGGTGGCGCGGCGATCAACCGCTGGCCGCGCACGCAGCCGCCACCGTCGCCGCACACAGCGAGGCAGGTGCCCGATGAACCGCCCCACTAGGCTACCCAATGTGACGATCTTCACGTTGCCCTATTGCCCCGACTGCCGCGACCTGCGCCGCCACCTGACGGCGCGGTCCGTTCCCTTCACCGATGTAAACGTAGCTACCACGCTCGGTGGCGTAGACGAGATGTTGCGCGTCAGCGGCGGTAAGCGATCCGCCCCGACGGTGCGGATCGGCAACACCGGGCTAGTCGATCCCGATTTTAATGCGCTGGATGCCGCCCTGCGTGCCGCCGGCTACCCCATCGGGGGGTAGGGGTCGGAGTTCTAAGGTCGAAGTTTTTGTGAAGCCGGCAGCGCAATCTCTAGGAAGAGCACCGCGCTGCCGGCTTTCATTAGAATAGAATCAACTCGACGGGCCGCTGTCACGGCCCGCCGAGAGCCAGAGTGAGCATCTTGCTGAGTTGGGCGCGGGTGGCGGAGCCGGCGGGCCGGAAGGTGCCGTCGCTATAGCCGCCGATAATATTGTGGGCGTGGGCCGTTTCGACGTAGGAATAAGCCCAATCCGTGGTGGGCACATCGCGGAAGCTGGGCGTGCCCGGCCTGACGAGGGGCCAGCCCTGCGCGCTGACGATCATCTTGGACAGTTGCGCCCGTGTGATTGCCGCCACTGGATGAAAGGTGCCGTCGCTGTAGCCCGCCAGCGCGTTATGGGCTTTGGCCGTCTCAATGTAGGAATAGCCCCAGTAGTCGGCCGGCACATCGCTGAAACTGGGCGTGGGCGGCGTGACGAGGGGCCAACCCTCACCCAGCACTAACATCTTGGCGAACTGGGCACGGGTAGTGGTCGCTTCAGGCCGGAAGGTGCCGTCGCTGTAGCCGCCGACGATGCCCCGACAGGCCAACCAGACGATATAGCTCTGTGCCCAGTAGCCCGCCGGCACATCGGAGAATACACCGCAGGCCGCACCAGGTAGCGGCAACGCCCCGCGCCCATAATAAGCGCCTGCCTGCGCCCGCAGGTAGCCGCCGTCGTCGTCACTCACCGTGGCCGTGCCGGTGTTGCTGTTGATTGGCGCGGGGTTGGTGATGCCGTCGGCGTGGGCATCGGTGGGGTGCGACTGATCGCCCTGGCCCGCACCCCACAGCAGGCCAATCACCCCGGCATCTATCCAGGCCGGTAGGCCGGCCCCGTTGTTGCCGAGTAGCCCCTGCACGCGGTTGTCCTGGTAATGACCAGGGCTGTTATCGGAAGTGCGCATAACGGTGTTGCCGACGGGCAACTGCCAGAGGACGATGCGGCGCAGCGTGGTCGCGTTCAGCGCCGCCACATAGGCACGATAGCGGTCGAAGTTGGGAAAGGTTGTATTGGTCAGATCCCACCAGTGCGCGCCGCCGTCGTGAATCACATTCTGATAATAAGCCGCATCGCGGTCTGACAGGTCGGTAAAGATCAGATCCCAACTGGAGAGGCCCACCGGGTTGCCGGTTAGCCCCGCTGTAAGCAGAAACCGGCCGACCGTCTGACCCACCTCTGCCGGGTCGAGCGCCGGATCGTGGCTGATACCAATGTCCGCGCCGCCCCACCCCCAGTCCGACGCATGAATCGCCAGCAGCGCGTTAGGCGCGAGGCTATCACGCAGGTGCAACAGCGCCTGGGCGAAGCCCTGCACCGTGTTGGGGTAGGCCGCCACCGCGCCGTAGCCCGACGAGGCCACCGCCGCCGGCACCCCCGCCGCCGATCCGCTTGCCCCGGCGCGCTGCTCCAAGTAGCCCCAGAGATCCGGCTCTACATGGATCACCACCGGGTGCCCGTAAGCCGCCGCTTTTTGCAGCAGCAGCGCGAAATCGGCATAATAGGCAGCCATCGTCGCCGGATTGTTCAGGTTGTTGAAGTCCTGATCCGGCTCACCGCTGCCACTGTGCGGGTTCGATTGCAGCAACTGGTAATAGGTGAAGATCGGCACATAGCCTGCCCCGCTGCCGGCTTCCATATAGTAGGTAGCGAACTGGCCGGCCGGGGTGTTCCAGCCGGCCCAGCCGTTGCCGGTATTAACCCCACCGGCCAGGTACTGATAGCGGGCATTCCAGGCGGCGCCGGAGCCGATCATCCAGGCCAGGTCATCGGGGGCGCTCGCCACCCCCAGCCACAGCCGAGTGGGCAGGCCCACCGGCAGCCCGCCGGCCGCCGCATGGGGAGCCGTCTTTAAGGGCGTAGGTGTATTAGGCAGTGGCTTGGTCTGCACCACCGCACCGGGCAGTCCGGCTACTAGCCAGACTAGCAACATAGAGATGAGCAAGGCTGCGCGTGGCATAGGGCTTCCTCCGGGGGCTATAGAGTCCTAAATCTAGGATGAGTATACGCTGCCCCCTATGCGGGGCGCAATAGCCTAAACGTCCCCCCGGCGGTGCGCCTGCCCTTTAGAGCCCTTTGAGCAAGACCTCGCGGATTGTGTTATCCGAAAACATCCCGTCCGTCCGCAGCGCATAGGCGCAGTGCATCGTCAGCACGCCCCCAGCAAACAGGATCTGCATTTCCGGCACGGTCTTTACATTCTTTAACTGGATCTGCTTCAGGCTCTCGCGTACCGCTTCTTTGCCCAACTCATCCATGCAGATCACACGCAACGCCATATTGGTGCGATGGCAGGAGAGATTATCGAGAAAGTTCAGCCCTTCCAGGTCGTCAGCGAAGCTATCCCAATCAATATCATAGGTGATCGTGCCGCCTCCACAGATCTCCGCCAACTCAGCCGTGCGCTCCGGCAACACAGTGTCCTGTAACTCTTTGATCTTGCGCCGCTCGGTCAGCCCCATCTATGTCACCCTCCTGCGTGTCTAATCCACTACCCGCCGCGCCCAGGTCGCCTGTGCCGGCGGCCTGAGTAATATCAGTGTAGCATAGGCCGGCAACCCGCAGCATCTGAAACACACACCACAGCCCGCGCTCTGCGCCGGGTGTTAGCGAGAGCGGCTAAACACCAGGCCCACATTCAGCCCGCCGAAGCCGAACGAATTGCTCAGAATGTGATCCACCCGCCGTTCGAGACCGTCGCCGGTGATGAACGGCAGATCACAAGTGGGATCCGGGGTGGTGATATTAGCGGCGGGCGGCAGCCAACCGTGGTCCAGCGCCAGCGCACAGATCGCCGCTTCGAGCGCGCCGGTCGCGCCCAGCGCGTGGCCGGTCAGCGCTTTCGTGCCGCTCATCGGCACATCCAACAGCCCCGCGCCGAACACCCGGCGAACCGCCTGCGCCTCGGCCTGATCGCCCAGCGGTGTACCAGAGCCGTGCAGGTTCACATAGCCGACCTGGCCCGGCGTGATACCCGCATCAACCAGTGCGGCCTCCATCACGCGGATGATCTGCGTGCCGTCAGGCAACGGCGCGGTCATGTGGTGTGCGTCGGTGGTGGTCGCAAAGCCGGTTACTTCGCCGTAGATATGCGCGCCGCGCATCAGGGCGTGGTCGCGCTCTTCCAGCAGCAGTGTCGCGGCCCCCTCACCCATTACGAAGCCGTCGCGCGTCGCATCAAAGGGCCGACTGGCCGTCTCCGGTGTCGCATTATAGGTCGAGAGCGCCCTGATCAGCGCAAACGAACCGAAAGTCAGCGGGGCCAGGGGGGTTTCGGCGCCGCCCGCCAGCATGAACGGCGCGGCATCGCGCCGGATCAGGTCGAATGCCTGCCCAATCGCCAGCGCGCCCGACGCACACGAGTTGGCATTGGTCATGTTGGGGCCGTGCAGCCCCAACACCATCGCCACGTTCGCGGAAGCCGCCGCGCCGAACACACTGAGGGCCAGGATCGGGTCTACGGTCCGAATCCCACCCGTCCCATAGCGGCAATGCTGCTCCTCAGCGAAGGCCAATCCGCCCAGCGCGCTGCCCAGATACACACCGCCGTCCTGCCGGTCGGTCGCGGTCAGTTCCAGGCCGCTATCGGCCAGCGCCTGTACCGCCGCCACCACCGCGAACTGCGAATAGCGGTCCATCCGCCGCACCGTGCGTGCGTCTACCCACTGCAACGGGTCGAAATCGTCAATTTGTGCAGCCACCTGCGACTTGAAAGCGGACGCATCGAAGCGCGTCAGCGGACCGACCGCCGAGCGCCCGCGCCGCAAGCCACACCACAGGTCGGCGCACCCATGACCCAGCGGCGTGACCGCCCCTAAGCCGGTGATCACTACCCGGCGCGGCGGGTGTCCTAGTTTAGACAACAGTCAACTCGATTCTAGGGCGACCATCGCGGCTTCAGCGACGGCCTTGACACAACGCAAGGTGCGCCCGGCAATCGTACCCACAAAAAAGTGCCCGATTACCTGCTCGGTCAGCCAACCCCCGATCAGCGGCCAACGCGGCGCAAACTCATGCCGAATCTCCACATGGACTCCCTGCGGGCCGGGGGTCAGTAGCCAAGCGACGTCCATACCGCGCGTCACGCCCCGCACATGGCGGAAGCGGATGCGCATCGGCGATTCATTGGGAAACAGCTCCTGCGTAGTCGTCCAGGCCACTGGGATACCGTCGCGCCACGCGCCCATCGCGGCTACCTTACGCCGCCGGTCGGGCGAAGCCCAGCGCAACTGCACATAGCGATAGTGCGGCAGGAATAACGGCCAGCGATCAACATCGGCTCCCAACCGAAACACGACCTGTGGGTCCGCTTGGATCAGGATCTCATTAGCAGTATAAATAGGAAGCCTCCGTGAGCAGGTTGGCGCTCGTTAGTATCGCCCTTATATTACGCTTACCGGCGGACAGCAGATGTGATCATGCCGAACGGGAACTCAGAAATCAAAACTCCGCTTACTGTCCGTCCACCCAGGCGCGGTATAGGTCGCGCACGGCGGATGTGTCGGGGCCGGCCAGTGCTTCAGCCTCAGCCAGGAAGCCGCGTCCGGTAGCAACACCGTATTTGTTCTGCGTGAAGTGGGTCTGTAACAAGCGCAAGAAGCGGTCGTCGCCCAGCAGCGTCCGCAACCGATCCAAGAACACCGGTCCCTTGCCGTAGATAATACCGTCATACTCCGTGAAATCCTGGAACTCCCAAATCGCGCTGCCCACCCGCTTGCCTTTATGGGAGTCCGCTGTAGTGACCTGGCCCGAATAGCCCGGCCATTGCGCGGCCGTCTGCTGCTGGAATACCTCATTAGCCACACGCTGCCCAGCTGTCTGTTGCAAGTACAGATAGGTGCTGTAGTCGGCGAACGATTCGTCGAGCCAGGACTCGCGGAAGATATCGTCACCCACCACGCTATACCACCACTGGTGGGCCACCTCATGCGAGACGACGTGTTCGCGCACATGGTAGTTGGGCGTGAGATGCGAGATCATCACATAACCGGGGAACTCGATACCCCCGCCACCACTAGGGGTCAGCACCAGATCCAATTCATTGAACGGATAGGGTCCAAATAGGCGGTTATAGGTGTCCAGCGCTTTGACCGCATAGTCCAGGTCTTCGCTTGCCTGCATAGTATCGGTCAGCAGCGAGGTAGCACGCACCTGGATGTCGCCCAGCGTGCGGGTTTGCTGCGTATAATGTGCGCCGGCGGTGGCGGCGAATTCGCGCACCGGCCCCGCCACGACGTGATGCACCACGCCGGCGGCGCTAGCGGCCGCTGTGGTCTCGCTACCGCTGCTTGCCAGGATCACGTCACTGGGCGCAGTGAAGTCCACCACGTAGAAGCTGCTCACGGCGAACACCTGGTCGGGGAAGGCGGTAACATCAAGCCGCCAGTCGTCCCCCTCCTGTACCGGCAACATGGGGTAGAACGATTTGAAGTACCAGAGATCGGGAGCCGGTCCCAGTCCGTCCAGACTGAGGCGGAAATCAAGGCGCACCGTCTGGCGTGTACCGGGAGCAAGCGGCTGCGCCAGGGGGATCGCCACCGCTGTATTGCCGGCCATGTAGCCCACGTCCGCTGGGGCATCGCCCACCTGCACCGCACCTACTTGCAACCGACCAAAGCCGGTCGGCGACTTACGCTCATCGAACACGCCGGGGAAGTTGGGGTACAGTCGCAAGATTACACGACGCAAAGGGTCGGTACCGTTATTGGTGAACGTCACCCGCTCCTGACCCCACAACTGCCCGCCCGCCGGGTCAAGCCGCAACGCGAGTTGGTACAGGGGGCGCTCCACCTGGGCGCTCACATCCGCAGCAAACGCCGGGCGTAAGGCGGCGGCAAAAGCGGTGAACGGGGGTACCGCGGGCAAGAACAAGGCCGCCGCCTCGGCAAAGGGCTGCGGCGGCGGAAACGGGGTCGGCGGCGCATCGGTCGGCCAAGTCGGTTGCGCGGGCTGGGTCGGGGCCGGCGGCAAAGTCGGCGCCGCCTGCGCTACGGTCAACACCGCACTCGGTGGGGCAGTCACTCCGCCGGCAGTGGGTGGTTCGGTCGCTATGAGTGTGAGCGGTGTATTGGTAGCAGTGGCGGGAGTGCTTCCCGCCGTCGCCGTAGGCAACCCAGACGGCGCAGGGCCGGCCGGCAACTCGCCTACCGTCACCGTGGGTGCCGCGGACGTAGCAGGCAACGGTGCTAGCGTGACCGGTGTAGCATCGGGTTGCAGGTTGCAGCCGATCAACAGCAGCACCGCCGGCCCGCATATCAGCCTGCCCAAAGTATGTAATCGGGACAAAATCACTCCTAACCAGGGTAGACACCACAAGGCGGCGTATACCCGCCGGCCGTTACGCAGTATGCAACGCACACAGCCCATTTTTGCCACGCGCTTGACAGGCGGCCACTTTGTAGGCAACAATAGGATCTGTTGATCTGTATACGTTTATAATAGAGGAAACGGTCCAGCTAACCGATTGAATAATCTTCGCTTTCTGTTCTTCGCGGATTAACTGTCTCTGTGATCCTTCGTGCTTCTGCACGGATGAAAAAGGAGTAGACCATGACCACCACCCTGGAACGTGCGCAAGCCGGCATCGCCGTCGCGCCGATCCGCAACCCCGGCACGCCGCTTGATCTAGGCGCCGTGCGCGCCGTTCATATCAACCGTAGTGCCGTCGAACGCCGGGCCGCGACTATAGGCACGCGGCGCACCGTTAAGAAGGAGTGGCAAGCCGCCTGGCTGCTGCGCGCCGTCACCTGTATGGACCTGACCACGCTGGCCGGTGACGACACGCCCGGTACGGTGCGTCGCCTGTGTGCCAAAGCCCGGCGCCCTGTCCGCAGCGAGATCCTAGAGGCGCTTGGTATGGCCGAGCAGCCGATCACCGTCGGAGCGGTCTGCGTCTACCATAATCTGGTGGAGACCGCCGTCGAAGCGCTGACCGGGTCGGGCATCCCCGTCGCTGCGGTCTCCACCGGTTTTCCCGCCGGACAGACCCCGTTGCGGCTCAAAATCGAGGAGATCCACGAGTCGGTCGCCGCCGGCGCGACAGAGATCGACATTGTGATCTCACGCGCCCACGTTCTCACCGGTAACTGGACCGCGCTCTACGACGAAGTAGCGGCCTTTCGCGCCGCGTGCGGGCCGGCGCACCTCAAACCATCCTCGCCACCGGCGAACTGGCGATGCTGCGCCAGGTGGGGCAGGCCAGCCTGGTGTGTATGCAGGCAGGGGCCGACTTCATCAAAACCTCGACCGGCAAAGAGACGGTGAACGCTGTACTGCCGGTGGGCCTGGTGATGGTGCGCGCCATCCGCGCATATGCCGAACAGACCGGCGTGCAGGTCGGCTTCAAGCCCGCCGGCGGCATTCGGACGGCCAAAGAGGCGCTCGAATGGCTGATCCTGATGAAAGAGGAACTCGGTGACCCGTGGCTACGCCCATCGCTCTTTCGCCTTGGCGCGAGCAGCCTGTTAGCCGACATCGAACGCCAGCTTTCGCACCATGTCACCGGCCGCTACGCCGCCGCGCACCACAATCCATTGGCGTAAGGAGAAAGGAGGCACCAGCAATGCCGCAACCGCGCATGATAAAGTGCTGGCCGAGATATTCGAGGAAGAACAGCAGCATACTGATAAAGGAGGCCGTGTGATGGTGAACTATATTGAAGACCCTGTGCAAGTCCACCTACGCCAAGAGCAGTTTGACGCACTGTGGGCAGTAGCCGAGCATCGCGGCAAGAGCATCGTCGAGCTGATCCGGGAGGCCGTAGATATGTTGCTGGCAGAAGCACCAGAGGATGTCGCCGCGCTGGTAATCCATTATGAACAGGAGCTACAACCCTGGCCGGAAGATCGGCCTATTGAGGAGCATCCCGCCTGGATCATGCTGCAAGAGACGCTACGCGAGATTGGCAACGCTCAGGATGGAAAAGCGAGCAGGAGCAACGTAGCAGTTGAACACGATAAATATCTGGCGGAGGTTTTTGAGGAAGAACACAAGACGGCCAAGAGCAGACATCATGCCTCGTGAGGTGTTCGTGGATAGTGGTGCCTGGCTCGCACTGTTCGATCCTCAAGAAGCCGAACATACCCTTGCTGGAGTTATCTACAAAAGTATCTGGCTCTTTGATATTTAGTGTGCTTGAGTCCAGATGACGTAAGTTGACTGCCGCTTGCAGCGTGCTTATGGCAGGATGTTGGTGCCGCAGTCAGTCCGTTCATGGGGTCACTTAGCACACTAAATATCAAAGAGCCACAAGATCAAGCTGCTGAAGCGCATGGCGTTTGGCTTTGGCAACGATAGCCACTTCCGCTTGCGCGTACTGATGGCCTGCGAGGGACGACCCTTAGCACACTAAATCTCAAAGAACCAAGTATCTTACAACGTTACGCACGAGTTGTCACCACCAACTTGGTTATTGCTGAATCCTACACCCTGATCTACCGTCGGGTAGGCTACCATGCGGCCACCACATTCCTGATTAACGTGCGTAGCATTCCGCAACTGCTAAGACTGTACTCGGATGAAGCATTAGAAACACAGGCTGAATTACTGCTGCATCACTACGCCGATCAAGATTTCAGTTATGTAGATGCGGTGAGCTTTGCGCTCATGCGGACGCGACGAATCACAACTGCCTTCTCCCTCGATCATCATTTTCTTATCGCCGGCTTCACTCTGATTCCGCCGGCCGGCCGCTAACCCACCCCCACAGGAGGCACCCCATGCCCGCAGTCGCGGAAATCTTTGAGACGATGGACTACGGCCCGGCCCCCGAAGCCGCCGATCCGGCGCTGGCTTGGCTGGACGCACGCGGGCGCAAGCTGAAGCTGTATATCAATGGGCAATGGGTCGCGCCGCAGAGCGGCCGGTACCTGGAGACGATCAATCCGGCGACCAACAAACCGCTAGCCCAGGTGGCGGCGGCGGGACCGGCCGATGTAGACGCGGCGGTAGCGGCGGCGCGGGCGGCCTTCCCGGCGTGGAGCCGCCTGCCGGGACAAGAACGCGCGCGCTATCTCTACGCCATCGCCCGCCATATTCAGAAGCATTCGCGCTTGCTGGCCGTGCTGGAGTCGCTCGACAACGGCAAGCCCATTCGCGAGACGCGCGACCTAGACATTCCGCTGGTGGCACGCCATTTTTACTACCACGCGGGCTGGGCGCAATTAATGGAGCGCGAGTTCCCCGACCAGCGGGCGCTCGGCGTGGTCGGCCAGATCATCCCCTGGAACTTCCCGCTGCTGATGCTGGCTTGGAAGATCGCCCCGGCGCTGGCGATGGGCAACACCGTCGTCCTCAAACCGGCCAAGTTCACCGCCCTCAGCGCGCTGGCCTTCGCCGAGATCCTGGAGGAGATCGGGCTGCCGGCGGGGGTGGTCAACATCGTCACCGGCGACGCAGGGCAGGTGGGCGAAACGTTGGTCAACCACCCCGATGTGGACAAAATCGCCTTCACCGGCTCAACGGATGTGGGCCGCAGCCTGCGCCGGGCCACGGCGGGTAGCGGCAAACGACTCTCGCTCGAACTGGGCGGCAAGTCCCCGTTTGTTGTCTTTGATGATGCCGACCTGGATAGCGTGGTAGAGGGCGTGGTAGACGCGATCTGGTTCAATCAGGGCCAGGTCTGCTGCGCCGGGTCGCGCCTGCTGGTGCAAGAGAATATCGCCGAAACCCTTTATGCCAAACTGCGGACGCGCATGGAGAAGCTGCGCGTGGGCGACTCGCTAGATAAAGCGGTGGACATGGGCGCGATTGTCGGCCCGACGCAGTTAGCGACGATCAGCCGCCTAGTGCAGCAGGGCGTAGACGAGGGCGCGACAATGTGGCAGCCGTCGTGGACCTGCCCGACCGAGGGCTGCTACTTCCCGCCGACGTTGTTCACCAACGTCGCGCCCGCCACCGGCATCGCGCAGATCGAAATCTTCGGCCCGGTGCTGGTAGCCATGACCTTCCGCACACCGAGCGAAGCCGTCGCCCTGGCAAACAACACGCGCTACGGCTTGGCCGCCAGCGTCTGGAGCGACAACCTAAACCTGGCGCTCGACATCGCCCGCCGCATCAAAGCGGGCACCGTCTGGGTTAACAGCACCAACCTGTTTGATGCTGCCGCCGGCTTCGGCGGCTACCGCGAGAGCGGCTTTGGCCGCGAAGGCGGCCGCGAAGGGCTATACGAGTACCTGCGCCCGGTGTGGGAAGCCGATCAGCAGCCGGCGGACGGCACTCGGCAGGTAGCGGAAGACAAAGGCGCGGCGGAGGTGAACGATGGGGCGACGCAGGCAGACGAGCAGCCGAATAGCGTGGATAAACCCGCCGCAACCAACGGGCGCAACGGCAAGCACAAGACCCTCGCCCAGAGCAACGGCAACAGCCACACCGCCGGCGTAACGCAGCACGCAGCACGCAGCACGCAGCACTACGGCGTTGATCGCACGCCCAAACTGTATATCGGCGGTAAACAGGCACGCCCCGATTCGGGCTACAGCCGCCCGCTACTAGATCCGGCGGGCCGGCATATCGGCGAAGTGGGCGCGGGCAACCGTAAGGACATCCGCAATGCCGTCGAAGCGGCCCGCAAAGCGGAGGGCTGGGCGAACACCACCGGCCACGCCCGCGCGCAGATCCTCTACTACATCGCGGAGAACCTGGCCGCCCGCGAGCGCGAGTTCGCCGAGCGCATCGCAGAGCAAACCGGGCAGGATCAAGCCGCGCCGGCCGCTGAAGTTGCGGCTGCGGTCAGTCGCCTGTTCACCTACGCCGCTTGGGCCGACAAGTTCGACGGTCAGGTGCATCACACGCCGCTCCGCAGCGTCACGGTCGCTATGCCCGAAGCGGTCGGCGTGATCGGCATCGCCTGCCCCACCGAGTACCCGTTGCTGGGCTTGATCTCGCTGGTCGCGCCGGCCATCGCTATGGGCAACACCGTTATTGCCGTCCCGTCCGAAGCCCACCCGCTCAGTGCAACCGATCTCTATCAAGTATTCGACACCTCCGACCTACCCGCCGGCGTGGTCAACCTCGTCACCGGCGCGCGCGAAGCGCTGGTGCGCGTACTGGCCGATCACGACGATGTAGATGCCGTCTGGTACTGCGGCACCCGCGCCGGCAGCCAAGCGGTCGAACACGCAAGCGCCGGCAATATGAAGCATACCTGGGTAGACTACGGCCGACCCCGCGCTTGGCTAGATCCTGTGCAAGGCGAAGGCCCAGAGTTCTTACGTGCCGCCACGCAGGTCAAGAACATTTGGGTGCCTTACGGCGAATAGCCGTTCGCAATTCCTAGCCGCCGACCGCCGAACCACATCGGCGGTCGTCACCCGACCGTCTACGGCGTAGAGTGGGCGCGGTGCAAAAACCGGCTCCCCAGCCATTGGCTGGGGAGCCGGTCCGTTGTTGCGATGGAACTAAAGCCGCCGTAACCCGCCTAGGCAGGCTGCGATCCGCCGACGGCTTTTAACCGCCTACTGCGGAGCCACCGGCGTGCCGAGTACGCGGCCGCCGGTCAGCGCTTGATCGGGCGGGGTGTCTTCATAGCCGACATAGCCGCTCGCCGGCGGCATCACATAGCTATGATGGCCCAAGATATATTTTTGGATATGCGCGTAGTCGTCAGGCGGCAGCTTGCGCTCCAAGAATTGGAGCATGGTGTAGGCGACTTTCTCGGCGCTCGCCCAGTCCATCGAGGCCGATTCATAGACATCGCGGACCAGTTCTTGAATCATAATAGTCACTCCTTTGACGCAACTTCCCAGGCGTTCGGTTCCCGTTGCCGGTAGTCTACCGCAAAGCCGAGGCAGCCGTCAAGGGGTCCGGCATTCGCGTTACAACAGAAATATGCAGTGCCCCGCTATGAAATTATAGCCCACAGCCCTCCTGCCGATATTTTGACGCGGACTGTGACCTGTGCTAATATCTACTTGATGGGCTGACCGAGCCGGCACTATCCTTAGCCGGCGCAGCCGCTAGCGCGTCAATTCCAGCCGCAGGACGAGGGTTAGGTCGGCGGTAAACAGGGGGGCGTTCAATTCACCTGCGCCCAGCAACCACGCCAGTGCCCAGCATGACCGCCATCCTCAGCAACAGGTCAGAGAGGAATTGCAGGCACAGCAACGCACAGGGGCTGCTCCACTGGAGCAGCCCCTGTGCCTGATCCCGCTCACGCAGGTGTGTTATAGCTGGTCGTCGAGGCGGACGGTGTGCTTGGGACCGTCGGCGGAGTTGTGGTCCGCGTTGCCGGAGTCGGCGCTACCCATGCCGTGCGGGCCGGCTCCCGAGCCGTGCCCGCCCAGGTAGCTGGTTGGCGCGCCTTCCAGGTCGCGGCTACTGCCCGCGTCGGCCTGCGGCGCGCCGGCGGCACTCGCCACGTCCGTATGGGCGTGGTAGTCACCGGCGGCCGGCGGTTGGTTTTTCATCGCGTCCATGCGCTCACTCTGGGCGCGCATCATCTCGTCCACGCCGCGCGAAATACCTTCCACCAGCGTCCGCACGGCTTTCATGCCTTCGGTGGCGGCGTTGCGGGCGTGCTGCGCGGTGTCTTCGGGCAACGCCTGGAGTGGGATCTGCGCCAGCGTGGTCGGCACACGCACCAATTGCTCCAACAGATCGCTCGCCGCTTTACCCATCAGTTGCAACTGCTCGCGCAGCTCTTCGCGCGGGTCCACGGGGCCGGAGCCGGGCGGGACGGCGCGCGGGCCTTTATTTTCGTCCATCAGGGATCTCCTTTCGAAGCCCAGGCCGCGCCTGAGCCGCTATGGTCAGTCAAAAGAGCAAGTTCGCCACTTGCCACTCTTCTATAAGATGATACGCAAGGGTAAGGCCAAAGGTTACAGGCCCGCGACGGGGCAAGGCAGGACGCTCAGGGCGCGAGCGTCGCCACATAGGCCGCAATACTGTCCGCATAGCCCGCGCCCAGTGCCAGGATCATGGCTGGGCGGACCAGTTGCGCGGTATCGGCGGCGTTGCTAAGGAACAGCGTTTCGCCCAGCGCGCCGGGCATCAGACTAGGCCGCGTGATGCGTTTGTTGTGCGGACCGAGCAAATAGAGGTGGCCTTCCGGTTTGCGGAGTTCGTAGTCGTCACGCACTCCCCGGTCGGCCCCGGCATAACCTGCGCCGTGAATGGCAGCTAACAGGTGCGTATGCAGCGTGGTAGCAAGGGTCAGACTCGCGGCGGGGTTGAGGCCGTCGCTACAGTAATAGGTTGTGGTGCCGCGCGTGGCCGGATCGCCGGGTTGAGCGTTGTTGTGAATGCTGACCAGTGCCCACGCGCCGGCCTCATTCGCCAAGTCAACACGCGCTTGGAGATCATCGTCCACGTCAATCGAGCCGTTGCCGTTAACATCGCGGCGAGCCGTGTTCACCTGGCTATCGCTGCTGCGCGTGAGCAGCACAGCAATACCGTGCGCCCGCAAGTCGGCCGCTGCCGCCAGCGCAATCGCCAGATTTACATCCTTCTCGGCCAAGCCGGCCGGCGACACGGCACCGGTCTCGGAGCCGCCGTGTCCCGGATCGAGGACGACCAGCGGCGTGGCAGCCCGTCGGTAGCCGGGCAGTGGGGCGGGCGCGCGGGCCGGCAGCGTCGTAGGCAGGGAGGACGGTGTAGGAGGGGCGGTGGGTCCGGCGGTGGGCGTGGGGTCTGGGGTGAACGCCGGCAGCTTGGTAGGCGGCACCGGCAGGGCTGTAAAGGTCGGCAACAGCCGTACCAACAGAGTGGGCGGCACAGGCACAATCGGCGCGGCTATTGTCGGCACCGTGGCCGCCGGCCGGCCGGCCGGCGACACAGGCCGAGCAGTCGCCGCCGGCGACAACCCGGTCGCCGTCGCAACAGCCACAGCACTGGCCGGCAACTCCGGGGTTGCCGCCGGCGGCAACTCGGTCGTCGCTACAACAGCCGCTACAGTGGCAGGCGGCGCAATAGGCGTGAATACCGTGCCGCTGTCGCACGCCGCCAAAGCCGACAGCAGCAATAGGCCCATTAGATTTTTCGTTGCGCGCAGAATGACTCCTTCTCCTTTTGCATCGTAGCCGGCTAGTTACTCAGCTAATACCCACCCTACTGCTCAAACGTCAGGCCGAGGCGGCCGAGCATGACGGCATCGCCGGAGCGCAGCGGCACCGGCGTATTGGCCGGGATGCGGCGCTGATTGTGCAACGTGCCGTTGACGCTGTTCAAATCTTCCAGGTAGAACTGACCGTTGCGCCGGCTGATGCGCGCATGGCGGCGCGACACGCCCTGTTCTAAGCCACCGTGCGGGTTCAGGTCCACATCCGGGAAGCTGTTACTCTGCCCATCTTCGCGGCCCAAGATCACATCATCGCGCAACGGCAACGGCAACTCGGCGCGGCTGGCGGTCACAACTAGGCGACCAGGCTGCGCTGTATTCCCACCTGACCCCGGCGGGGCAAGCGGTACCGCCGGCGGGGGGGCGAACGGACTGGTGCCGCTCGCCTGTGGCGCGCCATAGGTTGGCGCCGCCGGCGCAAACGGCGGCGGGCCGGGCGCGGGGGCAAACGGCGGTGGGCCGGATGGCGCGGCAAACGGCGGCGGGCCGGATGGATAGGCAGTCCCGCCGGTCGGGGTCAGCAGTGACGCACCGCAGTTGTCGCAGAACGCTTCGCCGGGGATGACCGGCGTGCCGCAGATCGGGCAGGCGCTGGGGCCGGCAGCGGTCGGCGGAGGCACAGTGGTCTGCCCCCCGTCGCCCAGCGGCTGGTAGACCGGGCCGGCCGGCGGCATTGCCCCGCGCACAGGCGCGCCACAAGCATCGCAAAACGATACGCCATCGGGTAGTTCGGTATTGCAACGCGGACAACGAATCATCGCGGTTCCTCTCCGCCGGAGCGACCGGCCAGGGGGACGGGGCGGGCCGTCCTTACAGCTTATCCAAACGCACGGTCTGGCCGCTGGCGAAGCGGATCGTCTTACGACCTTCGGGGGTCATCGTGCGGCCTTTTTCCAGGTTAGCGAGTTCCGCTTGCACTGTAGCCGCCAGTTCGACATCGCCCTGATTAAGCAGCCGGGTCAGCGCGTTTTGTAACTTGCCCGTCGCGGCGGGCAGATTCCCTGCGTCGAGATCGGCCAGTGCCGACGTTTGTAGCTTAAACGCGGTAACTTTTTCCACCAGGTTCATCACTGCCGGGTCGGCTTCGCGGCCCACTGCCGGATCGGCGCTGTATTCCAGCAGCACATCGGCGGCCACGGTCGCGCGGGCGGCGGATCCAGCACGATAGCTGACGACGACCTGGGCCACACGGTAGGCACCCACCGGGCGCGGCGGCACCAGCAGTTCCAGCAGCAGTGTCTGACCATAACCCTGCGCGATCTCACCCAGCGGCACGCTCAGGCTACGCCCATCGGCGCCGGTGGCCCCTGTCGCCAAGCGGCCAATTAGCGGGTGGACCCGAAAGACGGTGCGGCACGTCACGCCGAGCGCATTCCGCACATCGAGTTGCGCCTCGGTCAGCGCGACCGCTTGCATCTGCTGCACCGTGCGCTGAAAATGGCGCGGGATATCGTCGGCGGCCCGCACATAATCCGCGCTGCCGCCGCTGCGCTCGGCGAGAGATTCCAGCAGCTTATCGTTCCAATCGCGCCCAATGCCTAGCGCGACAATGGGCACGCCCATGCCCCGCGCTGCTTCGGCTTGGTCCAGGCAGCGTTTTTCCTTCTCGGTGATACCGTCGGTCAGCAGCAACATCCGCGTGACGGCCGGGTTCATAGCCCGCGTGGCCCCCGCCGCACCTTCGTCCGGCCCCACCCGCTGCCACAGTTCGCGCAAGCCGGCTTCCATCGCCGGGGCCATATTGGTGCCGCCGTCGGCGCTCAGGTGGCGGATTTCTTCGCTGACGGCCGCTTTACCCGCCTCGGTCACGGCCTGACCGGGCACCAGCACGCGCGCTTTGTTATTGAAAGCCACCACCGACAGCGTATCCTGGGGTTGCAACAGTTGCAACACGGCCAAGACCGCCTCGCGCAGGCGTTCGATCTTAGCACCGCGCATCGAGCCGCTACGGTCCAACACCAGGCTCAGGTTGAGCGGCAGGGCCGCCCCAGCCGCCGTGGCTAGGGGTCGCAATTCGACCAGCGCGTAAATCAACTGCTCGCTAGACAACACCGGCACACGGGGCCGCCCTAGCGCCACCCGTAAATTCAATTCTTCCGCCACCGCGTTCCCTCCCCTGGTCTCGTGCTTACCGTCGCATTATACGTTTACGCAAGCGGCGCGTCAACGTTGCATAACTGGGGCGGCTATGGTATACTTACAGACTGTGGCGCAGGTACGGCGAGGTCTGTGTTTGCGTATCTAGTGGGTGTGGTTACCGGCGTTAGAACTGCCGGTCGCCAAACATTAATGCTGATAGCTGCCGGCCGGCCGGCCGATAGCGCGAAAGGGTGTAGCGCGTGTTCAATATTCAACTACCGCAGATCGAACGAGTACAGACCGGGACCGATTACGCTTTATTTCGCATTGAACCGCTGGAGCCGGGCTGGGGCCATACGCTTGGTGCGGCGTTGCGGCGCATTTTACTGTCGTCGCTGCCGGGAGCAGCCGTCACGGCAGTGCGCCTGGATCCGCTGAACGCCGCCATGAACGGGGTGGAGGGGGTGCAGGAAGACCTGCTCGACATTATCCTCAACGTAAAGCAGGTGCGGCTGCGGGCAACGGGCGACAGCCTGGACGAGGCGCAGGTAGTGGGCCTGCGCGCGGTTGATGCGCGCAGCGGCGGCACTGAGCTGACCGCCGCCGACTTAGCCCTGCCGGAAGGGGTGGAAGTGTTGAACCCCGACCATGTACTGGCGACGCTGGAGCGCGCCGATACGCCGCTGGAGCTGGAAGTACAAATCGCGGGCGGGCGCGGCTATGTGTCGGCCGATCAGCACACCGACACACCACTGGATATGATCGCGATAGACGCGATTTATACGCCGATCCCGCGTGTTAACTTCATCATTGAACACACCCGCGTGGGCATGATGACCAACTACGACCGCCTGCTCCTCGAAATCTGGACTGACGGCACGATCACCGCCGACGATGCGATCAGCCAGGCGGCGCGCATCCTGACTCGCTATGCGACCAGCATCGCCTCGTTTGGGCAGGAGACCGACAGCGCGCCGGAGCCGACCTCCGCTATCGCCGGGGCCGCCGCCGCACCGAGCATCAGCAATATCACGCTCGACGACCTGAAGCTCTCGGTACGCACGCTCAACGCGCTCAAGCGAGCCAACATCAATAGCATCGCCCAGGTGTTAGAGACGAGCGACGGGGAACTGATGTCGCTGCGAAACTTCGGCCAAAAGTCGCTCGACGAACTGAAAGCCGCGCTGATCACTCAGGGCATCAGCAAAGATCCGGCGTAAGCAGCTCCGCTTGGTCGCCCAGAACCGGCAGGCCCGCGCTTCCTCTTGGGAAGCGCGGGCTTTCTGAGTCCAGCGGCCGACACGCAGCTACGGAGTGCAGCCGGGCGCAGGGTTGAGCAACGCCCCATAGGCAATTTTGGCGATCTGGCCGCGCGTAGCTGTAGCGGTTGGGCGAAACAACCCGTCGCTGTAACCGCTCAGGATGCCGTGGCAAACGGCCGTCTGGATGGCACTGTAGAACACGTTGCTGCGCGGCACATCGGGGAAGGTCGCGGTCGTCGGGTTGAGCAACGGCCAGCCCGCGCTCAAGACAATGATTTTGGTCAATTGGCCGCGCGTGACACTGGTCGCCGGACGGTAGTAGGGGCGACTGGAGCTGTCGCAGGGTTCCGGTGCGCCGGTTTGCGGGTTGCGCCCGCCGCAGGCGTAGCCGCCGACGATGCCGTGCGCCGCCGCTGTTTCGATTGCGCCGTAAAAGACGTTGCCGGTGTCTACATCGCTGAAAGTAGGCGGTGCGCCGGCGACCGGCGTGACCGGCGGCAGGTCGAGAGCCGACATCGCGATCTTCGCCACCTGGCCGCGAGTCGTCTCCCTATAGGGCCGGAAGGTGCCGTCACTGTAGCCGCTGATAACCCCGCGACAGGCCAAATAGTGAACCGCTGAGGCAAAGTAGTCAGCCGCTTGCACATCGCTAAAGGCTGCCGCGCAAACGGTGGGCGTGACGGTCGGCGCGACTGTGGGCGGGGCGGCGGTCGCGTTAGGCGGCGCGACCGTAGCGGTCGCCGTAGGCGGAAAGGCGGTTGCGCTGGGCGGTTGCGCGGTAGGGGTGGCCTTCGGCGGGATCGGCGTGGCGCTGGCCGGCGTGCAGCCGCTCACCGTGACGGCCACAGTCGTGGCGGCGCTACCCAGATTGCCGGCCATGTCGCGGGCGCGCACGTTCAAGTTGTAACTGCCGTTACCAGGGGCTGTCCAACCGTAGGTCCAGGTGGTGATGCCGGTCGCCGGTGCCCAAGTGGTGCCGTCCGTGCTGACTTCCACCGCAGCCACGCCGCTGTAGTAGTCGTGGGCGTTGCCTTGAATAGTATAACTACAGCCGTTGATCACCTGACCGGCCACCGGGTCACTAATCGCCGGTTCAGGCGCGTAGGGATCGAGACTGGGATCTTCGCCCAACGCATCGGCCACCAAGCCGTAGGTCATGTCGCTGCTATAGACACAGGTGGTGGGGTGCGGCTCGCCGCCGCCCCGACTCAGCACACAGGGCAGGTAATCCACACCCCAAACGTTGCCGAACTGACCGTTGGGGCTATCCTTCAACTGGTGCATGATCGTCGGCGTGACCACGGCGTTGCTGCCGGTGGTGTCAATTTCAAAACCGCGGGTGCCCGCCTGATACCAGCCTACATAGAGCCGGTCGTGACCGGGTGTGATGGGCTGGATTTTAAGATTATGCGCACGGGTGATCTGGGCCACTGGGTCCGGGCCGCTGATACCGCCTTCATAGATCGGCGCGGCCACATTGCGGATGTTGTAAATCTTGATCTTTTCCAGGCCGGCCTGGTTGCGGAACTCATCCTCGATCAACAGGTGGTTGCCGTCGCTGGTCGGCCACGCATGGTGGACGTTGAAAGCGACCCCACCCTCTGCTGCCGGGCGAATGCTGTCAATGGGGTTGAGCGGGGTCGGATTGACGGTAGAGGCCAACGTCTGCTTATCGAAGATCTGCACACCACCGCCCCAATGGGCCAGGAAGACGCGATTGCCGATCACTGTCACGTCATGGGCGAAGATGCTGCCGCCCGCGTCGGGGCGCTGATAGCGGCCGGTCTCCATAAGCGTCGGCAAATTGTGCAGGTCCAGCACCACTACCTTATAGCCGGAGCCGCCTTCCGCCGACATGGTAAGCCAGGCGTAGTCGGCATTGCCGTTCGCGTCAGTGGAGACAAAATGCTCGTGCGGCGTACACCAGTCCGTGCCCTGGAAGCGGGTCACGAGCAGTGGGTTGGCCGGGTCGTTCACGCCGTAGACAAAGTAGCCACAGCCGCTGCCTGATCCGCGCATCGTCACCGAGATGTACTGGTTCGCGCCCTGGTGAAAAGGAAAGACGGAGGTGCTGGTTGTGCCACCGGTGGGGAACACCTGCGATACTAGAGGAACAGGGGCATAGGGGTTATCTACGTTGAAGATGTGGAACATCCGCAGACTGAAGCCCGACAGCACCACATAGCTATGCCCGCCTGCCTGCCACACGCCGATGTCGCCGTAGCCGTTAGCGCACATCCCCGGCACAGCGGTGATACTCAACGGCGAGAGACCGAGGAACGGCGGCTCCGCCAGCATTCCGCCGCAGGGATGGGTGAGATGGACGGGGGCAGGGTGGGCGGGAGCGGCGGCTTGCGGCCGGCTTTGCGCCCCGACTTGGCCCACCGAGCGCGCCGCTGCTTGGCTACCGACCAGAGCCAGGAGCAGAGTACATAAGACCAACACCGCCGCCGGCACGCGCATACCACGTATCGAGTGCATACAAGACTCCTTGCCCGAACTTTACGCCCAACTCCGTTTTAAGAATAATATTCGCTGTACCATTATAACGGGGTTGACAGGGGCGAGCAAGTCGCACGGTCCAGCGGTTGTATAGGCCGGTTAACTCTCTTCCGGCTCCATTTGATTACGCGCCAGGACGCAGGTGGTCAGCCAGACGGTTCCGGCGGACCACCCGCCCAGCACATCGGTCGGGTAGTGGACCTCGAAGTAAATGCGGCTCCAACCGACCGCCAAGCAGAGCAGGATCACCGGCGCAATCGGCACCGCCGCGCCAGCCTGTTTGGTCAACAGGGCATGGCGTGTCGTCAGTGCCACGAGGGTGCCGTAGGTACTCAATGTCATCATGGCATGACCGCTGGGGAAGCTATAGCCACTGGCGTGGGCGCGCCGCAGTTGGAGAGCCGGGCGGTCGCGGTGAAAGAAGTGTTTGAGTACTTGATTGACCAAGCCGCCACCGCCCAACGCCAATCCCAACGTCACCACATCGGCCTTGCGACGACCCTGCGCCAGCCAATATAAGGCGACCGCCGCGCACACACCGGTTAAGGCCCACGGTTCGCCGGTGGCCGTCGCCATACCCAGCACCCGATCGGCGGTGGAGCTACGCATCCGGCGGGCCAGTGCTATGCCTTCCGTGTCGAGCGCTAGCGCCTCGCCTTCGCGGATCTCTTCCGACAATGCGCCGAAGGCGGCGACCGCACCGAAGCTGGCCCCCATGCCCGCCGGCACCAATAGGGGAATGTGTTTTACTGACATTAGCCAATACCTCCGGCCACGGGGATACCGCAGCGTTCCAGCAGAGCACGACACTCCGCAGCGGGCCAAGCGGTGAGCACACGTGGGCTTTGCCCCGGCCCATGTGTGTCGGAGCCGCAACTGATCAGCATTCCGTAGCGCTGGGCATAAGTCTGGTAAAAAGCCACGTTGGCCGCTGTATGGTAAGAATGGAAGCATTCGATGCCGTCCAGGCCGGCGGCGCGCATCCCGTCCAGGGCGCCGGCGCTCGCTGCCGTGAAGCCCGGCTCGGCGCGGCCCGGATGGGCGATCACCGCCACGCCGCCCGCGCCATGCACCAGCGTAATGGCCTCTTCCATCGGCAGGCTCCAACTATAATGCGCGCCCGCCTGATTAACCAGGCCATACGCCTGGCTCATATTGGCGGCATAACCGTTTTCGATCAACGCGGCCACTAGGTGGTAGATTTTCACACCGGCACCGAGGATCTGCGGTGATTTGACCGGATCCAACGGCTGCCCACGGCGGGCCAGTTCGTCAATGGCGTTGTGGCACAGCTCATTATAGTAGATGCGCCCCTGGTTGAAAGTGTCAACCAAGGCGGCGTTGCCCAGATTCACACCGTAGGCTAACATATGGTAGCCGACGGTCTGAAAGTAAGTGCTGATCTCCACAGCGGGGATCACAGTAATACCATAGGCTCGGCAAGCGGTAGTCATCCCCGGCACACCGGCCACGTCGTCGTGGTCGGTTAGCGCGATCACCTTAATGCCCAGGTCGCGGGCAGCGGGCGGTAACGTCTCCGGGGTCCAGAAGCCGTCGCTGACGGGGCTGTGCATATGCAAGTCTACAAAAGCGACCGGCCCGGGCGCGCGCGGCGTCGGCGGAATGAAGGGGTTGCTCATCAGACGATTTCCAGTTCCTCTTCCACGTCTTCCACCCCATCCACGCGTCCCGCCACCTCCTCAGCCTGCTCCACATCGTCGAGCGAGCTGACCCGCCCGCGCAGGTACACCACGCCGTCCTCCACGTCCACATCAATCGCCAGGTCAGTGGTGTAGGCGTCGTTGCGCAGCGCAGCGATCACGCGGTCGGCAATATCCTCGTCGTTATATTTGATGCGGGCCGGGTTGGGCGATCCTTCGGGATCGTCCAGCGCCGTGTCGGCGAAGCCGCCCTGTATCACCAACCCTTCCATATTGTTAGCAGGCCGTACCACCGGGTCGGTCGGCGGAAAATAGACCTCGCCGTTCTCCACCGCGTCCAGCACATCGGTGGTGCCGGGGTCGCTCTCGAAATCGGCTTCTTCGGACTCGACCAGAAAGTCCGACCCTAGGTCCAGCACATCGCCACCGCCGACCGCCGGGATCAGGTCGCCGGTGTAGTCGTCGCGTTCCATTTTGCTTGGGTCCGTCATAGGTAGTATCTCCACTCTCGTAAAGTAGGGCACCCCGATAGGGGGAATGTGCATATTGCAACGTAGCCTGTGCCGCACAGTTGCGCGGTCGGCGCGGCAGTTTGACAGCCCGGCGCAGGCTCCTGTACAATGAGGTAGACCAGCCACGCGGGGCACGGCCCCAGTCACAGCTAGAGAGCCGGATTTGCCCGTGTATGACAGTTTCTCCAAATCAGCCCAACACGTATTTCACCAAGCCGAGCAGGCGGCACGCGCGGCGGGCGCGGCCCAGTTGGGTTTGGAGCACCTGCTGATCGGCCTGCTCCGCAGTGGGGCCGACCTACCGTTGCCCACCATGCCTGACGGGGCCGCCGGCGGCCCACCGCCGGCCGACCGCTTGACCGCCGCCCTGCCGGCGGGCGCGGGCAGCCCGCCCCGCCTGCTCGCCACACCCGCCGCCATCGCCGCCCGTGCGCGCGCCCAGGCATTGATGGACGCGCGCGACGATGCCGAGACCCTGCCGCTGCACCTGCTGGTGGCGGTGCTGGAAGGCATGGGGACCGACCCAGCGCTGACTGCGTGGCTGGCGGCGAGCGGGCCGGTCGTCACCGAATGGCGGGACAGCGCGGTGGAAGTGCTGGCGCGCAAGCCGATCCATGTGGGCGGTGACGATTTCGCCGAACTGGACTTCCCCTTCTTCCGCGACGAGCACGACCACGAGGAGCGTGAGGAGCGGCGCGGCGGCGCGTTGCGTGGGCGGGGCACGCCGAACCTGGACCGTTACGGCCGCGACCTGACTGCATTGGCCCGCCAAGGCACCCTCCCTCCGTTGATTGGCCGCGAAGGCGAAATGCGCGCGCTGATCGAAGTGCTGTGCAAGATGACGAAAAATAACCCGGCCCTGCTGGGGGAGCCGGGCGTGGGCAAAACCGCGCTCGTGGAGGGGCTGGCCCAACAGATCGCCGCCGACAAGGTGCCGTTCCACCTGCGCGGGCGGCGGTTGGTCGCGTTGGATCTCAACGCCATGATTGCCGGGACGCGCTACCGAGGTGATTTTGAGGAACGCCTGAAGGCAGTGCTGGAAGAGACCGAAAAATCGCACGCCGTCTTGTTTCTGGATGAGATGCACACCATGATCGGGGCGGGCGATGTTGAGGGCGGCAGCGGCGATATGGCGAACGTCCTCAAGCCCTATCTGACGCACGGCGACATCAGCGTGATCGGCGCAACGACGACCGCCGAGTACCGCAAATATATCGAGCGGGACGGGGCATTGGAGCGCCGGTTCCAGCCGCTGCTAGTCAAAGAGCCGACAGCGGAGGAGACGTTACGGATTTTGCAGCACCTGCGCCCCCGCTTCGAGAAACACTACCGGGCGACCATCGCCGATACGGTGTTGCAGCGGGTGGTGGATCTAGGCAGGCAGTACCTGCGCCACCGTCATTTCCCTGATAAAGCGATTGATGTGCTGCAAACCGCCTGTGCCCGCGCCCTAATCGAAAGTATGCCCGACTCTGCGCCGCCTGCCGCTGCGCTTGCGGCAAGCAGCCCGCCGCTCGTCGTCTCGGCGGCCCATGTGCTGGCCGTCATGGCCGAGATGACCGGCATTCCCGCCGATCATTTCGCCGGCAGCCCCACCCTCGCTGCGCACTACCTAGCAATGGAGCGTATTTTGGGCGAGAGCGTATTCGGCCAGCCTGCCGCGATTAACGCCGTCGCCGACGCGGTGCGCCTCGCCAAGCGCGGCATGAACATCAACCCGCAACGGCCCGACGGTGTGTTCCTGTTCCTGGGGCCGACCGGCGTGGGTAAGACCGAACTCGGCCGTGCGCTGGGGCGCTTCCTGTTCGGCAGCGAAGATCGGGTGATCCGGCTGGATATGACCGAGTTCAGCGAAGCGCATACAGTGGCCCGGCTGATCGGATCGCCGCCCGGCTATGTCGGCTACGATGAAGGCGGTCAATTTACGGAGAAGATCCGCACCACGCCGTTCAGCCTGATTGTGTTGGACGAGTTGGAGAAAGCGCACCCGGCGGTGGTCAGCCTGTTCCTCCAGGTGTTTGACGAAGGTCGCTTGACCGATGCCCACGGGCGCACCGTCTATTTCAGCGATGCGACCTTTGTGCTGACCTCGAATGCCGGAGCGGAACGCTTTGCCGGCGCGGCGTTAGGCTTCAACCTCCAGCGGGGCGAAGGGCCGAGCGCCGCCGACACTGCCCGCCTGGCCTCGCCGGCCAGTGCGCTAGCGGAAGCACGCAAACACTTTTCCGCCGAGTTGCTGGGCCGCATGGACGCGGTGATCCTATTCCGACCCCTCAGCCGCGAGGCGGCGCGGCAGATCGTGGCCGCCAAGCTAGCGGCTACGCTGGCCCGCATCTTTGCGCCGGCCGCCGACCCGCCGGACCCGGATGCGCCGCCACCGGTCGCTGCGACCTATGACGCGGCGGTGCTGGACTACTTGGTAGAGAAGGGCTTTAGCGCCGAGTGGGGCGCACGCCACATCGAACGCGCCCTAGAAACCGAACTGCTGGCCCCGCTCGCCCGCCGCACGTTCGCCGCCGATTGGCCCACTGTGCGGGCGGTCCATATCGCCCGCCAGGGCAGCGGCCTCGTCTTCGAGACCCTACCTGTATCGCCTGATCCACCCCTGGAGGATACCGATGCCCACGACACCTGAGCAAATTGACGAGTATTTCGCCAAACTCGACTGGCCGTATAGCAAGCGCGAACCGACCCTGTGGGATAGCGGTTATGTCGGCGATTCGTATCGGGTGCGCTTCATCGTGCGCCTGACCGATCGCTGGCTCTATGTCAACGCGCTACTCCCGGTGAAAGTGCAGGCCGCCTGCCGCACCAACCTCTTCGAGCATCTGCTGCGGCTCAACTACACGCTCAACGGCGTGAAACTCTACCTCGATGGGGATGACGATGTGACCCTGAGCATGGAGATCCAGGTGGCCGACCTAACGCTCGACCAATTTGAGACCGCGCTCTATGCCGTCTGCTCCAACGCCGACCGCCACTTTGTCGAACTGATCCGCCTCGCCACCGATCCCACCGCCGTCTCTTCGCAAAAACCCGGCGGCGACGCACCCGCTGCCCCCCCCACCCCGCCCCCGCCCGACAGCGGCGGCGTGGATTGGAGCGGCGAGGACTCTGACGCGACCTGATCTACACTGCCTAGATTAATAGCGCAAGACCCAAAGAACGCCAGGATCATTTTGCAGAGATCTTGGCGTTCTTCGCGTCTTGGTACGAAAAGCACAATAGCCAGGGGAACGCAACCACCTCCCCACCCGTTCGTCATAGCCCTAATAGCCACCGGCAACCGGGCCGGCAGCACGATAGTGGCAACACAGTAGGAGGTGGACCGATGAACCGAGCAGGATGGATCGGAACCGCAGCGTGTGTGGGCATGGCCGGTGTTGTAGGGCTGATCGCAACCGATATCCCAGCGAGCCGGGCCGCGCCCAACGCCGCGCCCTGCCCGCCGGCTTGGCGGCTGGTGGCGGCGCCGGATTTGGGGCCAAACACCCGTGCCCGCTTAGAGGCGGTAGCAGCCGGCGGCCCCACAGATGTGTGGGCGATAGGCGAGTTTAATGAGTTTCGTTGCTGTGGATTAGCCGAACATTGGGATGGCACACGTTGGAGTAATGCTCCGGGTATGGAGGATACCAATTCTCATGCGGTCGCGGTGCCGGCTCCCGGAGATGCCTGGGCGGTGGGCTATGACATCAAACACTGGGATGGTAGTCGCTGGAATGTAGTACCTTTTCACTTGGACACGGCGCAAAATGCTGCCAACGAAATCACCAGCTACCAACTCTACGGAGTCGCCGGCATCACACGAGATGATGTTTGGGCCGTTGGGGCTGTTGAACACAGCTACGTTCCATCGGGCGGCGTACCGCCGCAAGAAGAAGCCCTAGCCATCCATTGGGATGGCAGCCGCTGGAACCGTGTGCCAGTGAGTGATACAGGCGCGCCGCCGACGTATTTGCAGGCCGTGACCCCCATCAGCCGCAACAATGTGTGGGCGCTTGGCTACCGCAGTGATGACCAGGGGTTTGTGTCACGTACTATGCACTGGAATGGGATCAGTTGGGCGGTGGTACCGCTGCCGGCGAAAAACAACGATACGCAAGTAATGCAGGCACTCGCGGCCGGCGGTCCAAACGATGTCTGGGCGGTCGGCTATCAGGTGCATTATGGTGCGCTAGCTACCGCCGCGCCGAACACCAATCAACCACCATCACAACCGCTGATCGAACATTGGAACGGAACCACATGGAGCCGAGTCCCCGATGCAGCACTAGGGATGATGACCGGCATGTTGAACGGAGTGACAGCACACAATGCAAACGATGTCTGGGCGGTCGGCAGCCAAGAAAACGCCAATACCCCAGACGGCACGCAGAGGTCGGAGGTCCATACGCTGACGCTGCATTGGGATGGCGTACACTGGGCCAAAGTTACCGGTCCCAACCTAACTTCAACCTTTGACCTACTCAATGCCGTGGTGGCGATCGGGCCGCAGAATGTGTGGGCTGTGGGCACCAGTGACGGCTCCGACGGCACGTTGCTGGCCTGGTATTCGAGCGAATGTGGACTGCCGACCCCTAACCCGCGTCCGGTGCGGCTCATTTTCCCCACCGCCCCGCCGCTAGGTACGCCACCCCCACCGTCGGACGTAGTGCCGCTGCTGACCCCACCGGCCGGCGGCAACCCCACCACCCGCGTGCCCGACCCGCACGACCCGCAGGGGGTCTATTTTCCGCTAGTGGGGCATGGCATCACCGAGCAGTTCTACGACTACTGGCGAAACCACGGCGGGCTGGCCCAATTTGGCTACCCATTGACTGAGGAGTTTCTGGAACGTAACCCCGCCGATGGCTACAACTATCGGGTGCAATATTTCGAGCGCAACCGCTTCGAATGGCACACGGAGAATGCCGCGCCCTACAACATCTTGCTGGGTCTGCTGGGCAGCGGCGCGACCGCCGGACGCATAAGCGAAGCGCCGTTCCGCCGCGTGTCGGCCACGGCGGCGGAACCCTACTTCGCGCCAACCGGCCACACGCTGGCGGCGGAGTTCGCGGCCTATTGGCAAGCCGGCGGCGGGCTGCCGGTTTACGGCTACCCGATCAGCGAACCCTTCAGCGAAGTCAGCCCCACCGACGGCCGCCGCTATTTGGTGCAATACTTCCAGCGCAACCGGCTGGAATACCACCCCGAACTGCCCGCCGCCTACCGCGTCAGCCTCGGCCTGCTCGGCGTAGACCTGTTGCGGGCGCGCGGCTGGCTGCCCTGACGGAGTTCTGAGTTCTGAATTAGAGACGGGGTTCCGACTCTCCGCTAGGGAGTAATCGAAACCCCGTCCCAGCAACGAAACCCTAATTCAGAACTCAGAACTCAGAACTCCGCGTCAGCGGGCCGACCCCTCGCCCACCAGTTTATCGAGGCGGTCTACGAGGTCGGCGAGGACGGCGAAGCCGCGTTCGACGGGTTCGGGTTTGCTCATATCAATGCCGGCCAGTTGCAGCGCCTCAATCGGGTAGACCGACGCGCCGGCGCGCAGGAAATTGAGGTAGCGTTCGGCGGCAGGCTTGCCTTCTTCGACCACGCCCTTTGCCAGCGCGGCGGCGGCAGAAATGCCGGTGGCGTATTGGTAGACGTAGAAGTTGGCGAACAAATGGCTAAACTGCGCCCAGAAGATACCCAGCCGCGCTTCGTCAATCTCCATCGCCGGGCCGAAGGCTTCACGTAGCAGTTCGACCATCTTGGCCGACATCACATCGGCGCTCAGGCCCGCACCTCGCTCGACCTGCTCATGGCAGAACAGTTCAAAGCGGGCCAGGGTCGGCATCACGAACAGATAGCGGTGGAAGTTACCCATCGCCTCGGCCAGCACTTCCATCTGGAAGTGGGGGTCAGGTTCTGTCGCCAGCAGGTGGCTGCGGACCAGTGCCTGATTAAAGTTGGAGGCGGTTTCGGCCACGAACATCGAGTAGTTGCTGTAGATCGGCGGCTGGGTTTGCCAAGTAAAATAGGAGTGCATCGAGTGGCCCAGTTCGTGGGCCAGGGTGCTGACGGTGCCCAGCGTGTTGTCATAGTTCATCATAATAAACGGGTGTGTGCCGGGCAGGCCACCGGAGAAGGCGCCGCTACCTTTGCCCTGGTTAGGCAGCGGGTCCACCCAGCGCTCGTCGTCCAGGCCACGCCGCATCGCGGTGCCGTACTCCGCACCTAACGGGGCCATACCGGCGGCGATCATAGCAATGCCTTGGGTGTAGGAGATGTCGCGCTCGGTGCTGGTCAGCGGCGCGTATACATCGTAGCCGTGCAGCCGATCCACGCCGAGCGCACGGCGGCGGATCTCCCAATAGCGGTGCCAGGTCGGCAGGTTGCGCTGGAACGTGGCGATCAGATTATGGAACACCTCTTCCGGGATATGGTTCTGGGCCATCGCCGCCTCGAACGCGCTGCCGTAGCGGCGGGCGCGAGCGAAAAACACATCGCTCTTGACCGCACCGATCAGGGTGGCGGCCATCGTGTTTTTGACGGCCAGATAGCCGTCGGCCCAAGCTTCCCAAGCCGCCTGGCGCACGCGGCGGTCAGTGCTGCCGATATACTTCCAGACGTTGCCCTGCGCCAGCGGTACATCGCTACCCGTCTCGTCCTGGATCGTGCGGAAGGTCATGTCGGCATCCTCCAACGACTGGTGGATGCGATAGGATGCGCCGGCCACATCCTGAGCCTGGGCCAGCACGTCTTCGACTTCCGCCGAGCGAATATGCGCACGTTGCCGGTCGAGGGTGTCGAAATAATGGGCATACACAGTCAACTCCGGCGTTTGACGCAGCAACTCCGTGCGGCGCGCGGTGGGCATCGCCAGGATCTCCGGCTCGAAATAAGAAGCCGCCGCCAGTGCGTGTGCCCACAGGCCACCCGTTTGCTCGTCGCGGGCCGCATAGCGCGCGTCTGACGTGTCGCCGGCCAATTGCATCCCGGCATAGAGGCCGATGCGAGCCACGCGCAGGATCAGATCGTCGCGCTCCTGCAACGCCTTGTACAATGTCGCGCCCGACTCGGCCAAGCGGCCCTGGTAGCCGCTCAGCGCCTCAATATCGGGGCCGATACCGGTGTAAGCCGCTTCCCAGGCCGCATCCGACGGGAAGACGCTTTCCAGGTTCCAGGTCTGTGCCTGCGGCAGTTCCGACCGCTTGGGTAACGTAGTCGCCATTGACCCTTATCTCCTTCGTAAAGATCCAGCGCCGGGTCAGCTCCCCGGTCTCGCTTCAGCTAATCGGTGAATTATAGACGTAATTAGGCGGCGGGTCAACCTTGACAAACAACGGCACTTTTCTTATAATAGGCCCATAAGTTTGCCGCCGTAGCTCAGTTGGTAGAGCAGCTGTTTCGTAAACAGCAGGTCTGGAGTTCGAACCTCCACGTCGGCTCCCCGGCTCCCGTATAATCGGGAGCTTTTGTTTTGCGCTTCCCGTTCCCTGCTGCGGTCCCTATCACAAGGCGGATACCGCTAGTCGGCTCGGCAGTGGGGGAGTCCGCCTTGTGATAGGGGCCGCAGCACTCTCCTGCTCGGTTAGACCGAATGCGGGCGGGAGCGGCCTGGCACGGTGGGCTGGTTGACAACTCACCCCCGATATATTAGAATCAATAGCATATCCGGTAGTAACCGGTAATTGAATAGGGCGCGGGAGCCGCTGCTGCGGCTGAGAGGTGGGCTTGGCCCACGACCGCCTGAACCTGATCTGGGTCATGCCAGCGAAGGGAGCTTCCATCCATGTGTATAGCTTTCTCTAGGCGCGGGCGTGTAGCTCGTGCCTTTTTGCTGTGCGGCGCGGGTCGGTAGAGGGTTATAGATAAGGAGAACACGACTCGATGCAAGTGAAACGATTATTGAGCAGTGCCACGTTGCTGGGCGCATTAGTGTTAACGGCCTGCGGCGACCCTACGCCCACCGCTATTATCGCGCCGGAGGCGGTCGCCGGCACCCTAGCCCCGACCGTGACCACCACTGTGCTAACTCCCACCCCGGCGGCCGCCGTGTTGCCGGCCGGCGCGACCACGGTGCCGACCGCACCGACCATGAGCAGCAGCGCCATGCCCGCACGCACCGCGGGACCGGCCGCGCTGCCGGCGACCAGCACTAGTGCGTCGGCGGGGCCACTGACCAAGGTGACATTGGCGCTCGATTGGACCCCGAACACCAACCACACAGGCTTTTATGTGGCCCTACAAAAGGGCTGGTATCGCGAACAGGGCATTGATCTGCAAATCTTACCCTACTCTGACGCGGCTAGTCCTGATACGCTGGTCGGCAGTGGGCAGGCCGATTTCGCCGTCAGCTTTGTCGAGCAGGTGGTGCTGGACCGCGTGAATGGGTTGCCGGTCAAGTCGGTTGCCGCGCTGGTGCAGATCAACACGTCGGAACTGGTCACACTCAAAAGCTCGGGTCTGGACCGGCCGGCCAAGCTGGAAGGCAAACGCTACGCCGGGTTTGGTTCGCCCTACGAGGAGCCTGTGATCAGCGCTGTGATCCGGCACGACGGCGGCAAGACGGGCGCAATCCAGAATATCACTTCCAATACCGGGGGGCTACAAGCGTTGGAAGCCAAGCAAGCGGATTTTGTCTGGATTTACCGGGGCTGGGAGGCGATCCAGGCCCGGCACGACGGCGTAGCTCTCAACGAATTCCTGATCAGCGATTACGGTGTCCCCGATTACTATAGCCCGGTGCTGATCACGAGCGACTCATTCCTACGCAATAAGGCCGATTTAGGCCGCCGCTTCCTGGCGGCCACCGCGCGCGGCTATCGCTTGGCGATCCAGGATCCGACGACGGCGGCGGACCTGCTGATTGCCGCCAACCCCGCCGACACTTTCCCCGATAAGGAGCTGGTACGCGAAAGCGGGGCATATCTGGCGAACGAGTACCAGGCCCATGCGCTGCGCTGGGGCGAACAGACAGCGGCGGCGTGGAGTGGCTACCCCAAGTTCATGCTCGATTCGGGGCGGCTGGAAGACCAGAATCATGCCAAGGTGACGACGCTAGACTACAGCGCGTTGTTCACCAATAGTCTGCTGCCGGCTCCGTGAGTGAGCCGTTAGGCGTGCGGGTCGCCGGCCTAAGCAAAGGCCTTCGCCAGGCCGGCGGCGTCCTGCCAGTGCTGGATAACCTGACGTTCGATGTGCCGCCGGGCCGCTTCATCAGCCTGCTCGGACCGTCGGGCGCAGGCAAGTCTACCCTGCTTGGTATCCTGGCCGGACTGGACGCGCCCAGCGCCGGTACGGTAACGCTGTACGGATCGGGCGGGCCGCGCACCGGGCCGTTGCTGGGACAGGTCGGCTATATGCCGCAGCGCAGCCTGCTGCTGCCCTGGCGCAGTGCGCTTGATAATGCCGTCGTGGGGCTGGAAGTGCGGGGCGTGCCGCAAACAGAGGCGCGCGCGGCTGCTCTGGCGCTGTTCCGCGAGTTCGGCCTAAGCGAGTTTGCGACTAGTCCGCCGGCGGCGCTGTCGGGGGGGATGCGCCAGCGCGTGTCGTTTGCGCGCTCGGCGTTAGCGGCGCGCGGCCTGCTACTGCTTGATGAGCCGTTCGGCGCACTCGACGCGCTGACCCGCGCCGCCATGCAAGAGTGGTTACTGGGCGTATGGGAACGGCTGGCAACTACGGTGATCCTGGTTACGCACGATGTTGATGAAGCAGTATTGCTGTCGGATACCGTCTATGTGCTCACGCCACGCCCGGCCCGTATCGCCCACCAAGTCGCCGTCACCCTGCCGCGCCCACGCTTGCTTGAGAGCACCGCCACGCCGGAGTTCGCCGAGCGGCGCGCCGAGTTGCTGGCGGCCTTGCGTGCTGCCGGTAGCCTAGCCGACGGCACACGCCGCGAGGTCGCCCGATGAGCCGTGCGCGGCGCGTGGTGTATAGGGTGGTGCCCCCCGCACTTACCGTGGTCGTGCTGCTACTGTGTTGGGAGGGATATGTGCGCCTAACGGGAGTGCCGCGCCGCATCTTGCCTGCTCCCTCAGCCGTGGGGGAGGTGCTGATCAGCGACGCGGCGATCTTGCGCGACCAGGCATGGGTGACACTAGTGGAGACGGCGCTCGGCTTTGCCCTGGCGATGATCGTAGGGTTAGGCTTCGCTATGCTGATCGACCGCAGTGCGCTGTTGCGGCGGGCGATTTATCCGCTGCTGGTGGCCTCGCAAACCGTGCCCAGCATCGCCTATGCACCGCTGCTGATCATTTGGTTCGGCTACGGCATCCTACCCAAAGTGCTGGTGGTACTGGTCTACTGCTTTTTCCCGGTCACGGTAGCGGCGCTCGACGGCTTCCGCGCCACGGACCCTGACCTGATCCGCCTGTTCCGCACCTTCGGCGCATCGGGTCGCCAGATTTTCACCCGCGTGCGCTTCCCTCACGCCTTACCCGCCGTCTTCTCCGGCATCCGCATCGCCATCACTTATAGCGTGACCGGGGCCATCGTCGGCGAATACGTGGGCGCCGCGCAGGGGCTGGGCATCTACATCCAGCGGCAAAAAAACAGCTTCGCCGTAGATCGCGTGTTTGCCGCCATCCTGGTCGTCACGCTGCTCAGCGTCGGCCTATTCGCGCTCGTGGCGCTGATCGAGCGCCTGGCTATCCCCTGGCATGTCCACGCGGCAAGCCCGGATCGCCCGGTGTAGCGTAGCGGACAGGAGATCGCCGTAGACACTGATCCGCCTTCCGGCCGATTGACACACTAGGCTCGTATATGGTATGCTGAGGCTGCAAACTAAATATACGATTCCAACAGGCTATGATGGAACCGAGTACGCGACAGCACGGATTACAGAGAGTCCCCGCCTGGTGTGAAGGGGATAGACCGCCGCCGCCGAACATCTTTCCTGAGCCGCCACCCGAACCGCAAGTAGTAGACGTGGCCGACCTCGCCCCCCGTTAGCGGGGCGGGAGTGTGTATCCGCACTCCCCAGAGCGGTCCCGCCTGCGCGGGGCAATGAAGGTGGCACCACGGGCCGGCGGCTCGTCCTTCTCCGACGGAGGGACGGGCATTTTTATTGCGCAACGCGGAGTAAAGACGCGTTCTGAATTCTAAGTTCTGAATTGATAACCGACGATTGACGACTGACGCTCGACCCACGGAGACCGAGATGAAACTGATCAACACGCGCACGACGGTAGGGCGGGCCGAGGCGGATGAAGGGGCCGCCGGAGCTACCGTGCGCGAGCTGACGCCGGCGGGCGTGGAAGCCGGACTGGCGCTCGATCTGTGGGAGATCGCACCGGGCGGCTGTGGGCCGTTGCACCGCCACCCGGAGGAACACCAGTGCTATGTGCTGGCCGGGGCGGGCGCGTATCATGGGCCCGAAGGATCGCCGGTGTCGCCGCTGCGCGAGGGCGCGGCGTTCTATGTGCCGCCCGGTGAGCGGCATCAGGTGGTGAACACCGGTGCGACCCCCTTGCGCGTGCTGGTCGCCATACCGCTAATAGGCGAGCGGCCGACGGCCGCGCCCGTGCCGACCAAAGCGACCGTGCTCACGGGCCTGCAAGTGGTATTTGACGGCGGCAGCAAAGGCAACCCCGGTAAAGGCTACGGCTCCTTCGTGATCCTGGCCGCCGGGCGCAAGCCGAATCTGGTGCAAAAAGAGTATAGCGGCATCATGACCAATAATGAGGCCGAGTACCAGACCTTGCTCGAAGCCCTGGAATATATCGTGACAACCCTGGAGGCCGGGGGCCGCGACCCCAAGACCTATGAACTCGACATTCGCGGCGACAGCGAATTGCTGATCAAGCAGATGAAGGGCGAGTATCAAACCAAGAACGCCGGCTTGCGTATGCGCGGCGAGGCGGCCCATAAGCTACTACGCCGCTTCGCTAAGTGGCATCTGACTTGGCACCCACGCGAAGAAAGCGTGGCCCTGCTCGGCCACTAGGAGAACCTGATGGACATTGATGACCAGATCCAGTTTCCAAGCGACGAGGACAGCGACGATAGCGTGCCGCAAGTGCCGCCGGAGCCGTGTCCGCGCTGCGGGCGCAACCACGTCGCGCTGTTCTACGGCGAGCGCTACCGCACCTTCGAGATGCACGGCCCCACGGCGGGCATCCGGCGTAACTTCTTAAACCAGTCGCTGGCGCGCCTCAGTATGCGGAACTGCATGGACTGCGGCTACATCGAACTGTATCGCGAAGACCTGCTCAAACAAGACGATTGAGCCGGCAGAGGGCTGAGGGCTGAGGGCTGAATTGAGACGGTGACGAATGTCGCTGTCGAACCAATCCGTGCGATTAATCACGCACCTACAACTGACGATTGACGACCGGCAACCACCGACTGGGAGAGAAAAATGTTCAAACAGGTAGAACCCAAATGGGACGCGCCCGCGCTAGAGCGGCGGGTGCTGGAATGGTGGCGGGAGCACCATACTTTCGACAAATTGGTGGCGCAGAACGCCGAGGGGCCGCGCTGGTCGTTCCTAGATGGCCCGGTGACGGCGAACAATCCGATGGGCGTGCATCACGCCTGGGGGCGCACCTACAAAGACCTGTATCAACGCTATTACGCCATGCAGGGTTATCAGCAGCGCTATCAGAACGGCTTTGACTGTCAGGGCTTGTGGGTCGAGGTGGAGGTCGAGAAGGCACTGGGCTTCAATTCCAAGCGCGACATCGAAGCGTTCGGGTTGGACAATTTTGCCCGCGCCTGTAAAGAGCGCGTACTCAAGTATGCCGGCCTAATCAGCGAGCAGTCGGAACGGTTGGGCCAGTGGATGCACTGGGACAACTCGTACTACACCTACACCGACACCAATATCCGCTACATCTGGCACTTCCTGAAAAAGTGCCGCGAAAACGGCTGGCTCTACCAGGGCACACGCTCGATGCCCTGGTGTGTGCGCTGCGGTACATCGCTGTCACAACACGAGATGCTGGATGCCTACGCCGAGCGCACCCACCGCGCCGTGACTATCCGCCAACCGCTCACCAGCCCCGGCCACGAGGGCGAGTGGCTGCTGCTCTGGACCACCACGCCCTGGACGCTGGCGGCGAATGTGGCGGCGGCGGTGCATCCCGATCTGGATTACGCGAAAGTCCGGCAGGGCGACCATGTGTACTACCTGTCGAAGGGCACACTAGGTCGCTTAAATGGGGCGTATGACCTGCTTGATGTGGTCAAAGGCCGCGATCTGGTCGGCCTGACCTATGCCGGGCCGTTTGATGAACTGCCCGCGCAGGCCGACGTGCAACATCGCGTCATCCCGTGGGAGGCGGTCGGCGAAGAAGAGGGTGTGGGCATCGTCCACATCGCACCGGGCTGCGGGGCCGAAGACTTCGAGTTGAGCAAGCCGAATAACTTGCCGGTGCTGGTGCCGATCAACGAGACCGGCGACTATGTGGCAGGCTACGGGCCGCTAGTCGGGCACAACGCACTGGAAGTGGCCGATACGGTATTCGCCAATCTCAAAGAGAAGGGCTACCTGTATGGCACCGAAGATTACACGCACCGCTACCCGACCTGCTGGCGCTGCCACACCGATCTGGTGTTCCGTGTGGTGGCCGAGTGGTTTATCGCCGCAGACGAAATCCGCCCACGCATGAAGGCGGCGGCGGCCACGGTGCAGTGGACCCCCGATGAGGCCGGCAAGCGGATGCAAGACTGGCTGAACAATATGCGCGACTGGTGCATCTCGCGCAAGCGGTTTTGGGGCTTGCCCCTGCCCTTCTATCTGTGCCAAGAGTGCGGCGAGTTCAACCAGGCCGGCTCGCTAGCCGAACTGCGCGCGATGGCCGTGGACCCGGCCAAAGTGGACGCGCTACCCGAACTGCACCGCCCCTGGATTGACGAAGTGCAGGTGCGGTGCCAAAAGTGCGGCGCGACTGTGGACCGTGTGAATGAGGTAGGCGACTGCTGGCTTGACGCGGGCGTCATCGGCTTCAGCACGCTAGGCTACTTGGGCGACGGCCCCGGCCACGACTATTGGGAGCAGTGGTTCCCGGCCGACTGGGTTAGCGAGATGCGCGAGCAGATCCGACTCTGGTTCTATGCCATGCTGTTCATGTCGGTGACGTTGGAAGATCGCGCCCCCTATAAGCAAGTGCTGGTCTACGAGAAGGTGCATGACGAACACGATAAGCCGATGCACAAAAGCCACGGCAACTCAATCGAGTTCAACGCCGCCGCCGAGCGCATGGGGGCCGACGTGATGCGTTGGATCTACGCCGGGCAGAACGTCAAGGTCAATCTGCGCTTCGGCTTCGGCACCGGTGAGGAGACCGTGCGCCGCCTGCTGACGTTCTGGAACACCTATAGCTTTTTCGTCACCTACGCCAATCTAGACGGCTTTGATCCCACCCAGACCCCGCCGGTGCCGCCCGCACAACGCAGCGAGTTAGATCGCTGGGTGCTATCGCGGCTGCACAGCTTGGTGCGTGAGACGAACCGCAACCTCGTCGCCTTCGACAGCGCCGCCGTGACGCGCGATGTGGAAGCGTTTGTCAGTGACCTATCAAACTGGTATGTGCGTCGCAGTCGCCGCCGCTTCTGGAAGAGCGAGGACGACGGCGACAAGCGCAGCGCCTACTGGACGCTCTACGAAGTGCTGACCACCCTCACACGCCTGATCGCGCCGGTCATGCCTTTTCTGGCCGAGGATCTGTATCAGAACTTGGTCGCTAGTGTAGACAAGTCGCAGCCGGAGAGCGTCCACCTGACCCGCTACCCAGTGGCCGACGAAAGCCTGATTGATGAGGCGCTGATGAGCGACATCGCGCTGGTAGAGGATGTTGTGGAGATGGGCCGCGCCGCGCGGGCGCGCAGCCGTATCAAAGTGCGCCAGCCGTTGCACGAGATCGCGGTCCATGTCCGCAACGAGGCGGAGGCCGACGCACTGCGCACGCACGCCGACCAAGTGCTGGACGAACTGAATATCAAAACCCTGGCCGTGGTAGCCGATCCCAGCGATCTAGTCAGCTATGTTATCAAGCCGAATCTGCCGCTGCTGGGGCCTAAGCTGGGCAAGCGGCTCGGTCCGGCGCGCGCTGCGCTGACCGCACTGGATCCGGCCGATGTGGCGGCAGCGGTGCAGGCGGGCACTGTGATCCGCCTGGATCTGCCGGGCGAAGACGAGCCGCTATTGATCGCGCCCGACGAAGTGCTAGTCGAGACCCGGCAGCGGGAAGGCTTCGTAGTAGAGCAGGATCGCGGCTTGGTCGTCGCGCTCGACACAACGCTAACGGAGGAGTTGCGCGAAGAGGGCGTGGCGCGGGATCTGGTACGCTTGGTCAACGAACTGCGTAAAGCGGCAGGCTTCAGCATCAGCGACCGTATCACGACCACCGTCCAGCCAGCTCCCGGCGCGGACGGAGCCGACAACGCGGCCCGTGTGCAGGCTGCGCTGGGCCGCTTCGGCGGCTACATCCAGCAAGAAACCCTGAGCCTGGGCTTGGCCGACGCCGCGCCACCCGCCGGCGCGTTCCAGGGCAGCGAGACGCTCGACGGCGTACCGCTGGTCTTGTCGGTGTGCCGGGCGCGGTAGGATGCAGGTTTTTCACCGCACCGTGGGAAGGACGCAAAGGACGATTTCATCGTCCTTTGCGCTCTTTGGGCCATTGTGACTATGCGGAGTTCTACGCCCAAGAACCCCAAAAGTTGCGGATAAAACCGTAAAATAGGGTAAGAGGTTGGTCCACCCGACTCCACACCAAGGGATGCACGTTGGGGCGGTTTGGGTGTATAATAAGAGTTGCGAACCCTGCCGGGGTAAGCCTATAGGCTGCACGGCTGGGGCAACAGAGGTCTTATCTACAAGGAGGTAGATTCTCATGGTAAGCACGGTGGACGTGGCGACACGACCCCAAGCCGCCCCCGACCGGGCGCAGCCTGATAATGTCAACGACTTCGCCCTCGTCGCCGCGACGGTCAATGGGTCGGGCAGCCAAACAGCGAATGCCACGTTGCTGCGGGCGTTGTTCAAGATGGGCATCCCCGTGACGGGGAAAAACCTGTTCCCGTCGAATATTTCGGGCCTGCCGACCTGGTATACGATCCGAGTCAGCAAAGACGGCTATACCGCTCGGCGCGAAAAAACAGAGATCCTGATCGCTTTTAACCCCGCGACTGCCGAGGCCGACTTGGCCGCTATGCCGACCGGGGGAGTCTGTATCTATCGCAACGATATTCGCTTCGCCGCTCGGCGCGACGACGTGATCTATTGCGCACTGCCGGCTAAAGAAATGGCGAAGGCGTCGGGAGCCGATCCCAAGTTGCTCGATTATATGGCAAACATGGTCTATGTCGGTGCCGTGGCGGAATTGTTGGGTATTGAACTGGACGAAATCAAGGCCGCCCTTCTTTTCCATTTTAAGGGCAAGGCCAAAGCAGTTGGGTTAAACTATGGTGTAGTGGAAGCAGCCGCCGCTTATACACGCGAAAACATGAAAGAGCACGTGCCCTTCCACGTGGAGCGTATGAACGGGACAGCGGGCCGCTTGCTGATTGACGGCAACTCAGCGGCGGCGCTGGGCGCGGTGTTCGGCGGCGTGACCTTCGGCGCCTGGTATCCGATCACCCCCTCCACCAGCGTATTTGATGCGCTAACCGAATATCTGGGCTACTTGCGCCGCGACGAAGCGACGGGCGAGGCGACCTACGCCATTGTGCAATCGGAAGACGAACTGGCCGCCATCGGCATGGTGCTGGGTGCCGGCTGGGCCGGCGCCCGCGCCATGACCGCCACCAGCGGCCCCGGCATCTCGCTGATGACCGAGTTCGCCGGCATGGGCTTTTTCGCTGAAATCCCCGCCGTGATCTGGGACATCATGCGGATGGGGCCGTCTACTGGGCTACCTACGCGCGTGTCGCAGGGTGATGTGCTGCCGGTCTACTACCTGGGTCACGGCGACACACGCCAGGTCTGCCTGCTGCCCGGCTCCGTGGCCGAGTGCTTCCGCTTCGGCTGGGAAGCCTTCGACCTAGCCGAGCGGCTGCAAACGCCCGTCTTTGTCCTTAGCGACCTCGACCTGGGCATGAACTTCTGGATGACCGCGCCGTTTGAGTACCCCGACAAGCCGATGGATCGCGGCAAGGTGCTGGATGCCGAGGAGCTACGCGCCGCCGGCGAGTTTGCCCGCTATCGCGATGTGGACGGCGACGGCATCACCTATCGGACGCTGCCGGGCAACTCGGCGCCCGGCGCGGCCTACTTCACGCGCGGTACCGGCCACAACGAGCGCGCTGTCTACAGCGAACGCCCCGAAGACTGGGAACAAAACCTGGCCCGCCTGTTCAAAAAACACGATACGGCGCGCGGCCTGGTGCCCGCCCCCGTCGTAGATCAGCATCCCGGCGCGCGCGTCGGTCTGATCGCCTACGGCTCGGTGGACCCGACAATTGTCGAAACCCGCGACCGCCTGCGCACTACCGGGCTTGAGACCAGCTATATGCGCCTGCGTGCGCTACCGTTGAACGACACGGTTCACGACTTTATCGCCGCGCACGACGTGGTCTATGTAGTGGAACTCAATTTCGACGGTCAAATGCGCCAACTGCTGCAACTACACTGCCCCGAACACGCCGCCCAGATCCGCAGCATTGCCCACTGCGACGGCTTGCCGCTCACCGCACGCTTCGTTACGGAAGCGATCCTGGAGCAGGAGAAGAAAGGACACCGCAATGGTCACAACGGCTAATCCGCCCGCCGCACCCGCGCCCGGCGCGAAAGTCAACTTGATCGGGCTGGAAAAGAACGACTATAAGGGCAACCCCTCGACGCTCTGCCAGGGCTGCGGGCACGACTCGATTTCGGCGCAGATCATGGCTGTGGCGTATGAATTATCGCTACCGCCGCACCGCATCATCAAGATGAGCGGCATCGGCTGTTCCAGCAAGTCGCCGGCCTACTTCCTGAACCGTTCGCACGGCTTCAATGCACTGCACGGGCGGATGCCCTCCGTCGTCACCGGGGCTACCACAGTCAACTCCGATCTGGTGGCGCTAGCCGTCAGCGGCGACGGCGACACAGGTAGCATCGGTTTGGGCCAATACAAGCACCTACTGCGCCGCAACGTGCCGATGGTCTATATCATCGAAAACAACGGAGTTTACGGCCTGACTAAAGGCCAGTTCAGTGCGACGGCCGATATGGGCCAGAAGCTGAAATACGCCGGGACCAACGAGTTGCCGCCGATTGACCTGTGCATGGAAGCGTTGATCGCGGGCTGCGGCTTTATCGCCCGCAGCTTTGCCGGCGATGCCAAGCAGGTGCGCGAACTGCTCAAAGCGGCCTTCAATTACAAGGGGACAGCAGTGCTGGACATTATCAGCCCCTGTGTCACCTTCAATAATCACGAAGACTCGACTAAGAGCTACACCTACGGTAAGGCGCACGAGGAGCGGCTGCACGACATCACCTTTGTGCCCAAGTTCGAGGAGATCAACGTAGACTACGAGCCCGGCACGATGATCAATGTTAAGCTGCACGACGGGCCGACAATCCAACTGCACAAGCTGGGCGAAGACTACGACCCGACTGACCGCACGGCCGCAATGCGCCGGCTGGAAGAAGCCGAAGCGCAGCAGGAATTCATGACCGGCCTGATTTATATCAACGAAGGCCGCCCAACGTTGGGCGAGGTACAACACATGGTCAGCACCCCGCTGGTCCAGCTCTCCCCGGAGCGGGTACGACCCTCGCGCGAAGCACTGGTCCGCATGATGACCGACCTAAGCTAACCCCTCGTGACTCCTGCACTACGCCCCTGCAGCTCCCGTTGTAGGGGCGTAGTGTTTTGTGTTCACAACAGGCAGGGCTTGCGCTACGCAAGAAGCGGCTGCTATAATGCGGCGACAGCCGCACACGCATTTTAAGCTGAGGACACGCTATCTGTGGATCGCACACCCGCTCCCCCTGACCCTGCCGCGCCGCCGGTAGACAGCTTACCGCTGACAATAGTAGATGCGCTACTCAACTTTAGCGACGCGATCACCCGCCTCACGCGCCCTGACGATGTATTGGCGCAGATCACGGCCACAGCGGTTGAATTAGTGCGCGTCCCGTGGGGCGTGCTGCTGCTACAGGATCCCGACAGCGGGGCCATGCACGTAGCGATGACCCAAGGGCTGGAACGCGACGATCTCCCGCCGATCATTGCGTTTGACCCGCAGGGCCGTGAGTATCAACAGCTCCAACGTGGTGAGTCGTTTCTGGTGCAGGACTTGCGAACCTGGACCTTTGTCGATCCGACGGTGCAGGCGTTGGATGCGCGGCTAGGGCCGGGCGCGATGCTGGCCGTGCCGCTCTTGGCGGGCGCGGAGCTGATCGGTTCGCTCCATGTGGCCGGCCCACAAGCGCAGCAGTTCAGCGCCACCGATGTGGCGGCCCTCCGGCGGCTGGGTCGGTTGGCCGCGCAGGTGCTGATCCATAGCCGCGCGCTCAGCGCCGCCGAGGGCCGCGCCGGCGCACTGGAAACGATGCAGGCGGTGGCGACACGCCTGGAAGCGACGCTCGATTTGGACACCGTGCTGACGATCCTGGCCGAGCGTGCCGTCGAACTCACCGGAGCCAGCGGCGGCGGCTTGTTCCTGTGGGACGACACGGCCGGGCGGCTCACAATCCGTAAAGGGGTCAATACCACGCCGGAAATGCCGACCGGAATGCGCGCCGGCGAGGGGTTGACCGGGCAAGCCTTCAGCGCCCGCCAAGCACTGATCCAAAACAGCTATCTGCATGACGGCGGGGCAATCCCCGCCGCCACGGCCACCGGCATGACCAACGCCCTCTCCGTCCCGTTGCTGCGCAACGGTCAGGCATTCGGCGCGCTGTCGGTGTTTAGCCGGCTCTTCAAGCCGTTCACGTCGCAGGATGCCGATCTACTGACCCTGTTCGGCAGCCAGGTGACGGTGGCACTCGACAACCAAGCGCTCTATACCACCGTGCTGCGCCAGCAGCAACAACGCGACAGCATCATCAACGCCCTGCACGATGCGCTGGTGGTCTATGACCGTGATCTGCGCGTGCTGCGCATCAACTCGGCGGCAGTGGAAATGCTGGGCATCAACCCCGCGCTAGTGGGGCTAGAGCGGGCTTACGTGCTCCAACACGCGCAAGAGTATAGCCGCTACCGGCTTGAACGCCTGCACGACTGGCTCGGCACGCTGCGCGCCGTGCTAGACAAAGGGGTAACGTTGGCCGGCACCACGCTGGTCCACAGCGATCCGGTCCGCACCATCGAGACCTTCTATAGCCCCTTTCGCGACGAAACGGGTGCCATTGTCGGGGTGATCGCGCTGGCCCGCGATGTGAGCGGCGCGCAGGAATTGGAGCGATTGCGCGCCGAACTAGACATGGCCCGCCGCCAAGACGATTTCCTATCTATCGCCGCGCACGAACTCCGCACGCCGGTAACGGCGATTAAGGGCTTCGCCGATCTGCTGGCGCGTCGCCTCAAGCCCGGCTACGTAACCGTCGCCCGTGACACGCAAATGCTGGAGTCGCTGTTGACCCAAGTCGGGCGGCTTTCGACGCTGGTCAGCGATCTACTAGACGTGGGCCGCATCGGAGCCGAGGGTCTCACTTTCAATTGGGGAGTCTGTAGGCTGGGCGATGTGGCCCGTGCGGCGCTGGCCGGGGTGCGCCCGACTGCCGGTACACGGGCCGCTGACTTGCTGCCGGTGAGCGGTCCCGCTGTCTATGTACGTTGTGACCAAGAGCGACTGGAACAGGTGCTGATCAACCTACTAACCAACGCGCTCAAATATGCGCCCAGCGGCCCAATCATGACCACGATCAGCACGCACGCCGGCTGGGTGCGCGTAAGCGTGCGCGACCAGGGGCCGGGTATCGCCCCGGACGACCTGCCGCATCTGTTCGAGCGGTTTTATCGCGCCCACGATGTGTATGCTCATCAGCGTGGCTTAGGCTTGGGCCTCTATATCAGCCAGGGCATCGTCGCACGACACGGCGGGCGCATCGGGGTCGAATCGGAACTGGGCCAGGGTAGCTTGTTTTATGTCGAGTTGCCCCAGGCTACAGAGGAAGCGCCCTATGACCAGTCCTAAGCGGCGGCGCGCAGGCTGAAATGCGCATCCACCGCCTGGATCTCCGCACCCCCGACCCGGCCGCACTACGCCCGTTCTACGCCGAGGTGTTGCAGTTGCCCGTCCTAGCCGCGATGGCCGATCTGTTGCGCTTGCAAGCCGGCGCCACTTTGCTCACCTTCAGCCGGGCACCGGCGGGATGGGCGGGCCGCTACCACTTCGCCTTCAACATCCCGCCCGACCGCTTCGCTGCCGGCAAAGCCTGGCTGACCGCCCGCCTACCGCTGCTGCGTGACCAGACAGGGGCCGACGAGTTCTACTCCGAAAACTGGGACGCACACATGGTCTATTTCACCGACCCGGCGGGCAACATCCTGGAATGGATCGCCCGGCATCGCCTGCCGCGACCCGTCGTCCGTCCGCCGGCGCTGCCCGCCCCGCTCGGTATCAGCGAGATTGGCCTAGCTACCCCTGATGTGCCGCAGGCGGTCGCCGCCCTACAAGCGCGCCTCGGCGCGCCGCTCTACCACGGTCCCGGCAGCGATAGCTTCACCTCGCTCGGCGATGAGGACGGCCTGTTCATCGTGGTCAAAGAGGGCCGTATTTGGTTCCCCGATACCGGTATCCCCGCCGACCCCGCGCCCGTCACCGCGCTGGTCAGCGACAGCCGGGGGCAACCGGTGACGGTGCATTGGCCGCCGGCCTAGCCGCTACGACGCAGCAAGGCTAAGGTATTGCGCAGTCGCCGGTATTCCGCAGTCCTGTTGCGTCGTCCCACGGCGTATGGTATAGTGGCAGGAAACCTTATGCTTGGGAGGAACCTCGTATGACCACGATTACAGATCCGAAGATGGCACCGGCGACAACCGCGCCAGTGGTGCGAATTGCGGAGTTGAAGGCCCATGTGGGCGAGGACGTGACGGTGCAGGGCTGGGTACAGCACCACCGGTCGAAGGGCAAGTTGCAATTTATCGTCATGCGCGACGGCAGCGGCATCTGCCAATTGATCGCCTCGAAAGCCGATCTGAGTGCAGCCGACTGGGACGCGGCCGATGCGCTAACGTTGGAATCGTCGTTCAGCGCGACCGGCACGGTGCGCGCCGACGAGCGTGCGCCCGGCGGGGCGGAGATCGGGCTACACAACCTGCACGTCTACCAGATCGCGCAGGAATACCCCATCGCTGAAAAAGAGCATGGCGTCGGCTTCCTGATGGAGAATCGCCACCTGTGGCTGCGCTCGACGCGCCAGAACGCCGCGCTCAAAATCCGCGCCGGGGTGGTCAAGGCAGTACGCGACTTTCTCGACAACAACGGCTTCACCCTAGTAGATGCGCCGATCCTCACGCCCAACGCCTGCGAAGGCACGTCGAACTTATTTGAGACGGATTACTTCGGCCGGCCGGCCTTCCTGAGTCAGAGCGGCCAGCTCTATAACGAAGCGTCCATTGGCAGCCTGGGCCGCGTCTATTGCTTCGGTCCCACATTCCGCGCCGAAAAGTCGAAAACACGCCGCCACTTGATGGAGTTCTGGATGGTGGAGCCGGAAGCAGCCTTCATGGAACTAGAGGAGTTGCTGCAACTGGAAGAGCAGTTCATCTCCTACGTGGTGCAGACGGTGCTGGAGACACGGCGCGAGGAACTGAAGGTGCTGGAGCGGGATGTGAGCAAACTGGAAGCCATCGTGCCGCCCTTCCCGCGCATTTCCTATGACGACGCGATCCGCTACCTGCAAGGCACCGTCAACCCGGAAGCCAAATGGGGCGACGACTTTGGCGGCGACGAGGAGACGGCGCTGGGCAGCCAATACAACAAGCCGCTGTTCATCACCCGCTACCCTACCAACATCAAGGCGTTCTATATGCAGCCCGACCCGCAGCGGCCTGAAGTGGTGTTAGCCGCCGACCTGATCGCGCCCGAAGGTTACGGCGAAATCTGCGGCGGCAGCCAGCGTATCCACGATCTGACGCTGATCGAGCAGCGGCTGGCCGAGCACAACTTGCCGCGCGAGGCGTTCGAGTGGTATCTGGATCTGCGCCGCTACGGCAGCGTGCCGCACGCCGGCTTCGGCATGGGCGTGGAGCGCCTGACTGCCTGGATCGGCGGGCTGCCCCATGTGCGCGAGACGATCCCGTTTCCCCGCCTGTACGAGTGGTGCCGGCCCTAATCCGTGGACCGTGGGCGGGCGACGTGAGATGTAGGGTAGCCTGACGATATGAGCGAAACCACTCCTGACCCGCGTCGCAGCCTGCCGCCGGTCAACGATCTGCTGGGCGTGCCCGCGTTGGCGGCCTGGTACGACCGGGTGCCGCACGCGCAATTGGTCAGCGCCGCACGTGCCGTGCTAGACGAAACGCGCACGGCGCTCGCGCAGGGCGTACCCGCACCAAGCACAGCGGTGCTGGCTGAGGCCGTAGCTGCGCGCCTGGACCTGGAAACCCAGGTCAGCCTGCGTCCAGTCATTAACGCGAGCGGCGTGATCCTCCAGACCAATTTGGGACGTGCGCCCCTCAGCCGCGCGGCGCAGGCGGCGCTGACCGGAGCGGCAGGCTACAACAACCTGGAGTACAAACTGACGACCGGCGAACGGGGCAGCCGTTACGTTCACGCAGCGCGCCTCTTGACTCACCTGACCGGAGCCGAAGACGCGCTGGTGGTCAATAACGCGGCGGCGGCGCTCTATTTCGTGCTGGTCGCCTGCGCGGCCGGGCGCGAGGTTATTCTGTCGCGCGGCGAGGCAGTGGAGATCGGCGGCGGCTTCCGCATCCCCGACATCATGCGCCAAAGTGGGGCCACGCTGGTCGAAGTCGGCACCACCAACCGCACCTACACTCGCGATTATGAAGCGGCCCTCACCGAACGCAGCGCCGGATTGTTGCGCGTCCACACGAGCAACTTCCGTGTGGTAGGTTTCACCCACAGCCCCGATCTAACGGATCTGGCCGCCCTAGCCCATGCCCATGGTCTATGGCTGGCCGATGACACAGGGAGCGGCGCGCTGCTCTCCACCGCGCAATACGGCCTCTCGCCGGAGCCGTTGGTGCAAGCCGGCATAGACGGGGGCGCGGATCTGGTGCTGTTCAGCGGCGATAAGCTGCTGGGTGGGCCGCAGGCAGGCATCATCGTCGGGCGGGCGGGCCTCATTGCGGCCCTGCGCCGCCACCCGCTGGCCCGCGCTTTGCGCGTAGACAAACTGACCTATGCCGCCCTCGAAGCGACGTTGCTCCATTATGTACGCGGCGAGGCCGAGCGCGAAGTGCCCGTCTGGGCTATGATCAGCGCTGCCCCGGCCATGCTGGAAAATCGTGCGCGCTCCTGGGCCGCCACGCTGACCGCCGCCGGCCTGCCCGCCATGGTTATCCCCGGCCACAGTGCGGTCGGTGGCGGCACCCTGCCCGGCGACACCCTGCCCACTTGGCTGTTGGCGCTGGGCAACCTCTCCCCCTCAAACGGACGGGAGGGTATGGCAGCGCGATCGTCGCCGTCAGCCGCCGCGCTGGCCCGCCGCCTGCGTCAGGGCAGCCCCGCCGTCGTTGCCCGTGTAGAACACGATCAGGTATTGTGCGACCCACGCACCGTATTGCCCGACCAAGATACCGCCCTGCTCGCAGCCGTTCAGGCCGCCTGGCAGGAGTAAATACACGGTCGGGTCACCGACAACACAGAGATACAGAGACACGGCGCCTGATAAGGGGCGCAGGGCAGCGCCACCCTATGAGGCGGGCGTGGGCGGATCCGCCATCCCGTCTATCAGTTTGCGCCATAGCACGCCCGTGAGGAGGCCCGGTAGCCCGGCATAGGGGATTACCACAGCCCATATGAGCCACGCGAGGATTGGCTCCCGGCTGAGAATGAGTGGCCGCAGCGCGGTCAGCAGGAGCCCGGTGCTGACTGCTCCCGCACCCCAGGCACCAACCGTCGCCACGATCCACCATCCCGCCACCTCCCGGTGGCGGCGCAATAACAGCCATTGCCCTACGCCGATCCCCACGCCGCCCACCGGGCCAACCAGCGCTCCGCCGACGAGGCCAAATTCACCCCTGTTCAGCGCAAAGATCCCGCCAAACATTGTGAGCGCTAGGCTGCCGCCGAGCGCCCACCCGCAGGCCGTCGTCCAGGTCCAGCCGCCGACCCACTCCAGTTGTGGTGGCAGCACGCGCCGTTGGCTATAGCCGACCACCGCGCCAATTAGCAAGCCGAACGGCGCGCCGGCCGCGCACCCTATAGGATACCCCCAGGGGCCGGGATCTAGGAGGAAGAAGGAGAAGAGGGTGACACCGAACAGGACAAACCCCAGCAGCGTGGAGACCGTCCACACGCATAACACCTTCCACCGGGGTAGCTCCGCTTTTTGCACAACCTGCACAGTCAGCCCCTCAGTGTGGAGTACACGCACCAGCACCGTCCTACGGCACCAGCAACGCACCCCAGTTCCGCCCCACCTTGACCGCTAAGTGCCCGCCTTGCACGGTGTAGGGCGTGCCGTTGGTCAGCTTATCGTGCAGCACTGCACCGTCCGCCAGCAGATCATGCACATCCAGGTCCAGCGTCTGATCTCCGGTGCCTACGTTGAAGGCGACTAGCGCCGTCGCTTGCGCGTCGTGGCGGGCGAAGGCGTAAAGGTGGTTATCGTTGTGGACCAGCAAGCGTGTCGTGCTGCCGGTCCGCAACGCAGGCAGGGCGTGGCGCGTCTGGGCCAGGATGCGGTAGAAGGCGATCAAGTCCTGATCTTCGCTGCCCCACGGATAGGTGCGCCGGTTGTCGGGGTCTTTACCGCCGGCCAGGCCCGCCTCGTCGCCGTAGTAGATCGTCGGTGCGCCCGCGCTGGTGAACTGTAGCAGCGCCAACAAACGTAGCCGGTTTTTATCGCCGCCCACGCTGGTCAGCGCCCGCTCCACATCATGCGAGTCGATGATATTCATCGAAGCCTGCACCGCCTGGGGCGGATAGTCCTCACGGATCGAGGCCAGCAGATTGTCCAGCTCTTCCGCCGAAGTCGTGCCGCTGGGGGCCATGAAGCCGAGCGCGGCAGCGCGGAACCGGTAGTTGGTCACACCGTCCCACTCATCGCCCGACAGCCAACCGGCCGCGTTCTCCCAATTCTCGCCGATGATCACCGTGTCGGGATAGGCCGTGCGTACCGCTAGGCGGAAGTCGCGCCAAAACCCCTCGCTCTTGTACTTAGCCGCGTCAAGCCGCCAGCCCGCGGCACCCGCCGCCAACCAGTGTTGGGCCACCGAGTCTGGCGTGCGGAACAAGAAGTCGCGCACCGGAGCGGTCTCCTGGAAGGCCGGCAGCGTGTCGTAATTCTCGAAGTTGTTGTACCACTTCGGCCACTTGAAAAAGTGATACCAGCTAAAATAGGGCGACGCTTGCGACTCGAACGCGCCGTCGCTGGGATAGTGCCCGTAGCGGTCGAAGTAGAGGCTGTCGCTGCCGCTATGGTTGAACACCCCGTCGAGGATAATGTGCATCTGGTGGCGTTTCGTCTCAGCGATCAGCCGGTCAAACGTCGCCGGATCGCCGAACCAGGCCGCGAGGCGGTTGTAGTCGCGCGTATCGTAGCCGTGATTCGAGGCGGCATCGAAAATGGGGTTGAAGTAGAGGACCGTCACACCCAGGCTTTGCAGGTAGTCGAGCTTGTTGATCACCCCTTGCAAGTCGCCGCCGTAAAACTCGCTGTTGCCTTGCGGCGGCGCATCCCAAGCACTGCGCCGGCTAGTGCCGTCGTAAATGGCTTGGCCCGCCGGGCGGTCGTTACCGGGATCGCCGTTGTTGAAGCGGTCGGGGAAAATCTGGTAGATGACCGCGTCCTGCAGCCAAGTCGGGATCGTCCAGTGCGGGTCATAGACGTTGATCAGGTAATCGTTGTCGTTGGGCGCAGATTGGGCCACGCCTTGTCCGCCGTCGCGGGCGGCATCGTCCTCGTAGGCCGCACCGGCCGCGCCGTCCTGCACCAGAAAACGATAATAGAGCGTATCGGGCGTGGCCGGGGTCTGCAAGGCCACACTCCAATAGTCGCCGTCGGCGGCGCGTCGCTCCAACTGCAACGGCACACGCTGTTCCGCTCCCGCGCGGCTGTCCCAGACCCGCACCGTGGCGGAGGTCAGATCTCCCACGCCGGCGCGCAGCCGCAATGTCACCACTGTGCCTGCCGTTACCGGCCCCATCGGCGAGCGATAGAGTGGATCGCGGCTCATGTGATAGATCACGCCTTGCTGGATCGCCCCGTCGCCCGGCCCCGGTCGCACGTTCGCTGCACCCACCGGCAACACGCCACCCACAGTGGCCGTTGCGGCCACCAATGGCGGAGCCGGCCCCGTCGCCAGGGTGTTTATTGTCGGCGCGGGCGCAATCGGCGGCAACCCACTCGGATTGGGCGTGGTTCCGCCGCCGTCACACGCCGCCAGCACCAGCAACCCACCCAGCAACGCCACAGTCCGGCGCACCATTCGCTCCAGCAACATCTTCGTAAGCCTCTCCTCGCCCCAACCAGTCCCACAGTTAAGCACGGCTGCTATAACAAACGAGGCGCGGGGCCAAAGCGGACGCGCTTACAGCGGAATGAATGTGAGAAGCGCAGCCTAAACACTACTCATGTAGGACGCAGCAAATAGGACAAAGATGGCCCCTGATCAACTGCGACACCGCGCTGCGTTGGCTCAGGAGGCGGTACGCCGGCCCATCAGGGGCTGAGAGTTGCCCTCGCGAACGAGAACAACTCTATCATAGGGCAGGTCCGTCGAATGAGTATCGAATTGTTACGCCGGTCGCCGTACCAGGGATGACACTTTGGCACTCCAGCCGCTACATAACGCTGAGCGGGAGATCCGACGGGGTGGACACCTCGGTCGGCGGGCCGTAGCGTCGGGCTACTTCGCCGCAGAACCAAGCGAACTCATGCGGGTCCAGCGGCGGACTAGTGTGATCGGGGCGCCGGCCGCGGCTAGGCGGCGTGAAGCAAAGCGTCGCCAGCACGCGGAACGGGGCCAAGCTCGCCACCACATGATCAAACCACTCCCAGGCACCCGGCCGGTGGCTGTCCGCCCACGAAATGCCGGTGCGAACATCCTGTACACCGAGTTCGTGGAACCAACGGATCGACTCACGTAGCGTCGCTTCGTCCTCGAAGTGATACCATTGGCACAGGCCCATGCGCCCAGCCACCGTCGGCCACGCGCTCAAAGCGAGTTTGGGCCGCCCCTCGGCGGTGAGCAAGCCCATGTGATAATGCCGGTAATAGGCCGAGCCTTCGGCCTCTTTGTGCCGCGTTGTTGCCTCGCGCCACAACGGCAGATCGAACAACGAATACCAGTAGACACGCTCCACCGCGTGCAGCGCACGGGCCGTTTCCCGTAGCCCCCAGGCTTGGGTCTCCTCAGCGCCGAACGACGACACACCCACCTCGGTCGCCCACACCGGCCGGCCGGCGACGGCCTCGATCAGCCGGATTTTGCGCGGCCAGGCGTGAATACCAGTCGGCACCGTCGCCGGGTCGTCGTCGGGCGCATCGGGCGCGTGCCAGTAGTTCCAATCAAGGGGGAAGCCATGCACGGCTACTACATCTACTGCGTCAAGTGCGCCGTGTTCACGCATCTTTTCAATAAAGGCGGGATCAATCGGCGAAATACCACCCAGCACCCGCCGCAGACCAGGGGCGGCCGCTCCCACCTGCGCGCCGGCCAAGCGTACCAACCGGCCGAACTGTACCCAGTCGTGATCCATATGAAAGTCCCAGTGCGACTGGTTGTTCGGTTCGTTCCAGAACATAACGGAGTCAAGCATCGTAGCCTCGCAGGTGAAAGTGACAAGTGAAAAGTAGCGACTTGCGGCCGGTAAACCTTAGACCGGACTTTTAGCTTGGGTACTTGCGACTTTTCACTTTTAACTCGTCTGCCGGGCGGCTGTTATGGCAGGGGGTCGAGGAGAATAGGTGGGCCGGTGACAAAGGTGCCGGTGAGATAGAGAGCCGTGGCGATCAGCGCTAGGACGCACGCACCGACCACCAGGCTCACCAGCAGGATAGTCCAGCCGCGCCCTGCTATAGGCGTCGAGGCCGGCGCAGTGGGATCGCTCATACAGAGTTAACGGCGGATACAGCATCGGGATCAATGACATGATAGACGAATAGATCCACGAGGTATGGATCGAACATCGTGCCGCGGTGCTTGATCAGTTCGGCTAGTGCTTCGTGCGGTGTTTTAGGCGCACGGGTATAGGCGCGCCCTGCGGTGGTCATAACCTCGTAAGCATCCACGATGTGCAGGATACGTGCGCCGAACGGAATGTCCTCGCCGGCCAGCTCATGCGGGTAGCCGCTGCCGTCCCAATTCTCATGGTGCGCGGCTACTAGCGGCCAGATGCCGGCGAAGTCGCGGATCGGCAGCAGGATATTGCGTCCCTCCAGCGGGTGGCGGCGCATCAACGCCCATTCGGCGGCATTGAGGCGATCGGGCTTGTGCAACACCTGTGTCGGTACGCTGATCTTGCCGATGTCGTGCAGCAGAGCAGCCACGCGCAAGGTGGTCAGATCGCTCTCCGACAGACCGGCGGCCTCACCTAATCGTACCGCATAATCGGCCACGCGCTCCGAATGACCGTGCGTATAGCCGTCGCGCGACTCTAACGCCGCCGCCAGGGCATACACCGCACCCAGATAATCGTTCTGCAAGCTGCGTTGCTCGCGCGCATCATCGGCGGCGGGCGCGTCGCCGGCGGGTAGTTCCGGCAAATGCGGCACATAGACCACGGTGCGGTTACGCCCGCGCCGCTTGGCTTCATAGAGAGCGGTATCCGCTAGATGGACCAGACCTTCAGGATCGGTTGTGTCGGTGGGGCAATGCGCGATACCGGCACTGACCGTCAGAATTACCAAGCCTGTCTTGTCGGCAGCGGTGTGCACAGCCGGCGGGAAGTGATGATGGCCGATAGCATGGGTGATGGCTTGCACCAGGGCCACACTCTCCGCCGGCTGCGTTCCGCGCAGCAGCAGCACAAACTCATCGCCGCCGTAGCGCGCCGCTAGGTCGCCGGGGCGCAGCCGTTGCACAATCAGCCCCGCCACCTCGCGCACCACACGATCACCGGCCTGGTGGCCGTAGGCATCGTTATAACTTTTGAATAAGTCTAGATCAAGCAGGGCGACAGCAAACGGCAGGCGTTCGCCACCGGGCCGGCGCTCCTTGATGATCTGCGCCATTTGAGTGTAGAAGGCCCGTACATTATAGAGTCGCGTCAGCGGATCGCTTTCGGCAAAGTAACGGGCCTGATTATAGAGTTGCGCATTATGCACGGCCGTCGCCAGGGCCGGGGCCAGACTTTCCATCAAGCCCACCTGTTGGGCGCTATACAGGTCGGGCTGCATACCGCCCAGGTAGAGCGCACCCACCACCTGCTGCTCCACGCAGAGCGGCACCACCAGCAGTGTCCGCACCCCGGCGGCATAGAGGCCGGCCACATCCTGTTCGGGTGATAGCGGCGATAAATTATGCAGCAACGTGGTGCCGCCTGCGGCAACGGCGGCATAGAGGCTGCCGGCCACCGGTACGCGCGTGCCGACCGCTGGTGTGCCGGCGGCCAACGTGCCGCCGGCGGCGGCGCGCTCCAGGGTGCGGCCATCAGCGCGCAACAATTCGAGTGAGGCATACGAAACCGGCAGCAGCCGGGCCAGTTCGGCGGCCGCCGCCGCCAGCACGCCGGGCAGGTCAAGCCGCCCGGCCACGGCCTGAATTGCGCGGTTGAGAATCGCCAAGCGGTCGCCGCGATCCTGCCACTCGTGCAACAGGGCGGCATTTTCGAGCGCCACCCCCACCGGTCCGGCCAACATGGTCAGCAGGTGCAAATCGTCGGACCCTAGCCGATAGGGACGACGGTCTTCCACACTAATCACGGCTAGTACACGACCGTCGCGCTGGATCGGACAGCAAATCTGGCCGGCCGTCTCCGGATGCATTCGCAGTGAATCGGGATCGGATTTGCTGTCGCGCACCAGGGCGGGCGTGCCGGTGCGCGCCACCCGCCCGATCACCCCGCTGCTGATGGGTAAGGTGGGCGGTAGGTCGGGGTAGCCGTGCTGGGCCAGTAGACGCAGCGTTGTACCGTCGCAGCTGTAGACGCTGACAAAGGTATAGCCGAACAGCGTCGCTAGGCCGTCGGTCACGTTACAAGCGATAGTCAAGCTGTCGTGGCCGGCGGCGACAGTATTTGCCAGCCGCACCAGAATCGCCAATTCGCGTGCTTGGCGGCGGCTGCTGATCATACCCTGCCATGCCTGCCGCACATCCGCAATGACCGCCTGACTGAAGCCGGCCGTCAGGAAATAGGCCGGGATGACCACGAAAAGATGAATGGGCCAAGCGAGGCTAGGGTGCAGTACATAAGGAATACTGCTGCCGAGCGCAGTTAAGGCGGTCACGCCCAACGCCCAGCCCAACGACAAAAGCAGCGTCGGGCCGATTAACAGCAAAAAGAAAAGCGCGTCGAAGCCCTGATTGGGGCCATAGTAGACTGCCCCGACGCTGAGGCCGATCAGCGCTAGACTGTAGCCCCCGGCGTAGCGCCGACGGTGCTGCCACAAGCGGGGAGTCAGCAGTGGATGATGCGCGAGGCGCTCATAGGCGGAGGCCGGTAGTTGGCCCAGCGGCGGCCGTTCGAGCGTGACCGGCGGCCCAGCGGTGGAAGCGGATGGCCGCAAAGCTAATCTCGCGTGCGCCGCAACGGGATGTTGGCCGTCAGCCGGTCGGTATTCGACCCCGGCGTGATCACGACTTCGATACCGTCCTGGTCAATATCTACATATTTGGAGATCACAGCAATAATATCTTCCCGAATCGCTTCCATCACTTCAGGCGGCAGCTTCACGCGGTCCTGTACCAGCACCAACTGTAGGCGCTGTTTGGCGACCGAGCCGCTGGTGGGCCGATTGCGCCGTCCGAAAAGATTGTTGAGCAGTTCCACAGCCGGTCGCCTCTCGCTTACCGCGATGCCCGCCCACCGCCGCCACCAAGCAGTTTTCGCATCCGGTCCATCCAACCCGTCTCGCCTGTCAGGTTCAGGTAGGGCACGTCTTCGCCCAGCAACCGACGTGCGATGTTGGTATACGCTTGGCCGGCGCGTGATACACGATCCATGACAGCCGCCTCGCCGCGGTTGGTGCTGATGACGATGCTTTCGTCGTCGGGCACTACGCCCAGCAAGTCCACCGCCAAAATTTCGATCACGTCGTGTTGGGTCATCATTTCGCCGCGCCGGACCAGTTCGGGGCGGATGCGGTTGAGGATCAGGCGGGGGGAGGGCAAGCCGTTGGCCTCGACCAAGCCGATTACGCGGTCGGCATCGCGCACCGCCGAGATTTCGGGCGTGGTGACGATGATCACGGCATCAGCCCCGGCGATAGCGTTCTTGAAGCCTTGTTCGATGCCGGCGGGACAGTCCACCAATACAAAATCGAACTCGGTCTTGAGATGATCACACAACAGGCGCATCTGAGCCGGATTAACCGCACTTTTATCGCGCGTCTGGGCGGCAGGTAGCAGATAGAGATCGGGGAAACGTTTGTCTTTGATCAGCGCTTGGCGAATGCGGCAACGACCTTCTACCACGTCTACAATGTCGTAAACGATGCGCTTTTCCAGCCCCATCACCACATCAAGGTTCCGCAGGCCAATGTCGGCATCAATGACCACGACTCGTTGCTTCAGCAGCGCCAGTGCGGTGCCGAGGTTGGCAGTGGTGGTCGTCTTGCCTACGCCGCCCTTACCCGATGTCACCGTAATGACCCGTCCCAGCTTTTGCGCGGGAAAAGGTACGGCGGGGACGCCCGCTGCGGCGGGGTCGTTGGGCATATTAGCGGCGAACGACGAGTCCGTGGCGGCGCTGCCGGGCGGAGCGGGATACTGGGGGCCGGTCCCGTTTGTCATGCGCTAACCTCTGTCTGCTGCGGGCTGCTCCCCCGGCCACGCGAGTCGGCAACCTCTAAATACTCGAACCGTTCTGGTCGTCCTCACTTTACACCAGAACGGGCTGGATTGCAAGCGCGGTGCATTGGGGCAACCGATCGGTTATGACAGTGCGGATGGGCGAAGAGGAACAACGCGCCGTGCCCGTAGGCGTGAACAGTGGGCGACGCGGAACTCCATACACCTATCCAGCGGGGCACGCTGCGGTGTGCCCCGCTGCCTTTTAACACACTGAACCCTATAGGGCTTACGCATCTAAATTGCTTGCAAGACTTGGAGTAAGTAATCGTCGCTCCACCCGGCTTTGAGGCGCTTGCCATGCACCCCGACTTTGGCTGTCCGCTCGGCCTTCAGTAGATTCAGCGCGATGTGGCGCAGCACC
>JBBRPH010000017.1:0-85414 GCA_038228295.1 Chloroflexia bacterium | reverse complement strand
TAGTAGGTGCCTCCTATTGTTGAGCGTAAGCACCTACAATAATAGGGCGGTCGCCGCCCGTTGGCAACCCCAGCGGGCGGCTGCCTATTTATGACCATGCCTCAATTAAACACCGCTTCCCATAGTGCCGGCTGCTGTCAAGCGGCTAATTTCAGATAACAAACATCCCAGGTGGAAAGAACTGCTGAGCCTGTTTATAGAACCTACTTATTCTTGATCGCTTGCCTCCAGCGTAGTAATCGCTTTTTGCAACGCTCAGACCGGCGTGCCACAGTTGGGACAAAAGGCTGCGCCGGGGGCGAGTGCGTTGCCGCAGGTGCGGCAACGGGGGCCGTCCGCACGGCCGGCTAGGGTAGGTTTAGGTGTTATAGGTGTGGTAGCGGGCACAATAGTGGCGGGTGTGACGGGATCGCTCACAGGGCGGATGGGTAGTGCGGGCAGGCTACTGCCCATGCCGCTGCCTGTCGCTGCTGCGGGAGCGGTTGCCGGCCGGGTAGTTGTGACCCCGCTGCTGCCGGTGACTGCCACCGGCTGTTTGACGATCATTGGCGCGCTGGGGCGACGGGGCCGGCGAACTGTTGCGACGATCACGGCGAGTAGGCCGCCCAGCGCCAGCACAAGCGGCCACCACCCGGCCCACTCCAACAGGGTTCGGGTGGCGGGATCCTCGGCCAGCGATTTGCCCGCATCGTAGCTGTAATACCAATTTCGCAGCAGCACAGCTAGAATCGCCGCGCCGTTGAACAACCCCAGTGCTAAACCACCGATCCGGCTACGGAAGCCCAACACCCCTTCTTTGGGCAGCAACATTGCGCCGCCGTAGCCGAGCGCGAGCAGCGGTAGCAAGAACAGCAATCCGCGTACAATAATCCCTGCCGTGGGCGCGTTCAGTACGCCCACCGCCCCCGCCAAGTCGACTCCCCAGGCCGCGCCCCACTCGTCGGCCAATAGTGTGCCGAGCAGTAGCCCAACTAACGTCACCACCTCTGGGCGTGGCCCACGCAATATGCCGCCTACTCCAAACAAAACTAATGCGACCAGCAAAATGCTGTCCAACACCAAATTCATGCGACTCTCCCCCTACACACTCTTACTTACCGCCTATTGTATCATATTTGCTACGGATTGGCAGGGTCGTGCGTTGCGGAGCACAGCGGAGTTTCAGCCGAGCTGGGAAGTAGCGCTACAGGATTCCTGCCCTATGGGCCAATGTTCAGCGGCGCTAGCCTGATAAGCTTGATTTACTGAAGCCATTTCCCCTACCTTGCTATAGGTATCTTGCAACCAGTTCCTGCTTACGGCATATTGTGTCCTATGACATGGTACTGGAAGGGGCCGGTTCGGCAAGAATCAACCGAGATGGACTGTCGTATTTGCGACAAAAGGCAAAAAGTGACGCATCAACAAGAACGATCCGCAGAGCCGGTGCGCCCAGCAGGCGCGCCAGGAAGCGCAGATCGAATTGGCGACCGCACGGCTTTGCTGCGATCAAAGGGGCGATATTGCTAAAGAGGCTGCCCTCAACTGGTGGTTCGTCGCCCGAATACGCGCTAGCTTTGGCAACTTGCTTGATGGAAGAACGCGAACAGTTACGGACCCAACTCCCGCTTTCAAGGAAAGCCGTTACCGGTAGGCGTGTTAGCTGGAGCAAATCACGACTCATATCGCGGATAGATGGTGCGACAACGATGCCTGATGCTACCTCAGGTACTGCACGATCGCGCACAAGGAAGAAGGGGAAGGGCCGGTATTTCGTCGCTGTCCCCTATATTAAGACCGATCAGTGGGTTCTGTGGCCGATGATAGCGCTGCGGCACGCACATTAGTTGCTAGCGCCCGCAAAATTGTTTTCATCTCAAAGAGGGTTAAGCCGGGATGTTGGGATAAGACCTTGGTAACGATTCCGGTAATATGCGGAGCCGCAAACTGATCCTTCCGTAATACTAACATAGCCGGCCACTGTACCACCTAACGCTGGATGCGCGGCATCTATCCCGCCGTCAATTACCGCGACCTTGATGCCGGTTCCGGTACCGGCTCCCCACGCCCACTCCGGGTTAATCGCGGTCATTGAGAAATTTTGGGGTACGGAACGAAGCGTCTGAGCATCAAAGACAGAACTCCAAGCCAAGTCGGTCTTCATTATGGTGTTGCTCCTGAGACCAGCGCACGTCCGGCGTGTGCAATTGAGTGCGGCGGTTCCACAATGCGGCGCAGGCATGCTTCCCGGCAGCATGCCTGCAGCCAAGTTTCGGTGAGGTGCTTGCGGGGTTCGCTTGTGGGTATGCAGTTGCCCAACCTAGCTACTAGGGGCGCGATACGGGCGATATACCCGCCGGCAGGGAAAGGCTAGGGCAACAGATACCTATACAAGGCGATTCGGTAGGGTATCTCTATGCAGGGCGGTGTACAAAGCACGGCGCCTGCGTAATATCCGGTTGTGGGGCTATGCCGCGTGCTTGCCGATCCACCCCGCCTCTGCGGGTGGGAACGCTCGGTACCGCTTGAAGATCAATCCCTGCTCCACGTGATGGAGGCAATGCACCGCCACTCTAGAGAGGCTCCGTCGGACCGCCACATCCAGGCCCGCATACGCTACCGCCTGGTCGCTGCGCGCGAATTGGTAGATCGTAGGAGCTTCCCGGCCGCTTGGCCGCGCAACGGGACCATCGCGCGGGTGATCACGCATGATCGCGCCCCCAGGCATCGATGGCGGCCCAAGTGGCGGTGGGCTGTTCGATCTGTGGCAAGTGCCCGGCGTGCTCGACGAGCTGGAAGCGCGCGTTCCCGAACGCGCGCGCGTATGCGGCCCCATAGGCGGGTGTGATGATCCGGTCGCCGGCGCCCCAGAGAACCAGGACGGGGAGCTGGATACGGTTGAGGCGGTTGCGGAGGGTCGGGTCGTACATATAGGGGTCGCCCGCAACGCTGCGCATTGTTGCCATGTTCGCCTGCCGAATTGCGGCCTGTTGTATGGGTACCGTCGCCGGGTCCACGTAGAAGCGGTCGGCATCATAGAAGGAGTATTCAGCGACCTCGCGCGCGGTGAGGGCGAAGAAATCTCGTATTGGTTCGCGCTCGACCGTGATGCCTGCAGCATCGATCAGGATAAGCCCTGTGATGCGACCGGCGCTATCTTGCGCCGCCATCTCGGCCCCAATCCAGCCGCCCAGGGACGAGCCAATCACGAGGACGTTGTGCAAGCCTTGCTCCGTGAGGTATTGCAGGTAGGGGCCGGCGAAGTCGGCGACGCAGGCAATATCGGGGGGGCGGGGGGTGCCGTTCCAACCTGGGTGGGTCGGCAGGATGGTGTGCATGGTGGGGGCGAGATGGTCGGCGATGCCGGCGACCGTCAAAGGGCCGCCGCCGCCATGCAAAATAAGGGCGGGGCGTCCGGTTCCGGACTCAGTGAGGGTTAGGGGGAGGTCGGGGCGGAGCACAACGGTGTGCGTAGTGGCGTTATTCATGCCGGAGTTCCTTTCAGGGTGGTAATACTGATCATGCTGAGATCCTTTATCTTTAGCATAATCATTATATACCAATATATTTAGAAAAACAAGTTTATATAATGATAGTTATATAAACATTAAGAAACCAGAGATAATCTCCCCGTTTAGCGGGAACGCGCTCAGCCTTGGGGTACTTGACGAGATGCCATGCACCCTGTAAAGTGGGGGTATGTCCATTAAGCTACAAATATTAGGGCGCGCCATCAAGCAGGTCCAGGACCGGCACCATCGTGCCCTTGACGCAGAACTCGCCGCAGTGGGGACGACCCTCGCCCAGTGGGATGCCCTCCGGGCCATCGAACGGCAACCAGGCGCATCCACGCACGCGCTGGCCCGCGCCACATTCCAAAGCGATCAAGCATTCGGCACCCTCGCCAACCGGCTCCAGGCGCAGGGCCGCATCGAGCGGCGGCCCGGCCACGGGCAACGGATCGAACACCACCTGACCGCAGTGGGCAGGCACACCCTCGCCGCCGGTCATCCGATCGCCGACGAGGTCTTGCGCGCTTCGTTCGCGCCGCTTGCGGAGGATGAGCGGGTGTTGCTGCTTGAGCTTCTCCTCAAGATTATCAGCGAATACGGAGGGGACGCCGCAGAGGCACAGTGGCTGGAATGAGCAACCGGGCGGCCAGTGGCCGCAGCCCCAGGCGGTGATCGTCGCTCCGGCGCGCCTGGGCCGCTGGGACCAACCTCAGCGAAGGCCCGCACGTTGGGGACGGGGTGGAACAGGTTCGCAGCCGGTTATACCCACCGTTAGGTTGGTGCTACCCGACCGCGCAACGTGAGCCGTTCGCGGCCCACGCAACGATCTAGCCTGTGCTTACACACGATTTACGCTAACAGAGAAGGGATACTAATGAGCGACCGTGTCCCCGCCATTCCACCCGACCTGCTGCCGGACGGCCCCTTCGCGCAGTTCCTGGCCCACCTGGCCGAGGCCGAGCGCTTCTCGGGCTGCGTACTCGTGGCCCAGGAGGCCACCCCGCTCTTCACCGCAGCACACGGCTGGGCAGATCACACCCGCCGGCTCCCCAATGGCCTGGATACCCGATTTAACATTGGTTCCCTGACGAAGATGTTCACCGCCGTGGCCATTGCCCAACTGGCGGAACAAGGACGGCTGGCCTTTGCGGATACCATCGGCCGGTATCTCCCCGCCTGGCCGGCCCCGACCGCAGGCCAGGTGACGATCCACCAGTTGCTGACCCACACGTCCGGCCTGGGCGACTACCTAGACGACCCCCAATACCGCGCGACGCAGGCGACGCTGCACACCGTCGCCGATCTCCTGCCTTTGATTGCCGGCCGGTTGCCGGCGTTTCCACCGGGGAGTCAATGGGCCTACAGTAACTCCGGCTTTGTGGTGCTCGGCGCGATTATCGAAGCCGTTACCCGGCAAAGCTATTATGACTATGTGCGTGAGCAGATCTACGCCCCAGCCGGTATGCGGGATAGCGATTCGTATGCCCACGACGAGGCGATCCCGAACCGGGCCCGGGGCTATACCCAGGGACAGGACAATAGCGCCTGGCTGGCGGGGCGCGGCAGTCCAGCGGGAGGCGGCTACGCGACGGTCGGCGATCTCCTGCAATTCAGCTTGGCCTTGCGCAGCCACCGACTGCTGGGTGCCCCAATGACGGAGATCTTGCTGGCGGGAAAAGTCGCCACGCCGCTGCCGGCGGCGCCCGGCCAGGAGCGCCCGCAATATGCCTATGGCTTTGGCGACCAACGCGTGAATGGCGTGCGCATCGTGGGACACAACGGCGGCGGACCGGGGATTAGCGCCTGGTTTGATCTGTACCCCGAACGGGGCACCACCTTTGTCGTGCTGGCGAACTGCGATGCGGCGGCCCGGCCGGTCACCCACCAGGCGCGGCAGATGCTCACGACAGCACCGTAGGCCGGCTGCGGCCGTCCCCTGTTTCATTTCAGGAACACCGCAGAACTGCTGGGTAGTGGCGCGCTCCCGCCCGTATGGACGCGACTCCGCCGGGTTACTGTTCGACGGGCTGTGCCGACGGCCCCGGTCCGTTGCCGGCGGGGGCGGCCCTCCAGCCGCTGCGGCCATGGGCACACGATGGGGTGCCGGCGGGGGCCGGTACGCGGCGGGGCCGATGGAGGAGGGGAGCCGGCTGGTTGGTGGTGGAGGGGCTGCTCAAGGGGCGGCTGTAGGCGGCGGCGACCGCGCGACGGGGCGGGCGGCTGACCCAGCCGCCCGCTCTGGGCGGCCGCAGGCCGGTGTGGTGCTTAATCCGGGCGGGCGGGAAACTGTCGCCGGTTGCTGGGTCGCTTCCGATCGCCGCCCCCAGCGTGGGCACCTGCGACCTCGGCCCTACCTATCTTACCCGGCGTGCAGCAGCAGGCCCGTGCCCACCCCGGCCAGCGTGCCGACCGTTACCACTACCAGAAATTCGAGCCCCGAGCGCAGCGGGTTTTTCCCCGTATAACGGGCTTTGAGCGCCCCCAAGCTCAAAGCCGCCCCAGCGGTCAGGCCATAGGCCCACCAACGTACCTCCGCTAGGCCCACCCACACCGGGATTGTCGGAATTAAGCCGCCGACCACAAAGGCCATCCCAATCAGGAGCGCTTGCCGCCAGGGATGGCGTGGCGTGGCATCCACCACACCCAGTTCATCAGCGACTAGTGCCTGATGCCAGCGCTCCTCATCGGCCGTCAGATGAGTGATAATGCGCTCCAACAGTGCCCCCTGGAAGCCTTTGTGCCGATAGATCGCGTACAGTTCCGCGCGTTCTTCGTCCGGCTCGTGCTGGATCTCAAAGCGCTCCGTCGCTATACGCTGGTCCAGCACCTCCTGTTCGGTCTGCGCTGCCAGGTAGCCGCCGAGAGCCATCGAGATTCCGCCGGCACTCACCTCGCCCAACACGATGAATAGCAAGCGCGCGGGAGCGATCTCACTCACGACCATGAGGAAGACCAGCGTCGTCACCAGCCCGTCGTTGAGGCCAAAGACGATCTCGCGTAGCCAGTCACCGCCATGGGGATGGTGTTCATGATGCGGGACCGGCAGCCCCGGAGCGCGGTGGGGGATCGGGGATAGTGACGTATTCATAAGCGGCCCCGCTTGCACGAACTATGCCAGGTACGCGGACCCGCCCCCGCTAATCGCTCCGTCCGCCCCCGCGATCCAAGGGATCGCGGACACCATGGGGCACCCACTCGTATGGCGCCCTAGTGCTTCCTAGGTGCTGCGCGGTCGGCCAGACACGCTCCGGGCCGACGGGGGCGCCGCACAAACGCCTTCAGCGCCGGGTGCATCTTGTCCATGGCTGCCACACTAGCCACGGTAAGTCCCCAACACACCACGGTAAGTCCCCAACACACCACGGTGCGCGCTATAGGCAGGAGGCGTACTGGTGGGGTCTGTGGTGGCGGTGCGTTCCGGCCATGACGACGCTTAAATAGAACCTAACGGCACTATTCACGCGGCGGTAGCAGCAAGGGCAACCATAGTTGCGGCGTCAAGCCGTCCGTGACGCCGCTCAAAAGGCAGGGACTTCGGGGACTTGCCCCCCCGGCGCGCAAGGGGGCCTTATTCTAGCGCCAACGGTGGTCCCAACAATTCCATGCCATGCGCACGCCACAACGCCGGATCCTCCGGTGGCATGGCGTTAGCCTGGTTCACGATGCGAAAAAACGCCTCCATTTGCCCGGCAGGCATAAACGTGACCAGGATCCGCCCGCGGTGGTCCCCCACATAGGCCCAGACGTGCGGCACCCGGCGCGGCGCCAGCAGCGCATCTCCCGCTTGCAGGCGCAGCCGTTCGCCGCCGACCTCGAACAGGAACTCCCCTTCCACGGCGTAGAACCACTCATCCTGGTCGTAATGTAAGTGGCGGGCCGGGCCGCCCTTTGCATGGAACGTGTTCTCCAGTATGAAAAGCCCACTGCTGTCCTGGGAGCACACCTTGAAGGTAAGGGTGCTGATGCCGAGGCTCCGCTGCTCATCGTAGAGGTCCGCGCCGGCGGCGACCCGCTGCGTGGCCGGCACTCCCGGTGGAATGTGCAATGAATCGTGCATACCGTCCTCCTATGGGCTTCTCCGGCTGAGGGAGAAGCTACCCGCCAAAACGGGTGCGCGCCGATCTCCCTCCAGGTGCCGGGCAGTAAAGAGTGTAACGGCTCGGGCTGGAGCTTGGCCCGGAGGGCGGCGCTCCGCCTCATTATAGCATAGGGTAACGCCGGATGTGGAGCACATCTGGGGCAATCCTACTCGCGTGCCCGATCGAGGTCGCGGCGGCGGCGCCATGCCTTGCCGGCGGCGAAGTAGTTCGAATCTCGAAGATACTATTTTGATTGCGATTATCGTCATGATAGTAATGGATTCTAACAACAATTCCTTTGAGTCGGCGCTCGAAACAGGCCCATTCAGCGCGCTGGTAAGAGCACGCCGGGGAACTGTGGAGTATAGCCGGGAAAGACCTCGGCCAGATGAGGGTTGTTCAACCGCTGCTGGACCAGTTCGCTCAGGACCGCACGGTAGTCGGTGGTGACCGCCAGATCGCCCGGCCCGACCAATTGATCGGCGGCCAGTCCCGGCCAGCGCCCATGGACCTGCCCGCCGTGAAGGCCGCCTCCCAGGAGCAGCATCAAGCTGCCGTGCCCATGGTCGGTACCCAGGCTGCCGTTCTCCTGCCCGCGTCGCCCGAACTCCGAGAGGGTGACGATGAGCAGGTGGTCGTGGTGCTCGTGCAAGTCGGCGTAAAATGCGGCCAGCCCCCCGCCCAGGTCGGCCAGTAACGCGGCCAGCGTGCCTTCGCTGCCGCCTTGCAGGATGTGGGTATCCCAGCCCCCCAGATCGAGGCAGGCCACTTCCAGCCCCACCTCGGCCTTGATCAGTAAGGCCACTTGCCGCAATCCCTGTCCGAAGTCGCCGGCGGGGTACTGCACGCCAGGGGCTGCCGCATAGCGCGCCGGGTCGAGCGTGACCAGCGTGTGCAACACGTCAAGTGTACCTGCACCCGTCGCCCCCAGGGGATCAGCGGGGGTATAGAGTGCCGCCAGGGCGGCCTGCATTTGCGCAGCCTGCTGCGAGTCGCCGCCCAGGTGAAAGTCGGTGATCGAGCGCAAGGCCGCCGCCGGGATTGATCCTTGCAATAGGCGTGGGACCCGCTCGCCCAGTCCGATGGCCCGCAGCGGGGAGGTGTTGCCGGTGTCCAGCGAGGCCAGGTGCCGCCCGATCCAGCCGGAGGCGGGGCCGGTCGCGCCATCCACCCCACGCTCCATCAGCTCCATCGCCTGGAAATGTGAGCGACTCTCGTCGGCGCTGCCGCAGGCGTGGACGACGGCCAGGTGCTGTGTTTCCCAAGCGGGCAAGAGGGGGGCCAGGGCCGGGTGCAGACCGAAAAAGCCGTCCAGGTCGCGGGTGCGGTGCGTGGCCGGGGCGGCGTAATCATCGGGGCGGGGGATCGCCAGGGTCGGGCGCAAGCGGTAGTAGGCGTCTTCACCGTGCGGGACGACCATGTTCAACACGTCGGCGGCGCCGCGCAGGAAGACGCAAACCAGCACATCACCCCGCGGTGCGGTCTGCGGCGGGGCGAAGGCCAGCCGGGGCATCCAGCGCGGCCAGACTAGCGGGGCCAGCCCCAGGGCGGCGGATTGGAGAAAGCGGCGACGAGTTACGGCGGTCATCGGGTTTACCTCCATTGATAGGGTGGGCCGGCCAGCAGTACCGCCGTCACCAGCACAAGCATCGTGTCGTCGGCCCGGTCGCGGCCCCATAACTGGAGCAGCGCATCGGTTGCGGACGGCGGCAGTGGGGCACCCAGCAGGAGCGTTGCCAGCCGATTGATCAGATCGGGCAGCGGCGCTGGGTGAGCCAGCCCAACCATATCGAGCAATGCGCCGGGATCGATCCGCGTGCCGGGCAGTTGGTTCGTCGCCAAGCGCAAGGCAAATTGCCAGCGGGCGAGCAGGCTGCCCCGCCACCCGGCGTTGGTGTCGGGGTAGCCGTCGGGCTGCGGCCATTCAAACAGCGGCTGCCCCATCTGTCGCAGCAAGTCCAGCACGGCGGGACCGCTGTCGGTCTCCGCGTCCAACTGACGCAGCGCCCCGGCGATGAAGTGGAACGGTCGCTTATATTTGGGCGGTGCGGCGGTGAACTCGGCGGAATGCAGGATGGTACGCAGGACCGCCTTGATCTCGCCATGCGTCTGGGTGAAGACGGTCGCAGCAGCTGAGACCAGCGCGGGCGGCGGGTCATCAGCGACTAGGCGGCGCACCAGCTTGGCGGCGATATGCTGGGCCGTGGCCGGATGATCCGCGAGTAGTGCGCACAACCGTTCCACATTGTGCGCTCCCTCCCCGGCTGGGATTGCCTGGCCCAGCACCGCTTTCGCGCCGTCGTCGTGCTGCTCGGCGGCGAAGCGCCGCCGGCCCCGGTACAGCCCCTCGTCCACTGTCCAGCCGGTCAGGCAGCGGGCTACCTCCTGCACATCGTGCTGGGTGTAGCCGCTGCCCACCCCTAGAGTGTGCAGTTCCAGCAACTCGCGGGCGTAGTTCTCGTTGGGCGCGCCCTGCCGGTTCGCCTGGTTGTCAAGATAGACAAGCATGGCCGGGCTGCACATCGAGGCCCAGAGCAGGTCGCGGAATTGGCCTAGTGCGTGTGGACGGATGACCGCGCGGTCGTCAATCGTCTTCAGCCACGCGCCAGGGGCTTTGCGGGTCGAGATGCTGAAGTGGTCGCTCCAGAAGTCCACCATGATCTCGTAAAGCTGTCGCCGGCTGTACACCGCCTGAAGCACGGTGGCCTGCTGCAATTCCTGCCGTACCGCCTCCTCGCGTACCGCAAAGATTAGCGACGGGTCCATCTGGAGGGTGTCAAAGCGGCGCACGCGCCACTCGGCCCCGCTGTCCGCGATCTGGTCGGGCGCTAATTGCTCTTCGATCCAGGCATCCAGTCCGATAGCCGTGGCGTGGACCACCTCGGACAGGCGCGGGCCGAACGTCAGGCGGCTCAAGGCACGCCAAATTGGATCATCGCCGACAGGCCGGGAGGGGAGGTCGGTGAGTTTTGTCCCTATCTCCCCCCCCACTGGCACGCAGCCCGCCAATACGCCGGCGGCGGCAGCCAGCCCGCCAAGGGTCAGGAACTCACGCCGGGTAAGCGCCATGTGCAGCCTCCGTGCTCACCGGTGTCGGGGCAGGCCGCGGCATCCAATGAAGCAGGGCGAAACCCGCCGCCCCTAGCGTGCTCACGATGATCAGGGGCAGCAGCACAAACCAACCGATAACCGGGACCACCGCAGCTAGTTCGAGGGCAACCGCACCGCGTAGTAGTGCACTCGGCGGCGAGGCGGTCAGCCCGGCGTCGCGCAGGCGCGCGCCCATCAGTGCGGCCAGACCAGCAGCTCCCAGGCTGGCGAACGTGAGCAGCACGAACACACCCAGCCAGCCGATCAATTGGCTCACGCCCGACGGTAGGTTGAACAAGATCACTAAAGGCGGGATGCTCACCGCAACCCACAGCCCCCCCAGCCAGAAGCAGCGTCCCGGCGTGCGTGCCAGGCGGACTTGCGCCCGCGCCACCACGCCGGGACAGATCAGCGACCAGGCCACCAGCAAGCCGGGCAGGGCCAGGCCCAGACTCAACAGCACCCCGAAAAAAGCGAACACATCACCTAGGCTCATTGTTGTCTCCTTGCACCCCCGCTTCGCGGAGAATCACGGGCGGTACTAGTGCCCGATCCGGCTCCCGTCGGATCAAGGTGATGATCACTGCGCCCAGGCCGCACAGGCTTGCCAGGAGCGGCACGACCAACCAACCAACCAGCGGCACCAACGTTGCCCCTTCCAGTACCAGGGTCCCCAGCAGCAGCGACGGCACCGGATGCGTAACCTGCGGTTGGAGCCGCTCGCCGACGAGACGGGCCACGGCAGCCAGCCCCCCGGCGGTGAAGCTGAGCAGTAGCAGTCCGATGAAGATCCCGATCAGCGGCACGCCTGCCACGCGAGCCGACACCAGCGCCAGGGCGAGTAGGCCAAAGAAGAGGAAGTTCACCAGCCCGATCAAGAACGCCCGAATGGGCATCCGCTCGATAGTGCGCCGTGTCTGGAGGACCGTTCCGGGAAACAGCGCCTGGATCAAGACCAGCAAGGCGGCGATGCTCACCCCCAGCAAGGGCAGCCCGACCACGAGTTCCAAAAAATTAACCAATTCACTCAATGTCGCCTCCTTCGGACGTCATCAGCGCGAGAGTCCGCGCTCCGAGCGGCGTGAACGCATCAGACCCTGGAGCAACAACCGATTGGTAACAAGCCAGGCGGCTCCGGCCAGAGTGAGGATCAACCCCCACTGCCAGAGGCCGAGGGCATCCAACGGCGCGATGCCGGCTCGGGCTAGCGCTGCCAGCTCCGGTGGGATGGTCGGCGTTGGTCCCTCCTCCAGCCAAGCGGGTAGGGTCGGTCCCACAAGGGGCAGCGGCCAGTCCAGCAACGGCGGGACCAGCCAGGCGCTCAAGGCCAGGACGATGACCGCCTGCGTCGCGAGTGCCGTCTGGGCCAGCCGCGCCGGCCAGGGGCGCGGCGCAGATGCGATCCGCGCCAGCACCGGCCCGGTGAGATCGGCGGGCAGGCGATCCGGGGGTAATGCCTCCAGCGCGGCGATCATGTCGCGCAAGCTGATCAGTTCATTCTGACAGGCGGAGCAGACGAGCAGATGCGCGTCGGCGGCGGCCCGCTCCGCCGGTTCTAGCAGATTGTCCAGGTATAGGTCGAACTGTTCAGGCGCAAAATGCGTCACGGATGCTCCTCCAGCCACTGACGCAGGCGGCGGCGCGCCCGGAACAGCCGGCTCTTGACATCGCTCAGCGGGATCTCCAGCGTCGCGGCGATTTCCTCATACGAACACTCCTGAAAGTGCCGCAGTTCAACCACCGCGCGATAGGCGGCCGGCAACGCGAGGATGGCCTGCCGCAGCCGGGCCTGGTGCTCACCTTGCAAGTACAGGCGCTCCGGATCGGCGCTATCATCGGGCAGTGTCCAGGCTGTTGTCGTGTTGTTCGCTGCGTCTAACGAAACCGTGGGGACTCGCCGCCGGGCCAGTCCGTTGAGGGCCAGGTTGGTCACGATGCGATTGATCCAGGGGCCAAAGGGCCGTTCCGAGTCGAATGAGGCCAGTAGGTGATAAGCGCGGACAAAGGCTTCTTGCGCCAGATCCAGCGCTTCTTCGCGTTCCCCCACGAGGCGATAGGCCACGTTATAAACCGCCGTCTGATGGCGGCGCACCAGTTCGCCATAGGCTTCCGGGTACCCGCTACCGACCAGGGTCGCCAGCCGCCCATCGGCCAGATGCGACCAGGCGTCGGACGGCTCGGCGGCAGGCTGCTGATGCGCCCGCCAGGGTTGTGAAACGATCCACTCCATAATCTGCCCTCCCTATCAATACCGGTAGCGCGGGCGAAAAGTTGCAACAGGGGTGATCTTATCTTTCATGGGATTGGGACGCACTGTGTGGGGCACAGCGTAGCACCGGATTCAATGGTGACAGCCATAGTCGGCGAGCACGCGGTTCAGTCAGGCGCGATTGCGTAAACGGTTAAGCGATCACTTGACAATTGGGTGCGTTGAGAGTATACTAAAGTATATGCTTAACCAAAAAAGGACTGACCAGGTCTTCGCCGCGTTAGGCGACCCCACACGGCGTAAGCTCGTCGAGCAGCTAAGCCACGGACCGGCATCGGTTAGCGCTCTGGCGGCGCCCCTCGGCCTCACCCTGGCGGCGGTTGTTCAGCATCTCCAGGTGCTCGAGCACAGTGGGGTCGTCCACACCGAGAAAGTCGGCCGCGTGCGCACCTGTCGTATCGAACCCACCGGGCTTAACGTCGCTGCGGAGTGGATTGCCGAGCGCCGCTCTCTGTGGGAGTGCCGACTTGATCGCCTGAGTAACCTGCTTGCCGCAGAAGATCAGCCCACGGGACGGACAACAAAGAACGAAGAGGAGACTACCTGATGCACACAACGGCCAACGAACGCCCCGTCGTGCACAGTACCTTCGCACACTCGGTACGAGGTCACATAAAGAATTTGTCAGCTTGACCATTTAGCGTGAGCGCCACCGGCTCCCACACTTCCTGATGATCCATCCCTCTTGTTTTGCCTAACTCGCCCTAGCCGGTCTAGCCTGGTTTAATCTATAGCTTGATAAAACTACCATTTACGTAAGCTATTTTAACCGGCTTGGCAAAGCGTACCCTTTATCATAAGATGGACGTACCAACCTCTGCATGACTGCCGGCGGTTTGCGTAGTCTATTATAGGAGAGTCCATGAGCAAAGAAGGTGCGATTCGTATTCTGATCGCAGATGACCATCCGGTGGTGCGAGAGGGCTTGGCGGCTTTAGTGGAGCGACGGCCCGATATGACCGTGGCCGGCGAAGCGGGCAGCGGCGTGGAGGCGGTGGCCCAGTTTCGCCGCTTAACTCCCGATGTGACGCTGATGGACCTGCGGATGCCGGAGTTGGGCGGTGTAGCGGCGATTGGGCAGATTCGAGCGGATTTTCCGGCGGCCCGCATTATCATATTGACCACCTATGACGGCGACGAAGACATCTACCGTGGGCTGCAGGCTGGCGCACGCGCCTATTTGTTAAAAGATGCACCGCGCGATGAGTTACTGGACGCGATCCGCGCCGTCCATAGCGGCCAGACGCGCATTCCGCCTGCTGTTGCCGCACGCCTTGCCGAACGTATGATGAGCGGCCCTGATCTCAGTCCCCGTGAGATCGAGGTGCTGCGGAGCATTGTCGCCGGGCGCAGTAACCGCCAGATCGGTGCCGATTTAGCCATCAGCGAGGGTACCGTCAAGGCGCATATCAACAGCATCCTCGGCAAGCTGGGCGTGAGCGACCGCACCCAAGCCGTCACGACAGCATTGCAGCGCGGCATCGTGCATTTGGAGTAGTGTGCTGCTGTGTGCTGAGTTAAGTACAGACCCCCCTTCTTTATAACTAAAGTTATACGCCGCTCTGTGTCGCAAGGCTAACTGTTGGGTTAGCCTTTTTCTATATCCCTCAACGTATCCTGCGTCTAATGGCCGCACGGGGCGGACGTAGTATGATGAAGCGGTAAGAGTAATAAGCGGGGTCGTAGACCAATACGTAAGCCCTAGTCTTATCGTGGTAACCCCTTCATAGGAGGCAGCCAATGCAGTTACGTTACATATCCCATATAATATTACTGACAATCGTAGGTATTTTAACTTTCAATAATGGGGCCACGGCCGCGCCGATGAGCAAAGCACAGGGACAGGCAGCCGCTATGGTCCAAGATTTCACTGTGAACTTCGGCGACTTCCAGAGCAAAGCGGAGTTGACCTACCCAACCGGAGGCGCTGTAGGCAGCCGCCCCACCGTGATTCTGATCCACGGAGCCGGGGCGAGCGATATGGATTTTAGCCTGACCGGCAGCAGCGGTGCGCCTATATCTCACATCTTCAAGGACATCGCGGACTACTATACGCCACGGGGCGTGGCAGTGTTGCGCTACAACAAGCACTACGTGGCAGGGCCGAACCAAGTAGACTATACCAAGTACGCTACGCTTGACCTCGCGCAGATTGAGCACGATGCGGAGCAGGTGCTAACAGCCGCCGAGCACAACCCCCACATCAATGCCCAACGCATCTATCTCTACGGCTGGAGCGAAGGCAGCGTTATTGCAGCCGCCCTGGCCGTCCGCCACCCCGAAATCGCCGGGCTGATTGTGCAGGGGCCGGTAGCCGAATCCTGGCGCGACACCTTCCGCTATCAGATCCTCGATGTGGGCCTCACCTATCTGCGCTCCTTCGCGAGCGACGGTAAGATCACTGCCGATGTACTACAAAAGGCGTTCGCCGGTCCGGGTGGCCTTACCGCCAAAGGCGATTTGATCTATTTCGTTGACCGGAGCTTTAACCAGACACATCAGATCACAGTCAACTCGTTTCTTGACACGAATGGAGACGGCGTACTGGATCCGGATAGCGAGATTAAGCCCGGAGTCGAGCGCTTGTTGGACTTGCTGTTTAGCCCGCAGGGACCGCTCGCACTCTACGGACCGGCCCATACACTGCCCACCGTGACCGAGCAAGCGCCGGCGCTGAAGTTACCGCTGCTGATCCTGCAAGGCGCAAATGATGCCAATGTACCCCCAACCGGCGCGCAACTGCTGGATACCGCGGTGGCGGGCAATCCCGACCACACACTAAAAGTGTACGCCGGTCTCGGTCACTCGCTCGGCCCGGCAAGCAGCGCCGGTGACGATGGCTTCCGCCCCATTGCGGCAGTACCAATGGACGATACGCTGGCTTGGATTATGTCACATACGACTACCCCGACCCCTGGTATGCCACGCACGGGTGCATCGCAGACCGACATCGCTGATGCGCTACTGCTCATCGTAGCGGGATTGCTGGTGCTGGGCCTGCGCTTGCGCCGAGGTTACGTTGCCTGATCGCTAATGGAGAAGCGCAAAATCACTCCGCCGGTTTTCATAAGCACGCCGGCGGGCCTGAAACAAGGAGAGACACAGATGATCAAGCACCATCCGCTGCCGGAACCGGTGATCAGCGTGACCAATCTGGTTAAAAGTTATCCCGGCGTGTGTGCAGTTGACGGAATCAGCTTCACGGTACAAGCGGGCGAAATCTTCGGCCTCTTGGGACCGAACGGCGCAGGCAAATCCACCACCCTCGGCATTATCGAAGGCGTGCGGCGACCCGACGGCGGCACCGTATGTGTACTGGGTCAAGATGTGGGACGCGCAATGGCAGCCGTCAAACGACGCATTGGCGTGCAGTTACAAAGTACCAGTTTACTGCCCGATTTATCGGCGGTCGAGCAGGTTGAGCTATTCGCGCGGCTCTATGGCCGCGTGCTGGATCGGAGCGGGGCGCTGGCACTGCTTGACCGCGTAGACCTACGCGCTAAAGCCCGTGCGCTACCCGCTACCCTCAGTGGCGGCCAAGCGCAACGACTGGCGCTGGCCTTGGCCCTAGTCAACGACCCGGAGATCGTATTTCTGGACGAGCCAACCAGCGGGTTAGACCCACAAGCCCGCCACAGCCTATGGGACATTGTGCGCGCGTTGGCCGCCGAGGGCCGCACTGTAGTGCTAACCACACACTATATGGAGGAAGCCGAGGTACTCTGCCATCGCGTCGGCATTGTAGACGGCGGCAAATTGCTGGCGCTCGACACGCCCGGCGCGCTGATCAACACCTTGCGCGGTCGCTCTTCGATCACTACCGCAGCAGCCTTGCCTACAGAAGCGCTGGCGGCACTACCAGGCGTGACTCATGTACAAAGCGAAGGACCAACTGTACGCTTGGAAACCGACGATGTGCCGACCACGGTCGGTGCATTGCTTGAATTGGCGCGGCAAGCCGGCGTGAGCCTGCGCGACCTACTGATTCAACAACCTAGCTTGGAAGATGTGTTTCTGCAACTTACCGGACGGAGGATACGCGCATGATCGGCACGCTTTCACAAGACCAGATCGCCCACCCCGTAACGCCGGCCGGTGGCCTATGGGCACCCGTACTCACCTTTACCGTGGCTGTGTTACGGGGCGGCTTGAAAAACCGCGCCGCATTGGCCGCTACGTTGTTCACGCCGCTGTTTATGCTGGCGATCTTCGCTCTAGTTACCCCCAAAGCGAAGCCCGGTGAGTTCGATATGCTCGCCTTTATCTTCCCCGGCATCGTCGCTTTCACCGTAACGATGGCCGGGAGCGGGCAGGTAATGCGTCTGGGCAGTTGGCGCCAACAAGGCGTGTTTGGGCGACTCGCCTGCACTCCCGTGCCGCTCGGTGCGCTGGTGCTGGGGGCGAGCTTGGCCGCCGTATTACTCGGCTTGATTCAGGCAGTGCTGGTACTGGCGTTCGGCGTAGTTGCCTTTGGCTTGCACGTCGCACCGTTCGGCATTGTAGGCGCAGTCGGCGTGCTGACGCTGGGCGGCGCATGCTTTATCGCCTATGGTTCGCTGGTGTCCACCCTGGTGCCACGCTTAGAGGTAGCGAACTTAGTCTTCATCTTCACCCTGCTGCCGATGGCCTTTCTGGGTAACACCTTTATGCCCAGCACACAGATGCCCGGCCTGGTGCAAACCGTCGGTCCCTGGCTGCCGACTACCCTGATCTCCGACTTGACCCGCGCTTTGCTGGACGGTAGCGACCCGGCCCACGGCTATGTACTGCCGGTACTGGGCCTGCTGGCTTACACCGTCTTCTTTAGCGTGATCAGCGCCCGCTTATTCCACGTCGAAGCATAAGAAGGGGGCAATCCTCTACGCTTTAAAGCGTAGAGGATTGCCCCCTTCTCTTTATTTTGTTCTCTTTTTGTTAATTCTATCTTAAGGGATATGTATCGTCTTAATTATCGGAGGATGAAACATCAGGCACCCGCAGGATAAGGAGCAGTGCTAGGGCCATCGCTAGCGGACCGAACAGGAAGATCGAGCGGTAGCTGCCGGTAAAGTCAATCAAGCGGCCTGCCAGCAGCGGCCCTAATAGCCCCCCTACCGCACCGAAGATGTAAGTTAGGCCGGTATAGGTGCCCACTTCGCTGGGCGGCGCGGCTTCCAGCACCATCGGCAGCGTATTGACCGACCCAGCCGTACCTGCTACCCCCGCCGCCGCCAGCAGCGCGCCGATAGCCCAGACATCGTTAGCAAAATAGGCCAGGATGAACAGCACAAACAGTCCGGCGAACCCAGCAGCCAACATTCGGCGACGACCGAAGCGCCGCGTGAGTAAACCCGCCGGCACAGCGAACAGCACACCGGCGATAGCATATAGCCCCAGCAGTTGAGTGGCGAAGCCCGGCTTGATATGCAACACCTGTTGACCGTAGAGTGTGAAAAAGTTGGCGACCGCGAAAGTACCGGCGATCCAAGACAGCAACGCCAGCAGGATCGCCAATAGACGGCGGTCACCGCCGGTGAGAATATGACGTAGAAGGCGCCAGACGTGCGGATCAGCGAGCGCCGCCCCCTCCCCTGTTCCCGCCGCCGGGGTAGCTGAAGCAATCCGCTCGCTACCGGGTGGCGCATGGCGCAGAGTCAGCGCAACGAAGCCCACACACAGCACCATCGTGAGACCCAGCACCAGGAAGGGTAGTGTGCGATCTTGCCCATACAGCGCGCCACCTAACACAAACGCCAGCACCCAGGCCAGTCCACCGGTCAAGTTCGTGACCCCACTGGCCCGATCACGCCACGGTGGGGGGAACTTGTCACCCAGCAAAGCCGCAGTCGGCCCCCGCACCACGGCCATGCCCAGCACCGTGCCCAGGATCGCCGGTAGCAGCAGCGCCAGGCTACGGCCATGCGGCAAGGCGGCAAAAGCGACCGCGACTACCGGCGCGGCCGCCAGCATAAACGGTGCCCGTCGCCCCAACCGCGTATAGGTGCGGTCGGACCACGCAGCCACAGCGGGCAAAATCAGCAAGGAGCCATACGAGTCGAGGCTGCTCAGAAACCCGATCAGTGTCGCGTTCAGGCCTAATTCTTTCAGGAAGACCGGCACATAGGAGGTGTACATGGGGCCGATGAGCGCTACACCGAAACTAGCGATTGCTAAATGGAACGCATAGCTCCAAGGAAACGGCGTAGCGGGCGCAGGATTGGGAGTTGTCGGTAGAGCAGACATAGCTTACCATACGCCACAAGCGCCGGCCTGTCAAGCGCACAGATAATAGGTCGGGTATAATGGAGCTATGATACTACCCAAACCCCTCCTGCGCGGCTGGTTCCATGCGGTGGCGGCGGTCGGCGCGATCGTGCTGACGCTGGCCTTTTGCTGGCGTAGCCGCAACGATGGTCCCCGCTTAGTCTCGCTGCTAATTTTCGGCCTGAGTATGATCGAACTCTACACCGTCAGTGCGATCTATCACATCGGCCACTGGCGAGTACGGGTGGAGCGTGCGCTCCAGCGGCTGGACCACGCCAACATCCCCTTCCTCATCGCCGGCACCTACACCCCCATCTGCTTCAACGTGCTGACCGACTGGGCACGCCTAATCTTTCTGACATCGGTCTGGGCATTGGCGGGCGGCGGTATTGTGTTGGCCTTTTACGCCGGGCGGGTGCCACGCGGCCTACGCACGGGCCTTTATATCGGTATGGGCTGGGTGGCGGTACTGGGCCTGCCGGCGTTTTGGGCGCGATTGCCGCCTCTCGCCGTTGCCTTACTGGTAGCAGGGGGTCTGCTGAACACCGTTGGGGCGCTGATCTACGCCCAGCAACGCCCCAACCCGTTTCCGCACGTGCTAGGCTTCCACGAGCTATTCCACCTCTGCATCATCGCCGGCGGCACCGCCTTTGCTTGCACCATCTGGTTCTGGGTTGTGCCGTTCCCGCGCGTGTGAGGCGGCGAATCGCTGCATAAACAGTTAGGGCACGCGCGTCACAGTCGGCGTAGCAGTGCTGCCGCGAGTCTGTATAGTCGGGGTGGCCGTAATCTTACCGGGCGTGGCGGTCACAGTCGCGGTGCCGCCGGCGGGAGTCGCGGTCACAGTGGCCGTCGGGCCGCCGGGCGTAACGGTCGGCGTAGCGGTGCTATCGGTCGCGGGAGCGGTCGCGGTAACTGTCGGGCTATTGACGGGCGTGACGGTAGCCGCCCCCGGTCCTGCTGTAGCCGTCGCCTCGCCCACTGTAGCGGTGGCGACAATCGGAGCCGGTGGGGCCGTAGGAGCCACGCCCCCTTGCAGGAAGAAGCGACTCACCTCGCGGCCCAAGCCGTCGTAGAGGAATACGCCGTCGAAGCCGGTCGAATCGAACAGCCACGTAACGCGACGCATATAGAGCTTGGTCGCGCTATCTAATCCCTGGCCGGCATAGACCGTCAGTTGCCCACCCGCCGGCAGCAAGAAACCGGGCGGAAACGTATAGGTATCCAGGTGATCATTTTTGGGGCTGACCAAACGCCAGCCACCTAACGGCACCGCAGTCGGACCGTTATTGACCATGCTCACCGTCTGCTCGTTCAGATCGAGGCCACTGCGGCCGGGGTTGATCGCGGTAACCACGACGTTCGCCAAGGCCGCCGGTGCAGGCGAACCCGCTACGGGTGGCACCAGGGTCGGCGCAGCTCCCGGTGTATAACGCCATTCCAGATAGTGCAGCCCAATATTGCCCATTTCCACCTGGAAGCCCGCAGGGTTAGCGGGCAGGTAGGTCAGTACCCGCCGTTGGAATGCCTGAATCAGCACATCCCGCTTGGTGCCGGCAACCCGGACCTGCGCCCAATAGGCTTCGCTGATCGGTAGACCAGTAAGCGCATACCAGGGACTGAATAACGGTGCGTCGGTCAATCCGGCAGCGGTTTGCACAGGGCCACTAGAGTTGAGGAAGCGCCAGAAGACATCAGCAACGTTGTGATGAGTCAGCGGTTCGTAGTAAGCATAGGCCAGGCCATAGCCGACCGCACCGGCGAAGGGGGTTACGTTGCCGTCGCGGGCGATGGCCCGATCCACTGCGCCACCTATCACCGCCGCCGAGCTATGCTCGCCGCCAACCAAGCTGCTGACGGCGCCAAAGGAGGCGTAGGTGGGCGCGGTAGAGTCGTCGCGGTCACTCGCCAGGGGGATCTGGGCGGCGGCGCGCGTCTCAAAACGGGTTTGCCCGGTCTGCATCCGCCCGCTGATCAATTCGACGCTCAATAGGCCGCCGGTGACAAAGCCAGGCGTGTTGGGGTCGGCGGTGGGGTTATTGATCTCCATGCGCCCTTTGTCGAAATATTGCACCAAGCGCACGCCGCCGGAGCCTTCAGCATAGGGTTCACGTTTGGCCGGGCCCGGAATCGGCCCCCACATCCAGGTGCGCGTCGCCTGATGCCCCGCCACCGGCTGATCCGTCCGTGCCCACAGCGCGGTAAACGCGGGATCCACAAACGGGTCGGAGCGCGCCGGCGAGGTACCCAGTACCCATCCCAACAGCGGCAATACGATCAAGACGAGGCCCAAAACGAGCCGCCCGAACGACAGGAAACGCCTGTTTAGAGTCTTCATAACAACTATATTACACAATCGTGGCTTGAACTGCAATCTAAACCGCCAGCTAATTGCGTTTGCTGGATCGAACCCAGTATTGTAATCACCGCGCTGCTTAACCGGCCGCCGTGGAAGAGTATCAAAACCCTGTTGAGGCTTCCCTGTGCGCCCCTTCCGCACGTCACCACCGGGAGAGCAAGCATGAGGCTGTTGCGCCGCATTACGCTGTTGCAATTCTTTTCGCTGATCAGCCTGATCAGTGTACTGTTGATCAGTGTGCTACTGGGCCTGCTGGTTAGCGACGCAATCCAGACCTCGTCAACCACCACCGCCCGCGATAACTTAGCCGATGTGGTGCGCGCCCATGTACTGGTGCGGGACTTAGCACACGAACCGGCACCGAGTGGCAGCACAGTTACCGGTATTGCCCCACTACTGGCCTCCTCGGTGCTGGTGCTTGCGCCTGCCGACCTGAACCGGCTCCACCCCAACGGTGACGGCACCGATTGGGAGAGTTGGCATCAGAGTGTGGTGGCAATGTTCTCCGGACTGCCCATTTACATGGTTAAAATCTGGAGTCCCGATTACCGCGTTATTTGGTCGGATCGGGCCAATTTAGTCGGCGAAAGCCATCCCGAAAACCTACAGTTGGGGCAAGCCCTCGACGGGCAAATCGAAGCAGAAGTCTCGCTGCTCGGCAAAGCGGAAAATGACGAGGCGCGCAAGGCCGAATCCTCGCTGATGGAAGTCTATGTGCCGATTGTCGAGCGCGGCACGTTTCACGTGGTGGGCGTGTTCGAGGTATACCAGCAGGTCGAGGATCTAGTCACGCAAATTCAGGTGGCGCAGAGCCGAGCCTGGACCGCAATTGCCTTCAGTATGGGTGCGCTCTATCTGGTGTTGGTCGGCTTATTCGCCCGCGCCTCACGGACTATCACCCGGCTAGGGCGCCTCCAAGAGCTGGAGCGCTATTTCTCCCCTGCTGTGGCGCGGGCCATTGCCGCAGGCGACGATAGTAGCAAGCGCAACAACCTCAACAGCCTGCTGCCGCAACGCCGCACCGACCTTAGCAGCAGGCTGCTGACGCGCGGCGAAATTAGCGTGCTGTTCACCGACATACGCGGCTTCACCCGCCAGTCCGAGACGATGGATGCCGAAGACGTGGTAGAGCTGCTGAACGCCTACATGGACGTGGTGACGACGGCGGTGTTCCGGCACCATGGCAGCATTGACAAGTTCCTGGGCGACGGTGTGCTGGCGGTGTTCGGTGCGCCGATTTCCGACCCAAATCACGCCCTCGATGCAGTACGGGCCGCCGGCGATATTCGCCGGGGCTTGGCGGCCTTGAACGAGGCGCGGCAAGCCGCCGGTCAAATTCCGATCATTATCGGGGCGGCGGTCACGACCGGACTAGCCGTGACTGGCAATATCGGATCCGAGAAGCAGCTATCTTTCACCGTCACCGGCGATACAGTCAACTTAGGGTCGCGTCTGGTAGGCATCGCACTGGCCGACGAAGTGCTCATCAGCGCACGCACCTATGACCTCATGCAGCGTGATGCGGCGACGGATACCCCGACCGGCCCCTGGTCGGTCGCCGGCCCGCGCATCGTCACGATCCGAGGCCGCGAGGAGCCGGCCACAATCTACAGCCTGGATCCGCCGGGCCTGGCATCGTCGGACGACGGGACACCGATAGCTGCGGCAACCACAACGCAGCCTGCCTATGCGCGCTGAGACGGGTTACGGGGTGAGCGGCACCAATTGCGGCGGGGCGGGATTGAAGCGCAACCGATAGGGAGTGTCGCGCCACTGCCCCGCCGCGCCCACAATGCGCGTGGCCGGGACTAGCGGCCGGCGGATGATCACCTGCACGTCGCCGGCATCCCAGCCCAGCACCTGGGCCGTGGCCGGCTCGGTTCCCTGCTGATCAAATAGCACCCGACCCGCGCCGGCATCCAGCACCACCAAGCGCCAGGTGAGATGCGCGCGCGCATCAAGCGCGGTCGGGGCTACGCCCAGTGGCGTGCGGTCGGCGTAGGCCAGGCGGTCGCTCATCGGCGACCAGATCGGATCGGGCCAACAGCGGTCGCAATCCCAATGGGCGGCCGGACCGGCCCCACGCACCTGCCCTTGCCGATCCACAATGCTGATTTGCGGCGGATCGGCGGTTGCGTCCAGGTAGGCCAATGCGCCCGCGTTTGGTGCAGGCAGGGGCGGGGCGGCACTCACTAGGGTAAACAGCGCCCGGCCCACGCGCCGCGCCTGGGCATCCAGAATCAGCAACGGCGTGAGGGCCACCGGCCGGCCGTCGTGCTGCCAAGCAAAAGACACCATGCCTGCCGCACCGTCGCCCAGCCAGATCACGCTATAGGGGATCAGGGAATCGCGGCCTTGCTGCACGGCAAAGGCGACCTGGGCGTGGCCGAGGCCGGCGGTCAGCAGCAGCGCCGGCACGATCTGCACGCCTATCGTGGGCGTCTGGGCCGGGGCGCGGCTAAGGCGTTGCGCTTGCCACGCGCCGCCAGGAGCCAGACTAAGGGTCGCCGTCGCCACGCCCGTTAGCGAGCCGGGATCGCCCAACCCCCAACGCCCCAGCAGGTCGGTTACAGTTGCCCGATCCGCTGCCGGCAGTAATGGCACGGTGGGGCTGGGCGGCACGGTCGGGGCCTCACGCACGACGACCGGAGCGGGGCGCGTGGGCAGCGCCAGGGGCGGCGTAGGCGTGGGATTGCGATCACAAGCACTGCAGACGACGAGCAGCAACACGACGAAGATCCGCCGCCCGCGACAAATTAAGGTAGCCATTGGTGGGCCTAGAAGGGCTCGAACCTTCAACCAAGCGATTATGAGTCGCGCGCTCTGCCATTGAGCTATAGGCCCGCAACCGCCTGACAAGGCTCGCACAGTATCAGCGGCTCCTTCATTATACGGGACGGTCCGGCCCGGCGGCAAGGGCCGGCCGCCCTATCGCGTCGGGCAGGTGAGGCCACTGCCGAGCGCGTTGTAGACGATCTTGCTGATCTGGCCGCGCGTGGCGCCGTTGCCGGGGCGGTAGTAGCGGCCCGGACACGGCTCGCCCACCAAGCTGCCGCAATCGTAGCCGCTCAGGATGGCATGGCAGACGGCGGTTTCGATATAGGGATAGAAAGTGCTGCCGACCGCCACGTCGTTAAACGTGGCCGTGGCCGGGCGAATCAGCGCCCAACCGGCCGCGAGTACGGTAATCTTGGCGAGCTGGGCACGGGTGACATTGGTGGCCGGGCGAAAATAGGGACGACCGGCCCCATCGCACGGCTCCGGCAGCCCACTCGCGGGATCTATGCCCCCGCAGGTGTAGCCACTAACGATGCCGCGCGCGGCTGCCGTCTCTACATAGGGGAAGAAGGTGCTACCGGGAGCCACATCGCTGAAGGTAAAGCCGCCAGCGGGCGGGGTTTGCATCGCTAGAGCCAAGCCGAGGACGATGATTTTGACCATCTGCCCGCGCGTGGTCTGATTATACGGGCGGAAGGTGCCGTCGCTATAGCCGCCGACCACACCGTGGCAGGCGAGGTAATACACCGGCACCGAGTAGTAGACGTTGGGATCATTATACGGCACATCGCTGAAGCGGATCGGGCACACCGTCGCCGTCACACTAGCGGTGGGGTTGGCAGGCACGCCGGTGCCGGTGGCCGTAGGCGACGGGAGCGGTGTAGTAATGGCGGTAGGAGTCGCCGTGCTACCGGTCGCGGTGGCCGTCGCCGTGCTTGCACCGGCGGTGGCCGTCGCGGTCGCCGTCGCCGCCGGCGCCGTCGCTGTGACCGTGGCCGTGGGTTGGGCGATACCGCTGCAATAGCTGCCGCTTAGTTGACCGGCAAACACGGTGCCGCCGACAAAGTAGGTGCCGGTCAGGTCGCCGAACAGTAGCGTCGTGGAATAGATGCCGGTGCCCAAAACTTGGTATAGCGAGCCGCGCAGTGTGTTGGTGTTGCTCAGATCACCGACCCAGACGGCATCCAGCAGATCCGCATTCGCGTCGGTGAGGGCTAAGCTACCCGCCTGCCAACCGCGCCCCGCCGAGGGACTATCCAGCAGCAGGCTGTTGAGCGAGGCCGCGAAAGCGCCGGTGGGGCCGCTGCTGCCGCTGATGTTGCCGACCAGAGTGCCGGCCGGCTGGATGCGTCCGCTGCCCGCGCTACCCAACACCAGCGGGGCACTGCGAAATTGACTGATAGCGTCGCCCGCCGTCAGGGTCACGGTGCGATTCTCGGGGGCACTGCGGGTGCCGACAAGGGTCAGCATGACCGGGGCCGCGCCGCTATAGAGGCGGCCGGCACCGTTAGCCGTCAACGTGACGGTGCCGGCGGCTAGGTTCTGACTACCCACCAATGGCACCGCTAGCAGTTTGCCGGCCAATGCACCGCTCATGTCGTTGCTCGCCAGAAAAGCGTTGAATACTTGCGGATAGTAGGGCGCACTGAAGGTCAGCGCGCTGCTATTCAGCACGAGGGTGCCGGTGATCGTCCCCTGCACGGTGGTCAGGATCACCCGCCCGCCGCTGAACCCGCGCGGGGTGGGCACAAAACCGTTGGGAGCCGTCACTAACGCCCCGTTCAGCGGCGCGCTTGCTATTGTGCCGCTAAAGCTGCCGCTCACCGTACCGCTGAAACCGGGATCTAGGGTGAAAGCGGTGGTAGACGCAGCACTGGTCGTGATCGGCACGCTGCCGAACTGCACATAGCCGTCACCTACCGTATTGGTGAAGGGCCGTGTGGCGACACCGCTCTCTTGCAAAGCTAAAGATAGGGTGATTGGGTCCACGGTGCAGTCTACCGCCGGCGTGGCCGGGCGGCTTCCGCCTGGGCGGGCCGCCACACCCGTCGCGCCTAAAATGCCCAGCGCGACGACCAACACGCCCAGCAGTGCCACGAGGCTCCCGTAACGTTGCATTGATTATTCCTTCCTGTGTACTGCCTATTGCCTAAACACCCTACTCCCTAACCGCTCTCCGCGTCTCCGCTATTGTAGCACGCTTACGGAGAAACAAACCACATAGCCGTGTTACGCAATGTTACAGACTTATGCTTCGCAACCAGATGCGCAGCGGTTCGTTATGAGGTGGTAAGCCCAGTGGGTCGCCAATTATGACCCCCGTGGTAGTGAACTCTAGACTTAGCCAGGAGGAAATACACAATGGATAAACGTCTTTGGGGCACCGGGATGGGAGCCGCAACTGTAGTGGCAGGATTGGCGATGGTATTGCCGGGGGCCGGCGCACTGGCCCAGGTCGGCAACCCGCCGCAGGCGTTCGCCGATCCGGCTTTCCAGCGCGTCTGGACGCGCACCGACCAGTTGGTGAAGCAGGGCCAGGTGAACCGCTCCTGGTATTGGGGACCAACTCCGCGCGCGTCGGTGCGCGAACCGCTGGCCGAGTCGCCGGGTGGGTCGCGCCTGGTGCAATATTTTGACAAAAGCCGCATGGAGATCAACGATCCCAACGGCGATCAGAACAGCACCTTCTATGTCACTAACGGCCTATTGACCGTGGAACTGGTGTCGGGCAATATGCAAATCGGCAACAGTACCTATAGCACGCGCTATCCGGCCTGTATCGCCATCGCCGGCGACTCCGATGACGGCAACGCGCCGACTTATGCCAGCTTCCGCAACGTCGCCACGGTTGCGCCGGGCTTGGGCCATACCGAAGAGAACAAGCTGGGCCAATTCGCCACCGGCACGATCAACCGCGCCGGGCAAGTGGGCACCGATACCAACAAAGCAAGCATTCCGGGCACCGACTACGCCTACTATGTCGATCCGACTCATCACAACATCCCCACCGTGTTCTGGAGCTTCCTGAATAAGGAAGACCTGGTGATCGAAAACGGCCAGTCGGTGTCGCGGCGGCTGAATCAACCCTGGTTCTATGCCAGCGGCTACCCAGTTAGCGATGCCTACTGGGCGCGCGTCAAAGTAGCCGGCGTGTTCCAGGACGTGCTGATCCAGGCGTTTGAGCGCCGCGTGCTGACCTACAATCCGGCCAATGCGCCTGCCTTCCAGGTCGAAATGGGCAACATCGGGCTGCACTATTACGACTGGCGCTACAACAACGCGGGCCAGTGCCCGCTAGGTACCGGTACGCCGGGCACCGCCACCGCGACCGCCACCGGCGTAGCCGCCACGGCGACCGCTACCGCCGTCCTGCCCACAGCTACCGCCACTGTGACCGTCACCCCCGCCGGCAGCCCGACTGTGGTCCCCTTGACCGGCAAGATCGCCTGGGTCAGCACCCGCACCGGCAAAAAGGACATCTGGGTGATGAACCCCGACGGCACCACGCCGCAAAACCTGACCGCCGGTTCGGCGGGCGATAATTACGACCCCGAATTCTCGCCCGACGGCAGCAAGATCGCCTTTGTCTCTGTGCGCGACGGCAATCCGGAAATCTACAGCATGAGCGCCACCGGCAGTGGCCTAACTCGGCTCACCAACAACGCGGCCCAGGACACCCACCCGACCTGGAGCCCCGACGGCAGCCGCATCGCCTTCGCCAGTGATCGGGTTAGCGGCTTCAACGACATCTGGGTGATGAACAGCGACGGCACAAACCCGGTCAACATCACGCAGACCCCCGGCAACGACCGCGACCCGGCCTGGGGCACTAGCCGCATCGCCTTCGTCAGTAACCGCAGCGGCGATGACGAAATCTACACCATGAACACCGACGGCACCGGCCTGACCCGGCTAACCAACAGCCTGGGCAGCGATTGGTCGCCGGCCTGGTCGCCCAACCACAGCCGCATCCTCTTCGCCAGCAGCCGCACGGCCGGCAATCTCGACCTATGGGTGATGAAAGCCGACGGCACCGCCCAGACGCGCGTCACCACCCAACTGTCGGACGAATACGATCCCGCTTGGTCGCCCGACGGTCAGTACATCGTCTACTCATCGAACCGCGACGGCAACTTCGAACTCTACACGCAGTATCTCGACGGCACCGCGCTGACGCGCGTGACCACCGACAGCGGCAGCGACACTCACCCAACCTGGCGCTAATCTCGCCGGCGCAAAGCGACCGGCCCCCAGGCACTGCGCCTGGGGGCCGGTCGTTTTAGTGGAGCGGGGAACGAGGCTCGAACTCGCAACATTCTGCTTGGAAGGCAGACACTCTGCCAATTGAGTTATCCCCGCAGACACGCGACACGGCTATTCTACCGGACCCGCTGCCGGTTGTCAAGCCCGCGGTCGCCCCGCGTGGCTACATTTGGGGCTACAGTTTACCGCGTCGTTGTCTAGCGCGGGGGAGTGGGGGCGTGGGTAAGTGCGGTGATCAAGGCACTCGCGCGTTGGATCGCACTGTTACCGAGCTGTAATTCGGTCTTGGATTGTTGGATCAAGCTCGCACTGCTGTGATCCACGCCTTTGGCAAATAAATCCATGGCCGTTTTGTAATGCCGGGCGGCGGCCTTGTACTGTATATCGGCGGAGCGAAAACGGGAGGACGGTTGTAACGCCAAGACTTGATCGGCTTCGGCTTGGATGCTGAACATAATCGGGACCACGCGCAGCTTCCACGTATCACTCAGCAGATCCGCCGCACTCATTTCCGTGCTGAATTGGTCTAAAAGCGTCAAAAACTCGCCCGATGTGCGAATGACCCCGGCCTGATAGCTCTCATCTAACGCATCCACGGTGGGCTCAAGAGTTTCGGTCGGGAGCGGTACGGTCGGCGGGATTAGGGTCGCTGTAGGCAACGGCGTCTCTGTGGGCAACGGCGCAACAGTCGGTAGAGCAGTCGGGGGAATCGCTGTGGCCGGGGCACGTGTGGGCAATACGGGGACTGTTGGGGGCACAATCGCGGTCGGCGGGATCGGAGTCGGTGCCGCTGCGACCAGGGCAACCGTGGCGGGCGGGTCGGTCGGTATAGTAGCGGCTACCGGCGTGCGCCGCCCGGCACTAATCACGCCGCACACGATAAGTAGTGCAACCCCAGCGCCAAGAGTGGCGCAACAGACCGGGTACGCCGAACGGCAACCGGGGCGACGGGCATAGGCGTGATCTGTGTCTGAAATGCCGCAATACTTTTGGGATCAAGCCCTAACCCGCACTGCTTACAAAACAGCTGGCCGACCACAATGGGCGCATGGCAACGAGGGCAGATGTAAGCCGACATGAGATCGCTCCTTGTAAATAAAGTGTTGGATAAGTCGCGATCCCATATAAAGGCTTTTCAGAGAGCGGGGCATTACCTTGGGGGAGGCAAATACGCTGCCAATTGAGTTATCTCCGCAAAGGAAATTATTCTAGCATGGTCGGGGTAACGGGATTCGAACCCATGACCTCCTGCTCCCAAAGCAGGCGCTCCACCAGACTGAGCTACACCCCGTAGTAGATAGCTAACCCCTGTTGGGTCGGCCGTGCCTCATTATACCTCGTCAGCGTAGAATCCGTCAAGCACGCCGGCATTATCAGGTACAGTGCCCGGCACAAAGAACGCGCAGATCCCGATAGGAACCTGCGCGTTCTTTGTGCCGGGCGAATCCGCGTTAGCGCGATACGGCAACGCGGCGGCGCACCAGCAGGCCGAAGCTGCACAGGCTCAAGCCCAGCAACACGGCGAGTAGCAAACCGGATGTATCCGCTTGACCGGTGCGCGGCATACCGGGCGGTTGACCACCGCTGCCGGGCTGTACGCCTCCACCGTAGATCGGCGTGGGCGCGGGAGCCGGCGGCAGCATGGGCGGCGGGGCCACAGTCGGCGGGGCCGGAGCGACAGTCGGCGGCATGATCGGAGCCTGGGTCGGCGCAGTCGTCGCGGTGGCACTAGCGACCGCAGTGGCGGCCTGGGTCGGCGCAGTCGTCGCGGTGGCACTAGCGACTGCAGTAGCGGCTGTGGTCGGCGCAGTCGTCGCGGTCTCACTGGCGGCTACAGTCGGCGTAGTTGTCGGTGCAGTCGTCGGTGCAGTCGTCGCGGTCTCACTGGCGGCTACAGTCGGCGCAGTCGTCGCTGTCTCAGTAGCGGCGGGTGCCGTCGTCGCGGTGGCTGCCGCCGGCGTATCGGTGGCGGCAGGAGCGCTCGTCGCCGTGGCCGGCGCTGTAGTTGCGGTTGCAGCCGGCGGCTGGGCCGTTGTGGTTACGCAGAACTTGATGATCGAGACATGGTTGCTGGTCGCGCCCTGCACCGTCAACGCCCAAGTGCCGGGGAAGGCCGTGAAAGCCTGCGGGATGGTAACAGTGAGTAGCACACTGCCGTCCGGCTGTACACCACCTTGCAGCGGTCGCGCCGTGCCAAATACCGCGCCGTTCGGCAAGGTGAAATAGTAGGATACATCTTCGCCCAATGTGAAGCCGGTGGCGCGGAAGGCAATCGTCGTGCCGCTGGTGCCGCTGTTCGGCGTAGCGGTGCCGTCTACCGTGCCCGACAGATCGCAGGGCGCGCTTTGCGCGGCGGCAGGCTGCGCCGTCACAGCACCGAGCGTCAGCAAGAGGGCCAACAACAGGCCCAGCGTCTTGAATTTGATCAGCATAGTTATCCTTCCTCATGCAAAAACAATATACACACCATCCCTACAGGCAAAATCACAGGCCCGAGACGACTCAAGCAAGAAAAGTGCCGTCTGAGGTGCTCACACCGTATCCGGTGGTAAATGATGCTTCAACCAGCTCTCCACATCGGCTAGAGCACGGGCGCGATTGGTGTCGTTAAACGATTCGTGGTAGCCACCGGGATACTCATGGTGCGTTTTGTCATGGATGGGCGCGGCGGCAAAAAAGCGGCGGCTGCCCTCCGGCGGCACCAAGCGGTCCGCTGCGCCGTGGATGATCAGCAGCGGCACATCGGGGAACTCGCCGGCGTGCGCGCCCGTCCAGCGGATCGCGGCCAGCGACTCCGCGCCGAAGCGGGCCGTGGTACCGGGCAGCTTCAACGGGTCCGCCTGATAGGCCGCTACCACCGCCGGATCGCGCGAGATCGTTGCCGCTGTCAGCGGCGGATCGGGGATCATCAAGCGCGGCGCGACCCGTGACAACACCCGCGCCAGCCCTTGCATCAGCGGGGAGTAACCCACCGCCAGCGCTGGGCTGGAGACGATCACGCCGGCCAGATCGCTAGGCCGCTCACGCAGCATATAGTTCAGCACGATCATGCCGCCCAAGCTATGACCCAGCAGGAATAGGGGTCGGCCGACTTCGTGACTACGCACCAGACGCAGCGCCGCCCCCAGGTCGCCCACGATCTCGTCCCAGTCGGTCAGATGACCGCGTCGCCCAGCCGATTGTCCATGCCCGCGCAAGTCAACGGCATAGACCGCGTAGCCGCGCGGCACCAAATGCGCCACCAGGTTGCCGTAACGTCCACTATGCTCCAGAATACCGTGTACAACCAGGACCACCGCACGCGGCGGCCCTGCCGGGCACCAGCGCTGATAGTACAGATCCAAGCCGCCGACTCCGCGCAGGCGACCTTCCCGATGGTCCATTAGGACTCCTCCTGATCAGCCCTGGCGCGGCAACGGCGGCGCGGGTGGGCGTTCGCGCAACGCTTGATCAAGCAACAGATGGGGATAGCCACGCTCAATCGGATAGACCCGCCCGCAGGCCGAGTTGAGGCAGCGCACCACTGTCGCTTCCATCTGCACCGCACTGTGACAAAACGGGCAGGCCAACACCGACTCTAGGTTGACCAGACGCGCCGGGGTGCGCTTTACGCGGCGCAGTTCACGCAAGGCGCGAATCGCGGCCGGCGGCACCACCATCTCGCCCATACTCGCCACGGTGCGATAGAGCATAGTCGGCAGGCTCTCACGCGGTTTGACCATGCGCCGTAGCCGCTTGGCCGCTTCGAGATCCAGTGGCGACTGCTGCCGAATGGTGATCTTGATTTCGCCCGCCCATTCATACTCGATCCAGAACATATCCGGCAGGCTGCGCTGGAAGCGGGCGTACCAGGGATTATATTCATACAAATAATCGAACAATTCGCCGAAGATGTTGGGATCGTCGCGCTTGGGATGCAACACCAGCGTGTCGCCGATCTTGTTGACATACCACTTATGGAACGGCCAGTAGAACAGCTTCTCGGCGATCTCGGAGGGCGATGCGATATGCCCGGCCCGCGCCACACGCTGCAATTCAGCGCAAAAGCGCACCGGGTCGTCCATGTGCTCGATGATGTGCGACGTGACCACGTAGTCAAACGCGCCGTCCTTGAACGGGAGATCGTGGGCATCGGCCACGATCAGCGGGCGGTCGGCCCGGATCGACCCACCGCGCTCGGTGTCGTCGTCAATATAGCGGTCACACAGCACATCGGCGCGCGGGTGCGGGCTGTGCCCACTGCCGATATCCAAGACCAACGCATTCGGGGGAATTCGCATAAAAAGCTGTCCTTGTACTAAGGGTTTGTGGTTTCGAGCGGCGGCACCACCCAAGTCGGTAAGCCGGCGGCGGCGATCACGGCGGCTAGTTGCTCGGCAGCGGGGCGGGCGGGGCTATAGAGGAACAGACTGGGGCCGGCCCCGGCCAAGCGGGCAAACTCGCCGCCCGCCGCGATCACCGTCTGGAGCGCATCGTGCAGCGTGCCGCCGACCTCTAGCGTATCAAAGGCGCGAAAGGCGGCATCTTCCAGACCGTTGTAGAGCAGCGTGGCCGTGAGTGGGCCGCCCGCCGCCAGTGTATCCACCAGGCGGCGGGTTAGCGTGCCGTCGCTATATTCATAGGGCCGCAGCAGACTGTAGACGGTGCGCGTTTTATCGGGCAAGATCGGCGGCGGCGTAATCAACACAAACCAGCCGTCCGTCAGTGGGCGCAACGGTGTAATGCGTTCGCCCCGCCCCTCGGCCAGCGCCGTGCCGCCGCGCAAGAAGAAGGGCACGTCAGAGCCGAGCAACGCGGCCAGGTTATACAATTCGGCAGGTTGCAAGTGGAGATCCCATAGGCGATCCAAGCCCTGCAAGGTGGCGGCGGCATCGCTGCTGCCGCCACCTAAGCCGGCGGCGGTCGGGATCACCTTGTCTAGCTGAATGGTCGCGCCCGCATCCACCTGACGCGCCTGTTGCAGCAAGCGCGCCGCCCGCCACACCAGGTTGCCCGCCGGGTTGTCGGCTAGCGCCGGGTCGTCACACTCCACGCGAACCTGACCGTCGGTGCGCGGCGCGAAGGTCAAGGTATCGCACAGGTCTACGGTCTGCAACACACTAACGATCTCATGATAGCCGTCTTTGCGGCGACCCAGGATCTCCAGCGTCAGGTTGATCTTGGCCGGTGCGTGCAAGACCAGGGAATCAAGCGTCATCAAAAGTTGCCTTTCCACTGCGCCGGCCGAGGTCGGGCGGTAGCGCCGCCGCCAGGGCGGCCCATTCGGCCAGGGTCAGGGTTTCGGCGCGGCGACTGCCGACCAGCGCGGCGGCATCCAGCGCCGCCAGAACAGTCGGCTTCGGCAGCGGCAATCCATCAGTCAGCGCATTAGCTAACTGTTTGCGTCGCTGACCAAAGCCCGCCCGCGCGACAGCGAAAAACTGGGACTCATCGGCCACGATGGGGCGCTCCGCCGGTGTGTAGACATCAATGCGCACCACCGCCGATTCCACTTTGGGCGGCGGTAAGAACGCGCCGGGCGGCACGCGAAACACCAAGCGGGGCCGGCCGTAAAACTGCACCCCCAACGCCAGCAGACTCATAGCCGGCGGGGCAGCCGTCATGCGCAAGGCCACCTCGCGCTGCACCATGACTACTAGACGCTGCGGGCGTTGAGCGGCAGTCAGAAAATGGCGCAGCACCGCTGAGGTGATATAATAGGGCAAGTTGGCAACCACTGCATAGGGCGCATTTGCCGCTCGCCCACACTGCGCGACGAGTGCCGCAGGCGCCGTTTCCAGCACATCGCCCTGCACCAAGTGAAAATGGGGATAGGGAGCCATACGTTCACGCAGGGGTGGCAGCAATGCTGCGTCTAGTTCGACGGCTACCAGGCAGCCCCGGTGGGGGTCCAAGCGCCCAGCGAGTTCTGCCGTCAGCACGCCCAGGCCGGGGCCGACTTCGACCACCAGGGCGGCGGGGTCCAACTCGGCCGCATCCGCGATACGGGGCGGCACGCTGGGGTCCACCAGGAAGTTTTGACCCAGCCGTTTGCGCGGACGTAGCCCAGTTTCGCGGAGGATGCGCCCCTGATCCACCCGTCAGGGTTCGATTTCAGTGGGATTCTCGAAGCCAAAGCCCGCATCCGGCGTTTCGTTGGTGTTGCTCCAGATTTCGCCGCGCATCACCAAGCCGGTGTTCCGCAACTTGAACGACAACTCCTGGGCGATATTCCGCATAAAGATGTAGCCCAAATGGGGATCCTCTTCGCAGAGGCGCTCGATATCGGGTCGGCGCATCAGCAGCAGCACCGACTCGCCTTCGCTAACCACTGTCGCCGAGCGCATGGCATCATCCACCATCGTCTGTTCGCCCACATAGTGACCGGGCGCAAGCCGCGCGATAGTGGTGCGAACGGCCGGATCCGCAGGCGCGCTGCGCTCGGCTTGCGTGCTGATCTGCACCAGCAACGTGCCGTCTTGAATAAAGCACATCTCGTCGCCACGTGTATATTCAGCGAAGATCACCTCGCTGGGACTATAGTGCCGCTCAGTGCAAATCGCCGCTATGCGATCCAGTTCCGCGCGGCTCAATCCCTCGAACAGTTCCAGGTCGCGTAGAAAATCGCTAGCTGACATCAGCCCCATCCCTCCTGCGTGCTCTCTCGTCGTGGCACACTACTGCGCCATTATAGCACAACTACGCCGCGCCCGTCTAACGCACAACCGCCCGCCCCCACCCCGCCGCAAGCCGGAGGAGTGGGGCGGGCGGCATGCCGCGCCCGGCTAGACTAGGGCTTGGGCGCCGCTTGGCAGGTGGGGAAGAATCCGCCCGCGATGAACTTGGCCGTCTGCCCGCGGCTCACCGCGTTACCCGCCCGATACGTCCCGTCGCTATAACCGCCCACCACTCCATGCGCGTGAACCCGCTCAATAGACTGCCAGAACACATCGCTCGGCGGCACATCGCTGAAGGTCTGCTGCCCCGCCGGAATCACATCGCTGTAGCCGGCTGCCAAGCTCACGAACTTGGCTGTCTGCCCGCGCGTCACCGCGTTGCCCGCCCGGTACGTTCCATCGCTGTAGCCGCTCACGATGCCGTGCGCCACCACCCGTTCGATGTAGATCCAGAACGTATCGCTCGGCAGCACGTCGGTAAACGTCCGGCGCGTCGCCGGGATTGCGTCCGTATAGCCCGCCGCGTTAGCGATAAACTTCGCCAGCTGCCCGCGTGTCACCGGGCTGCCCGGCTGGAAGCAAGACGTGCCGCCAGGACAGTGGCCGGCATCAGTGTATCCCCCAACAATACCTCGACAGGCTAGGCAATACACGAAGTTCGCAAAGGTACTGCCTGGCGGCACATCGCTGAACTGCACCAAACAGGGTGTAGTGGTAGCTACTACCGTTGCCGTGACCGTCGCGGTGCGGACCGGCGTGCTAGTCGCGCTAACCGGCACACTTGTCTGGGTCGGGGTTGGGCTGGGATTCGGATCATTGTTACTCAGATAGCGGACTAGCGCGAACGCCCCACTTCCATCCGCTAACCCGGCACTTCCGGCGGCAACGATTCGATCGGCCGCCGTTAGCAACACCGTAGCCGCCCCGCTGCCGTATGGGCCAACTGCGGTAGTCTGAATGCCGCCTGTACCGAAAGTGGGGTCCAACGCGCCGGCCACCGTATAGCGTGCCAGCGCAAACCGGCTCACCGCCGGGTAGTAATTGAAAGTGCTGCCCGCCACCACAATCTTGCTATCGGCTTGTACGATGATGCCGCCGGCGAGATCGTCGGCCCCTGCTAAGTCCGTCATGACCCGGCCGCCGCTACCGAAGCTGGTGTCCAGCGTGCCGTTAGTGAGGTAGCGCGCCACGCCAAAGTCGGCGCTAGGACAAGGATTACAGCCGGCACCATTGCGCACCGACCCCGCAACTACGATCCGGCCGTCCGGTTGCACAGCTAACCCCGCAATACTGTCGTCACTGTTGAGGCCAAAGGTGGTGGTCACCACGCCGGTGCTGCCGAAGCCGGCATCCAGTGTACCGTCGGGCAGATAGCGGATCAGCAGAAAATCGCTGAAGCAGGGGAAACAAGTGGAGCCGGTAGCGCCGGCCGCCAGGAGCTTGCCGTCGGCTTGGCGCAGCAAAGCGAACGCAACCGGCACAGACTGACCAACCTGGGTTATCACAATGCCCTGATTGCCGAAAGTGGAGTCCAAGCTGCCGTCCGACAGATACCGTGCGGTGAGTAGTCCCACCGACCCCGCCGTACCTGAGACCACGATTTTGCCATCCGGTTGAAGCACAAGGGCATTAGCATACATTTGTAGGACGCGGGATCGGGATTGCTCAGTACCCGGCCCCCAGTGCCGAAGCTGTTATCGAGCGTTCCATCGGGTAAATAGCGCGCCAGAGCCACCGCCGGCCCCGGCCAGTCGGTGGTGCCGGCACCACCCACCACGATTTTCCCATCGGGTTGAATCGCAACCGCCTGCGCGTCCGCCGGGCCGTTCGGGAAGCCGGTCAAGACGATGCCACCGCTACCAAAGGTGCTATCCAACGCACCGCTAGGCAGATAACGACTCACAGCAAACTGGTGGCCGTCGCACGCCGGACCACAGCGCGTAGCGGCATAGCCTACAGTCACCAGCTTACCGTCCGCCTGTGCGGCACCAGCGTTCACCCGCGCACTACTACTGTAGAATGGAGTTCGCAGATGCCCATCGCCGGCAAAGTTTGTGTCCAGGGAACCGTTTGTTAAGTAGCGTATCTGCAAAAAGCTGTCCGTTGGAAAAATATTAGCAATTCCGGCGACCACCAGCGCGCCGTCCGTTTGCCCGATCAGGGCTTCGGCTTGGAGCGATTCGTTCTGCCCGAACAGCGTCGTGACCCGCCCCCCGCTGCCGAAGGTAGGATCGAGGCTACCATTGGTGCCGTAGCGCGCCAACTCAATACTGCACGCGGAGCAGGTATTCGGATTGCTAATCGCGTGCTGCGAACCCGCAACGACCGCCTTTCCATCCGCTTGCACAATCAGGCTGGTCGCAAATGCATCGGCCGTTCCAAACCCGGTCGTTACGCGCCCACCGCTACCGAACGTCCCATCCAGGGTGCCGTTAGGCGTATAGCGGGCCAGGGCAAAGCTGCCCCTGCCATTGTAGGGCTGAGTATAGCCGGCTACCACAATGTTCCCGCCTCCGATCAGTGTCAGCGCCTGCGCGCTTTCATTCTGCCCAAAGTCGGTGGTCACTTGGCCCCCGCTGCCGAAGGTCGGGTCCAGGCTGCCGTTCCCCAGATAGCGGGCTAGGGCAAAATCCGTGTTGTTTTGGCTGCTATTCAAGGTGGAACCTGCCGCCAGCAGTGCCCCGTTGGGCTGTAGCACAAGCCCGCGCACCACGAATGTGTTGCCGCTGAACAGTGTAGCCACTTGGCCGCCGTTGCCGAAGGTCGGGTCCAGCGCGCCACTGCTGAGATAGCGAATCAGGTTGACGTTGGGAGTCCCATAACCTCCACCGTAGCCGCCGATTACGATCTTACCATCCGGTTGAATTATTAACGCCTTTAACAGGCAATCACGACTAGCGGTGGTCACACGCCCACCAGTACCGAACGTGGGATCGAGGTTGCCGTTCGGTAGGTAGCGCGCCAGGGCGAAACTATCGGTACTAGGGTACCCCGTGACCCCCGCCACAACAATCTTGCCGTCGGATTGAATACCCACCGCATACGCAGTATCGTCGAGCCTAGAGAAATCGGTGACAGTGCGCCCGGCCGTGCCGAAGCCGGCATCCAGGCTACCATCGGGATTAAACCGCGCCAGGGCAAAATCCACGCCGTTTTCGGCGGTGAACGTCGAACCCACCAGGACACGCTTGCCGTCCGGTTGGACGATCATAGCATGACTAGCAGCCGCAGCCGTGACAGTCATCGGGGTGGTCACGATGCCGCCGTTGCCGAAGCTGAGATCCAGATCGCCGGGGGCACGCGGGTTCGCCGTAGCCGCAGCGCGCTGCCCGTTAATAACCGACACGGCGAACAGGAGCAACACCATAAAGCCACACAGCGCGCGGACAAAAACGGGTAAAGAGCGACGCACGATGAATTCTCCTTTGTGATTAGGCATGAATAGAGTAGGTGTGGGTTAATACATAGGGATCAGTAGATGCGGTTAGGTAAATGTGGAAATGTGGAGTGGTTAAAATCAGATACACTCCTGCTATATCCAGCAATAACGCACCAGATAGCAATGCGCTCCACATAGTATAAGCGATCAGTCAACAAAATACAAAAACGGCGTAGTGCAGCAGCGCGTCCACTGCTGCCATCCGTGCATAAACCCGTCTCGTTTCTCTTCGCACGCGGGCTCCGTGGCTCCGTGGTGAGTTACGAATGGATGTCAGTTCGGCCGGCCTTGACAAGCGCGGCGCACTACGGTATCATAAGGCTAGTCATGCTAGGCGGGGAGCTAGCGCTACCCTGTACCCGCAATGCGCTTTAGCGGGGCGGAATTCCTAATTGAGGCCCGACTTTGTAGGACTGCGGACGAGAAGTGGTGTTGAAAGTCAGGTCCCACGCGGCAGAACACTATGAACCCTGTCAGGACCGGAAGGTAGCAGCAGTAAATGGACCGTTCTGGGTGCCGTGGGAGTGCCGGGCTGGAGCTAACTGGCGGTCGTAAGCTGGAAGGCCGGCGTCGATAAAGGGTGCATGATTTGCTATCATGGGAGGGTTGCCTAATGGGGCAGCCCTCTTTTATTTAGGCGAGGTAGAGCGTGGATGTGCGCGAGATCGTGGCACAGTTGAACGCGGCGGCGCTACAAGCGGTGGACCCGACGCCGGCCGTGCAGGCGGCATTGCAGTTGGATGCCGCCGCAGGACAGCTAACTATCGGCGAGGCCACGCTGCGGTTGGCTGACTATGACCGCCTGTTTGTGCTAGGTGCAGGCAAAGCGGGCGCAGCGATGGCGCTGGCGGCAGAGACGGTGTTGGGCGAGCTGGAGTCATGGCGTGGCGGGCTGGTAATCGTTAAAGACCTGCCGTCAACTCCCGGTCCGGCAACGGTCGAACTGGTGCAAGCCGGCCACCCGCTGCCCGACGCACGCGGCGTAGAAGCAGCGCAGCGCATCGGCGCGCTGGCGCGTGCCGCCGGCCCCGCCGACTTAGTACTGGTGCTGATCTCCGGCGGCGGTTCGGCGCTACTGGCGGATCCCGCCTCGCCGCTGACCTTGGCCGAAGTGCAGACCGTGACTGATATGCTGCTGCGCGCCGGAGCGACCATCGGCGAACTAAACACTGTCCGCAAGCACCTGGCCGCGCTCAAAGGCGGGCAGTTGGCCGGGCGGGCCGCCCCTGCCACCATCGTCGCGCTCATCCTCAGCGATGTAATCGGCAATCCCCTTGACGTGATCGCCTCCGGCCCCACCGTGCCCGATCCAACGACCTACGCCGACGCGCAGGCCGTGCTGGCCCGCTATAGGCTCACCGACCGTATGCCGCCCGCCGTGCAAGCGCATTTGGCCGACGGAGTCGCCGGCACGGTGCCCGACACGCCCAAGCCCGACAACCCGCTGTTTAACCGCGTGATCACCCATCTTGTCGGTGACAACCGCCAGGCCGCGCTGGCTGCCGTCGCCACGGCCCAGCGTCTCGGCCTCCACGCAACCTTGCTAACCACCTATCTGGAAGGCGAAGCCCGCGTTGTAGGGGGCGTGCTGGCGGCACTGGCGAAAGAAGTACGGGCGAGCGACCGGCCGTTGCCGCGCCCGGCCTGCTTGGTATTGGGCGGTGAAACCACCGTGACCGTGCGCGGCGCCGGCCAGGGGGGGCGCAACAGCGAACTGGCGCTAGGCGCCGCCGTCGCCCTGGCCGGCTGGGGGCCGGAGGTCGCCGTCGCCACGCTCGCCACCGACGGTGGTGACGGCGCAAGCCCGGCCGCCGGCGCATTGGCCGACGGCACCACCCTGGCCCGCGCCGCTGCACTAGGCCTGGACCCGCACGCGGCCCTCGCCGCCAACGATAGTTACACCTTCTTCGCCGCACTAGGCGATGCGGTCGTCACGGGTCCGACCGGCACCAACGTCAACGATCTCGCCTTTGTATTGGTGGTATAATAGGGAACACATCACCTCTACGGCAGATCAGTGTTATCGATTTCTTGTCAAGGTCATGAACCGGCGCGATCAGGCCGCCATTACCAAGTACCAACTTAGTACTATCACAACCTAACCACCATCAAAGGAGATGCTGCTTGAAACAAGGGGGGTTCACGTTTGTCCTGCACAGCCACCTGCCCTTCTATCGCCAGACAGGGCGCTGGCCGCACGGCGAAGAAGTGCTGCACGAGGCGATGGCCGAGACCTACGTGCCGCTAGTCACGGCGCTGTTGGACTTGGCCGACGAAGGGGTACCCTACCGGCTGACGCTGGGCATCACGCCGGTGCTGGCCGAGCAGTTGGGCGATGCGCTGATCGCCGAGCATTTCGACCGCTACATCGAGAACGAGGTACGGCTGGCTGAGGCCGACGAGGTGCGCTTTACAGCGGCCGGCGACAGCCACAGCGCGTATTTGGCACGCCATTTCGCCGACTACTACCGCCGTGCCGGCACACTGTTCAACGAGCGGTTGGGGCGTGATATTCTGGGGGCGTGCCGGCGGTTGCAAGATGCGGGCTATATTGAAATCCTCGCCTCGGCGGCCACCCATGCCTATTTGCCGTTATTAGCCCGCGACTCCAATATCTATAGCCAACTCGCCGTCGGCAAGCAAGCCTATCAGCGCTGGTTTGGCCGCGACCCGCGCGCGATTTGGCTACCGGAGTGCGCCTATCGCCCGGCCTTTTTCACGTCGGCTCCCTATCAGGGGTATTATGTCAAGCCGGGGCTGGAAACGTTCCTGGCCGAGCAAGGCATTGAGCTATTCTTCAGTGAAAGCCACGCCATCACCGGTGGCGGGCCAGGCGGCAAGGCCGGCGGCGGCGCCATCGGCTACACCCCGATTCCCGATCGGCTGCTGCTAGCCGTGCCAAACTATGCGCCGCCCAGCCGCCGCACCACCTTCCTGCCCTACCGCGTGGCCGACAGTCCCGTAGCGGTGATGGGGCGTAACGAGCGTACAGGACAACAGGTTTGGGCCGCGCAGGTAGGCTATCCCGGCGACCCCTGGTATCGCGAGTTCCACCGCAAAGACCAGATCAGCGGGATGCAATACTGGCGTACCACCGGCCACGCGGTCAGCTTGGGCGACAAAGCACCGTATGACCCATACAAAGCCCAGGAGCGCGTGGCCGAACACGCACAACACTTCGCCGCGCTAGTCGCCGACGAACTACGCGGCTACCATGCCGCTGCCGGCGGGCCGGGCATCATCGTCGCCGCCTATGATACCGAGTTGTTCGGCCACTGGTGGCACGAGGGCGTGGACTGGCTGCGGGCGACCTTGCGCCGGCTGGCCGCCGACCCGACAGTCGAACTGACCACTGCCAGTGACTGGCTAGCCGCTCATCCTGCTACCGAGCGTCTGGCGCTGCCCGAAAGCTCCTGGGGCGAAGCCGGCACACACAACACCTGGCAAAACCCGGCCACCGCCTGGATGTGGCAGGGAATCCACAGCGCCGAACGGCGTATGGAGGGCTTGGTCGTCCGCCACCCACAGGCCGCCGGCGAACTGGCCGAGGTGCTGGCCCAGGCGGGACGCGAACTGCTGCTATTGCAAGCCAGCGATTGGGAGTTCCTGACAACTACGACCCAAGCGCCCGAATATTCCAATCACCGCTTCAACGAACACCTGGCCTGGTTTAATGACCTGGCGCAGACCGCCGAAATGGTGAGCAACAGCGAGCCGGTAGACATGATGGGTCTAGCGCGCGCGCGCGTCTACGCCATGCGCGACAATCCCTTCCCCGACCTGGACTATCGTGTGTTCGCGGCACGGGAGCAGTAACAACAGGCGACGAGCACAGCACGCAGTGCTAGTGGGCGGCGTCCTTGTTACAGCGGCTTGCGCGCACTGAACAGGTAGCGCGGCCAGAGACCGGCGGCGGTCACATCGAGCGTTTCCTGTACCTCGTCACGCAGCGTTGCCACTACGTCAGCCCCTAATTCGGCTTCAAGTGCGGGGGTATGACGCTTGTAGGCAGCAAGCATCCGCTCCAGCAAGAGTTGTTGCACGCCGGTGCGGTCTTCGGTGTGTGCTTCCGTAAAGCCGGCGGCGGTTAGCGCAGCGGGATGATCAATGCGATGGCTGTGGCGATGGGCACGACGGTTTAGTGGCGAGGCATCTACTACCGCTTGGCTAGGCACGTTGAAGTAAAAGGCGAAGCCGCCGCCGGGCCGCAGCATCCGCCACACGCCGGCGTAGAGCGCCAGCAAGTCCGCACCGAAGTAGAAGCCGTCAATCGAGATTACAGCATCGAAGGCGCCGGCGGCGAACGGAGCATGGGCGAGGTCAGCGACTATCGGATGTAGTGCCCCGGTTAGACCCGCCGCCGCCGCACTACGCCGGCAGCTCTCCACCGCCTGGCGCGACCAGTCCAACGCTACCACCGTGCAACCATACTCTGCCGCCAGCAACAAGCTCGGCCCACCCAGGCCGCAACCTAGATCGACCACCCAGGTGCCGGCCGTGATCCCGGCCCGCCGCGCCAGCAGCCGCACATCCGGCGGGCCGGCGGTGGAAAGTTGCGCGGCATAGCCCGGCCCGAACACGTCGGCCATCAGTTGACCATAGGCTGGACTGGCCCCCAGCAGTTTGTAGAGCGTACCAAAACTCGCCGGACTAGGGCCATCGGAGCTTGATTCGTCACTCATCGGCTGTCGGTTGTCAGTCATACCTCACCTACCAGTCGTCAATCGTATTTTATAATCCAGAATCCATAATTCAAGCCTCAGAACTCGTTTTGCGGCGGCGCTCCTGTTCGCGCAATTCGACACGGCGGATTTTGCCGCTGATGGTTTTGGGCAACTCGCGCACGAACTCGATTTCGCGCGGGTATTTGTAGGGTGCGGTACTCTGCTTGACGTGTTCCTGGATCTCGGTCATCAGTACGGCGGAGCCGGTGTAGCCGGGAGCCAGGATGATAAATGCTTTGACGATCTCGCCGCGCAGCGCGTCGGGGCTGGCGACGACGGCGGCCTCGGCCACCGCAGGGTGTTCGATCAGCGCGCTCTCTACCTCGAACGGGCCGATGCGGTAGCCTGCACTGATGATCACATCGTCGGCGCGGCCCACAAACCAGAAGTAGCCGTCGGCATCCTTGATCGCCCGGTCGCCGGTCACATACCAGTCGCCGCGCAGCGCCCCGGCGGTGGCTTCGGCATTGCGCCAGTATTCTTGGAACAGGGCTACCGGGCGCACCGGGCGCACCCGCACCGCAATATCGCCCTCCTGACCGGGCGGCACCTCGGCGCCCGCGTCGTCAATTATGCTCACATCGAAGCCGGGCGACGGCTTGCCCATTGAGCCGGGCTTGACCGGCAACGGTGGGAAGTTACCCACCAGCAACACCGTTTCGGTCTGCCCATACCCGTCACGAATTGTCAGGCCGGTCGCCTGCTGCCAGATGTCGATCACTTCCGGGTTGAGCGGTTCGCCCGCGCCCACACACCAGCGCAGGTGCGGGAACCGATACGCTTTCAGATCTTCCAGCACCAGCGTGCGGTAGACCGTCGGCGGCGCGCAGACCGTGGTGATGGGGTAGCGCGCCAGCAAGTCGAGCGTTTCGCCGGCACTGAACTTGCCCCGGCTGTCCTGCACAAACAAAGTCGCGCCTTCGCCCCACGGGCCAAACAGGCTGCTCCATGCCGCTTTGGCCCAGCCGTTGTCGGCCACATTCCAATGCAAGTCGCCCGGTCGCAGGTCAAGCCAGTATTTGCCCGTGATGCTATGGCCGAGCGGGTAGGAGGCGTGGGTGTGCAGCACCATCTTAGGATAGCCGACAGTGCCGCTGGTGAAATAGATCATCACGGGATCAGCGGAGCGGGTGGGTTCGCCCGTGTAATCGGTCGGCGCAGTGTCCACCAGATCGGCGTAGCGCTGCCAACCCGCCGGCAGCGCACCGGCACCGACCATAATTCGCACCGCCAAGCTGGGGGTTTGATCGGCCACATCGTCCACTTTGGCCGCGCCGGCCGCGTCGGTAATCACCACGCGCGCCTCGGCGGCGCTGATGCGGTAGGCGATGTCTTTGGGCGTCAGCAGGATCGTGCCGGGCATACTGACAGCGCCCCGCTTCATGATGCCCAGTACCGCTTCCCACCATTCCGGCACGCGCGGCAGCAGGATCGCCACGCGGTCGCCGGGCTGCACAGCGGCAGCGCGCAAGACGGCGGCCACCGCATTCGCCCGCCGGTCGAACTCGGCAAAAGTAATGCGCCGCTCCGTGCCGTCCGGCCCCACCCAGAGCATCGCTAAGCGGCGCGGCTCGCCGGCCCAACCGGCCACCACATCGCGCGCCCAGTTGAACCACTCCGGCACATCCAGGTGAAAGGCGGCGCGCGTCGCCTCGTAATCGGTCATGTTGTGTTCCGGCATCGTATCTCTCCCGACAAGCTAGCAGGGATCAAAGGCCAGGAGACGGAACCCTACCTTGATCGCTAACCCCGCATTTCACGTTCCAACGCACGTCGCCCGGTATCAGCGGTAGCCGGTCAGCGCCGTCACGCGGGCACGGGCATCCGCATCAAACCAGGGAGGAGCACCGGCGGCAGCATTCTCGCCCACCCGGTTGAGGCGTGACGTGGCCGGGATCACGGCCGTCACCCGTGGGTCGCTGAGAACCCACTTAAGTAGTGCCTGGCCCCACGTCTCCACGCCAAACTGCCGCAGCGGGGCGAGTTCGGCGACAGGCGGCGGGTGGGCGGTCAGTTCGCCGCCGCCCAACGGACGCATGACCAGCACCCCCAGGCCGAGGCTTGCGGCGAGCGGCAAGATCACACGGCTCACTTCGGTATCGGCCGCATTATACGGCACCTGGATCGCGTCCAACCGCCCAGTCTGCATCACGTCGGCGAGTTCGGGAAAAGCGGCCTGATCGTAGTGCGTGGCCCCGATCAGGCCGACATAGCCGGCAGCGCGAGCCGCTTCAAGCAACGGCAATTGTCCGCGCCAGGCGACCAGATTATGCACCTGATAGAGGTCCACCCGACCGCCATAGAAAGCTAACGCCGCTGCGATTTGGGCGTGCCCTTCGTCCACGCTATGGGTCCAGACTTTGGTGGCAACAAACGCATCCGCCCGCCGCTCGGCCAGCGCCAGGCCCAAAACGCGCTCGGACTCGCCATACATGGGCGACGAGTCGAACAACTGCATCCCGGCAGTAAGCGCGGCACTCACCAAAGTGCGGCGACTCACCTCGGCCGCCGCGCCGCGCACATCAAAAGTACGCCAGGTGCCCATACCCACTACCGGCACCTGCACCCCGCTCTTGCCTAGCGGTCGTGTCTCCATCGTCACGCCCTCCCTAATAGTGGCCCTATTATACCGCAAGTCGGCACGGGGCGTGCAACGTGCTGGATGGTACGGTTGCGGTAGTCAACGCCTTCGCCGGTTACCGCATCACGCTGCACACCTTATGGTGCAGCCAGTTCCACACTATCCACTTCCACGCCCAACGCCCGCTCATCGCCACTCACACCCACGGCAAAGGGCGTCCAGGTGGGGGAACTGAGGTGCAAGAGTAGATAGTCGGCACCGGCCGGATCAGTCGGCGCGGTCGGCGGTACGGCAAATTGCACATCCGTGAAACCCGCGCCCGGCAACAGCGACACCGGGACCGCTTTCGCGCCGATTGCTTGAGTGAGCGGACGCAGCGGCAGGTCTCCTACCAGCACCGTAACCTGGGCGGGCGCGGCCAGTCCCCGTAAGCCGTTAGGTAGCGTGACCGACGCAGCTTGCTGGGCGGGTGTCGCGCTCTTGGACAGCACAACGGCACGCTCTTTCGGCCCCGCGCTCAGGCGCAGAGTCAGCGTTGCGCCGCTCTGTCGGGCGGCGACGGGCCAGGGCAGGCGCAACAGCGCATCGTGGCCCGCCCAACGCCACTGCGCCGTATCGGGGTCGGTCGGTAGCGTGCGCTCTTTGCCCGCCCAGCCGGCCACCAGTGTAGCATAATCCGCCCCGCCGATGTCCACCCGCAACGGCAGCGTCGGCGACAGGGTTTGCGTGCGCGATACCACATCGTAGAGGCCCCACGTTAAGGTAGAGGGGCTAAAATTCTTCGGTTTCTGCGCGGTCAAGGCTTCCAATTCGCTGACGCTGTAGATCCATTCCGGTCCGCCCGCGCCGCTGTGGGGCACCAGCGCCAGATCAGGCATAAACAACTTGCCGCCGTTCGTGCCCAGCAGCCCGTACACCGTGTAACCCTGCCTACGCCAGCGCATGACCGCGCCCTGCACCACATCGCCTTTGAGCCGGCCGTAGTCGCGGTTGAGCGAAAACACATTGAAGCCGAAGATATATTGCAGTGGGGTCGCCACGATATACGGTTCGTCACGCCCATCACTGAATAGTAGCACCGTCTTTTTGGGATTGGGGAAGCGTTGCGCTAGTGCAGTTAACTGCCCGACCGCGCCGGCGTCTTCGGTGTGGCTGATGATCAGCAGGCCCGTTGCCACAAAGAACGCGATCAACGCGGCGGCGACAGCCCAGGCGGCCGGCTGGAACAGGCGGCGCGGGCGCAGCTTCTCGCCCAGCCAGGCCAGCGCATAGGCACCCAGCACCAGTAGGCCGGGAATGGCGACCGGCAAAAAGCGGCGCAGGCTGTAAGGATAGGTCGGCACGGTGAACGTATCGCCGCTGAATAGCAGCCCGACCACCCCCAGCACAATGAAAAAGTAGGCGGTAGCCGGATTGAGCCGTTTCCACAGCCCACGCAACAGACCCACTGTGCCGAGCGCGATGCCCAACGGCGAGAGATACCAGCCGAGTCGCACTAGCACAAAGCTGTTGCTGGTGGTCGCCAGCGGCTGATTGGTTTTACCGGTGTTTGCCACCTGTGGTAGCGGCGCGCCGATATACGGCTCCAGCCAACGGGCAAAGGCCACCGGCCCTTGGCGCAACGCCGCCCAGGTTTCCCCCGAAAACAGGATATGCGGCTGCCACAGATAACGGTAGGCGAGGAACGCGCCAACCCCGGCGCAGAGTGCTCCCAGCAACCAACCGCGCCGCCGCGCCAAGGCCGCGCCGGTGGCGCGCACTAACGGCTGCCAGTGGTCGCGTCGGCGATCCAGCGCAAACAATACCACCACCCCCAGGTAAATCAGCGGCAGCCGGGTGGCCCAGGCGCGACGCTGATCAAGGATGACATTGTGATATTGATCTACCGTGTAGGCGAAGCTGAAGAAGAAAAAGTAGAGCGCCCACTGCGCCGCAAAAGCGGCAAACACGGCGGTGAACAACGTGTGTTCGAAGCGCCATGTGCGGCTCAAGCGCCACCAGAGGAGGTAGAAAGGCAGTGGTAGCAGGTAGAGCGGGAAGTCTACCCGCACCAGCAGGATCTCGCCCAACGCCGCCGCCGCCAACACCGCAAACAGCCCCGCGCTCCGTCGCGTCGCGGTCCATTCATCCCCAGTGGGGCCGGCCGGATGGTCATCCGCCTGCGCCGCCGTTTCCAATGTGCCCAGCCGCCGCGTCTCTTCACTAAAGCGCAAGAAGGCATAGAAAAACAAGAAAGCCAGCAACTCGGTCGGGATTTCGGATACCGGATAGCGGGCAAACCAGATTTGCAGTGGGCAAAGGACGAGCAAAGCGAGGCTGACCAGGGCGACGCGGGCGGTGAACATTTGGCGGGCGAAGAAAAACACCGCCGCCACCGCCAGCAAGGCCAGCAGCGGCGTTACCAATAGCGCGCCGGGGATACCGAATAGCCCATAACCGATGCCGATCCAGACGAAAAAAAGGTGATAGAACTGCGGCAAGACCTGGCCCGTTTTTTTGTCCAGCACATAGAAACCGATCATCCGCAGGCGGTCAAGGCTGTAACGTTGCAGTGTCTGCGGCTGCAAAAACTCGTTCGCCTCTTCCGACGGCACGTAGTCGGGCGGCGGGCCGAGATCACTCAGTTCACGCATCAGTTGGTCATGCTGCACGAGCGCCCCGCTACGGGCCAGAGCAATGCCGCCGTTGACATACACGCCGGAGTCGAGTGCGCCGCGCACCATCTCAGCGGGACGGGCGAATAGCGCCGCCGCCAGTAGCAGCAGGCCGACCAGCAGCGCGGTTTCAAGCCGCAGGTTGCGTGCGTCAGGGCGTAAGCGCACCGATCGGCCCAGTGCGATGCGTAAGCCGTCAGCCAATGTCCAGCCCAAATCGCCCAGCCAGATACGCACCGTCGGCCCCAGCCCAACCCAGCGGCCGGCGACCATACGCAAGCCCACTCCCGCACCCAGCACTTCCAGCAGCGCAAGGAGCCACGGTGAAAAGATGCCCAGTTGGGCTAGCGTGAAACCGAGCCAGCCCGTCAGCAGTACACTAATCGCCACGGCCAAGAACGTCCAGGCGGGACCGTCGGTGCGGAGCGGACCATGCGGGCCGAACAGCCCGCGCAACAGGGCCGCACCCGGCAGCCAAAGCAGGATCGGCAAGGTCAGCAACCCGCACAGCGTTTGAATCAGGATCAGGATAGCAGCAACTCCTCAAATAAGCGCAGCGTTTGCGCAGTGATCGCAGCCCAGGTAAAGCGCATCGCCACCAGCGCGGCACCCGCCTGGCCCAGGCGGGCCGCGCCCAGCGGGTCCGTCAATAGACTGCGGATCGCGGTCGCCATTGCCGGCGCATCGCCCGGCGGCACCAGCAGGCCGGTCACGCCCGGTTGCACCTTGTCAGGTAGCCCACCCACCGCTGTCGCCACTATCGGCAAGCTGTGGGCCATCGCTTCCAACGTCGCCAGCGAACTGCCTTCGTAGAGGCTGGCAAGGGCAAAACTATCGGCCAGCGTGTACAGATTATGTAGATCTACATCATCCACCGCACCGGCAAAGACGATCCGCTCATTCAACCCCAATGCGCCGGCCTGCGCCTGTAACGCTGCCCGATCTCCCCCGCTACCGACCAGCACCCAGCGCCAGGAGGGATCGGTGGGCAGCAAGGCCAATGCCTGCAATAGATAGGTCAGCCCTTTGTTGGCCTCCAGACGCGCCACAGTCAGCCCGATAAACGTCCCTTCCGGCAAGCCCCAACGCGCCCGCAGCGCCGCCTGCCGCGCCGCCGACACCAACGCCGCGCCCGCCGCGGGGTCTACCCCATTCGGGATCACCACCACGCGCCCGGCGGGCACTCCCAGCAGGTGACTCACTTCATCACGTAGCCCGGCATCAGTGGCGATTACGCGGTCGGCCGCCTGTGCGCCGCGCCGGTACATAGCCCGAAAGGGCAGGTAGGCCAGCCGTTTGAGGGGGTGGCGCACCTTAAAATCTTCTAGCCCGTGCGGATTCATTACCAGTGGCGCGACCCCACCCGGCGTGCGGCGCCGTCCGGCCTGCCGCACCCCATAAGCGCACAACCCATGCGCGTACACCACATCTAACGCGCCGGCCCGCGCCTGGTTGCAGACCGCCCGCCCCATGCGCTCGACAAACAGCGGATAGTTGGTCAGCCGCGCCGGGATAGAGTTGGCACGCAGAGGCAGGGTAGTATAGGGAATGGTGACGACCGTCGCCCCGTGAAACGTACCGCTAACCGATAGCGGACGACCACCGGCCGGCTGCGTATACAACGTCACCGCTGCGCCCGCCGCTGTTAAACCGGTGGTGAGCTCCGTGGCCGCACGTTCCAGACCGCCATATCCGTGCTGCGGAAAGACGGCGCGCACCAGATGCGCGACCCTCACAGCAGGCTCCGATAGAGGGCTTCCACTTGCGCGCCTACTACGTCGGCACTGAAACGGGCACGGGCGGTGGCTTGGGCACCGGCAGCCAAACGAGCGCGCGCAGCAGGATCGGCCAGCAAGGCGCGCAAGGCGCGGGCGAAAGCGTCCATATCCGCCACCAAGCGCCCGTCCACGTCGTCGGTCAGGATGTCGGATGTACCCCCAGTAGCGAGGGCCAGGATCGTCGCGCCCGCCGCGCAGGCTTCGAGCAGCACGCGGGTCAACGGTTCGTCCCAGGCTGAGGGGAACAGCAGCACCGTGGCCGCCCGCATCAAGCGCAGCACATCGTCGCCGTCCGGCCAAAAGCCGAAGCGGAAATCGAGGCCCGCCACCTGCGCTACTTCCGCCAGCGTCGCTTGCAACGGCCCGCTCCCCGCGATCACTACCGGCCACTCGCTACCCACACCCGCTGCCTGCAACGCGGCGGGCAGTAGCCACGCGCCTTTACTTACCTCTAATTTGCCAACGAACAGCAAGAACGGCTGCCCCGCCGTCAATCCGACCTGATCCAGCGGCGCGGGCGCGGTTAGGATTTCCGCCACGCGCGGCAAGTCCACCAGGTTCGGGATAACGTGCAAGCGCTCCGACCGCACCACGCCGCCCGCCCGCAACCGCGCCGCCACAAAGCCGCTCACCGCCACCGTCGCGGCGGCCTGCCGCAGTGCCGCCCGCCGGCGCACCGTCGCCCACTCCCACGCCGGCAGCAACGGCCAGATTCGCCACGCCCGCCGGCCCTGCCCCTGCCACACTGCCCGCGCCAACGGCAGCAAGCCAGGACCACGCACAGAAACGGAATGGACAATAGGAAACGTAAAGCGTGAAACGTGAAACGTGAGCCGTACTCCCGATTGCGGCATGGTGGGGGTAGTTAAGGACGCAGTCCCAACACCGGACTCACGACGCACAACGACCGAGAAACCACGCCCAGGCACCTGCATCGTACTATAATAACACAGCGGCCAATAGTCACGTACTGTTGCGACTACTGGGATATGTCGTTGCGTGGGTGAGTGTCCAACGCCTACCGCCGCCGTTACGGTTAGCGCGTGTTGAGCGTGTATGAGATCGGCTCCCAGGCGGTGGGCTTCGCTGCGAATCAGGCGGCGCAGCAGGCGCGGAGCCACCACATTGCGCGTCCACAGGCGGCGTAGGGGCGAGCCGGCGGTGGGTAGGCGCAATTCAGCGATGGGCAGATCGTCGTAGGTTGTGCGGAGGATCGTCGGGTGGAGAGTCGCGGCATCGAAACGCGGGCGCACCACAGCGATAGTATGGCCGCGCGCCCGCAAAGCCCGCGCCAGATAGTATGCGCTCCAGCCTGCGCCGCCACAATGGGGCGGAAATACATCACCGGCGATCAGGATCTTCAGCGCATCTCCTCCAAGATCGTCTCCAACTGGGCACAATGGGCAGCCCAGCTATAATGCGCCACCACGCGTGCCCGTGCCGCCTTGCCCAACACCGCCCGCAGCGCCGCATCACCCGCCAGTCGGCGGATCGCTGCCGTCAGCGCCGCATCGTCACCCGCCGGGTAGAGCAAGCCTTCCTGACCGTCGCGTACAATTGTGTCAAGCGGTGCAATAGCCGGAGTGACGACCGGTAGGCCCATCGCCATATACTCAAAGATTTTGAGCGGCGACCAGTAGAAGCCGAACGCTCGCAGCGGCGCATAGGCCGCCGGGACGAACGGAGCTACGCCGAAATCGGCCGCCGCCAGCATAAGCGGCACGCACTCATGCGGCTGCGGTCCGGTAAAGATCAACCGCCGCGCATCCGCGCCAAGCCCCGCCGCCAATGCCCGCACGGCAGCCAATTCCGGGCCGCCGCCCACAGCCAAGAAATAGAGGTTCGGCTGCTGTGGGAGCAACGCCAACGCCGCACGCACAAACTGCGCCACCCCATGCCAGGCGCGAAAGCTACCAACGAACGCCGCCACTGTCGCCCCTGCGGGAATGCCGTACTCAGCACGCAAAGCAGCTAGTTGGGCGACCTGCTCCTCCCGCAGGCCGGGGTGAAAGCGGTCCACGTTCGCACCCCAGTTCACCGCCTCGATACGGCTACGCGGCACCCCTGGCGGCACCGTCGTCGCCAACGGAGTGACGATCCGCCGGCTCCAACGGCCTTGCTGCACAGCCCAGCGGCGCAGCGGACGACCTAACAGTCGGTCCAGCGTCTCTTTGCGCGATCCCGGCGGGTCTACCATCGGCGCGTTCACTTCGAGCAGCGCAGGCAGCCCTCGCCGGTGGGCGAGCCACACACCGGCCCCGGCGAAATTGTAGTAACGCTCCATAATCACATCGGGGCGGAACCGCCGTGCTGCCGCCCGTACTGCCGGATAGCCTAGCAAGGCCAGCTTATCAGGCCAGGGCAGGAGGGTGCCGCTCACGCCCGGATCCCAGGTTGCCCAAGACGGCGCGACTCCCGGTCCGCGGCGCGCCAGCACATGGACCTGGTGCCCGCGGCACGCCAGCCCACCGGCCACCTCCTGCACATGAATTGCCCCGCCCGATAGACCCGGCAACGCAATAGCCTGCGCGACGTAGAGAATCCTCACGCGCCGGCGCGGGGCTTACGCAGGAGAACAAAGTACGGCCCGGTGCGAAAGCGGCCGAACAGCACGATATCGAGCCACATCAACATACTAGCCGCCCGCAGCAGCCCCAGTAGCGGCCCGCCGCGCCCCAGTCGCGTGCGCACTCGGCTGCGCGCCGCCAACGCACCCTGACCCAGCGCATCCTGAAACAGCGGCGGGCCGGCGGCGGCGGGAGCCGGAGTCGCCCCTTTACCGCCCCGTGCGCGCAAGGCCACCAGCGCCCGCTCGGCCACGCGCAGCAGCACATTGTCGAGAAAACTCTGGAACACGCCGTTCCAATAGACCACCTGCCTGATCTCGAAACCGGCCGCAGTTACCGCGGCATCCACCGCGTCCCAGGTCGCTAACGCCTTTACATGGTCCGACTTTCGCAGCAAGTCGCGGCGCGGGTCGGCCCAACCGATGCGCGCCAGCCCGTTCGCTAGTCGCCGCGAACCGCTGACGGCGAAATCGAAGGGTCCCCGCTCGCGCGTGTTGGAGAAGATGAAGAGCAGTCCGCCCGGTGCCAGCACACGGTGCGCTTCGGCGAGGTAGCGCCGAATATCGTCGTGATCAAGATGTTCCAACACATCAATAGACCACGCTTTGCTGAAACTGCTGTTGGGGAACGGCAACAGCCGCGCATCCCCTTGCACCAAGTCTAACTCGGCCACGGCCTGGTCCGCGAACAGAGGCGCGGGGTCCACACCGACGCTGAGGCCGACCAGATCGCGGTTCCAGAGCAGGAACTTGCCGTTGCCGCAGCCTAGTTCCAGCACGCGATCAGTCGGGCGCAGACGCAGCATCCGACGCAGCAAGCGGTTCCGCACGGCGGCGCCCAGTAGCGGGGGGGCCATCTCGCGGTAGTCTAAGCGCTCGGCAAACTCGGCTAAGTCCGCCACATAGCGCGAAGTGTGACCCATAGCACCTGCCGCACGCGGCAGCAGGTCTATCCAACCCCCGCTGGAGGCGAGCGGATAGCGACGGTCACAGCGCGGGCAGCCTAACGTATCGGCAGCGGCGGTGACTAACGGTGGAGCCGCGCCGCTGGTCTCCGCTGTGCAGGTCGGGCAGCGCAGCAACGCCCGCAATTGCGGCGAAATCATGTATCCCCCTTGAAAAACGCACTGCGATGGGTGAGGAACTGCCAGGCAATCTGCGGTAAGCGCAAGGGTAAGCCAATCTGATCGGCCAGGATGCCCGGCCACGACAGCCCGGCTTGCCGTTGCGCCGAAGACCACAGCGCGTATTGCACCACTAATCCACCCTCCCAGGCCAGGGCCAGCACACCCAGCGCGACCAACCAGGACCGGCGCACGCCGCGCTCTTGTGCCCAAGCCAGCGCCGCGCCCACCCCGACCGCGAACAGCACCGTGCAATTAACGAAACGCCGTTGTCCGAATGAACTCTTGCCCTGCCAGGTCGAAAACGCCCCGGCGATGAAGACCTGGGCTAGGAACGCCAGCGTCAACGCCAGCGCCAACTCGCGGTCGCGCCGCGCCAATATCAGTAAGCCCAGCAAGGCGACCGCGATTACCGGTGCCCACGGCAGCAGCCCATACGCCGGCGACACCAGCACGCCGAGTGCGTGCGGCGAGAGCCAATTGAGCTTATCGCCCACCGTGCTTGACGGCCCAAACCGCCCGCCCAGCACCCGATAGGCGATCAATTGCGGAATAAAAGTGATCACCGCGCCCGTTAACAGGATCGTCCAACCGACCACGGCATTGCGGATTTCGGCCGGCCGAGCACGAGCGGTGGAGTCCGCAGCCGGCGAAGTGGCTTGTGTGCCGGCTCTTCCCGGAGCCGCAGGTAAGGAGCGCGTAGGCCGCCGGCGGAACATAGTCCACAGCCGGAACAAAGTCTCCACCGCCGGCAGAGCCAGAAACAGCGCATCTTGTTCGCGCACCAGCATCATGGCCCCGGCGCAGAAGCCGAGTAGCGCCCATTCACGCGGCCGGCGGCCGGCGGGCCGGCGGCTGGTCCACCAAACGGTAGTGAATAGGGCCACGGTGAAGAGCGAAACGGCGTGGGACCAGGGTGGAGTGATCACCATATAGAAAAAGGCCGAGGTGCCGAGCCAGACCGTCAGCACCGCCACCAGCGCGCTGAACGGGTCGAACAGACGGCGCAGCAGGCGGTAACCGAGCAATAGGCCAAGCCAGCCGTAGAGGTAGGAAGCGTAGCAGACCGCGCTGATATAAGGCTGACTATAGCCGTCGCCGGCCACCCGCATACCCAGCGCCTGCGCCAACAACACGCCGCCGTGCGCCAAGGCAAACGCGGGTGCCCAGAAGAGGGCCGTGCCAATCGGCGCTTCGTTGATCGGCAGCCCAGTGGTCGGGTTGGTTTTGAGCAAGGTATGGAGTTGCACGCACTTCGTGCTGGGCTTGTTCGGTTGGTCGTTGCGGCAAGCCGAGTCGATCCAGTGCTGGTAGTCGTTAGTGAAATCGAGATCGCGGTCAAAGGTCAGTGAATGGAGATAGGCAAAATATTTGATCTCGTCCGAAGCGTAGATACGGGTCGTGACCAGGGGCAAGCCGCCGAGCAACAGGAGCAACAGCACCAGCAAGCCCCGGTCGCGGCGCAGGGCGACAGCAAGCTGAGTCATTCGGAGCGCGGCGCAACCTCGTACAGCGGACGGATCAGATGTACGCGCGGCGGCACCGATTGGTCAAGGAAGCGCCACATGATCTTCATCGCCGTCTGCCCACGGGTGAACTTTTCGCTGTTGACGACATCAAACTCCTCCAGCACACTGGGATCGCTTGTTTCGGTGTGCAACTGGATGCTGTAGGTCGGGTCGCCTTCGATCATATACACGCCGACCAGCCGCTCATTGACCCCACAGGCGGCGGTCAGCAGCGCCGCGCCCTGCCCGGCCAGCCATTCCTTGAACTCTTTGATCGTGCCGGGCCGGTGCCGATAGCTGATTACAATACCGATGCGTGCCATGCTGCCCTCCCCTGCGTCTCCGGGCCCGCCCCCGGAGTCAGCCGATTATACGCCGCCGCCGCCGCGCCTGTCAACCGCCAGCAACGCCAGCAGCGCGGCGCGATCAGGCAGGGCGGCTTGCGCGCCCACGCCGGTCACGGCCAACGCCCCCGCCGCCTGACCCCAAGCCAGCGCCTCAACAAAAGACCGACCTTCGGCCAGCGCGACGGCCAGCGCGCCGTTAAACGCATCGCCCGCGCCCACCGTGTCCACCGCCGTCACCGGCAAGGCCGCCTGGAAGCCGCCCGCACGCCCATCCGTCCAGTAGATGCCCCGCGCACCGCATTTGATCACCACTTGCTGTGCCCCGCAGGCCCGCAACTGATCCGCCGCCCGCACGATTGCCGCCGGCGTGTCCAGGGGGAAGCCGACCAACGCCGCCGCTTCGTGTTCGTTCGGGGTCAGGATGGCGACCGACGCAAGCAGATCGGGCGGCAAGCCGGCCGGCGGCACCGGCGCGGGATCGAGAATCACTAGCACACCGGCGGCGTGCGCGGCAGCGGCGGCGGCTTGCACGGCGGCCGGCGGCACTTCCAGTTGCAGCAACAGCACCTGCGCGCCGCCGAGCGCCGCCGTCAACTGCGCCACCTCGTCCCTGCCCACCCGCCCATTCGCGCCCGGCACGACGATGATGCTGTTTGCGCCCGCCGCATCCACCGTGATCAGCGCCACCCCCGACGACTCGTGGGCATCGGTTAGCACGTCAGCCACCGCCACGCCGGCCGCCTGCAACCCCGCGCGCAACACCTGCCCGAACGGGTCCGCTCCCACGCGCCCAATCATACGGGTAGCCGCTCCCAGCCGAGCGGCGGCCACCGCCTGATTGGCCCCTTTGCCGCCCGGCGTAGTAAAGAAGCGCTGCCCAGTCAGCGTCTCTCCCGCCATCGGTAGGCGCGCGGTCTGCACCACCAAATCCATATTGAGGCTGCCGAAGACCAGCACGGTCATGATAGTGCGTCCTCTCAATCCACGGAAGGGTTTGCGGTCTATTGTAACATACCATCTTAACAGAAGTGGGCCGTCGTATCCCGCTTGTCAGGCGCAGCTAACCGGCGTATAATGGGCCTACGTCGGCACCTTGCACACCGTGTATGCCCGGTCACCCGTTTTCAGCAGAAAATTGAGGAGGCGTATGGAGCTATCCGGTTCCCACCTATTCGCTGCGCCCCAGGCGGGGGTCTGGCGTATGCTGACTGACCCCGAAACCCTGCGCCGCAGCCTGCCCGGCTGCCAGAAATTCGATCCCCAACCCGACGGCAGCTATGCCGTGACGATCACTATCGGTATCGCTGCGATCAAGGGCACCTACACGGGCACTGTGCAGCAACTGGACGAGCAGCCGCCCGACTCCTACACCCTGAAAATCGCGGCCAGGGGCGGCGTGGGCTTTGTGGACGGCCAGGGCTATTTCACCTTGCTGCCGAGCGGCCCTGACGGGCAGCAAACGCAGGTCCAATATACAGGCAGCGCCCAGGTGGGCGGTAAGATCGCCGGGGTAGGCCAGCGCCTGCTCAAGGCCGGCGCGGAAATGATCGCCGGTCAGTTTTTCAAGGCGCTGGATAAAGAGTTAAGCGCGTTAGACGACCAGAAAGGAGCAACTGCGGAGTGAAACAAACAGTTCATGTCAGCGTCAACGGCAAGACTTACGAGAACGAAGTCGAGCCCCGACTCCTGCTCGTCCATTATCTACGCGAGACGCTAGGGCTGACCGGCAGCCATGTCGGTTGCGATACTAGCCAATGTGGTGCCTGCACCGTGTTGCTGGATGATGAGGCCGTCAAATCGTGTACCGTGTTCGCGGTCCAGGCCGATGGGCACCGCGTCACCACCATCGAGGGGCTGGCCGCTGACGGCGCGCTCTCGGCGATGCAACAGGGCTTCACCGATCAACACGGCTTGCAATGCGGCTATTGCACCCCCGGCATGATCATGTCGGCCACCTACCTCCTTAGCCAAAACCCGAACCCCAGCGAAGAAGCGATCCGCCACGGCCTGGAAGGCAACCTGTGCCGCTGCACCGGCTACCACAATATCGTCAAAGCCGTGCAGCAAGCCGCCGGGCAGCACACCAGCACCACCAATTCCCGCCTACAGCCCAGCGAAACCGCCGGCACCTAACACCACCGCCAAGCGGCTACCGCTAAATTAATTCAAAACTCAAAACTCCAGAGGAGGGGTGGATCATGGCAAGGGGAAACATGATCGGGGCCAGTGTTCAGCGCCACGAAGATCCCAAGCTGATCACCGGGGCCGGCAATTATGTGGACGACATTAAGCTGCCGGGAATGCTCTATGTCGGCATTGTCCGCAGCCCGTATGCTCATGCGCGCATCACGCGCGTGGACATGGAAGCCGCCCGCCGGAACCCCCATGTGCGGGCGGTGCTGACCGGCAAAGAATTGCGCGAGCGGCAGAAGTTGCCGCTGACCATCACCTGGGTCATTCCGGCGGACCTGAAAGCGCCGGATCATTGGGCGATGGCGACCGATACCGTGCATTACGTCGGCGAACCAGTCGCTGCTGTCCTGGTAGATGATCGCTATGCTATCGAGGACGCGATAGACCTAGTGGAGGTCGAGTACGAACCGCTGCCGGTCGTCACCGGGCCGGAGCAGGCGCTGGCCGAAGGCGCATCCCTGGTCCACCCCGAACTGGGCACCAACAAAGCCTACACCTTCAGCGCGAGCAGCGGCGATATTGAGGCCGCCTTTACTGCTGCCCCGGTGGTCGTCAAGCAGCGCCTGGTGAACCAACGGCTGGCTCCCATCCCGATGGAAACGCGCGCCATTGTCGCCCAGTACGTCGGCCCGATGCGCGAACTCACTATGTGGGCCAGCACGCAGATCCCGCACCTGTTGCGCCATCATGTGGCCGAAATGCTGGGCCTGGAAGAGAACCATGTGCGCGTCATCGCCCCCGATGTGGGCGGCGGTTTCGGCAGCAAGCTCAATGTCTTGCCCGAAGACGTGATCGTGCCGATGCTCTCGATGATCAGCGGCCAAGCGGTCAAGTGGATCGAAGGACGCAGCGAAAACCTGATGAACACCGTGCATGGGCGCGACATGGTGGACTATGTGGAGATCGCCGCCGATCAAGACGGCACCCTGCGTGGCGTGCGCACGGTTATTTACGCCGACCTGGGGGCCTATTGCCGCTTTTTCGCCGCCGGCCTACCGGTGTTGGCCGGGCTGATGCTGCCCGGCAACTACAAAATGGCGGGCTTCAAGGTGGATATTCACGTCGCCTATACCAACAAGCTGTTTGTGGATGCCTATCGCGGCGCGGGGCGACCCGAAGCGACGTATGCCATTGAGCGCACGCTGGACATCCTGGCCGACCGCCTCGGCATGGACCCCGCCGAACTGCGGCGCAAAAACTTCGTGCAGGAGGGTGACTGGCCCTACACCAGCCCGACCGGTCTGGCCTACGACAGCGGCAACTACGTGCCGACGCTGGACAAGGCGTTGCAAATGGCCGATTACGCCACCCTACGCCAGCAAGTAGATACCCATAACGCCGGCAACCCGGCGGTACGCAAAGGCATCGGCATCGCGGCTTACGTGGAAATCGCCGGCTGGGGACCAGGCCAGGCCACAGCGGGACTCGGCGTGCGGAACCAACTATTCGGCAGCGCCACCGTGCGCGTGAACCGCTCCGGCAGCGTCGAAGTCTATGCCGGGGCCAGCGGGCACGGCCAGGGCCATGTCACCAGTTGGGCCCAGATCGCCGCCGATCAACTCGGCCTCGCCGACACCAGCGTGCGCGTCTATGAAGGCGACACCTCGATGATCCAGACCGGCGTGGGCACCTTCGCCAGCCGCAGCGTGTCGGTGGACGGCACCGGCGTGCATATCGCCGCCAAGCGCATCCGCGAGAAGATGTTGCAAATCGCCGCGCACCAACTGGAAGCCGCGCCCGAAGACCTGGACGTGGCCGATGATCATTTCAGCATCAAAGGCGTGCCCGGTCGCACGGTCACGTTTGCCAAGATCGCCGACTCGGCCAACACGGCGCACGATCTGCCCGCCGGCATGGAGCCGGGCCTGGAGGAGACGGCTTTCTTCGACCCCGCCAACTTCACCTACCCCTTCGGCATCCATATCTGTATGGTGGACGTGGACACCGAAACCGGCGAAACGAAACTCACCCGCTACATCGCGGTGGACGATTGCGGCAACGTGATCAACCCCATGATCGTGGACGGCCAAGTGCATGGCGGCGTGGCGCAGGGCGTGGCGCAAGCACTATGGGAAGAAGTCGTCTATGATGCCGACGGCCAACTGATCACCGGCACGCTGATGGACTACGCGGTGCCGTTCAGTAGCGACCTGCCGATGATCGAGACCGGCTCAACGGTCACGCCGTCGCCGGTCAATCCGCTCGGCGTGAAAGGTGTGGGCGAGGCCGGGACTATCGCCTCCACCCCGGCCACGGTCAACGCCGTGATCGACGCGCTCAGTGGGCTGGGCGTAGTACATATTGATATGCCGCTGCGCGCGGAAAAGGTCTGGCGGGCGGTGCATGGCGGGCAGAACGGCCACGCCCCTGCCCCCGCACACGCCGGTCCCAGTGGGCACGGCGAGGGCACCCACGACGCAGGGATGCACGGCGACACGGCGACGGCGCAAGGAGGGCAAGCATGATCCCCAAGGAGTTTGACTACGCGGCACCCAGCAGCCTAGACGAAGCCCTGGCCCTGCTGGCCCAACACGGCGAGGAGGCCAAAATCCTGGCCGGCGGGCACAGCCTCATCCCGCTGATGAAGCTGCGCTTGGCCGAGCCGGGCCTGTTGGTAGACCTGGGGCGCATCGGCGCGTTGCGTGGCATCCAAGCCGGCGCGGACGGCGCGGTGAGCATCGGCGCGATGACCACGTATAATGCCCTGACCCAGGCGGCTAACCCCGGCGGCGGTCTGCGCTTGCTGGCGGAATGCGCGGCGCAGGTCGGCGATGCCCAGGTGCGAAACCGGGGCACCCTCGGCGGCAGCTTGGCCCACGGCGATCCCGCCGCCGACCTGCCCGCAGCGGCCCTGGCCCTCAACGCGGAGCTAGAGGTCGCGGGCAGCGGCGGCGCGACGCGGCGCATCAAGGCGGCCGACTTTTTCACCGCCATGCTGACGACCGACCTGCAAGCGGGCGAGATCCTCACCCAAATCCATGTTCCCGCCCAAGCGGCGCAGAGTGGCACAGCGTATGTCAAGTTACGCAACAAAGCCTCGCACTATGCGCTGGTCGGCGTGGCCGCCGTGGTCACGCTGGGCGCGGACGGCAAGATCGCGCAAGCGACACTGGGCGTGACCGGGGCGACCGCGACCCCATTCCGCGCCGCAGATGCCGAAGCCGCGTTGCTAGGCGGTGATCCCGGCAACGGGGTGATTGACCACGCGGCGGGCCTGTTCGCCGGCCATGACGGCGACTGGATGGAAGACCTGCACGGCTCGGTGGACTACCGCAAGCACATGGTCACGGTCGTTGCCCGCCGGGCGATCCGCCTGGCCGCCCAACGAGCGCGCGCATGAGTGACCCGACTCCCCAGCCGGTCGGAGCCGCCGTTGCGCCGACCGGCTGGGAGCCGGTTGCGCCTACTAGCGCCGGGTCGCCGTTCGACTCGATCCCGGCGCTCGATGCGGCGCTGGCCGCGCACGGCTACATCGCCGGCCGGCCGCTGGCGACGGCGCTCTACCTGAGTTGGCGCTTGCCTAAGCCGCTGTTTCTCGAAGGCGAGGCCGGCGTGGGCAAGACCGCCGTGGCGCGCACGCTGGCCGCGCTGGCCGGTACGCCGCTGATCCGGCTGCAATGCTACGAAGGGCTGGACATCTCCACCGCCGTCTATGAGTGGAACTATGCCCGCCAGATGATGCAGATTCGGCTGCTGGAAGCCGGGGGGCAGGCCGCGACGCTGGACACAGCGCACCTGTTCGGGCCGGAGTTCCTGATCCAGCGCCCGCTGCTGGCCGCCGTGACCTACCCCGGTCCCGGTCGCCCGGTGCTGCTGATTGACGAACTGGATCGCGCCGACGAAGAGTTTGAGGCTTTCCTGCTCGAACTGTTAGCCGATTTTCAGGTTACAGTGCCGGAAGTCGGCACCTTCCAGGCCACCCAACCGCCCGCCGTGATCATCACCAGCAATCGCACGCGCGAAATCCACGATGCGCTGCGCCGGCGCTGCGTCTACCACTGGATCGACTACCCCACCCCCGACAAAGAACTCGCCGTCCTCGCCAGTCGCCTGCCCGACCTACCCGCCGCCCTCGCCGCCCGCATCGTCGCCCTCGTGCAGGAGTTACGGCACCGCGACCTCTACAAGCTGCCCGGCCTAGCCGAAACGCTTGACTGGGCCGCCGCCCTCCTGGCGCTGGAGCAGCAGACCCTAACGGTAGACACGGTCCGCGACACGCTCGGCGTGCTGCTCAAACACCAAGAGGACATTGAGCGCGTGCAGGCCGACTTGACGACGCTGGTCAAGACGTAGCTGGGTTGCGGGTGCAGCGAGTATCTAGCGCCACAGTTGGATGTGCAGGCAGCATTTGGAGCTTACTGGAGACTGCCATAGACGATGGATTCAATTATATCGAACAGCATTATTGAATTGCATGATTCAGAGGTTGCGGAGATTACCGTGAAGGGCGATGCAGAGGTGGTAATTTCTTTTTCCCCAGCCTACATCCATCGCTCTACAGGCCGGCCTGGTGTAGATGCAGGAACTGGATGGATCCAAAAGGCGGAATTGAAATTCACAGGAGCAACTGTCACTAGTCGCTTACTACAAGTACCCCAAAATATCTGGAAGGGACACCTTAAACTCGCTGATCAATTACTGGATAATGAGATTCCCATACCACTCAACTATGAAGGACCGGTTGAACTCGATTTGGTATTTAGCACTATCAGCGGAGTTGTTGTTCAAGCGTATTCAGTAACGCTGACCCTAATTGGGGAAGCAAGGTATATTGAAGAATTCCGTCCTACGTGAGGGAGCAAGATACCTTGAAAAATTCCCCGGTTAATAGCATTAGGACTAAGCAATTGTGGATTATCACTAAACGGAGATCCCAGTTATGACCCAACCACCAATCCATCCTGGTGAAATACTAGCCGATGAGCTGACGGAATTAGGTATCACCGCGACCGAGTTAGCCCACGCCATCCATGTGCCGCCCAATCGCATGACCCAGATACTCAAGGGCAGTCGCGCCATTACCGCCGACACCGCCTTACGCTTAGGGAAGTGGATGGGCACCAGCCCTGATTTTTGGCTGAACTTACAAAAATCGTATGAACTGCGGCGCGCCGAGCAACTCGTTGGGGCGCAAATCGCGCGCATTACACCGCGGCAACCACTAGGGGCCGCCCCACCCGCCAGCCGGTGAGTGGCTACGCCGAAGGCAACGGCTTGACCCCACTACAGACTGGGCACGATGTAGGCGACCAGCAGATGCGCCGCTGGGTGGACTTTGGCCGCTTGCTGCGCCGCAACGGGGTGGCGACCACTGCGGGGCAAGTGCGCGATCTGCTGGCGGTACTAAGCGCGTCGGAGTGGGACTGGAGCGACCGCGAGACAGTGTACCTCGTGGCGCGGGCGCTGCTCTGTGCCCGCCATGACGAGTGGCCGCGCTTCGACGTGATCTTCCGCCAGTTCTGGGGCCGCACCCGCCAGATGATCATCCCCTCGGACTCCGCTGCACTCCGGCCCGAAACACAGGGCGAACCGCCGGCCCAACCACTGGGCGGGCAAACCAGCGATCCCCATGCACCGCCGATCCGCGTAGATCGCTGGACGGCGCTAGACGCGCCCAGTGGGGACGGCGATCCGTTGGACGAGGCACCGCAGCCAGAGCGGGTGCTGCTCTACAGCGCCGACGAACGGCTGCGGCAACGCGACTTTGCTGAGTTCAGCGACGAGGAGATCGCCCGCGCCCGTGCCCTGATCGCCGGCTGGCAGTGGCAGCCGGGGCAACGGCGCACCCGGCGGCTGGCGGCGGCGCGACGCGGGCGGCGGCTGCATCTCGGCCCCACCTTGCGCGGCGCGCTGCGAACCGGCGGTGTGCCGTTTCGGTTGGCTTGGCGCGGGCCACGCAGCAAGCCCCGCCCGCTGGTCCTGATCTGCGACATCAGCGGCTCCATGGCCGCCTACACGCGCCTGTTGCTACACTTCCTCTATACGGTGAGCCACGGCCTGCGCCGCGTGGAGGTGTTTGTCTTCGGCACCCGGCTGACGCGCGTCACCCGCCCCCTGCGCGCCCGATCCGTGGATGCGGCGCTGGCCGAAGTGGGCCAAGCCGTACCCGATTGGGCGGGCGGCACACGCATCGGCGCGACCCTGCGCGCCTTCAACACCGGTTGGGCGCGACGGATGCTGGGCCAGGGCGCGGTGGTCTGCATCATCAGCGACGGTTGGGATCGCGGCGACCCGGCGCTGCTGGGCGGCGAGATGGCCCATTTGCAACGCATGGCTTTCCGCCTGATCTGGCTCAACCCGCTGCTCGGACTGGCCGGCTATCAGCCGCTCACACGCGGCATGGTTGCCGCCCTGCCCTATATTGACGATTTCCTGCCGGCCCACAACCTCCGCAGCCTAGAAGCACTGGCGGATCTGTTGAGCCACATCCCGCCCACGCGTCCGGCCCGGCGGCAAAACACGTAGGGAGTTACGGCGGCTCGGATTCGGGAGTGACCGCGCGCCGCCAATCGCCGAACGGCACCTCCGACACCACCATGCCGGCAAAGATCAGCGCGCACCCAACCCAGGCCGAAGCGCGTAAGGATTCGCCCGCGAACAGGCCAAACAGGCCCGCGAACACTGGTTCTAGCGCGTAGATTAGGGCTGCGTGCGTGCTGCTGGTGAACTGCTGCACGCGGTTCACCACCACCAAGGCGAAGGCCGTAGCGACCAAACCGAGAAACGCGGCGGATCCCCAAACCTCCGGCGCAGGCCAAGCCCATTGTTCGCCGACCAACGGCGCTACCACGGCACTCAGGATCGCCGTGGTAAGAATTTGCACGAGGGCCAGGTTGGTCGCCTCGGCGCGCGGCGCAAAGTGCGAGGTCGCCACCACCTGACAGGCGAAACTGACCGCGCAGCTCAACGCCCCCCATTCGCCGGGGCCAAAGGTGAAGTCCAGGTGCGTGCCCAGCGCGAGGAAGGCGAGACCCAGCGCTGCCAGGGCCACACCGATCATCGCACCGACGCGAACCCGCCGGCGTAGCACACCCAAGACCAGCAGCGGCACAAAGACTACATTCAGTCCCGTCAGGAATCCCACGCGCGAACTAAGCGTCTGCTGCAAGGCCAGGGTTTGTAGCGCATAACCCCCGAACAGAAACCCACCGATAGTTGCGCCGGCCGCCAGATCATGATGGGTCAACCGTCGCAAGCGGCGCGGGAAAATCACGACCAGCGCCAGTGCTGCGAGGCCAAAGCGCAGGGTTAAAAACTCGAACGGCCCAGTCAGGCGCACACTCGCTTGCACCAACAGAAAAGTGCCGCCCCAGATCAGCGTAACCAGCGCCAGTAGACCGTCTACCACAAAGCGGCGGTGCGACCAGGTAGGGGCACCATCAGTAGGTGAGTCAGTCCGTCGCGTCGCTACCCCCGCCACGTGCCTGCTGTTCGCCCTCTTCGGTCAGTTGCACGCCTTGTTCGATTGCGGTTTGTTCGCCGCCGTCGCTCGCATAGAGGAACGCGGGCGGCGCGGAGCCGGCCAGAGTGCGCGGCGCGTTGTCGGTCGGTGGGGATGATGACTCACGGGCGTCGGCGCCCGCGCCGGCGGCTGGGGTGCCCAATGAGTCTACCCCCTGCTCCATGCCCCGCAATTCGCCGTGGTCATCGGTGTACTGCGCGCCCCGTGCGCCGCCTTGCGTAGAATCGTCCATATTGCCTCCTCTATTGCTGCCCTAGTCCTACCACTGCACCTCTTAATAGAGGTAACGTATTGCATCGCGAATTGTTGCCAAGTCCAATAACACTCCCCGCTTTCTCGTCGTTAGGGCGCTCCTAGAGGGATATGTAATTGCAGAACGCTATGGTATAATGTTGCGTCGTCGGTGGCCCTTACCCAACCCACTGCCGGCGGAGGCGCTATGACCGATCCGCTACCCCACATCGTTCCGACAGCGCGTGCGGCTGCCGAGTTGCGGGTGAGCAATTCACGCTTCCTGGCCCAGGCGGCTCCCACCGCTACGGTTGAGGCGGCGCGGGCTTTCCTGGCTGAAATCCGCTTGGCACTGCCCGAAGCGACGCACCACGTCTATGCCTACCGCATCGGCCACGGGGCCACGACGACCGAGGGGCAGAGTGATGCAGGCGAGCCGCCCGGCACTGCGGGCCGACCAGTGCTGGCGGTATTACGCGGCAGCGGCCTGGGCGATGTGACAGTTGTTATCACCCGCTACTTCGGCGGCACGCTGCTAGGCACCGGCGGCCTAGTACGCGCCTACGGTGATGCAGCCAAAGCGGTGCTGGCTGCCTTACCGCGTGCGGAAAAGATCGCACACGTCGTTCTGCGTGTAACAGTGCCATACAGTGCCTACGAGATCACCACACGGTTGGCTGACGCGCAGGCGGGCGCGATAATAGACGAAACGTTTGCCGAAACCGTCACGCTGGCGATCCGCTTGCCCAGCCGGCACGCGCCCGCGTTTACGACCGCGCTGCGCGAGGCCACCGCCGGCCAGGCGCAGTTGATCGAATTAAACCAGGAGAGTCCCGATGTCTCTGTCTGCTGATGACCCGGCTATAGCACCTCCATCCGCCGAGGCCGCTGCCGACCCGGCGGCGTACTGGATCGCTGAAGCCGCCGCCCGCCAAGCCGCCGGCGACCCGGCCGGGGCGCACGATATCTTGGAACGGGCACTAACGATTCACGAACAGCAGGCAGACATCCCGGCTCAGGCGGCCACGCTCAATGCGCTCGGCTTGTTGTGGCAGGAGGTCGGCGATTTGGCGGCGGCCCGGCGGCTATTGGAGCGCGCCTTGCGCTTACGCGCCGACTATACACCGACCCATCCCGACACTGCCCTGATTCTTGATAATTTGGCTTGGCTATTGCAACAGCAAGGCGAGGTCGCTACCGCCCAGCCGTTGCTCGAACAAGCGTTGACGATCCGCACCGCCGCCTACGGCCACACCCACCCCCTGACAGCGGAAAGTCTCAACAACCTGGGGTATCTGCACAAAAGCCAGGGCCGGTTGGCGGCAGCCCAGCCGCTTTATGAGCAAGCATTGGCGATCTATGAGCAAGCTCGAGGGCCGGACGACGCCGTAACAGCGGTCTGCGTCCACAACTTAGCGGGCCTACGGGCAGCACAAGGCGACCTCACTACCGCTCGTCGCTTATACGAGCGTGCCCTGGCGATCAACGAGAGCGCATTCGGGCCGGACCATCCCGAAGTCGCCGGCAGTCTGCACACCTTAGCCGGGCTATGCCTGCAACAAGGCGATTGGGCAAGCGCGCAGCCGCTCCTGCAACGCGCCCTCGCCATCGCCGAAGCGACTCACGGCCCGGATCACCCCTTCACAACTACCATCCGCACCAACGGACAGGTGCTGGCAATGATTATGGCTAGTGAAACGCCGCTGGAGCCGGACTAAGCAGGCGATTCTTACCCAATTCTGTGCTAATTTTGCGTTGCGCTTGAAGTATTAGCAGGATAATAGAACTGTGCAGAGAGATTGAGACTCCTTAAACCTCCTTCCTGAAGAGCAACAACCCCCAGGTCTGGGCCGACCTGGGGGTTGTTGTTTGTGCATTAGGCCCCGACACGACACCCCTCCTGTGGCGCGCACACAGCAAGCACGGTATAATAGTGCTTCGTGAGCCGGCGCGGCGTTGACGACAATCGATCTACACAAACAAGCGGAGGAACGACGGCATGGGCGATGCCCTGATCTGGTGGCTGACCATTGAACTCCTGGGCCTGGCAGCGGTGCCGCTAGCGGCAGCACTGTTGCCGACCCTACCGGATCGGGGCTACGCGGCGGCCAAGCCGCTAGGTTTGCTGATCGTCGGCTGGCTGGCCTATCTCCTGGCGATGCTCCATATTGTAGCCTTCGACCGCCTAACGTTGGCCGGCTGTGCGCTGGTGTTGGGCGTGCTGTCGGTTTGGCTACTGCTACGCGACAGCCGCGCATTGCTCGGCGAGTTCCGCACCCGTTTGCGCCGGCCAGCCTTCAGCCGCTACCTAATCAGCGCCGAACTCCTATTCACCTTAGCTTTTATCGTCTGGACGATGGTCCGCAGCGGCAATCCGAACATTGTGGACCAGGAAAAGTTCATGGATTTCGGCTTCTTGAACTCCATCCTCAAAAGCGGGATGTTTCCACCACACGATATGTGGCTGGCCGGCCAATCAATTAATTACTACTACTTCGGCTATGTGCTGATCGCGGCACTGACCAGCCTGAGTGGTGTGGTGCCGGCGGTTGCCTTCAATCTGGCCGCCGCGCTGCTGTTCGCACTGACCGCACTGGGCGCATTCGGCATCGTCTACAATCTGATCAGCGGCACGATCCAACGACCTGCGCCGGGCCGCTATACCCTGGAGGGTGCACGCCCAGCCGTCGTGGCCCGCCGGCCTTTCCTCTCGCCGATCCTGTACGCACTGCTGGCGGCGCTGATGCTGACTGCGATGGGCAACCTGACGGTGGCCTTCGCCACGAAAGACACGACCCAGAGCCAGGACGGTAACGGCTGGCGATTCTGCTTCCTCTGTGCTCAGGCACGTAACTACGATTGGTGGGCACCCTCGCGAGTGGTCCAAGATTACCAGACTGCGCCTGACGGTACGAAAAGCAAAGTAGGATTCGAGACGATCAATGAGTTCCCGGGTTTTTCTTTCATACTTGCCGATATGCATCCTCATGTGCTGATGCTGCCGTTTGTGCTGCTGACGCTGACGCTGGCGCTCGGCTTCGCACGGCGGCGGGTGCGGCTCAGCACCGGCCGGCTCGCCGGCGTACCCGATACAGTGCCGAGCGCGCTGGCCCTGGTTCTGGCCGGCGTGGCAGCGGGCGCACTCTACGCGGGCAACACCTGGGACTACCCTACGTATTTGGGCATCCTGGTCTTGGCGGGTGGGTTGCCCTATCTAGTCGCACAACGACACTCGGAGCAACCCGCCGGCTGGGACTGGATACGCCCCTGGCTGGTCCAGGGAGTGCTCCTCGTCGTCCTCAGCGTCCTAACCTTTCTGCCGTTCCACCTGACCTTTGTCTCACTGGTTGGGGGCGAATCGGCCGCCGTGCCCGCTAATCTAGCCGGTATCCCCGTCCTGGGCGGACTGTTGCAAAAACTGGGCGGCTTACTGCTGGTCAACAGCGCCGATAAAACGATCCTCGGCTTCGTGGTCATCTTCGGCATCTTCCTGCTACCGATCTTGATCTGGCTGGGCAGCAACGCGGTCGGCTATCTGCGTGATCTGCTGCGGACCGATCCGGAGGCACGACGTGCGCCGGCGGTCTGGGGCGGGGCTATCGGCGTGGTGCTGGTGTTAGCCGTACTGCTGCGTTTCCCGCTGCTCGGCTTGCTCTTGCCGATGGCCGGGGTGGCGCTAGCCCTGATCTGGCGGCAACCGGAACGGTCCGACCGCAACTTTGCCCTGTTGCTCACCGCTGTCGCCGCCCTAATCGGGTTGGTGGTCGAGGTGGTCTTTCTCAAAGACAACTTCCAGATGCGGATGAACACCCTGTTCAAGTTCTACTACCAGATTTGGGCGCTCTGGGCACTGGTGGCGGCTTACGGCCTCTGGCAAGTGCTGGACCGTGCTTTCACGCCCCATGCCGGCCAGGTGACCACCGCCACAGGGCGCAAACGGATCATCGTGGAAGACAGCCCGCCGCGCAGTGCCCAGGGCTTGGCCGGCCTATTGGCTGCGATCATGGTGCTACTGATCGGATCGGGGCTACTCTACCCTATCTACAGCGCGCAGTCGCGGCAGGGGCTGGGTAGCGGCCCACTTAAGGGGCTGGACGGCACGGCCTGGGTGGGCAGTGACCAAGCCGGCGATCTGGAAGCAATTAATTGGCTAAACACGCACGAGAAAGCCGGCGATGTGGTGTTAGAAGCCGGCGGCGACGAATACGGGCACGCCGGCCGGGTCTCCTCCTACACCGGCATCCCGACGCTGGTGGCCTGGGACAATTCACACGAGGCGCTTTGGCGCACCGGGCAACCGCTATTACGGCAAGAGATCACTCAGCGGCGCAACACCGTCAATGCCGTCTACCAGGGCGTAGACCCGGCCGGGGGACAACCCCTCACCGCTGCCCGCCTGCTGAATGTGCTGCATCAGTACGGTGTAACCTATGTCTTCGCGGGCGCGGTTGAGCGCGGCAAATCCGGCTGGGCACCGCAGGCAGCTAACCAGACCATGACTCCCTACGCGGAGGGGCTGTTCCAACAGGCACTGCCCGCCGTCTTTCACGCCACAGGCGGCGACACAGTGATCTACGCGGTTAAGGACACGATTGCCGGCACCGGGGTAGCTCCCCCGCCACCCGCCGCCGCCGGTAGCACGCCCACCGCATCCACCGCAGGCGGCCCGGCTTTCGATGCACAGGCCACACCGGTCGGGCTGTTCGCACACGCAAGCGGTCCCAATCGGGGGCAGTTGAACCTACCGCGCAGCGTGGCGCTGGATGGGGCGGGTAACTTTTATGTCGTGGACACCGGCAATCTGCGGCTGCAGAAGTTCGACCCGGCGGGCGCGTTCCTAGCTCTCTGGGGCGGTAAGGGTAACGGCTTCGGCCAATTCGCCCAACTCTCTGACACCGCCGTGGGCACCGGTCCCAGCGGTGTGGTAGTGGACAATGACGGAAATGTGTTTGTGGCCGATACCTGGAACCATCGCATCGAGAAGTTTGACGCGGCCGGTAAGCCCCTGACCAGTTGGGGATCGTTTCTCAACCTGGCCGATGCCGCCGCGCCGGCGGACCCCGATCCCAACCGCAAGTTCTATGGGCCGCGCGGCCTGGCGCTCGGGCCGGACGGCCTGCTCTATGTCACCGACACCGGCAATAAGCGCGTCCTGATCTTCGATCGCAATGGCGCGTATCAGCGGCAGATCAACAGCGGCATGAGCCCCAGCAAAGTCGCGCCGACCGTCGCCTTTGACCGGGCGGGCGAGCTAAACGAACCCATCGGCATCGCAGTCGGCACGGACGGCAGCGTTTATGTCGCCGACACCAACAATCGGCGCATCCAGAAGTTCGATACAACCGGTAAAGCGGTCGCCCAATGGCCGGTACCGGCAGGTGCCTGGGATCCCGGTCCGTATTTGGAGCCGTTCCTGGCGCTCGACCACGCGGGCAATCTCTACGCCACAGCGCCAACCGGCAAGGCCGTGCTGAAATACGATCCGACCGGCAAGCTGCTGGGCACAGCGAAAACCGCCGGCACGACGTTGACCCGGCCGACCGGCATCACCATCGGCAAAGACGGCAGCGTGTACGTGGTGGATACGGAAGCCGGCGCGGTTGTGAAGCTGGACGCCGTTCCGTGAGCGCGCCGGCCCGCACCCTAGCCTACGCAGGCGGAGCGGGCGCACGGTGGACCCGGTGCAGCACAGCTCGCCCTTCGATGCCCACTTCCGCCAGCGCCATAGCCAGCGACGAACGCAGCGTACTACTCGCCAGCAGGGCGCGGCTATTGCTTCGTGTAACCGCACCCAGCTCGTATTTGTACGCTTCGGCGCCCCGTCCGAAGTCGAGTTCGTGCGCCCCTTCAGCAATCGCCTGCTGCATCACAAAGCTATGCAGCACCTTGCCCGGCCGGTAGCGACTCCAGGCCGGGTCGAAGCCGGTCATATAGCCGCTCCACCGCCCATTGACGAGGAAGCTGATCCATGCTGCAATAGACACATCGCCGGCCCAGAGTTCGGCCAGGCGCAGCGTGCCCGCACTCGCCGCGCGCGTGCATAGATCGGTCAGAAACGGCAGAAACGCGGGTAGCCGATGGGCGGAGTCCAGCGGCGCCTCCTTAACCCGCCAACGCGCCAGATGCAGCGCATGGAAGCGCGCCACTGCGGCCGGCACAGCGGCCGGTGTAGTAACCAAGCGAAATGACGCGCCATGCTCCGTAACGAAACTCTGCGTCTTAGTTACGAGTTGCCGGCGCGTCGTGTGCGATAGAGCCGCGAGATAGGCTTCCCAGGTAGCGGGCAGCGGGATATAGGGGCACTCCGTGCGGGGCAATGTTCGCACGGTTAAGCCGGCGGGCGCGGGGCCGTACCAGTGCGGCTCCAGCGGCGAATAGGGAGGAATCTCATCAAGATCCAGCAGATCCCAGTCGCCGGCGTGGGCGCTCAGGTAGTCGAAGATCGCACCCGACACCGAAGCGGCGGCATCCGCTGCCACGAGTATATCGCCCACATCGGCCAAGCCGGTGCCGAGAAACACCAGTTTGCGCGGCGCACTGCTCGCTGGGCGCAACAAGGGGGCAAGACCCACTAAGCGGCCATCCGCCTCATATACCGCGATCAGATAGAGCTGCCCATGCCCCCCGAAGTGGTGCCACCACGCCGTACCCCAGGCAAACGACGCAAAGATCGTGCCCGTCGGGGTTGCCGCCGCCAAGGCAGTCCAGGCCGGCTCCAAATCCAGCAGCCCAGCTTCATCGCAAATAGCCGCTACACGATAGGCCATAGTGTCCTCAGCGCTGAGGATTGCCGCCGTAGCCGGCAGACTCCGAAGTTGCAAAGGGTTGGGGCGCCAACTCCCCTTTGCAGAATACGACTTACAAAGGCTCGCGTCAAGTGACTGCCCGCAGCGGCGAAATCTAACCGAATTCTTAACTAATCTTGCCCCGGCTCTGAACTTGCTGCGTTATACTGAATCCCATAGGCCATTGAGCGGCCGTATAGTTGGGTAACTGCTGCAGGACAGTATCGTCCGGGTAACGAAGCAGGTCGGCCTAGCGGGATAAGCGGAGTAGCAGAACAGTTGTGATTACGACCACCGAAACAACGACACCGGCCGTGCGGGTCGGGCACCTTGAACGCGATAAATTCACGGCGCGGCTGGGGTTAGCTTGTGCGCTGGCGCTGTCGGCGGGGCTAAACCTCTGGAATCTGGCCCAAAACGGCTACGACAACCTCTACTATTCTGTCGCCGTGCAAAGTATGCTGCAAAGCCTGCACAACTTCTTTTTTGCGGCCTACGACGGCGGCGGGTTCATCAGCGTGGATAAGCCGCCGGTGGCACTCTGGATTCAGGCGCTGAGTGCCAAACTGTTCGGCTTCAACCCCCTCGCCCTACTCTTACCGGAGGCTTTGGCTGGGGTGGCCGCCGTGGGCCTGCTCTACGGGTTGGTGCGCCGGTTGTTCGGCACTCTGGCAGCTACCGTGGCTGCGCTGGCCCTGGCACTGACTCCCATCGCCGTCGCAGTAGAGCGGGGTAACAATACCGACACCTGGTTGATGTTCACGCTGTTGTTAGCCGCCTGGGCGATCACACTGGCGACTGAACGGGGCCGCTTGGCCTGGTTGGTCGTGAGCATGAGCTTGGTCGGCGTGGCTTTCAACATCAAGATGTTAGAAGCATTCATTGTGCTGCCCACGTTTTATCTGCTCTATCTGGTGGCCGCGCCGCTGCGTTGGTACACACGGCTGCTCCATCTGACGTTAGGGGGCTTTGTAGTGCTGGCGGTGGCCCTCTCCTGGCCGCTAACGGTAGACTTGACCCCTGCCGCCGCCCGCCCATGGGTGGGCGGCAGCCAAACCAATAGTGTGCTGGAATTGGCACTGGGCTACAACGGCCTGGGCCGCGTGACCGGCCAGGGTGAGACGCGGGGCGGTTTCCGGGGCGGGCCGCCGCCGGGCGGTCTGCCTAACTTCGGCAACAACGGCGGCGCGCCGGGCGGCCTGCCTAACTTCGGCGGCAATCCCGCACCTAATCGCGGCGGGGGACGTTTCGGCGGGCGTCTAGGTGGTGGAGGCGGTGGGGGTCTATTCGATGCCGGCATCGCCGGACCGACGCGACTCTTCACCGGGGCCATGGCCGAGCAGTGGAGTTGGCTCTTCCCGCTGGCGTTGATCGGCGGGTTAGTAGCCACGGCGAGTATACGCCGCCGACTGCCGTTGGAACCGCGTGGGCAGGCTATCCTGCTCTGGGGCGGCTGGCTGGCGACTTACGGTATTGTCTTTAGCATGGCACAGGGCATCTTTCATCCGTACTACCTGATCGTGTTGGCTCCGGCGACAGCGGCACTAGTGGGTATCGGCGTGGCCGCGCTCTGGGCGGCGTATCGGCGGGGTAGTTGGTACGCCTGGTTCTTGCCGTCGGCTTTGCTACTGACGGCGGTTTGGCAAAGCAAGGTGTTGATCGATTATCCGGCTTGGAGCGTCTGGCTCACGCCGCTGACGCTGGGCGGAAGCCTGCTCGCCGCAGTGCCGCTAGTGGCGACGCGCCTGCTGAGTGTGCGGGTTTGGCGCCGTTGGGCACCCGGTTTGGTAGGGGTGGGACTGTTGGCGCTCCTGCTAGCGCCGTTGGCCTGGGCGCTCACGCCGGTGCTGGCCGCGCCCACCAACGCCAGTCTGCCGGAGGCCGGACCGGCCACGGTAAATCGCAGCGATCCGAGTAGTTGGACCCGCACACAAGGCACCAGCAACACCAGTTTGGTAGCCTTCCTGAAAGCGGGTAGCGCCGACTACTTCTACCTGGTGGCCGTCTCCACCGCGCAGCAAGCCTCTGCGCTGGCGTTGGAATCCGGTAAGCCGGTGCTGGCACCGGGCGGCTTCATGGGTAGTGACCCGGCGCTGACCGCTGACGGCCTGGCGACGATGGTGGCGCAAAAACAGTTGCGCTACGTCATGGGCTTGGGCACCGGGCGCATGAGCAGCAACAGCACAGTGAGTAGTTGGATTGCGTCGCACTGTGTCGTGGTAGACTCAAGCCTCTACGGCGGCGCGTCCGGCTCCGGTGGCTTCGGCGGCTTCGGTGGGGGTGGGCAGCTCTACGATTGTGCCGCGCAATAAGCGCAACGGTGCTAACGGCGCAACGTTTGTGAAACTGAGGTTGCCTTACTGGGCGTTAGTATAAGTGTGCGTAAACCGGGGCTACGCCGGCCGTGGGCGTGTCTTCTCTTTAACCGGTCCAGCCGGTGCGCACACGGTTGGGTCAAAGGATGGGTGCCTGTGCCACTCTCTGTTGGGCGTGTTACGCGCTGTGTCTTGTTCCTCAGTTGTACGTTGCCTATCGCTATCGCTGCGCTTCCCACACCGCATCTTCAGGCGCAAACGGCCGCCGGACGGCCCGGTCCCGGCGACTGGCCGATGTTTTTGCACGATAGCCTGCGTCAAGCGTGGAATAGTGATGAAACCGCCCTCACACCGGCCACCGCGCCCCAGCTACGCTTACGCTGGAAGGCCAATCCCGGCGGGATGTTGATCGCCTCGCCGGCAGTTGTCGGCGATACCGTGTACCAGGGGTCTTGGGACGGCAACGAATACGCCTTGAACACTGCTGACGGCAGTGTACGCTGGAACACCGATTTGGGCACCACCTCCACCCCCAGTAACCAATGCCATCCCGACTACGCCGGGGTGACATCAGGCGCAGCAGTGGCCGACGGGCGCGTCTATGTGGGCGGGGGCGCCGAACATTTCTACGCCCTTGACGCGGCAACCGGGACAGCCGCCTGGAGCCTATTCACCGGCGAAGGCGGCGCGGATGGCGGTCACTACAACTGGGCCTCCCCGCTGGTGGCGGGTGGGCGCGTCTATAGCGGCATCGCCTCGTTCTGCGACCACCCGCTGGTGCGCGGCTTTGCTTGGGGAGCCGACGCGGCGACCGGCGCGAATGAGCAGCGCGCCTATATTGTGCGCGAAAACACTGTCGGTGGCGGGGTCTGGACCTCGCCCACGCTGGATGCGGCGCACAACCGGCTGTTCGTGACCACCGGTACGCCCGGTGAGGGAGCCGGTGTGGTGGACGGAATTGCTGCGATCAGCCTGAGTGATTACACAGTGGGCGACGGCTGGCGTGTGCCGGCCGAGAACGAGGTCAAAGACGCAGATTTCGGTACCACCCCCACTCTGTTTACATTGCCCAACGGCCGGCAAATGGTCGCGGCCGGCAACAAAAACGGCCGCTTCTATGTGTTTAACGCGGATCATCTGGGAGACGGCCCCGTCTGGCAATACACGGTAGCCGATGCGGGAGAGTGTCCACAATGCGGCGAAGGCACCATCTCATCGGCTGTCTACCACGACGGCGTACTCTACCTGTCCGGCGGCAGCACCACCATTGATGATGTGGAATACCCTGGTGCGCTGCGGGCTTTCGACGCGGCAACGGGCACCCTGCGCTGGACGCACACCTTGCCCGGCGCGGCCATCGGATCGCCCGCAGGAGCCGGCGGCGTAATCGTGGTGCCGGCCGCCCAGGTAGTGGATTTTGTCGCCGCCGACGATGGACGGCTGCTCTACCAGTTTGCTACGGCTGCGCCGATCTGGGGCGCGCCGGTGATCGCGCACGGTGTGATCTATGTCCCCTCCACTGACGGCGCGCTCTATGCCTATGAAGTGCCGGCGGAATTCGTCCCAACTCCGGCCCCACCCACCGACCTGCCCACGCCGCAACCAACCCCGCCGCCGGCACCGGCAGCACTCAATCAGGTGGCGGCCCCGGCTACCGGAACCGGGCGCTATTTCGCGGCGACCGGTCACACACTCACTCCGCCGCTCCAGGCCTACTGGGAACGCTACGGCGGCTTGACGCAGTTCGGCTACCCATTGACCGAACCATTTGCCGAAGTGTCGGCCACCGACAGCCGGACCTACACCGTGCAGTATTTCGAGCGCGCCCGTTTCGAGTATCACCCGGAGAACGCCGGCACTCCTAGCGAGGTGCTGCTGGGTCTGCTCGGTGTGCATTTCCATGCGCCCAACCCGGCGGCTCCTAACTCCCACAGCCCCAGTGACCAATACCTGAACGGGCACAACCTGAGTGGGCCGTTCCTGCGCTACTGGCAGGCCCACGGCGGCCTGTTCGTCAACGGCTACCCCACGAGCGAAGCGCAAGCTGAGGTCTCACCCACCGACGGCCGGACTTACATCGTGCAATACTTCGAGCGTGTCCGCATGGAGTATCACCCCGAATACGCGGGCAGCCCGAACGAGGTATTGCTCGGCTTGCTCGGCACACAACTCCTGCATGAGCGAGGTTGGCTACCGTAGAAGGCAGATGCGCCGCAGCCGGCTAGGCTACTTACGGCCCGAAGCCCGGCTGCGGCGCACCGGTGAGCGGCAGATAATAGGGCCGGCGGTCGGGGAAGTAGCTCAGTAGGGCGCGATTGCGCTCCGGCCCCAGGTCGCACGCATAGACTAGCGGTCCATGCAGCAGCGGATCGTTGGCGAAAGCCAACTTGCCGAAATCGCGTCGGGGCGCATCGTCGCGCAGGGCCACAAACACCAGCACGTGATCCAGGTGGGCAGCAGCCATCCGCCGCAAACTGGAATTGTCTATCCCGTTATACTCGGTGTACAGCCGCACCGCCGCCGGCAACACTTGCGTGAGGTTGAAGGCGATCAGTCCACCAACCAGCACGGTCGGCACCACCCAGAAAGGCGTGCCGGACCGGCCCCGATCGCCGCGCCCGGCTAGGGCGGCGGCTCCCTGGCCCAACAAGCGGATACCCCGGCCTGTCGGCAGCAGCACGAACGGCAATGCCTCGTACCAGTAGCGCGGGCCATAGAGCGTTAGAGCCGAGAAATAGGCTGTGTAGATCGCTAGCAGTGCCGCAAGGCCGGTTAAGAAAAACAGCGGCCAACGTGCCGCCGCCGGCCGCCACCAACTGAGGCTGCGCTCTTCCGGTTGCACCAGAAAGCCGTAGCCGTTGCCTGCCGGATCCACTGCGATCAGCAGTCCGGCAGCAACGCGCCCGTGGACCAATGTGGCGGTCAGCGGCAGCGTCGCCGGTGGGCGGGCGAGGGATTCCAATAGGCGGCGGGTCGCGCCCAGGCGAACCATTGCCCCAGTGGGCCGGCGGGCGGTAGGGATACCGCAGCGGCGGCCGGTTCGTAATACTGGTCTCAGTCGCCGGGGCCACATACCAATGGGTGCCGCCGCTAGACAGCGCACTCGCCGGTCGCTTAAAGGTCAACTCGGTACCGTTGACGCGACCCACCCATCCTTGCGCAGTCGCCATGATGCGCACAGTTGTGCGACTGGGCGCCAGCCAAACGGTTGCCCAGGCTAGTACAGTCAGCAAAACAAGCACCGCCAGACCGGCTTGTACATGGCGCGGCAAGGGGGAGAAGGGAGCCGCAGGCAGACTCCTCATCGGGCGGCGCAGGCCCGCAGCACGGACGAGATCAGGTGATCCATTAGGATTGGGAGGACTGCCGGGCCGTCGGCAGCCGCGCCTGGAAGCGCGTATCGCCCGGCACCGAGATCACGCGCAGGTCGCCGCCCTGCCCGCGCATGATGCGATAGCTGATGTCCAGCCCCAATCCGGTGCCCTGCCCTTGCGGCTTGGTGGTGAAAAACGGCTCAAAAATGCGGCGTTGGATGTCAGGCGGAATGCCGGGGCCGTTATCGCCGATCTCGACCACCACCTGATCATCGTCTCGCGCGGTGCGGATCCGGATTCGGCGGTCGGCCGCCGGCATCGCTTGTAGCGCATCCAGCGCGTTGTCGAGTAGATTGGTCCAAACCTGGTTGAGCGCACTGCCCCGCACCGGGATCAAGGGCAGGCTACGGTCGTAATCGTGCTCTACCGTCACACCGGCGGCGCGGATCTTGTGACCGAGCATGGTCAGGGTATTCTCCAGGCCGGTATGAATGTCCACATCTTGCTCCGTCGCCTGATCCATGTAGGTGTAATCTTTGATCGCGGCGATCAGTTCGGAGATGCGGGTTGTGCTGTGGCTGATTTGGTGGATCAGGCTGTCTACTAGCAGGCGGGCACCTAGCCAGCCGAGCGCCGCCGGCAACGCAGCGGTGGGTAGGCCGGCAGTCGCCGTATCCAGAGCGGCAGTGGTCAGCCCACCATCGCCCAGTTTGGGCGCCAGATCCCAACTATCGGCGATTCCGTGGGCATCCAGCCACTCCGCCAACGCCTCTTCGCGTGCGCTGCGCTCCAGCGGGCTGAGGGTGAGACGAGTTGTAGCGACAACGGATGCGGCCAGCGCAGCGGTCTGATCCGCGCTAATGTGTCCCCCTAGCGCCAGGGCGTAGCGGTCACGGTCGGCGACAGCGGTCTGCAATTGTATTGCCGCACTGCGGGCAGCGGCGGCCGGATTGTTCAGTTCGTGGGTCAACCCAGCCGACAACCGGCCCAGCGCGGCCAATTTCTCTTGCCCGCGTGCCAACGCCTCAAAGTTCCGCACCCCCGTATTGATCCCCGCCAGCAAGTGATTCGTAACCGGAAAGCCGCCGTCCAACAGATGGCGTACCGCAGCTTGCGGAATGCGCAGCAAGCGGCTAGGCTGCAACACGCGCGCGTGGATCCCTAGATCCGCCTCAAACACCGGCAACCAACCCGCCCACGACCCCATCTGGGTGGTTTTCTCCAAGACCGTCTCGTGTCCTGCTACCATGCGCGTAAGCTGCATTTCGCCGCTCAACAGCACCCAAAGCGCATCGGGCAGAGTTGCGCCATCAAACACTGTGGCGCCGGCGGGGAACTCCACGACCGTCGTATGATCGGCCAGCCACTGTAACTGGACATCGGAAAACTTCTCAAACAGGAACAATTTACGTAATTCGTCTAACATTTCCGGCCTCCCGGCCTCAGCATAACAGGCTATACCGCCCTCGGTCAAGACGTTGCTTGCGCGCCCGTAGCGACAGGTCGTTGCGGATCAGTGATCCATTCGCTCCACGAGCCGGCGTACAACCGACCCTCCGCCAACCCGGCATGAACCGCCGCCAGAATATTGTGCGCGGCGGTAACGCCGGAGCCGCAGTAATAAATCGCAGCGGCGGGCGCTGTGTCACCTAGCGCGGTTGCAAACCGCGCCCGTAGAGTGGCGGGCGGCAAGAAGTAGCCGGCGGAGTCAAGGTTAGCGGCATAAGGGAGAGATACGGCGCCGGGAATATGGCCGGGCACCGGGTCAATCGTCTCGTTCTCGCCGCGATAACGGTCGGCGCTGCGTGCGTCCAGCAGACGCACAGCGGGGTCGCCGAGCGCAGCCTGCACCGTTGCACTGTCGGCGAGGTGGGCCGGCGGTGGTTGTGGCGTGAAGCGACGCGGTGGGCGTGTCGCGACTCCCACGCCCACGGGATAGCCGGCCGCCTGCCACGGCAGCCAACCACCATCCAACACCGCCACCGCCGGATGGCCCAACCAGCGCAGCAGCCACCACAGACGCGCCGCCGCCAGCGCGCCGCCAGCCGCGTCATAAGCCACCACCTGAACGCGCTCGTCAATACCCCACGCGCCCAGCCGCTCGGCCAGCACAGCCGGCGTCGGCAACGGGTGGCGCCCCGTCTGCCCCGGCACAGCCGCGCCGGCAAGATCGGTACGGAGATCAGCGTAGACCGCGCCGGGAATGTGTCCGGCTTCATATGCCTGCCGACCCCAGGCGGGATCAGCCAGCGCATAGCGGCAATCCACGACGGCCCAATCGGGATCGGTCAGATGCGGCACGAGATCCGCCGCCGTGATCAAGGTATGCAAGCTCATAAGACTCTCCTCGCCATAGACCCACGCCGCAAAGGTTGCCGCTATCTTAGCACGCCTACGGCAACGACACAACCCCGGCCGCGTAAGCCGGCCCACTTCCCATCGCCTAAAGGTAGCGAGCCGCAAAATTGGGGTTAAAATAGCCCACGCCGACCGATACGAATCCGACCCGGCCGGCGTTGGTAATGGTGTCAAGCCTGTAATGGAGCAATGCTCCGTGTATTCGCTACTGAAAGGATGTCTCCCATGAATCAACGATCCCTCTTTGCCCGCGTCGGGGCTACGATGGTCCTCTGCACACTGCTAGGCAGCGCCGGCCCCGCCGCACTAGGTCAGACTAACAGCCGCACCTTTCCGCAGACCGGCCATACCGTGAGCGGCCAGTTCCTGACCTACTGGGATGGACACGGCGCGCTGGCCCAGCAAGGCTACCCGATCTCGGAAGAAATACAAGAAAAAAGCGACCTGAACGGCCAAACCTACACCGTGCAGTATTTCGAGCGTGCCGTCTTTGAGAAGCACTCCGAGAATAAACCCCCGTTCGATACGCTGCTCTCGCAACTCGGCACCTTCCGCTACAAGGCCAAGTACCCCACCGGCGCGCCCGATCAGCAGGCCAGCACCAGCAACCCGCGCCGCTTCGCTGAAACCGGCCACACGCTGGGCGGCGTGTTCCGCACTTACTGGGAAGAGCACGGCAGCCTCGCCCAGCAGGGCTTTCCCATCTCCGACGAATTCACCGAGGTGAGCGACCTGAACGGTAAGTCGTACACCGTGCAATACTTCGAGCGCGCTGTGTTTGAGAAGCATCCGGAAAATCAGCCGCCGTTCAATGTATTGCTCTCGCAACTAGGCACCTTCCAATATCGCACCAAGTACCAAACGCCGGCGACCGTCGGCCCCGCCGCCACAGTAACTGCGGTTGCGCCGACTCTCGCGCCGGCCACCCTTACCCCTGCTCCGGCGACCCCAGCCGTTACGCAGAATTTCACCGTCAAATTGATCAACTATAGTTTCAGCCCGTCGCACCTGACGGTGCCTATCGGCAGCAAAGTGGTGTGGACTAACGCGGACAATGACACCCACAACGTTACCAGCGACACGGGGCTGTTCGCGTCGGGCAATATGGCGCATGGGCGCAACTTCAGCTATACCTTCACTACTGTGGGCAGTTACAGCTATACCTGTACGTTCCACCCCGGCATGGGTGGTACGATAGACGTGGTGGCCGCACCTTAACGCACCACACAGCCATAGTAGACGGCAAGAGCCGCCGGCGTAACGCCGGCGGCTCTCCTTTTAGTACTACATCAGTAGCTCAACACGCAACAGGCAGCGTTAAATGTGACAACTCGATAGGCCGCGTTTCTCCAGGTACTGCTGGTGATAATCTTCAGCGCGATAGAAAGTCGGAGCTTGGGTGATCTCGGTAACAATGGGGCGGCGGTAACGCCCGCTCGCGCTCAGGGCCGCTTTGCTTGCCTCAGCGGCGGTGGCCTGCTCCGGCGAGTGGACAAAAACGGTCGAGCGATATTGATCACCCACATCCGGCCCTTGACGGTTTAATTGGGTCGGGTCATGGTTCTCCCAAAACACATTCAGCAAGGTATCATAAGACACTTGCGCCGGATCATAGGTCACTTCGACCACTTCGGCATGACCGGTGTGATGGCCGCATACGTCGCGGTAGGTCGGGTTGACGGTATTGCCGCCCGCGTAGCCGACGGCAGTCTCCTTCACGCCGGGGATCTGACGAAAAGTCGCTTCGACCCCCCAAAAACAGCCCGCGCCAAAGGTCGCCTTTTGTAGAGTTGCCGTTTGCATGGGGGACTTCTCCTCGGCACCAGCGGTGCCCTGAGCGGCCGGCTCTAATTTGAGCGCCGCCGAATTGATACAATAGCGTAGCCCGGTCGGCTGCGGCCCATCCTCAAAGACGTGGCCCAGGTGAGCATCGCACTGGTCGCACAGGACTTCGGTGCGCCGCATCCAGAGCATCCGATCGGTCTCGCTGCGAACGTTCGCCGGCTCCACCGGTGCGGTGAAACTCGGCCAACCGGTGCCGGAGTCAAACTTGGCAGCGGAACTGAACAGCGGAGTACCACAGCCGACGCAGGTGTAAACCCCCGGCGTTTTCGTGGCGTGATACGGCCCGGTGAAGGCACGCTCGGTACCCTTTTGCCGGGTCACATGATACTGCTCAGGTGTAAGTTGCTGCTGCCATTCCGCTTCGGATTTATGAATTTTCGCGCTCATGGTATAATCTCCTTTATTGCTTAGTATACGTAGTGGGCAGCGGTCTAGTTTGCCGCAACCAGCGGTTCAATGCTTCGTCACATATATGTCAGTACCCACAGGAATAGTTCCCTTTACAGTTTTATCCACTTGAGTAATACACAGGAGATACTCATGAAACGCTTACTCCCGCGCATCGGACTGCTATTACTACTGTTAGGCAGTTTCGGTATCCCTATACAGGCCGCACCCGCCTCTACTGCGGCTGTCGCAGGCTGTCCCGCGCCGCCAATAGCGGTCGCCGGCCTCGGTCAGTGGGGCTTCAATGAACTCTACAGCGTCACAACGCTCGCCGGCAACGACGCTTGGGCAGTCGGCAACTATGTCATCCCCACGACGGGCGCATTGTTCCCGCTGATCCAGCATTGGGACGGCGCGCAGTGGGCCAGTGTCACGCCTGCGCCGTTTGACCAGCCGAGCAAACTGCTCGGCGTGGCGGCGGTGGCTCACGACGATGTGTGGGCAGTGGGAGCGGGCGGCACGGGCCCCGGCGGCGCGCAAACCCCCAGCCGCCCACTGGTGGAACACTGGAACGGCAGCGCGTGGAGCGTCGTGCCTAGCCCACAGCCCAGTAACATCTACAGCTATGCCGCCTTAACCGGCGTAACGGCCCTGACCGGCGACAATGTGTGGGCGGGCGGCTATGTCCGATCACCAGCCGGCAATGCAGAGGCGTTCGTGATCCACTGGGATGGGCACGCCTGGAGCCGGATTACCACACCGGGCGACGCAGGCGCATTGAGCGCTGTGTCAGCGGTGGCCGCTAACGATATTTGGGCTGTAGGGTCGCCCAGTACCAGTCTTGGTCTCACTACACCCATTCTGCACTGGGACGGCACCGCCTGGACGACCGTCGCGCATCCCATGCCCAGCGACGGTATTCTCACGGCTGTGGCGGCACGGGCGACGAATGATGTCTGGGCCGTAGGATCAGCCTATGCCACCGGCACAACCCAACCGTTAGTCATGCACTGGGACGGGACAGCGTGGACCCAGGTCAGCGTGCCGGCTCCCACAGGGAGCAGCACATTACGCGGTGTTGTGGCCCGCGCCGCCGACGACGTGTGGGCGGTGGGCTGGGTGGAACCAACGGCGTATGTCACGCAGCCCGCCCATCAGCCGCTGTGGGAGCATTGGAACGGCAGCGCTTGGACCCTCGTCGCCGCGCCGCCGGCCACTAGCAGCCTATACGGCGTGGCGACCGGCTCCGGCGCGCTATGGGCGGTCGGCACACAAGGCCAGGACTCGGCGCAAACGTTGATCACGCAATGGACCGACAGTGCCTGGGCCGTGCTACCCAGCCCCAATGTGGGCCGGGCGCGCAGTGGGGTGGCGGGGCTGACAGCCCTGGCCCTCGACGATGCGTGGGCCGTCGGCAGCTTTGATAGCTATCCCAGTACCACCGGCGGCCACTTCAGCAACACCCTGACCCGCCATTGGGACGGCCGTAACTGGACCCTGGTTCCCAGCCCCAACGCCCCCGATGAAAGCAGCCTGAGCGCGGTCGCCACGATAAGCCACGGCGATGCCTGGGCGGTCGGCCACTGGGGGTCAGGCGGCGACTACAACGACGGTGAATTGATTGAGCATTGGGACGGCACGCAATGGCGCATTGCCGTACAGGGCAACCCCAATGACCTACCGGCCCATTTATCCGGCGTGGCAGCAGTAAGCGCCGGCGATGTATGGGCCGTCGGCGTTGATTTCCGGCTGCCTGCCGCACGTAGCCACATCGTCCATTGGGACGGCAATACGTGGACACACATTCCCAGCCCCGCCGTGGGCACCAGGGATAACCAACTCACCGCTGTTGCCGCCGTCGCTACAGACGATGTATGGGCTGTCGGCTTGGTCGCCGCTGCGTCCGGCTATACCCAGACCCAATCGCTGATCTTGCACTGGAACGGCACGGCTTGGTCGTCAGTAGCCGGGCCGGCCCTGCTACCGGCGGGTGTCTTCCTCTCCGGCGTTTGGGCAGCGGCGCGTAACGATGTCTGGGCCGTGGGACAAATCTATAATGGGATCGTCGGGCAGACTCTGATCCTGCACTGGGACGGCAGCAGTTGGACGCGCGTTGCCAGCCCCAACGCCGATCTGGCAGTCAGCGGCCTGACCAGTATCGCCGGCCACGCGGCTGACGATCTCTGGGCCGCCGGTTACAGCCGTACTATCCAGGGAACCGATGGGCAGGGGCTGCTGTTGCATTGGGATGGGCACACCTGGAGCCGCAGCGCCACCGATGCCACGCAGTCGGCTCTTTTCACCAGCGTCGCTGTCCCAGCGGCAGGTGCTGTCTGGTTGGGCGGGCTGGATTTGCAGAACCCCGGAGTGCAGCAGGCGCTGATCCTACAAAGCCGTCGCTTCAGCGATGTACTGTCTACAGATACCTTTTACGGGCCGATCAACAGCTTGGCCGCACGGGGCGTGCTGTCCGGCTATAGCGATTGCACCTTCCGCCCGGCGGCCGCCACCAGCCGCGGCCAACTGTCCAAGATCGTGGTATTGGCAGCGGGCCTACCGCTGGTAGTGCCCAGTC
>JBBRPH010000016.1:0-86410 GCA_038228295.1 Chloroflexia bacterium | reverse complement strand
CGGCGGCGGCCTGATCGCGCCAGGTATAGAGTTGATTGGGATGGATGCCGTGCTGGGCGGCGATTTGGCTGATCGAGCGGGTCTCGCGCCAGATTTCGTGGACAATCTCGGCTTTGAGGCTAGCGGGATAGGTTTTACGAATGTTGGCCATCGGATACTCCTACTTTAAATCAGGCCGTTTCGCTGTATGATCCATTGGGTACATTATAGCTGACGGACTCGCCACATTGGTTGCCGCCGCGAGAGTCGTCTCAGTGGGCGGCACCCTCGTTGGGTTAGGTGCGCCAGGAATAGCTGTGCCTGTCGCGCCTACAAAGGTCGTCTCGGTGGGTGCTAGTGGCTGCGTGGCGGGACTAGACCCACACGCTACTAGCATCCCACTCCCCAGCAGGAAAACTGCTATTCGGAACGCTACAGTCAAAGACCGTGCAAGCGTCCGTGCCTGATGTGCTTCCATGTGTTTAGCCTCACTCTCTAAGAATGCTGAGTTTACGTGTTGGGTCTCCTGGCTTTCAGGGGGTAATATCACTATTCGGCGCACAACCCACCCCCCCGCCGTTACTGCACTGAATGTCTGTAGAGTTTGGCGCAGCTTGTTGGGTGTTGGGATCGGCGTTGAACTCTAACCAGAAGACCTGCCACGCCTGTTCCTGACGGAAGTCTGCCGGGGGTTGGCAACCACTGGATCGGCACTCACTCATAATTCCTGCGAAGGTCATTGCATAGCTTGGCCCAGGGCGGGTTTGGCTCCAGCTTTGCACACGGTACCAGTCCCGCGCCATCTTTGGCCGGTAAATCTGTGGCAAGGGGCGCTGGCCCATTATACCGGTGGCAATGTCATACAACTGATCAACCCGCCAAGCAGAGTAACCATAGGGATTGGGGACAACGGGTGTCGGTTCTCCCTGTGCAAGATTGGGATAGCCGTCGGTACTACCGAAGTTATAGCACAAGGTATGTCCGTTCTGGCTATAGCTGTTCACCCAGTTTGCTGTGGAAGTATAGCCGAGGTCATAATTTGGTTCGGCATCAATGCCGGCCTGCGCTAGAATTCCTTGGATCCCGAAGGTGTCGGCTCTAACGCCGTCTATCATGGCTGCCCATGCTACCGCATGGTCGCTAGTAAGTGCGTTGTTGTTGCCGCTTGTATCATTTGATGTAGCAATTACTACTTCAATACCCTGTCGGGGGCCGGCTACCAGCGTACACTTCGTTGGATTAGCTCCTGTGTAGGCCGCATCATAGCCCTTAGCAAATTGATCCACAAGATGGCGAATATCAGTACTAGTGCCGTTAGATATATAGGCATGAAGCTGACTACCAACAAGACGGGTGCCAAACTGTGGGATCGATGTTGCCGACCAGTTGGTGGGTTGGCCGAAGTCCAACACCACGATCCCCGCTTGCTTGCGCCTAGCAGCGGCGCAGCCTTGATTATAATAATCATTCGGTATGAGGGAGGTTTCGTAGTAACTGATGGTGTTGCCAGGGTAGCTCGGCGCGGTGATATGCTCCGTCAGGGTCGCCCATGATCCCGCTGCGCTAGCACGGGTGCGGCCGACTGCCGCATTTGTATCCACCACGTCACGCGATCCCGACTCGCTGGCGATACTATGCAGCTCACTGCTCTCGCCCACCTGCGGACTGGGGATCACATCCCAACTGCGTTCGTTCCAGCGCAGCAGCAGGGTCTGCAATTGAGCGGAGCTACTTAACTTACATTGCTGTAATAACCGGCAGCCCAGATGTCGCCTTCCTGGCTGTACCAAACACTCTGCAAACTATTATAGGCTCCGCCGGGGTTCGGGCTAGGGATGATGCTCCACGCCGTGCCGTCCCAATGCTCAATCAGAGTGTTGTCGCCCTCGTTTTGTGGGGTATCGACAAAGTGGTAAGTACCCACAGCCCAGACATTATTGCGGTCATAGTAATCAACACTGTTGAGTACGGCGCTCGTGGCATCGCCGGGCGTAGGAACCGCCACCACCGTCCAGATGCCCGGCACGGCGGTCGCCCGCACCTGATGCACGATGAGCGGACTCGGATTGTCGGAGCCTGTCCTATAACCGACCGCCCAATCATCCTTTTTGACGAAGATCGTCGGAGTACTCAGCACCTCACCAGCCTGCGGGATGGGCGTGTATTTAGTGCCAATCATAGCGACTCCGTTGAGCACGCCACCTCCCGGCACCGGAGTACTGCCACTCCACCCGTTGCCGTTGCCGTGCTGGATTTGTGCGCCCACCGCGTACATATCTTGCGAGTCGAGAGTGGTGATGCCGCGCCCGCCGAGGCCGGTGGGATCTTGCGTCCAGCTTCCGTTGCGGTAATGGATGATGCCACTGTCGCCAATGGCCCAGAGGTCAGGAGTCGGCGTTAAACCGGGTAGCGGGGTCAGATAGGTAAAAGCCGGCCTAGCAACCTTCGCTACGCCATTTAACGCGCTGACGTTGGGTACGCCCGTTTGCACGGCCCAGCCCTGGCCCGTCGAATGTTCCACCAAACTTTGTTGCGGCCCCGCCGTAGGCGACCCCACAGATCCGACTGCCCACCGTTCATTGCGGTCGTAGACAGCGACTCCATTCAGACTGCCGGCGGCGCTAGGTACGTTAGCACTCGTCTCGGTACACCAATGAGAACTCGGTACACAAACTGGGGTGCTGGTCGGCGTGTTAGTGGGGGTGTTGGTGGGGGTGTTGGTCGGGGTCGAAGTAGGAACTGGCGGTAACGGCGGAATACCCGCCGAAGAGAAGGTGACGTGTTCCCAATGCTTACGCGGGCCGAGTAAGGTGCGTTGGAACTGGGTGCCATCCCAATAAACACGCCATAGATAGCCGTGGGTGGGATCGTTGCCTTCTTCCGCGATCAGCATATCGCCTATCATCCCAGTGAATTGATCCGCAGTGGCCCCCAAGACTTGGTGTTCGTCGTAGCTCACGGCGAAGAAGTTTTCATTGGGCGTGATGAGATCGATGTCTTCCGGTTCGATGTCTAGGTTATACCACGCGCTATTACCCTGCGGATCAATGGTGTAAATTCGCGTCTGCTCTTCGGCTCCGGCCAATATCTTACCCGCCCACGGTCCATAGCGCGCCTCGTTCGGGACCGTAATCAGCCCTTCTAAGTGGACTCCTACATCCGCTAAAAAGGTGGCCGTGCCTGCCGACGTGATGCGCCATACCCGCCCCACCGTAGTGACGACAATAAGATCGCCGCCGAATACGCCCGTGCGGTCTACATACAGGCTACCGCGCAGCAGTCCACTGCCGCTGGGCAACGTCACCCACGGGTTTTGCACCACTACGCCATCAGGTGAAATCCGCACAATTTGGCCGTCATGACCATTACCGGTAAAGAGTTCGCCGGCCACAAAGCCGGCGTGACTATCGCGCACAGTGGCAATTTTTACTTCATCGGTGAAGCCGCTGATGTTAGAGAACTGGCTGTGGCTGCCGTCGCCGTTGATCAGGTCAAAGTTATGGGGTGTTCCTGCGAAGTAGTTGACCGATACAACAACCTTGTTCGCTGGGCCATAGTGATCGATGCCGACGACCCCGTTAAAATTGGTTGCCACCGGCGTTAAGTTCAGCAGCGGCACCGTCGCGCGGCGGGCATCTTGGCGGGTGCCGCACTGCTGTGTGCCGCCACCAGGACAGCAAATACAACAAGAGCCGGCAGCAAAATCATGCGCCGCCGCGCCGTAGGCGCGGCGGCCGGACGGGTCGGGGTCGCGAGGAGCAGGTGCGGTGACAGCTTCATAGTCCAACCTCAATGGGTGAGTAGAGTACATATGAGTGTTAACTATTATTAGTATAGCACACCTCCAAGTCTAATACAACTGTCAAGCTGGATTATTATCGGCTGAACCCTAATGTAGAGCTTTTATTACTGCGAGCTGGACGGTGAATACGCTAGGTTTAGGCGAGCGCAATACATTCATTAGGCTGAACGGTTACAAGCGGCGGGCCGGTTTGCTCCCCAGCCTGGGGTTGGGTATAATGAGGGTTGCGACTAGACCCATGACCGACAGGAGCTACCCGATGACGCAATCCGTTAACCCGTCGCCGCCCAACCCGTTCTTGGCCCGCCTGCAACAGCCGGGCATCATCGTCGGCGATGGGGCCATGGGCACCATGCTCTACAGCAAGGGGGTGCCGGCCACCGCCTGCTTCGACGAGTGCAACCTGTCGAACGCCAAGCTGGTGCTGGACATCCATCAAGCGTATATGGAAGCGGGCGCGGAGATCATCGAGACCAACACCTATGGAGCTAATCGGCTGAAACTGAACGCCTATGACCTGGGCGACAAGGTGCGGACGATCAATTTCAAGGGCGCCAAGCTGGCCGGCAACGCACGGGAGATCGTCGGCTTGCCGGTGCTGATCGCCGGGTCGGTGGGACCGCTGGGCCGCCCGCTGGCTCCGGTTGGGCGCATCGGTGCGGCAGAGGCGCACCGCTTGTTCTGCGAGCAGATCGAAGGGCTGCTGCAAGGCGGCGTGGATCTGCTGATGCTCGAAACGTTCAAGGATCTGCGCGAGATGCTGATCGCCCTACGCGCCGCCCACGAATCGTGTGACCTGCCTGTAGTCGCGCAGATGAGCTTCGAGGAGGAGGGACGCACCCTGGCCGGCGACACGCCGGCCGACGTAGTGCGTGCCCTGGAAGCAGGCGGAGCCGATGTGATCGGGGCCAACTGCTCGACCGGACCGGTGCGGATGGCACGGGTACTGGCCGAGATGGCGGCGGTGGCCGTGCGGCCCCTCAGCGCACAGCCGAATGCCGGCTGGCCGGAGGTCGTTGCTGGGCGTATTGTCTATGTGTCGGGGCCGGCCTATATGGGCGAACAGGCGCGTCATATGGCCGGGCTGGGAGCGCGGCTGCTGGGCGGCTGTTGCGGCACCACCCCGGAGCATATCCGCGAGGTAGCCCGCCGGGTGCGCGACGAAGCTCCGCCCAGTGAATCACAGGTGCAGGCCGCTGCGGGCGCCGAGCGCGCCGAACCGACCCCGGTCGGTCCCTACAGCCTTGCGAATAGCGCAGGCGACGCGGCTGTTGTGCCGCCGGCGGCAGCCGGCGAGGGCAGCACCGAACTGAGTCGCTCAGTCCGTGAGACCGCTGCACCGGGCACTTTCGCCTGGAAGCTGGGGCGCGAGTTTGTCACCACGGTGGAACTGGAACCACCGCGTGGTATCAATCCGGCCAAGCTGCTGGCCGGCGCAGCCATGCTGCGCCGGCGCGGCATTAGCGCGGTGGACATCACCGACAGCGCGCGCGGGCGGGCTTCGATGAGCGTGATGGCCGTCAGCAATATGGTCCACCAGCAGGTGGGGGCCGACGTGATCATCCACTTCTGCACGCGCGACCGCTCGTTGCTGGGCTTGCAAGCGGAACTGTTGGGCGCGCACGCTATGGGCCAGCGCATTATCCTAGCTCTCACCGGCGATCCGCCCAACCCGGTCGAAAAAATCGGCTCGTCGGGCGTGTTCGATATTGACAGCATCGGCCTGATCAAGTTGCTCAAAAAGATGAACGCCGGCTTAGACGTGAGCGGCAACACTATCGGTGGGCGTACCGAGTTCTTGATCGGTTGTGCATTTAACCCCAACGCGCGCGATCTCGACCTGGAAATCGAGCGGCTCATCGGAAAAATGGAGGCTGGCGCCGATTTTGTGATGACCCAACCCTTTTTCGACGTGGAATGGCTGGACCGCACACTGGAGCTAGTCAAAGGCTTCGACCTGCCGATCCTGATGGGCATCTTGCCACTGCAAAGCGGCCGGCACGCCGAGTTCCTGCACAACGAGGTGCCGGGCATCACCATCCCCGACTGGGCGCGCCGGCGGATGCACGATGCGGGCGCGAATGGTCGCCAAGAAGGGATTGCGATGGCCCAGGAGTTGGTGCAATACGCCTATCCGCGCGTGGCTGGTGCGTACCTGATGCCCAGCTTTGGCCGCTACGAAGTCTGCGCCCAGGTGCTGGAAGTGGTGCCCGAAGTGCAGGCGGCGCTGGAACAGAGCCGTGCCGAGTAGCTACTTCTACTTCTGCCCCTGTAAACCGCCGTTATAGACCGCCGGCGGCCCGTTGGTGCCGGCGGATTGCAAGTCGAACTGGCCGCTGATGAAGCCGGGCCGATCAAGGGTGAGGGCGAGCGTGCCGGCCGTGATCGGGCGGGGCTTGCCGGTTTTGTTGAGCGGGCCGAGCGACCAGCCGCCGGGAAAACCGTGTGCCGGGTCCGCAGTGAGCGTGAGCAACTTGGTAGCGGGGTCATAGATCGCCCCGACCGCGAAAGGTGCGCTCTTGCTGAAGCCGGTGGGCAGTAAATCGGTGCGGGTTGTCAGGACAAGGCCGCCTATGGTTTTGCCGGGCGCCAGATCGACGTATTCGTGGCCCGCCCGGACCACGGCGGCAATTAGCACCTCCGCCGACCGCCCACTATCCGGCTTGGCCGCACTCAAGATCAGCCGGCCTGGTGCCTGGTAGACGCGGTTTCCCTCTGCCCGTGCGGTGACTACCAAGCGGTAGGTGCCGACTAGCCCGGCCGGCAAGGTGGGCACTACCGCTGGGGTAAGGGTCGCGGTGGGCGCCGCCTGTGCCGTCGCCATGGCCGCATCCGCTCCAGCCAACGCAGTGATCGTGGCATATACGACGCCTGCCGCCTGATCCGCCGTGGGCGTAGCGGGTACCCCGGTCGCCTGCGCCGTGATAGTGGGGACACGCACCAGCGTGCTGGTCGGTACCGAAGTGGGCGCGAAGATTACTGCCGTCGCCGTTGCTTGGACGGTCAGGGCCGGCGCAGGCGGCACGGTCGGTGTCGCTGGGGTTCCATTATCACAGGCAACCAGCAGCGCCGGCAGCAATAGTACGCTCCAACGCAGGCGCAGAACACGCATAGAACCTCGTTGCTTACAGAACAAAGACGCAAAGCATACAAAGCCGGTGCTTTGCGTGCTTTGCGTCTTAGCAGTACAAAAGCGGACTAGCCGCGCTGCTCGTAGCGGCGCGCCACTTCGTCCCAGTTAACCGTGTTCCACCAAGCCGCCATGTAGTCGGGGCGCTTGTTCTGATACTTCAGATAATAGGCGTGCTCCCAGACATCGCAGCCGAGGATCGGGTGTGCGCCTTCCATCAGGGGATTATCCTGATTGGGGGTAGAGGTCACGGTCAGTCCGCCGCTAGCATCGGCTACTAACCAAGCCCAACCGGAGCCGAAGCGCGTCGCGCCCGCCGCGTTAAACTTCTCTTTCAAGGCATCGAAGCTGCCGAACGCCTTGTCAATGGCCGCCGCCAGTTCGCCGGTAGGCGCGCCGCCGCCGTTCGCCTTCATCAGTTTCCAGAAGAGGCTGTGATTATAGTGGCCGCCGCCGTTGTTGCGGACTGCCGTGCGTGCCGCTTCCGGCACCTTAGCCATATTGCGCATCAGCTCGTCAATGGACATATTCGCCAATTCCGGGCTGTTTTCGAGCGCCTTATTCAGGTTGGTGACATAGGTCGCGTGATGCTTATCGTGGTGAATCTCCATCGTGCGTGCATCAATATGCGGTTCGAGCGCGTCAAACGCATAGGGCAACGCGGGCAGTTCAAAGGCCATGGATTTTACCTCTCTTCTCACTACACACCGGGATGTGGCCCCGGCAGAACCAGACTCAACACTGCGAGTCTGTGCAAGAATCGTTCCCATAATCCGTGACCGTGAACGGCGCAACGGGTTGCGCCGTGCGGACTCAGGTTGGGGTTACTCCACATCCGCCCAATACAGGCCGTGCTGGCTAGCGCGCAGGGCTTTCTTGATCGCACGTGTGTGGTCGCGCATATGCAGCGCCATGATCTTGTAGATCGCCTCCACGGTCGTATTGCCCAGCGCGGGCTGCCAGGCGGGGGTCGCTAGTTGGTCGGGAGTCATTGCTTTTAGGTTGCGCAGCGTCTGGGTGCGGGTTTCGGTCAATTCGACGCGCAGGGCGGAGGGCGGCTGGGCGGCACGCTTCTCCACTTGACGGTGGTTCCAGAAATCGAGGTCGAACGGGCGACCGTCCTTGCCCGCCGGTGTGAGGCCGACTCCCGGAGTGCCCGCAGCGGCAGCGGCCAGGGCTTGCGCGATCAGCCCGTTCATACTGAATTCGGTCACGGCCAGGTGGGCTACCATTTGGCGTACTGTCCAACCGTCGTCGGCGGTGGTAATCTCCCAGCCCGCCTCGTTGTCGGCGCCCGGCAAGACCGCCATCAGGTTGGAGAGGGCATCATCCAGCCCGCTACGGAGCTTCATCGTGCGATCTACGTCAGGACTCGCCGGAGCCGTCATCCCATCACTATCAGCCATTGGTCCGTATCCTCCAAAGCTATCCGGCACCGAAATGCAGGAGATTGGCCGCGCCGTGGCACGGCGATAGGGTGGAGACGATGACCCCTTTGCCGGTCAGCGTGCCTGCTTGGGCCAGCGCCAGCAACCGGTCGCGCGTCTCGCGGTAAAACCCGACCGGGATCGTTTCGATGCCGGTGGTACGGTAGACGGTGCGGAAGATCGCCGGGACGCTGTAACGGTCGGCATGATCGCGGCTGAAGGCTTCCACGGTATCGCCCAGTTCCCAGGTGCGCGGGGCCAGGATCGCCGGGCATTTCTTGGGCGCGCGACAGTTGGGTGGACAGATCCAACCCGCCGCACTGAAAAACCGTTCGCCGGCGGGGCTGAGGTATTCGTAGGGCAGACCGCCGAACTCATCGCTGAACGGCACTTGGGTAACCATGCCGACGGGTAGGCGCTGTTGCAGGCTCCAGAGTAGCCACTCCGCCGCCAAATGAGGGGCGATGGGTGCGGGCACTACTTCATCGCCGGCCGGCAGGGTGTCGAACGCAGCTTTCATATAGTCCAGCCAATCGGCTTGCACAATCTCAACCAGCGGGTTCGGCGCGGCGGCTAGTTCACCGCGCACTTGGCAGGCTGGATTGCGGTCCACGATCCTGATGCGGCTGTCGGGCGCGATTTTGCCGCGCAGACGCCCCTTTTCCAGCCGGGCTAGGTGATGGCTGCCGTAACAGCCACCGCCGATCACAATAAATGTCGGTGCCATAAACTCCTTACTCCGCTCACGCTACGGCTGGGCGGTCGGCGCCGCCAGTAGTGTTTGGGCTTGCTGCGCTAAGTCGGTGCCAGGGGCCAGGGTGATCACGCGCTGCCACTCCTGGCGGGCGTGGGCCGGATCGGACGGCATGGCACGGCTGAGGGTGAGGCCCAGCAACAGATGCGCGTCAGCGCGATCCGGCGCAATCTGCACCGCCTGTTCCAACGTCTGTCGCGCATCGCTGATCTGCCCGGCGTAGATTTGCGTGGCGGCGAGTCGCACTAATGTGCCGGCATCGTGTGGTTGCAGGGCGACGATGCGTTGATAGAGCAGGATCGCGCCGGCCCAATCCTGCGCTTGGTATGTCTGTTCAGCCAGCGCCACGAGAGCGGGCACATTGTTCGGATCGCGTTGCAGGGTGGCTTGCAGATCAGCATTCCCCGCCGCTGCGCTGGGCGTGGTTGCGGGCGCCGCAGCCGCTACGGTCGGCGTGGTCGGCACTACCACCGGGGCTTGGCTCCCGTTGATGCGAACCGTGACCCCGGCGAATACGATCAGCCCCCAGCCCATTAGCAATAGGATCAGGCGTTTGGCAGTATAGCTCATAGGGCTATTATGCCCGAAAGTCGGCGGGGTCGCAAGGCAACGTGTACTCGGTCTAACCGCCACCCCTTTCCTGCCCCAGCGGGGAGCGGGGTGGGGTTAGACCGGGCCGGCGCCCTCTTCCCTAAAGGTGAAAATAGCGCTACAATAGAGCTAATACGGCAGCGACCCGCCGGCGGGACGACCCGGCGAGGCGGGGTGAGGGGGCAGTAAGGCTGAGACCGTAGTGAAAGGGTGCAAGGGATGAAAAAGAGCGCGTTGCTCCGTAAAGTGAGCACGGAAACGGGTGTCCCGTATGGCACGGTGAAACGGGTCATGGACACGGCGCTGGACCATATTGCTGATTCGTTGGAGGCCGGCGACCGCGTGGTTCTCAGCGGATTCGGCACCTTTGCCTTGCGCCCTTACCGGGCACGGCAGTGGGTAAACCCTCAAACAGGCCGGCCGGTGGATATTCCGGCCGCCTTACGCCCCGGTTTTATCACCAGCGCGGCGCTCAATCGTCGCCTGGCCGATGCCCCTAGCGGCGCGCCGGCGCTCGCTGCGCCCAACGGCACTGCGCCCGCAGATACCGTCGTCGCTGTGGCACCGCCCGATCCTGCTGCCGCACCTACCTCGGTGAGACCGGCGCGACGACGCTTGCAAACCACCCTGGTGCACAAATCGGGGGGTGGTTCATCGGCCCCTTGACCTATTGTGCCGCGTGCGGCGCACGGCTAACGAAAGCGGCCGGCCCCGATCCCGACGACCGGCACTGGGTCTGCCCGACCTGCGGGCGCGCCTATTACCGCAGCGCCAAGCCCTGTGCAGGCGCATTAATCGAGCAGGACGGCGCGGTGCTGTTGGTGCGCCGCAACATCGCGCCGTTTCGCGATCACTGGGATATCCCCGGCGGCTACCTGCACGAAACCGAGCATCCAGCGGACGGCGCCCGGCGCGAGGTGCGGGAAGAGACCGGCCTGCGGGTAGAACTCACACAGTTGCTGGGCATCTTCCTGGACCGCTACGGCTCGAACGATAGCTATACCTTCAACGTCTACTATCGTGCGCGCCCGGTCGGGGGTACGCTTCAACCCGCCGATGATGCCGCCGAGGCGTGCTGGTTCGCCGCCGCCGCGCTGCCCACACCTATTGCGTTTCCCGGTCATATTCCGCAGGTTCTCGCCGTTTGGCAGGCCGCAGTAGCCGCTAATCCCCACCCCGATCCCGCCGCCGATTCGACCCTAGCTGTGCATCTGATGGACGAGCCCGTTTAATCCACATAGCAACGCGAAAGACGCCGAGTTCATGCACCTGATTCTCCGTGTTGCTGCCTGGAACGACAGCAGCTCATGCCACGTCGAGGCCGACGATCTCCATCAGGCGCAAGGCGTTGGTCGAGGTGGCGAGGCCGGGGCGGAGGTGGTAATCGAAGGCCATACTGGGGCCGGTGGGGCCGCTGGTGAATTGCTCGCGCAAGTGGACCGGCTGGGCTAGGGCGGCCATATCGGGCGCATCGGCCAGCGACAGATCATGGGTTGAGACCGCGCCTAACGCGCCGCCTGCGACCAGGTGGCCGATGATGCGCCGCGCCGCGATCTGGCGTTCGGCGGTGTTGGTGCCCTGGAGGATCTCATCAAGCAGGTAGAAGAAAACCGTGTCCCCGCCCTGCGTCTGCCGCGCTGCGTCTACGATGGCTTTGAGTCGCTGCAACTCGGCCATGAAGTAGGAAACACCACTCGCCAACGAGTCCTGAACCCGCATACTGGTCCAGAGCGTAACCGGCGGCATGGTAAAGGCCGTGGCGCAGACCGGCCCGCCGGCCCCGGCCAACACTAAGTTGACCCCGATGGCGCGTAGCAGTGTGCTTTTGCCCGACATATTCGAGCCGGTTACGAGCAGGAACGTGCCGTGTGGACCCACCTGTACATCGTTGGCGACGCGGGCGCTAGCCGCCAGCACCGGATGCGCCAACGCAGTTGCGGTTAAGGCAGGTGCGGCGGGGTCGAGCGTGGGGAATACCCAATCGGGGTTATCGTGGGCCGGCACCGCCAGCGCGGCCAGCGCCTCAGCCTCACCTAGCGCAGTCAACCAGCCGCGCACGCGCCGCCCGGCTAGACGTTGCCAACCTTCCAGCGCCGCCAGCACCTGGATGTCCCATAGCAGAAACAGTTGAAACGGCAAGTTTAAGATATAGTCAGCCGGTGTGACCAGTTGGGCACGCCGATCTAGTCGGCGCAGCAACTCGGCGGCGCGTAGTCCACCGGCCGTTAAATCGGCTTGCGCCTGGCGCAACAGCGGCGCTTTAAATTGGGCTTGCGATAGCACATCGAAGGCATCCGCATAACAGGCGAACGCGCGCTGGCCGCTGATAGCGGCGTGCAGGCTATCGCGCACCCGCGTGCCCAGATAGGTGCGTAAGCTATAGTTTACCGCCGCGAACGCCAGCCAGATCGGATACGTCAGCAGTCCATTCAATTGTGCGACCGCCGTGATCAGGAGTAGCACGACGCTCGCCCGCCCTAGCCAGATCAGTGGCAGATGGTCTAGCAGCCAGGGTGGGCTTTCGGCCCAGGCTAGAAACGCCGTCGGGTCGGGCTTTGGCTCGCCCAGCAAGCGCCCGCGTAAGACGAGTTCGTCGCGCATATCAATCTGCGGAGCTAGTTCAGCCACGGCCGTTTGGCGGGCACGCACTACAGCGGGCGGCGCGGGAGCCAATAACCAATCGCGCAACGTCGTCTCGCCCATGCGTGTGCCGACCGCTTCCAGCAGTTGAAACGGCGAAGCGCGGCCGAAGAGATCGAGGTCGGCGGCGTAGGGATGGCCGGACGGGGCGCTGACGGTGTGGCGCAGCGGCAAGGCGGCCCAATCGCGCGCCAACCGTTTGCGCGCCTCATCGTTCATGGCCCACAATTCGCTGTAGCGCGTGCGCTGCCGGCCCAGCCGCTGATGCCAGACCACCAGAACGATAAAAGCAACCAGCAAGATGACACCCAGCGGTACCAGCAGTTGCACCCCCTGGAAATATCCCCAACCCAGCGCCGCCACCGCCAAAAGGAATGTCAGCAGGCGCACATTGGCGACGCGGTTCCACTCCGTCGTGTAGCGGTCACGCTCGGCGGCAAAGCGCACGCAGCGGGCATCATAGACTGCCTGCACGCCGACGGTGGGCGCGGTGCCCTCCGTTGCCGGGGGCACCGCGCTAGCCGATAGTGGTGCTACCGCCGGCGCGGGCGCGGGTGCAGTCAATGCTTGGGAAGGGGTGCAATGCCCAGGCCGGCCGGTCCCGTCGGCGGGACTACGGTATGCGGGGAGGCGCCGCTCCGCGATAAGGGATCGCGCAGGCGTGCGAAGCGGGCGCTGGGCGCGGGCAGATCGTGGCCGGCGGCGCGCTGAATGGCGCTGACTAGCGGGGCGATAGGCGTGCCTTTGGGGAGAAATATGCTCGCCCCGGCGGCGCGGGCGCGGGCGCGACTTGCCGAGTCGCTATGGATACTCAACACGACCACGGCTTTGCATAGGCTGCGTTCGGTGAGTTCCTGGGTACATACATAGCCGTCATAACAGGGCATTTCGAGGTCTACGAGCACTACATCGGGGCGCAAATGGGCGGCCAGTTTCACCGCTTCTGCACCGTCGGCGGCCTCGCCCACAATCTCCAAGCTGGGGTCTAAGCTCAGGACCGTGCGCAGGCTCTCGCGCATACAAGACACATCATCGGCGATCAGCACTCGGATCTTGGCTGCATTAGGGGTTAGCGTATCCATCGCGTTGTTCAACAACCCGGACCGGTTCCAGTTCCCTACCCCGGTGCTTCGAGTCGTTATCCTTCTTTCACAAAATTCACAGTCCCGCAGCCCAATGCGGCGGATACTTGTGTTGCCTTTAGTGTAGCACAATCGGCGCTCGGCCGTATCTGGCTCACGTTGTATCCAGTATAACGAAATTAGCCCGAAGCGTTATCCGCCTTTAGATGGATATTAAAGCAGCAAGCGTACCTGCTGGTGGCCGAGGCTCGGATGTAGATCACGCATTTCGTTCGCGCCGACAACGGTCGGCTGCTAACCACGACCACCCATCCCACGGCAGTGGTGCGCCTGCCGGCCGTCGGTTGCCAATTGCTTGTAGCCGCGGTATATACCGGGGTCACGTTGCCGGCGGAGCCGCCCGACTTCGCCGGCCCATCCGGGCCAATTTCGCGCCGAATACAGTCGGTGACCGTTAACCTTCTACGATCTTCTGTTTGAGCGCGTAGACGGCAGCCTGGGTGCGGTCCGAGAGGTGCAGCTTTTGCAGGATGTTGCTGACGTGCGTCTTGACTGTCTTTTCGCTCAACACCAGGTCTTCGGCGATCTCTTTGTTCGACTTGCCCTGCGCGATCAGGCGCAGCACGTCGAGTTCGCGCTCGGTTAGATCGTGCTTGGGCGCGGTGGGCGCAGGGGTCGAGAACTCGCTCATCAGCTTGCGAGCGATTTCGGGATGCAATTGCGCTTCGCCGCGATAGACGGTGCGGATCGCCTTAACTAATTCCGGGGGTAGTACATCTTTCATCAAATAGCCATGCGCGCCGGCCTTGATCGAGGCAAACACCTTTTCGTCCTCAGAGAACGAAGTCAAGATCAGCACCTTCGTGGACGGCACGGCGACGGTAATCGCCCGCGTTGCGCTCACGCCGTCGCCGTTCGGCATTACCAGATCCATCAGGATGATGTCGGGCAGCAGCGCTTTGGCCTGAGCCAGCGCCTCTGTGCCGTCGGCCGCTTCGCCTACCACCTGCAAATCGGGCTGCAACTCCAAGAAAGCGCGCAACCCCTGGCGCACCACAGCATGGTCGTCCACGATTAGCACGGTAATCGGCCCATGATTGGGGTCGGCTGGCGGGGTGGGTGGACGGTTGATGGGAAGCATAGATTACCTCTTTCTGTTCTGGGTTGTTGAGCGTAAAACGTGAAACGTGATAGTAGCTATGCAGGGTTTAGTGCAAAGGACAAGAATTACGGCTTCATTAATTAGCATCACGTTTCATGGTTCACGTCGCACGCATGAGCCGCGCCACCAGCGCAAACTCAGCGTGCAGGGCAAAGCGCAGGTTCGCCAACGAAATGCGCTCGTCGTGATTATGCATCAGTGAGGTGGCGGCCGGTTCGCCGGGTTCGATGCGGAGGGGGCTGAAGCCATAGACTTTCACGCCGCGTGGCACCAGGCTGCGTGCATCGGTGCCCCCGCTTGACAGGATTGGCACCACCGCGCTGCCGGGAGCGAGTTGGGCCATCACGTCGCGGATAATGCCGAAGAACGGCGTTTGGATATCCGACTCCATACCCGCTTTAAAGGCTACTAAATCAATCGTCGCGTCGCGGCCGACTACTGCTTCCAGTTCGGCGCGGAACGCTTCCTCGGTGATGCCTGGCAACGGACGGCCGTCTACCTCGGCTATCGCCTCGGACGGAATAACGTTGATACGCGACCCCGCCGCGTGCAGAATGGTCGGGCTGGCCGTGTTATGGGTCACCGCGTAGAGGAAGCGACGCATCGGTTCATCTACTGGCACGCGGGCCAATTCGTCTAGGTGGCGCGCAGGGTCAAACAGCGCCGCCGTGTCGTAGGCGGGCGCAGCGGCAGGGCCGGCCATTGTGATCAGGCATTCGCGCATAGTCGGGGTCAGGTGCAGCGGCAGGCGGGCCGCGCCCAGGTTGCTCAACGCGCGCCCTAGCTTGACGATGCAGTTATCGTCGTGCGGGATCGAGGCATGGCCGGGCGCACCGGTAGCGCGCAGACGGAAGCGGAACGCGCCCTTCTCGCCGCTCTGCACGCCGAAGAACGAGCGCCCGCCGATTTCCATCTCCTCGCCCGCGCCTTCACTGAGGGCGTACTCGGCATCTAACCAGTCGAAGTGATTTTGCGCCACCCACTCCATGCCGTGGCGTGACCCCGCTTCCTCGTCGGCGGTGAAGGCCAGCAATAGGTCACGCGGCAGCGTTAGCCCGGCGCTCTTCAACGCCCGCGCCACGGTCAGGTGGATCGCGTCAATATTCTTCATGTCCACCGCGCCCCGACCCCAGACAAAGTGGTCATCCACCTCGCCGCCGAAGGGTGCATGGCTCCACTTGTCGGCCTCGACCGGCACCACATCGGTATGGCCCATCAGTAGCAGCGGCCGCTGCATCCCGTTGCCCGCCCAGCGCGCCACCAGGTTCGCCCGCCCCGGCACCGCTTCGAGCAATTGCCCGGCGATGCCGACCTCGGCCAATTGGTCGCGCAAATAGGTGGCGGCCAGGGTCTCATTGCCCGGCGGATTGACCGTCTCTAAGCGGATCAAGTTTTGCAGATGGGTGACGACCTCAGCCTCGGCGCGGGCTAGATCTACGCCGGGCAGCAGGTCGGTCAGGGCAGGGGTAGGGTGGCTGGTCATGATTGGTGCGCTATCCTCTCTCTATGCTGTCGGTTGGTCGCATTCTCAAACAGCGCCAGGGCTAGAGTGGCGATAGCCGCCGGATGCCGCAAGGCACTGTCGCGGACAGATCCCCGCCCATAATCCGGCTACACGCTCCCCCGCGCCGCCTGCGAAGGCAGGATCTATTCCGGTTGCCGTGACTTTAGGTACTCCGCGTAATCGGCAACTCCACTAGCACGCGCGTGCCCGCGCCGTCCGCGCCGGGACCGATGCTGAACCGCCCACCCAACTGCTCGGCCCGTTCGCGCATACTGGTTAGGCCCAGCGTGCTTTGACCGCGTCGGATGCCGTCGGTGGGCAGACCGTGACCGTTGTCCTCCACCGCCAAGCGCACCCAGCCGTCGCTAGCCGCTAAGGTCACTGTAGCGGCGGTCGCGCCGGAGTGCTTGGCGACGTTGGTGAGTGCTTCCTGTGTGACGCGATAGAGCGCCTTTTCCATCTCAAACGGCCAGCGCCGTTGACCCTCGGCTTTGAGCTGCACATCAATGCTGTTGCGCTCCTTGAACAGCGAGACGTGTTTTTTCAGTACCGGCACCAGTCCCTCTTCTTCTAGGTTGGCCGGGCGTAACTCAAAGATCAGCGTCCGCATCTCTTTGAGCGCGCTGTGCGAGGTCTCTTGCAGGCGTGCGATCTGCACGCGGGCCGCCTCCGGGTTGCTGTCGAACAGTGCTGCGGATGCTTCGGCGTTCAGCACCATGCTAAACAGCATCTGCGAGATCGAGTCGTGCAATTCACGGGCCAGGCGGTTACGTTCCTCCAACACAGCCAGTTCGCGCGAGCGGTCGTAGAGCTGCGCGTTTTCCAGGGCAATCGCCGCTTGGTTGGCAAAAGCCATCACCGTCTGCCCATCCTCGGCATCATATGAGGCGACCGCTCGATTGTCTACGGTCAACGCGCCGATCGCCTCATCGCGCACGATCAGCGGCACGCCGATCCACGAGCGCGTGCCGTCGTCGGGTTGCAGATCAAAATCCGGTTCGTCCCGCACATCGGCCAGCACAACGGGCGCGCCACCGGTGAGCAGGCGGCGCGTCAACGAATTCTCGTCGGGGTCGTACCGTGCGCCCATCACGCGCGTGGTGTCGCCGTGGCCGCGCTCGGCAATCACGCGCAACACGCCCTGGATGCGCCACATGATGCTGGCGCTGTCATAGGGCACCACCTCGGCCAATTGTTCCAGGATCAGGTCCATGACCTTGCTCAGGTCGAGCGTCGAGGTAATTAGCGCGCTGCTGCGGTTGAGCGCGTCCACTTCGCGCACACGACGGTGCAACTGCTTGGACTGCGCTTCGAGTTGTGCGTTCTGGCTTTGCAACTGGCCCTGGCTGGCGGTCAGTAATTCGACTTGGGCGGCCAGCCGGCTATTCAGTTGCAGCGAATAGAGCTTGCTGACCCCGATCACGATCCAATGCAGCACGCCGTCGAGTTCGGCCAGCAGGCGCAGCGCTATGTCAGCCTCCCACTGCGCCTCGCGCCAGATGATCGGCAGCACGGCATCTTTGAGCAACAGGTTGCCCTGGATCACCTCAGAGATGTCGAAGCCCTGCGCCACCCGCAGGGCGCAATTGTCGGCGAGATATGCCTCCAGTTCGGCATAGCTGCTGTGTCGGAACACCGCTGCCATCGCCAGCAACTGGTCGCGCAGGCAATTTTGCAGCTCCGTCACCGGCAGCACGGCAAAGCGCGACCCCGGCAACCCGGCCAGCAGCCGCACCCAGGCCGCCACCACCTCTTCGCGGTAGCCCTCCAACAACCCCGCTAACTCCGTCGAATGCGGAGTGTGGAGTGCGGAATGCGGATTGATGAAGTGATGGCTCATAAGTCTATTCCGTCCACAACAGAGTCCAGCATCGGGCGGCGGCAATACGCCGCGCCGGGCCGTCGCCATTGCACATTCCGTACTCGGCATTCCCCATCAGAGATAGTAGCCCATGCCGCCGCTCACGTCGAGCGACGCGCCGGTGATATAACCTGCGCGCGGCGAGCAGCCATCGCCATTGCACATTCCGTACTCGGCATTCCCCATCAGAGATAGTGGCCCATGCCGCCGCTCACGTCGAGCGACGCGCCGGTGATATAGCCCGCGCGCGGCGAGCAGAGGAAGGCAACCAGGCCCGACACTTCATCGGCGCGGCCAAAGCGACTGAGGAGCGTGTAGCGCCGCGCCATCGCGCCGTAGAACGCTTCGGGACTCTGGCCTGGCGCACTTTTTTGCTGAATGGCCGTCCACTGTGGCGTTTCAATGAAGCCGATATTGAGGCTGTTGACGAGGATGGTCGGCGCGAGTTCGGCGGCCAGCGCCTTGCTGAAGGCGATGCAGGCGGCGCGGTTGGTGCTGGTGGCGAAAAAGGTGGGGTCCGGTTCTTTGCCGAACACGGCGTTGATGTTGATAATGCGCCCATCGCCTCCGGCGCGCAATAACGGGATGGCCGCCCGGCAGCAGCGAATCTGGCTGAACAGCTTTACGCCCAGGTCCGCTGCCCAGTCGGCATCAGTCAGGTCGCCGAAGCGGCCCGGCGTGGCGCGCCCGGCGTTGTTGACCAAGATATCGAGCCGGCCAAAGTGCCCGGCCACGCGGTCGAACAGCCCTTTCACGTCCGCTGCGTTGGTCACATCGGCGGGGATTGCTAGCACGCGCCCGGCATCGTGTGCCTCCGCCGCGATCTCTTCGGCGGCCTCATGTAGCGCCGTGCTGTTGCGCGCGCAGATCGCCACGCTAGCCCCTTCGCGCACCAATTCCCCGGCAATCGCCCGCCCAATGCCTTTTGACGCGCCGGTGATCAGGGCGATCTTGCCCGTCAGTTTGAGGTCCATCCCACCCCCTAATCTAATTCCGAGTTCCGAGTTCTGAGTTACGGTGTCACACCGGTAGGTTATGCTCCACTCAGGAGCAGATCAGACGGACTCGTAAATAATTCAGAACTCAGAACTCCGTTCACCCGCCGCCTACCGCGCGTGCGCCTTTGCCGGGTATCCCCGGCTCGGTCATCGTGCGCGGGTCGAGGATACGGTCTACTTCCTCTGCGGGCAGTAGTCCTTGTTCGATCACCACATCGCGGATTGGCTTGCCCGTTTTGAGCGCCTCTTTGACCACCGTCGCGGCGGCGGCATAGCCGATGTACGGGTTAAGCGCCGTCGCCAGGCCCATCGAATGCGCGACCATGTAGCGTGCCCGTTCCTCGTTGGCCGTGATGCCGCGCACATTAAACTCGGTGACGACGCGCAGGGCATTTTTGAGGATGTCAATGCTCATCATCGTGCTGAAGGCCATCTGTGGCATCATCACGTTCAGTTCCAGTTGCCCCTCCGACACGGCCAGCGCCACGGCGGTATCGTTGCCGATCACCTGATTGCAGACCATTGTCAGCATCTCGAACATGACCGGATTGACCTTGCCGGGCATGATGCTCGATCCCGGCTGCACCGGCGGTAGGACGATCTCCATGATGCCGGTTTGCGGGCCGCTGCTCATAAAGCGCATATCGTGGCTGATGCGGATCAGTTCCAGTGCCAGCCCACGCAGGGCTGCCGATACTTCGGCCATCGCGTATTGTGATTGGGTCATCTCCACCAGATGCTCGGCGGGTTGCAGCGGGAAGCCGGTCAGTTCGCGCAGGGTAGCGACCATCGTCTGCTGGTAGCGCGGGTCGCTGTTCAGGCCGGTACCGGCGGCGGTCGCGCCGATGTTCAGCTCCAGCAACGATTCGGCGGCACGCTTGATCTTATCGCGCATCTTGAATAGTACGCGGCTGTAGGCGGTGAACTCCTGGCCCAGGCGGATCGGTACCGCATCTTGCATATGCGTGCGGCCTGACTTGATGATGTGGTCGAACTCGCGCCCTTTATCGGCATAGGCTTCGGCCATCATGGTGATCGCCGGATAGAATAGTTCCAAATTCATCAGCGTGGCGATCCGCATGGAAGTCGGGAACACATCGTTGGTGGACTGCGCCATGTTGACATGATCGTTGGGGTTGACCGGCTGGTAGCTGCCGCGCGGCCGGCCCAGGATTTCGTTGGCGCGGTTCGCCAGCACTTCGTTGGTGTTCATGTTGTGCGATGTGCCCGCGCCGGCCTGGAAAGGATCAATGCGCCACTGGTCGTGGTGCTGCCCGGCCAACACCTCATCGGCGGCTTGCACGATGGCCTGGCTGCGTTCGTCGTCTAGTTGGCCCAACTGCCGATTGGTCAGGGCGGCGGCCTTTTTGACCGTGACGGTGGCCGCGACCAGCAACGGGTGCGGCAGCCAACCGGTGATCGGGAAGTTGTGAATGCCGCGCTGTGTCTGTACGCCGTATAGCGCATCGGCAGGCACTTCGAGTTCGCCCAGCGAGTCCTTTTCCAGGCGCATCGTGGGGCGGGAGGTGTCGCTCATCAGTCGGGAGTCTCCTTCACCTGTGCAAAAATCCGCCGGCCCCATTGCCGGGGATCGTCTTCATTATACACGGCAGGGCACAGGGGCGTAAAGCGGCTCTGCTGTGTTCACTATAGCGGCATGAAGGAAGATACGGAGAGCGTGATGTAGCGGCATTGTCGGCAGCGTCGTATGTAGCCGTGAACGTGTGCCCTGCGTCAAGGATGTGGCCGGGGCCACAGGGGATCGGCGGCGCGGCACTGATTGCTGCACCGATGGTAAATACGGCGGGAACCCGCGCCGGGCTGCTCTTGACTCTGCTTGCGCCCTATGGTAGAATATCCGCGTAGCCCCGCGACGCGAGGGCATCATGAGAAAGTCTTGAACCAACACTTCTTAAATGGGAGTCTGTAGCGGACGGAGACACCTACGGCCGGCTTAGTCCGATTAAGGTGGAACCTGAAGAAGGGCACCCACCTGCATGTCAGTTGCAGGCTCAAGACCTAAGTGGTGCCCTCTCGTGGCGGGGTTTCGTGTGCCCTGCGGCTAGGGCTTTCTGTTATTTAATCGTTAGGGCGGCCTAATGTTGCTGCTGATTTACGGCTCCGACCGCCTGGCGGTGCGCGAACGGCGTGCCGAACTGTTGCGGGAACAATTCCCCACCGGCGACGATTTGGCGCTGACGCGGCTCGACGGCCTGAAGTGTAGTGCCGACGACCTGACCCGCGCCGTGATGGTGATGCCCTTTTTCGGCGGGCAGAGCGTGGTGTTGGTGGACGATCTGCTGACGCGCTTCGAGGCGAAACGGCGCAAAGCCGCACCCGCCGGCGTGGGCGACGAGACGGTGGACGGCGATGATCCGGCAGCAACTGCCGCGCCTACCGTGGGCAAAAACGATCCCGCTCGCCCGTTCGCCGCCGCGCTGGGCCAAATCGCGCCCACCACCACGGTCATCCTCTGGGAGCGCGGCCCGATCCTCAAAACCAACTCGCTACTCAAGGTCGTGAGCAAACTGGGCACGGTGCAGGTGTTTGATGCGCCCAAAGCGACCGAGATCGAGGATTGGATCTTCGCCCGAGCCAAAGCGCAGGGCGTGCGCCTCAAACCCGACGTGCCGCGCCTGCTGGCCGAACACCTGGGCGCCGACCCTGAAACGCTGGCCGGTGAACTAACCAAGCTGGCGCTGTATGTCGGCGAGGGTGGGCTGGTGGACGCGGAGATAGTGCGCTTGCTTACACCGCAGACGCGCCAAGCCGACACGCTGGCCCTGCTTAACGCCGCCTCCGACAACCGTCCCGCCCAGGCGATATCGCTGCTACACGAACTGCTCGGCGACGGGGTGGTGCCGATTGCGATCATCGGGATGCTCGCGAGTCAGGTCCGCAAGCTATTGCAGGTGCAGGCGTTGGCCGTGCACCGCTTGCCCTCCGCCGAGATTGCCGCGCGCCTGGCAATGCACCCCTACGCCGCCAAAATGGCCGGCGAAAGTCTGCGCCACTACACGCCCGCCGGCCTGCGTGCCCTACACACGCGCTTGCTCCAAACCGACCAGGCGATCAAAACCGGCCAAGCCGACGGTGAAGCCGCCCTCGAACTGCTCGTGCTGGACTTGGCGCGCGGGCTGAAATAGCTCTGCACCCATGACCCCAGCAGCCGCAACCCCCAACCCCGCCCCTACAATCCGCAGCATTGCGTTTATCGCGCCGTTCGGGTTGCAGCCCAAGGGCACGGTGAGCGCGCGGGCGCTGCCGCTGGGGCAGGCGTTAGCGGCGCGCGGTCATCGGGTGCGCCTGATCGTGCCGCCGTGGGACGATCCCGCTGCGGACCCGGCGGGGCGGCGTTGGACGGCGGGCGGTGTAGAGGTGATTGAACTGCCCACGCCGCGTTTGCACGGACCGGCCGGCGGGCTGATCGGCCGGCCGGCGGCGCTGCTACGTGAGGCGTTGCGCGGCCGGCCCAATGTGATCCATGTATTCAAACCCAAAGCCTATGCCGGGCTGGCTGGGCTGGCGCTGACCTTGCGCGGCCGGCCGTGGGTGTTGGACACCGATGACTGGGAGGGGCGCGGCGGCTGGAATCGGGTGGGCAGCTATTCGGCGGCGCAACGACTGTTCTTCCAGTGGCAAGAAACCACGCTGCCACGCTGGGCAGGCGCCGCCACCGTCGCCAGTCGCACCTTGCAAACGCAACTCTGGGGGCTGGGTGTGCCGCCGCGCCGGGTCCACTATCTGCCGAATGGGGTGAGCCACGCGAAATACGATCCCTGGCGCGCCGCCGCCGCCGACCTACCGCGCCGCGCCGCCTTACGTGCACGCTACGGCCTGGCGTTAGATGCCCCGGTGCTGCTGCTCTGGACCCGCTTCGTGGAGTTTCCGCTAAATTGGCCGCTCGCCGTGCTGCGGGCGCTGGCTCCCCGCCGACCCGACTTGCGGTTGCTGGTCGCCGGCGCGGGGTTTCACGGTGAGGAACGCGAGTTGCAGGCGCGGGCGGCGGCGCTTGGCCTGGGCGACCGCGTGATTATGACCGGGTGGTTGGGCGGTGCTGACTTAGGGGCGACGCTAGCGCTGGCCGATGTAGCGCTCTATCCCATGCGCGATACGCTGCTCAACCGCGCTAAATGCCCGGTCAAGTTGCTCGATCTGGCGGCGCTGGGCCTACCGATCGTAGCTCACGCGGTCGGTCAGGTAGCCGAATATCTGGATGCCGAGAGCGGGTTGCTGGTGCCGCCGGGCGACGTGCCCGGTCTGGCCGCCGGGGTCGCAGCGCTGCTGGCCGATCCTGCTCGCCGCCGAGCGCTGGGTCGGGCCGCCGCCGCCCGCGCCTGGACCGTCTTCCCCTGGTCGCGCCTCGCGGCTGCGGCTGAAGCGGCCTACGATCAGGCGCTGCGTAAAACGTAAAACTTATTGTGTACGTGGGAAAGCGAAACGGGCGGAGTCGTTATTAGCGACTCCGCCCGCTTACGTTTTACGCTTTACGTGCTAGTAGCCCATCGGACTAGCATCAGTCATGACTCCACTGCGGAACGGCGCGGGAGCGGACTTGCGAACGTTGGCCGCTTGCAAGCCTTTGGGGCCGGTTTGCAGATCGAACTCGACTTCTTGCCCTTCTGCGAGGGTCTTGAAGCCTTCGCCGGTGATCGTGCTGTAATGCACAAACACGTCTTCGCCGTTGGGGCCGGTGATAAAGCCGTAGCCTTTGCTATCGTTAAACCACTTGACTACGCCGTGGGTACGGTCGGTGGCGTTGTCCATTGTTCGAGACCTTTCTACTACAGTTCTACTACTTACGCGATACAGACACGCTACCCTTCCCAACGGGAAAGGCGCGGGATGCTCACAATCCGGGGAAGTGTGGGCGTGGCCCGATGGTGGCCGGGGGGGAGGCGATTGTCTCGCTGCGACGGTTTACCTGGACTGACAATCCCCACTTCTACTTAAAATAGTACCAAATTGGGGGTGCTAATGTCAAGCGAATTGTACTCCTACTACGCCCATTTGCGGGTTTTTGTAGCCATTTAGTTACAAAAGTTTATAAGCTACACAGCACCGTCCGCCCGCTCGGCGCGTTTGGCGGCTTGCCAGTACTCTTCTTGCGCGGCCACGGGTAGGTCGGCGAGGCGCCGGCCGGCGGCCTGGGCTAGGCGCTCCATGCCGGCGAACCGGCGGATGAACTTACGATTGGTCGCGCGGAGGGTGGCTTCAGGGTTCAGTCCCCACCAGCGCGCCACGTTCACCAGCGTGAACAGCAGATCGCCGAACTCCTCGGCGCGGTGATCCGGCGTGACCGCTGCGCGCAGTTCCTCGAATTCTTCTTGCAGCTTGGCAAACACGCCGGCCTGATCATCCCATTCGAAGCCGGCGCGGACGGCGCGCTCCGAAATACGCAATGCCTGTTCTAGCGCCGGCAATGCTTGGGGCACTCGGCGCAAGTCGGCGGTCGCTTCCAAATCCGCATCCGGGTCGGCCGACGCTGCATCCGCTTTGCTCTGCCGTTCCGCTGCCTTGATGGCCTCCCAATTGCGCGTCACGCCCTCGGCATCGGCCACTCTGACCGTACCAAAGATATGCGGGTGGCGGCGCACCAACTTGCCGACGATAGCAGCCACGATGTCGCCTAGCGTAAACTCTTCGGCCGATACGCCGACCTGGGCGTGGAAAATCACCTGCAACAGTACGTCGCCCAACTCGTCGGCCAGCGCAGCCGGGTCGCCCGCGTCTATCGCATCCAGCGCCTCGGCGGCTTCTTCTTGCAGATAGCGGCGCAGCGACTCATGTGTCTGCTTGCGGTCCCATGGGCAGCCGCCCGGCCCGCGCAAGCGGCCCATCAGATAGACCAGTGAGTCGAGGTCGCGCGGGTGGGCCAGTGGATCGAGCGGCGGCAGGTAGACACAGGCCAGGTGGTTGATGCCGTGGCCGTGATCCAATTCGGCCAGCGGCACATCCAACACGCGCTCTTGCCCCGGCACACCCGCCGCCATGACCAAACGTGCCGGGTGATCAGGCGGGTATTTTTCGAGCAGCCCTAGCTTGACCGCCCCAGCCACCGCGTCACTATAGACCTGCGTGATCAGCGCAGGCAGCAGCGGGCTGAGGCCGGCCAGGGTGGGGAAGGCTTCGGGCGGCACCGGCACGGTGAACGGGCTGAACAGGAACGGCTCCCGCGCCGCAGCAGGGTCCGACGCGGTCTCGTCCACACCCGGTTTGAGCCAGCGGCTGGAATCGGGCGTGGGATCGCCCACGCCGACCAGTTCCGTGCCGTCGAGGATCTGCAACCCCTGCGCCAACGGGTCCAACTCCAACGCGGTGCAGACCGGCTCCAGGAACGACAGCCCGGCCACGATGCGCACCACGATCCCGGCGGCGCGGGCTAGCGGCAGCAAACGACGCACGGACGCTTCGCCGACTAGCGGATGACCAGGCACGCAATAGACCAGCGGGGCCGCATCGGGCGCGGCAGCCTGGGCTTGTGTCAGCAGCGCCTCCGCGATCTGCCCGTAGACGGTCCCGAAGTCGCTTTCACGTTCATACAGATAATCGAAACTCTCGATCCGTAGGTGCGGCGGCAAGTGCGCGGCGGTGGGGTGAGTGGTGGTACGGAGCCAGACGGTGCGCGCATTGCCCAGTACCTCGCGCGCTTCCAGCGTCATCTGTTCCCAGGCGCCCGGCCCCAGGCCGAGGACGATCAATTGACTCATGGCTCTGTCTACTTTCGTGTAACGAGAAACCGGAAATCGGGTTAATACTTAGCTGATTGTATAGGTCCATCTTACCATACTACGGCGCTTCTGTGCAGGGGTCGCTGGGGCCTTTACGGTGCGACGGCTTGCTAGGATGCCGGCACGCGGTTTGATTATGCGAAGGGCGAGTGGAAGGGAGGCTAAACCATGCTTTATGTCGGTACTAGCGGCTACAGTTATGACGATTGGATTGGACCGTATTACCCGGAGGGTATCGGCAAAACCGAAATGCTGCCTTTTTACGCGCGTGAGTTCAAGACCACCAAGATCAACTACACTTACTACCGGATGCCCAGTGCGCGCACGTTGGCCGATATGACGGCCCATGTGCCCGACGATTTTGTGTTCAGCATCAAGGCGAGCAAAGAACTGACGCACGAGCGCGAAGCGCAAGACCCGGCGCTGTTTGGTCGGTTCACTGCCGCGCCGGTTCCGCTGATCGAGTCGGGCAAGTTGGGCTGTGTGCCGGCCCAGTTCCCGAACTCGTTCAAGCCGAGCGCCGCGAACCGCGACTACCTCAAACAGTTCCGTGACCAGATGGGCGACCTGCCGGTGGCGATTGAGTTCCGCAACGCCGGCTGGATTTCCGACGAGACGATGGACTTGTTGCGTGCCAATCGGTTGGGCTACTGCTGTGTGGACGAGCCACACCTCAAAGGGCTGATCCCGCCTATCGCGGTCGCTACTGCGCCCGTGGCCTATGTACGTTTCCACGGACGCAACTATAAGGACTGGTGGCAGCACGACGAAGCCTGGCAACGCTACAGTTACAGCTATCCCACCGAGGAGTTGCAGGAGTGGGTGCCCAAGATCGAAGCCTTGACGCAGGCTGCGCCGACCACCTTTATCTACACCAACAACCACTATCGCGGCCAATCGGTAGACACAGTGCGCCAGATTAAAGCGCTGCTGGACCAAGCCGGCACCCTGGCGACTTGATCCCCACAGCGTAGGATTGCACTGCGAAGACGCAGAGATTTTAGCGATCTTCGCGTGCTTTAGCTGTTTGCGGTGCGTTCGCCGCAAGCTACTTCTCTTTGCTGCAATGCCCGCCGGTCGGGAACTGTCAAGCACCGTAAATGGTTAATAATGCGTGGAGTTGTCGGCGCGTTATCGCGCTTGACACCCGACCCTTGTGTCCCGTATGATACCACGGAGCCTTCGGTTGAGACGGCTATTCACTGATCACGCTCAGGAGGATTCATGGTTCCGCGCATTTCCCGGCGCGTTGCGCCTTTGCTTCGTCGTAGTATCATGCCGGCGGGCCTGGCTCTGGCCCTGTTGTTGGGGGGTTGTGATATTTTCGGTCCCACGCCGGTGATTACGCCCGTGGTGGCGGGGCCGACGACGGCCCCGCCTATAGCGGCGCTCACCCCGGCTCCGACGCAGGCCGGTCCGACGGATATACCGGCGCCCCCCACCGCCACGGCTGTGCCGCCTACCGCCACGGCTGTGCCGCGCGCGCTGGTCGGTCATGTGCTGGATGCGTATACCGGTAAACCGCTGGGTGGGGTCCATCTGACCGGCCCGGATGCCGCCACCGATAGCGGCGCCGACGGCGCCTATAGCCTGGGTGCCGTCAGCGCCGGCGCGCCGGTGCAGGCGACCGCGCCCGGCTATGCCCCGGTCAGCTTGGATAGCGGTAGCGGGCCGATGCTGGATATCAGTTTGCGCCCGACGACGATCAAAGGTCGTGTCACCGACAGCGCCACCGGCAAGCCGCTATACGGCGTAATCGTGCGGATCGATTTGTCGGCAGGCGGCGCGGATGCTGCCCCGACGGCGCCGATCACGCCGACGCTGACGCCCCACAGCAGCGCTCCGTTGTTGTTCGGCGCCTGGCCGCTCGGGCGACCCGGCCTCGTATTGACTGATACCACCGCCGGCGCCACGCCCACTGCCGTACCGGCTGCGAGCGCCACACCCGTCCCGCCCACCGCCACGCCTACTCCGCCGCCTGCCCTGCCGACTCCTTTCACCAACAGCAAGATGATCTTGGCCGTGACTGGGCCGGACGGCACCTACGCCATTGACAACGCGCCGCTCAACCCGATGCTGACCTTCAAAATGCCCGGCTACAAGCTGACTCATGTACCGCTGGGTCGTAGTGCCGGGGCGGATGTCGCACTGGAGCCGTTTGTCGTTAAGGCGCTCTATATGACCGCCGCCGCCGCTACTTACGACCCGAAATACAAGCCGATCATGGACCTGGCCGACAATACCGAGATCAACGCGATCGTCCTCAATATCCAAGACGACGACGCGAAAGTGGTCTATCAGACCGGCGTGCAAATGGCTCAGGATAGCAAAGCGGTCAGCCTAACCTTGCCTAATATCAAGGAGGTGGTCGCCGGTCTGCATAAACACAACCTGTATGTAATCGCCCGCATGGTCACGTTCATGCAGCCTGCCGTGGCCGAGGCCAATCCCGGCTTGTCGGTGCAGAACAAGGCGACCGGCAAACCCTGGAAAGGCGGTCAACTGTCGCAGCAACGCTGGCTGGACCCGACTAATCCGGCGGCACGCCAATATCCGCTGGCGTTGGCCCGCGAAGCGGCTGGATTGGGCTTCGATGAGATCCAATTCGACTACATCCGCTTCCCGTCCGACCCGGCTCCCGGCGAAAAGTGGGGTGATATGAGCTTTTCACAGCCGGCAGACGATACCAGCAAGCCGCAATATATCGCCCAGTTCGCGCGCGAGGCCCATGATATGCTAAATGCTACCGATGCGTTCATGTCGATGGACATCTTCGGCTACACCGTTTGGCCCGATCAGGACGGCAAGCCGTTGAACGGGATCATTGGGCAAGTGTTCGGCCCGCTAATCGGCAACACAGATTATATTAGCCCGATGATCTACCCGTCGCATTTTAGCGCCGGCGAGATGGGCTTCCCCGATCCTAACTCCCATCCGTATGAGATCATTAAGCAGGCAGGGCTGTATACCCAAACGCGGATCGCCGGCCAACGGGCCAAATATCGGCCCTGGTTGCAGGGCTTCGATTGGAATCACCTGCCCTATGATGGGCACCTGTATCGTTTGCAGATCCAGGCCGCCGATGAAACGGGCGCCGCCGGGTGGATGTTCTGGGATCCCAGTAATGTCTATTCCGGCGACGGATTCTTGAAGTAACAACAGGCAGTAGGAGGTTGTAAAGTTGCCACGGCAGCAGCGATATTTTTCAGACTACGGACGCGGTGGCGGATATAGCCCGCCCCGGCGCGGGGCTAATGTAGTCCCCTATTTAGTCATCGCGGTGTTGGCCGTGGTCGGCTTGTTGCTGGCGCATACCAGCCCTCCGACCGCTGCCATCCAGTTCAATGGACGTGTGCTGGACTCGTATACTAACGGCCCCGTTGCGGGGGCGACGGTGCAGGTGCTGGCCGCTGGGCCTGAACACGCGGCTCACGTAGCCGATGCGCCGATTGCTACCACCATGTCCGCGACGGTGGCCGGCATCAGCACAACCACCCAGGCATTACCGCTCCCGCCGGCTGTGCTGACGACTACCAGTGCGGTGGACGGCGGCTTTATTCTGCCCAACGTGCCCGATGCAAACGCTGTGCTTTTGATCCAGCAGCCCGGCTATGCGCCGCAACAGGTGCGTGCGGCCGGCCGGCCCAGCCTCGATATTCATCTGGTGCCCGATACGCTGCACGGCACTATCACCGACAACACCGGCCGGCCGGTGGTCAGCGCCACAATCGCGGTCGGCGGTGCGCTAACCAGCAGCGGCGCAGACGGTAGTTACCAACTGAGCGGCATCGGCACCGATCATAAGTTGTTGGTGAAAGCGCCGGGTTATGGCGTGACGCGCACGGAGTTCGCCGCTACCACGCAACAGAACGTAACGCTGGCGCCGTTCGCGGCGCGCGCCGTCTATGTCAACGCCGATACCATCGCGTCGAGCGGCAAGTTCTTCAATTTGATCAAACTGGCGAACGACACGGAAATCAACGCGATGGTTATTGATGTGAAAGCCGACACCACGGGCTACGTGCTCTATAATAGTGCCTTGCCACAGGTGCAGGCCGCCGGAGCCGTCAACCCGATCATCGGTGACTTGCGCGACCTGATCGCCACGCTGCACAAAAACAACATCTATGTCATCGCGCGGCAAGCGCTGTTCTGGGACGAAAAGCTGGCCGCAGCGCACCCCGAATGGGCCATCCGTAGCAAAAGCACCGGCGGACCGTGGACCGATGCCTATGGGCACCATTGGGTCAACCCTCATCGGCCGGAGGTATGGGCCTACAACATCGCTATCGCGAAAGAGGTGGCGACGTTAGGAGCGGACGAAATCCAGTTTGATTATGTGCGCTTTCCCTCAGACGGCAACCTAGCCGATACTGACTACGGGGTGCCCGCCGACCAGACGCGTGCCGCTGCAATCACCGGCTTTCTAACCCAAGCGCACGATACCCTGTCCCGCCAGGGTGTGTTTATCGCCGCCGATGTGTTTGGCCTCAGCCCCATCGTCAAAGACGATCTCGGTATCGGGCAGCAGTTCGATCAGCTTGCCCAGCATTTGGATTACATCTGTCCTATGGCCTATCCGTCGCACTACGCCGACGGCTTCTTGGACTTTCCCAAGCCTGCCGAGCATCCATCGGAGGTCGTGGGCTACACGTTGCAAGCTGCGCAGGCCAAGATGCTGCGCAGCAGCGCCCGACTGCGCCCCTGGCTGCAAGACTTCACCCTCAACGGCGTGGTCTACGATGCCAGCCGTGTGCGCGGCCAGATCGAAATCAGCAACGCCGATCACACCGCCGGCTGGATGCTCTGGAACTTCGATAACATCTACACCACTGATGCGCTGAAGAAGCGGTGATCCGGGCGTGAAACGTGAAGCGTGACAGCGGATATAGCCCGCCCTGACTGCATGAATGCGCCTTTACCCTCCGCAGGGTAAGGGCGCACTTCATTTGCGATGGGGCGCACGCTAGTGCGCCGTTGCTTGCCGGGATTAGGGCACCAAAAAGTCCGCCCCGGCATTGCGGCCGAGGCGGACTTTTTGCGGTTACATCACCAGCAAGCTAATAGAACCGAAGCTATATTAGCTATTTACGCTGGTGATGCCATGTTTACCATTACTCATGGGCATCACCTCCTTATTCCTTAACGGAAACCTCCACGGGGGAGGTGTGTTTCTTACTTCTGTCCTTATTATACCGCAGTGACCGAGCGCTGTCAAGGCCAAACGACGGAGCCTTTACGGGACTTTAGTCGCAGTCGCGAGAGGACGTGGTGTAGGCGGCGCGGCTCCTTTGGCCGGCACGATCAACACCTGGCCGGCCTGGATCGCGTTGGGGTCCGCAATATTATTCAGCTTCACCAATTCTTCAGTGGTGATGCCGTATTGTAGCGCGATCCCCGATAACGTCTCGCCGGGCTTGATCGTGTACTTGCCGGTTGCGCCGGTTGCGCCGCCAGGCACCGCGGTCGCACCGACTGGGGTAGGCGGTATGAGTGTTGGGGAGGGTACCGGTGTGATGTCAAACTGCACCTGGGTGATGGGTGTATTGGTCGGTTCGCCGGGGCCGAGCGTCGGCGTGGCCTGCGGACTACCAATCGTGATGCTGCACCCGCTGACTAGGGCAGCGGGCAGTAGCAGCCCTAGCGCCACCGCGCGCCGGCTGCGACGGATCAGGTTAGGGAGTCGAGTCATTGGGGTTTCCTGAGTCGCTGGGCGCGGCACCATTCCCCCCGGCGTTGCGGCCGGTGTTCGGTACGGGATTGTAACTGCCGGCGGGCAAATAAAGTACCTGGCCGATCAACAGCATATCATTACTTAGATTATTGTAATCGCGCAGACTTTGGCGCGTCAGGCCAAACATGGCGGCCACGGTATCCAACGTCTCGCCCTGTTGGACGATGTAGAACGCGGGCGCAGTCATAGACGTGATTAGGCTGCCCTGTGCACCCGCGACGGGCAGGCTGCTGATCATCGCCCCCGGCGCGTGTGCCGGGCCGCCACCACTGGCCGTGCTGCCGCCCTGTGTGCCGGCATTGCTGTTTGTACCGGTGCCGGCGGCGGCGGCCGGGGCCGCTTGCAGATTCGCGCTGTTGGTGCGTGCCGACGGGGCAGCGAAGGCCGGCAAGCCGAGCTTTTGCAGTAGGCCCAAGCCGTTAGCGATTGCCAGCCCGGCCAGCAGCACCAGGGCCACTATATAGAGGGCTAGATAGCGCAAGCAGCCGTTGCCGGTCACGGTCTTTATCAGGCCGCCTTTATCTGATGCCCGCCGGCCGGCACCGCCGCCACCGCCGTGGCCGCCTCCACCATGATCTGCCATTGCGCTCACTCCCTGTGTACCGCCCGCCCGTCCGCAGGGGTTGTATGCTGTGTGTTTGGGGCACACCTGTGCAAACAGCGTGCCAGAGTTATGTCTATTCTAGCACAGCATAGCGCGATTTGTAAAGATACCCGATTTTCCGGTACAATAGCCGTATCAGCTATGACACAGCACAGTGAGTACTCGTTAGCAGAGCCGGCGACGTTTGCAGAGGTCGCATTGGATCGTCCGCGCGCGGCAAGCGACGGCGACACCGGCGGGGGGTTAGTCCTTAGCTACCGCATTCCTGCGGGGCTAGTGATCAGCCCCGGCCATTTGGTGCTGGTGCCGCTGGGTGGGCGTGTGGTCGCCGGGCTGGTGCTGGCGACGGGCACTACCCCCCCGGCGGTTGAGCGAGTGCTGGAACTGCTGCGCCTAGTGGACCCGGAGCCGGTATTGACCTCCGACCAATTGGAACTGGGCCGCTGGATCGCAGGCTACTATCGCTGTAGCCTCTACGCCGCGCTGGCTCCAATGCTGCCGCCGGGTCTCAGCAGCCAGGAAGTAGTGACGCTGCACCTGACGGAGACTGGGCGTGCGCTGGCCGGTGCAGATCTGGCCCGCCTCACACCGCGCCAGATCCGGCTGATGGTGGCGTTGCAGACGGCTGGTGGCGTGCTGACCTCTCATGCGGCGCGCGCCCGACTGGGCGAAGGCGATCCCGGCCCCGTGGTGCGCCAACTGCTGCGTCGGGAGCTGATCGAACGTCGTACCGCTCTGGTTCGCCCGCGTGTCGGTCCGCGCCAGGAGTGGTTTGTGCGGGCGGCGACCGACGACCGGCCGCCGGTTGTGGATGGTCAGTTGTCGGTCGTCGGCCGGTCGTCAGTTGATGGTGGTCAGGAGGACGGGAGTGGCGCGAGCAGCCCTGTATCCGCAGAAGCGAGTGCCCGCATCCCAAACTCCGCACTCCCCACTCCCCACTCCCCACTCCGCTCCCTCCGCCTCGGCTTGTTGCAACGCGCCGCCCTGGATTGGCTGCTCGCGCCGCTGCCGCCTGCGGGCAACGGCGCTGCCGTGGATGGGGCGACGGACGGCTGGCGGGCGGCGCGCCTGCTCTATCGGGCGGTGCCGGGTAGTACGCGGCAAACGTTGGCGACGCTGGCTGGGCATGGGCTGGTCGAGTTGGAGCAGCAGGCGGTGTGGCGCGATCCATTGGCCGGCCGCCCGCCGCCGCCTTACGATGCGTTGGTGTTGACCCCGCGCCAGGGCCAGGTCTGGGCGGCTCTGGCCGGCGCGCTGGAGGCGCGGCGTCAGCCGCAACCGGGCACGCTCCCCGCCTGCTTCCTCTTGCACGGCGTGACCGGCAGCGGTAAGACAGAGGTCTACCTGCGCGCTATCGGGCTGGCCTTACGGTTGGGCATCCAGGCCATTGTGCTGGTGCCCGAAATCGCGCTGACGCCGCAGACAATGCACCGCTTCGCCGGGCGCTTCCCCGGCCGCGTGGCCCTGCTCCATTCGCGTCTCAGCGACGGCGAGCGCTACGACCAGTGGCGGCAGATCCGTGCCGGGGGCTACGATGTGGTGGTCGGCTCACGCTCAGCAGTGTTCGCACCGCTGCCGCGCCTAGGGCTGATCATCCTGGACGAAGAACATGAGTGGTCGTATAAGCAGGATAGCAGCCCTTACTATCACACCCGTGATGTGGCGCTGCGCCGTGCCACGCTCACCGGCTCCGTGGTCGTGCTGGGCAGCGCCACGCCCGATGTGGCGACTTATTACCGCGCCACCCGCCCCGCTGTGACCGCCGACGCGGTGGCCGGCGTAGACTGGCACTTGCTGACCTTGCCGGCGCGCGTGGGCTTGAGCCGAGGGCCGGACGGTGGTGAAATGACCACCGAACTGCCCATGCCACCGGTGCGCCTGGTGGATATGCGCCAGGAGTTGCGCACCGGCAACCGCTCGATTTTCAGCCTGGCCCTGCAAAAAGCCGTCGGCGACACCCTGCGGGCGGGCGAACAGGCGATCCTGTTCCTGAACCGGCGCGGCAGTCGCACCTTTATCATCTGCCGGGCCTGCGGGTATGTGCCGAGCTGTACGGCCTGCGAGATCCCGCTGGTCTACCATGCCGATATTGATCTGTTGCTGTGCCACCGTTGCGATGCCCGCCACACGCAGCCCGATCCATGCCCGCGTTGCGGGTCGCCCAGCATCAAACGCTTCGGCGCGGGCACGCAACGGGTGGAGGAGGAGATGCGCGAGCTCTTTCCAGCCGCCCGTGTGCTGCGCTGGGATCGCGATACCGCTGCCCGCAAAGGCGCGCACGAAGACCTGCTCGGCGCGTTCATGCGCCACGAGGCCGATGTGCTGGTCGGCACCCAGATGATCGCCAAAGGGCTGGATGTGCCGCTGGTGACGCTGGTGGGTGTGATCAGTGCCGACACTGGGCTGCATCTGCCCGACTTCCGCGCCGGCGAACACACCTTTCAACTACTGACTCAGGTGGCGGGGCGCGCCGGCCGGCGCACGGCAGGTGGGCAGGTAATAGTACAGACCTACACACCCGAACATTACGCGATCCAGGCCGCCGCCCGGCATGATTATCGCGCCTTCTACACACAGGATCTGCGCTTCCGCCTCAGCCATAATTATCCGCCGTTTAGCCGGCTAGCGAAGCTGGTCTACAGCGCCACGTCCGAAGCGGCGTGCCAGATCGAGGCCCAGCGCCTGGCCGCCGATCTGCACGCGCTCGCCGGGCGGCTGGATCTGCCCGATGTGGAGATCCTCGGCCCCGCGCCCAGCTTTGTCCATAAGTTGCGCCACCGCTATCGCTGGCAACTGCTGCTACGGGCGCCTGATCTTGCTCCACTCCTGCGTCGGCTCACCCTGCCGCCCGATTGGACGTTGGATGTGGACCCGGTGAGTATGCTGTAACCCTCATCATGCGCGCCGACCCACGCCGACCCACGCCCTGGCCTTAGCGAAGCACCGCTACCATAACGAGGTCAAGCTAACCACGCCGGACGAGGTGGACCCTGAGTTGATCGGCCGGCTACAAGCCGCCTACGCCCTGGGCTGATCGTAGTCCCTGGATCATAGGTCGAAGTAGGGGCTGAAGGTGCCGGCGGTCTGCCAAGTTTGGTAGAGCGCGCACACCTGGGGCACGCGGGTCTGATGACCGTAGGAGAGCGGCGGCAAATCGTCGGCGGCGAAGTAGCCGACAGCGGTGGCTTCGGGGCTGGTCGCGGCCGTGCCGGCGAGCCGGCGGCAGAGGAAGACATGGCTGTAGTGCTGCAACGGCGAGCGCGAGCCGTGCCGCCGCGAGTCCCACACACCCAGTAGGGCGATAGGTTCGGCTTCCACGCCGGTCTCTTCGCGCAGTTCGCGTACTGCCCCCGCCGCCGCCGTTTCCTCCATCTCACACGCACCGCCGGGCATGGCCCACAGCCCGTTGTCGTGGCGGCGGATCAGCAGGATACGCCCTGTGCCGTCAAACAGCGCTGCATCTACGGTGGAGAGCGGGGTCAGGACATCTAGGTTGCGCTCAAACGTGGCGATGACCGCCGCCGGAGGTAAGTCCAACCCGGTAGCGGTCATCTCGGCGGCCAGCACGATCAGCTTGTGCGCGCGTTCGCGGTCGTATTCGTTGGTCGAAAAGTGCAGTAAGGCATCGGCGTGACCGCGAATGGTGTTCGCCCAGCGCAGAATCGGCGGCTCGGCAGGGTTGCTCATGGCGGCGCTTGCAGCGTGGCCGGTGGGCGCGGCGGGTAGGGTGTTGACACACCGGGCGCGACCATAAACCAGTTGGGCCAGGCTTCGAAGCGGCTGAAGAACGGATCTTCGCTGACCAGTTGGCCTCCCTTGTAAATTTGGCGGGTGATCGTGGTATCCAGTCCCTTGTGCGCTGTCTCCACCTGCTTTGTGGTGCCGGCGGGCAGCGTCGGGTCGAGTTGGTAGATGTCTTGCGGCGGATTCAGTTGATTTTCGATCTTCGGCCCGACCAGCTTCACCTCATCGGCGATCTTGGTGCCGTAAAAGTTGACGTTAAGCTCGTCGCCGGTGAGCACGCTTTGCACCAGCAGGAAGCCGGGCGTGTTGTTGACGAACTTGAAGTCTACGCCGGGATCAAACACCGCCGCGTCGAAGCCGACCGGCTCGCCTTTGCTCTCATACCAACTGACACGGTAAGCGTGCTGGTGGCGCTCACTGATCTGTAGGGCGCTCCAGAAGGCCGCACGGAAGACCGTGGTCGAGACCTGGCACACCCCGCCGCCCACGCCGCGCTGGGTGCGCTCGGCGGCGATGACATAGCCCTCCACGTAGCCGCGATCCAACGTAATCGGCGCAACCGCATCGAGGAAGGAGAAGGTGTCGCCCGGCGGCACCACCACGCCGTCGAGGTAGCCCGCCGCGATCTTGATATTGGTTGCCCGTTCGGCGGTTGATCCTTTGAACGAAGTGTTGCCGGTGCCGATCAGCTCCTTAATACCCAACGCGCCGATATCTTTGCTGGATACTTTGGGCGGCGCGCTGTTGGTCGGCAGATCTACCGTGCGCTTGTCGGGCGTGGCGAGCGCCGCTTTGACTGCGGTAATCGCCTTTGTCTGATCCACCTTGATGCCGTCTTGGCTCTCTTTGGTTACTTGCACCTGGCCGTTATTCCAGGCGAACCGGGCGTTTTGCGGGGCGGTATCAATCTGGTCAGCCCAGTCGGCGACAGCGGCTTTCAGATTATCTTCTTGGAAGGCGACCTCAAAGTGCTTGGCGGCGGTGGGGTCGGCGTTGCGCTTGAGCAGCAGCAGCTTTTGCGAAATTTTGCGCGCATCAACCGAGAATTGCTTGCTGCCTTGCCGTGCCACCAGCGGGCCGGCGAGCATGATTTGCAGTTGGTGCGCGGTCGCGTCCAGTTCGGTCTGCGGTACGATAGGCTTGCTGATGGTGACCGGTAATTCGATGCGGTTGTTACTTGCCATGCGCGCCAGGCTGTCGCGGATGGTTTGCAGTGCCGGGTAGACTTGCAAGGTGTGGCCCTCTTGTGCCGGGCTGCTCTTGACCTGCTCACCTTGCAGCCAAACATCGCCTTCCAGTAGATCCTGATTGATCTTGGGGGCGATCTGACTTTGCAAATAGTCTTGTAGTTTGCTTTCGTCGAGGATCACTGAGAGCGGCACTACACGGCCTTCATTGGCGACATCCCAGCGGTCGCGCCATACATTGAGCAGGCCGCCGTTGCGCCCTACCTTGTAGGCATTATCGAGCGTGCGATCCAGATTGACCTGCATCCCCAGTTGACCAGGCTGCGGGTTCCAGTGCTGATCGGTCCACACCAGATCGAGCGGCTGTTGGGCGAACCCGGCGACACGATTTTCGAGCAAGACGCGCGCCTCATCAGTGCTTTTGCCGCCTAAGTCTACGCCGTAGACGCGCACGCCGGGGAACATTCGGCCCGCGTACTGCTGCTCATACCAGCCGGCGGCGGCGAATAGGCCGATACCGGCCAGCACCAGCAATCCGGCCAGCACGCCAAGCAGCGCCCCGCGGCGGCGCCCACCGCGCCCGGCCGGCACCGCCGCGACTTGCGCGCGGGTGGGGTCGTAGACCGGTGCCGGCAATGCGGCCGGCGCGGCGGTCGGCGCGCGGCTGGGCGGCGCGGCCGGGCGCGGCGCCGGCTGTACATACTGTACGGGAGGCACCGCCGCATCGGGTGGGCGGTAGCCGGGGGCGGGGGTGCGAGGCGCGTGCCGGTCGGCGGGCCGGTACTCGATTACGCCCGGTACTGCGGGCGGCGCGCCGGTGGGCGGTACCGCGCCGCTCCCTTGAGTCGGCATGGCTGTAGTGGGGCGATCCTCCCACGGCGGCACCGCGCCCTGCGCATAGGGCGCAGCAGCACCGCCCGGCGGGAGTGGCGTGTCGGGTGCGTCGTCGGTACGTGGCACACGCGGAATGTAGCCCGAGCGTTGGGCGTCGGATCCGTCGTCGGACGGGTAGGCGTTGGCGGGTGGTCTGCTCATGGGGTGCTCTTTCGGTTAGGTATGCTGCGTGCCGCGTAAACTAAATTGGGCATAACGTGAACGGGATAGGCAAGTATTCAATAAATAGTACACGATATATTACACGATATAGAACGCATAATACGTTTTATGTTTCACGAATCGCGTTCATCATACAGCGGTTCGGCCTGTTGCGGTCGTACCCAACGCAGCCAGCCGATCAGCAGGCCGCCCATCAGCAACACAGCGACTAGCGCGACGGGCGCCGCCAACGCCCAGGTGCTACCGGCCGGTGTAGCCCGACCCTGTGCAGTGAAGGCGACTTCTGCCGGGGCTACCGGCCCCCCGGCGTAATCTTCGAGCGTCACACGCAGATGGTGCGGACCGGGTGCAAGGGCCATCAGGACGAAGCGCAGTTCGCGCGTTTGCACCACATCCTGATCATCGATCCGCACATGAAAGCCGCCGCCGCCCGTCCACTGAGTCGCGCCCGCTACCGGCGCCGCCCCGTCCACACTCAACTGGATCGCTACGGTCGCCGCGTCTACGGTGGCCCCGGCCGCCGGCTGGATGATCCGCACCTGGAGCGGGGCGGCGACGCCTATCGCGGGCCCCGCTAAAGCCCATGCCAGCACACACAGGAGCAAAGCCTGGGCCATGGTTCGGCAGGCCGCCAAGCGTGCGATCAAGCCGATGGCCGGGCGAGTTTAAGCTGCACCCCGCCCACGGTTAGCACGTCGGTATCCATCATCGGCGTGGGCTTGGTCAATTCCGCGCCGTTGAGCAGCGTGCCGTTGGTGCTGCGGTAATCCTCGGCCCACCAGCGCCCATCACGCCAGGTGAGTAGTGCGTGTTCACCGGAGATAAAGTTGTCTTCCAGCACAATCGTGTTGGTCGGCTTGCGCCCGATGCTGGTGATCGGCTCCAGCGCGAAAGTGGCGCCGGGAGCCATGCCCGTGCTGCCGGGATGGACGATCACCGCCCGCCCGTAGGGGCTGGGGGCCGCTTCCGCCGGACGCACCTCGCGTAGGTCGCGCGTGAGGGCACGCACGACCTGGAAGAGGAAGAAGTAGAGCAGGAAGACGAACGCCAAGCGTAGCAAAAACACTACGATGTCGAAAGGTAGATTGGTGATCCCGGTGAGGTCCATAGGTTTATATACTCGCTTACAGCGTAATCTGCACTTCGTAGCCGCCCAACGAGATGCGGTCGCCGGTGTTAAGGACCGCCGTACCGATGGGCCGACCGTTGACGAAAGTGCCGTTGGTGCTGGTTAGATCGCGTACGGCATAGTGGTTATGCGCGTACACAAGTTGCGCGTGGTGGCGCGACACTCGGCTGTCTTCGATCACGAGATCGTTATCGAGTTCGCGGCCCAGGCCGAACAGCGGCGTACCCACTTGCACAGCGCTCCCGTTCGGCAAGCGTAGCGTAGCCGGCGCCTGGGCGGGCGGGACGATCGGCTGGCGGGGCTGGGCCGGCCGCACCGCCTGACGTTGAATAGGCATCGCCACGGTCGGCTGGTAGGCACCCGCATCCGCCTCCACTGCCGTCCGGTCGGGCTGATCCACCAGCCGCGCCTCCACCTCGATACCGTGGCGCGGCAGGTCACCGTTAGAGTTGATGGCGACGTGTGGCGCGGACAGCAGTTCCCACCCCCGCTCGCCCGCCGTTTCGCGCACAAAGGCGGCCATCTCGCGTTCTAGACGCGGGCGGTATGGCTCGAAGGCTTTGTAATCCTCTGGGTGCAGCCGCACCTGAAAGGCATTGGGTGCATATTGGTGCCCAATGCTGACCGTCACGTTATGCTCCATCGCCCGCTCGATGCGCCGGGCCACTTCGGCCGGCTGGACGCTGCTGCGAAAGAGCCGCGTAAACGATCCCTCCAGCATCCGTTCCATGAAGTTTTCAAACTGCTGTAAAGCGTTCATCCCTACTTCCCTTGTAGCTGTTGCTGCGCTCCCTTATTATAACGCGAAATGGGCCGCCGGAATGCGATAGGCGCTGGGCGGATTGCAGATTGGCGACGGGTGCTGCATAATAGTAGCAGATAGTGCGCTGTTGCACAATAGGCAAGGCATAATTCACCACCGCAATCCGCATTTCGCAAGCAGGAGGCTCCCATGCTCACCGACCCCCGCGTGGCAAAAATGGCTGAGGTGTTGGTGCATTACTCGCTCGGCGTGCAGCCGGGTTGGCAAGTTTGCATCAGCAGTATGCCGCCGGCCCGCCCCTTGATCGCGGCAGTGTACCGCGAAGTGTTGGCGGCGGGTGCGTTCCCGACCGTGCAGGTGGCCCTACCGGAGTTGACCGAGCTACTATTGGAACTGGGCAACGAGGACCAATTGCAGTATAGCTCGCCGTTCCAGCGCATCCAATGGGACTCGTTTGATGCGATGCTGTCGATCCGCGCCGAGGCCAATACGCTGGCCGGAGCCGGGGTGGACCCGCGCCGCCTCACCTTACGTCAGGCCGGGGCGGGGCGCTACAGTCAGGGAATGCTGTGGATGCAGCAGGGCCGTCCGACCGCGAGCACGCAGTTTCCCACCGAAGCCTATGCTCACGACGCCGGCCTCAGCCTGAGCGCCTATGAAGACTTTGTGTTTCGCGCCTGTATGCTCGACCGGCCTGATCCGGTGGCGGCCTGGCAGGAACTGCATACAATGCAGCAGTATCTAGTGGATTGGCTACGCGATAAACAGACACTGCACGTCGAAAGCCCCTCTATTGACCTGACGCTGGGCATCGGTGGGCGGATATTCATCAACTCGGACGGCCACAACAACTTCCCGTCGGGCGAGATTTACACCGGCCCGGTCGAGGACAGCGTGCGCGGCCGTATCGGCTTCACCTATCCCGGCATCTATCACGGCACTGCTGTCGAAGGCGTGACCCTTTGGTTTGAGGAGGGGCAGGTGGTGCGGCATGAGGCGGGCCAGGGCCATGAGTTCCTTACCGCCATGCTCGCGACCGACCCCGGCGCGCGCCGCCTGGGCGAGTTCGCGCTGGGCACTAATCCCGGCGTGGACCGCTTCACGCGCAATGTGCTGTTTGACGAGAAAATGGCGGGCACACTGCACTGCGCGCTGGGCCAGAGCTACCCCGCGACCGGTGGCACTAACCAATCGGCCATCCACTGGGACATGGTCTCCGATATGCACGCCGGGCGCATCACTGCCGACGGGCAGGCGTTCTACGACGCCGGCCGGTTCGTGGTGTGAGAGGGACACGGGGCAAGGCCATTCGCCGCTACCACTACGGAGTCTACTTGCGCCGACTGAGAGAAAATCTGTCATTCTAAGCGCAGCGCGCACATCCTCGACAACGACACCACTGAAGAGTGTGCAGGTGCTGTAAGTTAGGAGAGAGAACGCTCATGGAACACCCCAAAGCAGGCTTCCGTTCAATTGACGAGTATATTGCCGGCTTTCCTGAAGACATCCAAGCACTCCTGGCAAGAGTACGCTCGACCATCCAAGCTGCTGCGCCTGATGCAGTGGAGTGTATCAGCTATCAAATGCCCGCATTCGCGCTGCACGGGAATTTAGTCTATTTTGCCGCGCTTAAGAATCACATTGGGTTTTATCCTACAGCAAGCGGAATTGCGGCATTTCAGGATGAATTAGCAGGCTATGAGCATACAAAAGGCGCGGTAAAATTCCCCACTAGTCAGCCCTTGCCGCTAGACTTAATAAGCAAGATTGTTCAGTTTAGAGTTACCGAGAATCACAATAAGGCTGCGGCAAAAGCACGCAAGAAACAAGCATGATCTCGCACAACATGAAGCGTAGATTTTGTCGGTTGTAGCCGAGTAATTTTCCGCTTTCAGGTCCATGCTTACATTGGGGCACTGTGGGGCACTGTGACGCTAAATCGGTGTTCTGGTAGGCATAATAGGCTGCGCGCTTGGCTGGAAGGCTCCGTAACATGGCCCGTACCCGCACCGACCACCCCTTTTAGAGTTCCCCTGTTTCTTGAAAGACGAGAGATCCGGCGGCGCGTTAGCTATATGGTATACTCGGAGGTCGGGAGCCGGATCTCGGTCGGAGGACTTATTGACTCTCTCCTGGACCTCTGCTATAATTATAGAACACTCGTTCGTGTGTAGGATGGGCCGGGCCGGTGGGCCGGCTCTTTTGTTGGAGACTAGAGCTGTGTCGGACAAGATTATTGTGCGTGGTGCGCGGGCCCATAACCTGAAGAATATTGATGTCGAACTGCCGCGCGATAAGCTGGTGGTGATTACCGGGTTGTCGGGGTCGGGCAAGTCGTCGCTGGCGTTTGATACGATTTATGCCGAGGGGCAGCGGCGCTATGTCGAGTCGCTGTCGGCCTATGCGCGGCAGTTCTTGGGCCAGATGGATAAACCCGACGTGGACACCATTGACGGCCTCTCGCCGGCGATCTCGATTGACCAGAAAGGGGCCAGCCGCAACCCTCGCTCCACCGTCGGCACGATCACCGAGATTTACGACTACCTGCGGCTGCTGTTCGCCCGCGTCGGCCATCCCCATTGCCCCAACTGCGGGCGCGAGATCCAACCACAATCGGCCACCCAAATCGTAGACACGGTGCAGGCGCTGCCCGCCGGGTCGCGCATCATGGTGTTGGCCCCGATCATCAAAGACCGCAAAGGCGAGCATAGCAAAGTGTTCGAAGACATCCGCAAAGCGGGCTATGTGCGCGCGCGGGTGGACGGCACGGTGTACGACCTAGATGCGGTGCCCGACCTGGACCGCTACAAGATGCACACGGTCGAAGTGGTGGTAGACCGCCTGGTGATCAAAGCGGCGGCTCCCCAAGCGGTGCTAGTCGGGGCCGGGGTCGCCGCACCGGGCAGCACGTTCCATGTGGAGTCGGCCGACCCCGACCGCAGCCGGCTGGCCGATAGCATCGAGTCGGCGCTGAAGCTGGGCGAGGGCACCGTGCGGGTGGCCGTGCAAGACGGCGACGAAGCGCTCTACTCCGAACACGCCGCCTGCGCCGTCTGCGGCATCAGTCTGGGCGCCATTGAGCCGCGCACCTTCTCGTTCAACAGCCCGCACGGTGCGTGCCCCACCTGTACCGGCCTCGGCACGATGCTCGACCCCGATCCCGATCTGGTGGTGAGTGACGACGAGTTGAGCCTGGCTGACGGCGCGCTAGGGGTGTGGTCGCGCTCGATCCTGGCCGGTGAAGGCTACTACCTGGAACTGTTAGAAGCACTAGCCGACACCAACGGCTTCACCATGACCACGCCATGGAAGGATCTGACCGTCAAGCAGCGCGACCTGATTCTGCAAGGCACCGGCAACAAGACGATCCATGTTAAGCACAAGACCACGGCGGGCCAGACGCGCATCTATGACACGACCTTCGAGGGCGTGATCCCCTGGATCAAGCGCCGCCACCGCGAGAGTACGTCGGACGGCGTGCGGGGCGAACTCGAAAACTATATGAGTAACCGTCCCTGTCCCACCTGCAACGGCAAGCGGCTCAAGCCGGAGAGCCTGGGCGTGACGGTGGGCGACCGCAACATCGTGGATGTGAGTCGCCTGTCGGTCCGCAAGGCGTTCGACTGGGCGCTGCTGCTAGCCGACGACCCCGCCGCGCCGGGTCGCAACGGCCACCCGGTTTTGAGCGAGCGCGAGGCGCTGATCGCGGTGCAGATCCTCAAAGAGATCTGCGCGCGGCTGGGCTTCCTCAAAGACGTGGGCCTGGAATACCTGACCATTGACCGCACGGCGGCGACGCTGGCCGGCGGTGAAGCCCAGCGTATCCGATTGGCGACGCAGATCGGCTCCAGCCTGATGGGGGTCATCTATATCCTCGATGAGCCGTCCATCGGCCTGCACCAGCGCGATAACGCCCGCCTGATTAAGACGCTGCTGCGCCTGCGCGACCTGGGCAACACGCTGCTGGTGGTTGAACACGACGAAGAAACAATGCGCGTGGCCGACTGGATCGTGGACATTGGTCCCGGTGCGGGCGAACACGGCGGACGCATTGTGGCGCAGGGCACTCCGGCGCAGATCGCTCGCGATCCTAACTCGGCCACCGGGCGCTACCTGGCCGGCGTAGACAAGATTGCCGTGCCGGCCACTCGACGTCCCGGCAACGGTGCCTACTTGGAAGTGCGCGGCGCGACCGAGAACAACCTGAAGAACCTGACCGTGCGCTTCCCGCTGGGGATGTTTGTTTGCATCACTGGGGTGTCCGGCTCCGGCAAGTCTACCCTCGTCACCGATATTCTGTACCGCGAATTGGCGCGCAAGCTGAATCGCTCCAAAGAGCGCTCCGGCAGCCACGGGCAGGTGCTGGGCATCGAAAGCCTGGATAAAGTGATCGAGATCGATCAGTCTCCGATTGGCCGCACGCCGCGCTCCAACCCCGCCACCTATACTGGGATGTTTACGGCCATTCGCGAGACGTTTGCGAAGGTGCCGGAGGCTAAGCTGCGCGGCTACAACGGGGCGCGCTTTTCGTTCAACGTCAAGGGCGGGCGCTGCGAAGCTTGCCGGGGCGAGGGCATCATCGAGATCGAGATGCAGTTCCTGCCTGCCGTCTATGTGCCATGCGAAGTGTGCCACGGTCAGCGCTACAATCGCGAAGCGCTGGAGATCCGCTACAAAGGCAAGACCATCGCCGACGTGTTGAATATGACGGTAGAAGAAGCACTGGCCTTCTTTGAGAACATCCCCCCCATCCGCAACAAACTGGCGACGCTGAACGATGTGGGCCTCGGCTATATCCACCTGGGCCAGCCGGCCACCACCCTGTCGGGCGGCGAAGCGCAGCGCGTCAAACTAGCGACCGAACTCTCGCGCCGCGCCACCGGCAAGACGATCTATATCCTCGACGAGCCGACCACCGGCCTGCATTTCGGCGACGTGCAACGCCTGCTCGAAGTGCTGCAACGACTGACCGACGCCGGCAACTCGATCCTGGTGATCGAACACAACCTCGACGTGATTAAGACCGCTGACTGGCTGATCGACCTCGGCCCCGAAGGCGGCGACGGCGGCGGCCAAATCGTGGCCGAAGGTACGCCGGAGCAGGTGGCCCAGGTGGCGGCCAGCCACACCGGGCAGTTTTTGGCGCGGATGCTGACGGCGTAAAACGTATTGTCGCTAGTGGGTTCTACAATAAAAAGGAAAAAGGGCGGCAGTAGCGAATACTCGCTACTGCCGCCTCTTTTAGCACACAACACGTTTCACGCGCTACGGCGCGCAGACAGGCGGGTTGGCTGCGCTGTTGTAGACGATTTTGGCGATCTGGCCGCGCACCGCCCCGGCGACAGGGTGGAAGTAGCGACCGGGGCAGGGGTCGCCGGGACCGCCGCAGGTGTAGCCGTCGAGTACGCCCCGGCAGACGGCGGTTTCCACGAAGGGGTAGAAGACGTTGCCGGGCGCGACATCGTTAAAGGTGGCTACGGCCGGCCGAACGGTGGCCCACCCTGCGCCGACGACGACGATTTTGGCGACCTGGCCGCGCGTTACGGGAGCCACGGGGCGGAAGTAAGGGCGGTGCCCACTGTCGCAGGGTTCACCGGCGACGGTGCCGCACGTGTAGCCGCTGATGATGCTGCGGGCAGCGGCCGTTTCGACGAAGGGGTAGAAAGTATCGGTGGGCAGCACATCGCTGAAGGTGTAGCCGGCGGCGGCCGGAGTTTGCACGGGCAGCGCCAGGCCCAACACCACGATTTTGACCAATTGAGCGCGTGTGGTCGGGTTATAGGGGCGGAAGGTGCCGTCACTATAGCCGCTGATCACGCCGCGACAAGCTAGTGCGCGTACAGCGGGCGCGAAGTAGTCGGTCGCTTGCACATCGCTGAAGCGCAACGGGCAGAGCGTGGCCGTGGCGGTCGGCGTGCCGGTGGCCGCCGCAGTGGGTGGCGTGGCGGTCGGCGTGCCGGTAGTGAATGGAGTCAGGGTAGTAGTGATCATTGTGCTACTCGCTGTAGCGGTAGCTGTCGGGCTAGTAGGGCAAGGGGGACCGTCGGTGTAGCGCTGGACGATGGAGTTTGCGCCGGGTGGATACATGTTAATGCCGCCGACCACGTAGAAATTATTGCCCACACGCGCGCCGCTACTATAGATCTCAGCCGTAGGTAACGATGCTAGGGTCGCCCAGGTAGCGGTGGGGTTGGTGAGATCTAACGCCAGCACCTCGGTGGTTGGATTAGGTAGGCCACCCATTGCGCTGCCGCCGGCGACGATCCAGCGCCCGTTGAGCAGATCCATGGCGCTGCCTTGGCGGCCGGTCGGCAGATCCGGCACTGCCGCATCGTCCCAACTGCCGGCGACAGGGTCATAGCGATAGGTTTTGTTAGTAACCGGGCTGCTGTTGCCGCCGCCGCCTGCCGTGTAGATGTAGCCGTTGTAGACTACCGCATTGAGGTTGGACGTGAGCAGCGGATAATTGGCGATGGTGCCCGCCGGTGCCCAGCTATTGCTGCTGATGGTGTAAACGTCTACGGTATTGACCTCGTAATCGTTGGTAGGCGCACTGGCCGTGCCGGCCCGCATAACGGCGTTGGGCACTATGGGACCGTAGTGCGAGTAGTGGCCCGCGATGCGATAAATCTTGCCGTTGAGATAGGCGATAGCTTGGCCGTAAGTCGCTACCGGGGGCGCGGCCAATGTGCTGTAGCTGTCGGTTGCCGGGTCGTAGCGATACAGGGCGTTGCGGCTTTGCAGTGTGGTTTCACCGCCGTTGAGGATGTACAGGTAGGTACCGTCGCTCACCGCACTGGCGAATGCTCGTGCTTCGGGCAAGGGGGCAATCGGTGCCCAGCCGAGGTTGCCGGGCGTATAGCGATAGGCATTGGCAACTGCCGCCTCGTTCGCGTAGCCGCCGAAGCTATAGACGGTGCCGCCTTGCGCGGCCACGGCTGCCCCCGCTACTGGGATCGGGTAGGAGTCGCTGGGGTTCCAGGCACTAGTGCTGCAGGATGTGGGCGTACTCGTCGGTGTGAGGGTGCTGGTAGGTGTGACGGTATTGGTGGGCGCGGGAGTGGGAGTGCGCGTGGGGCTACCCATAGTCGGTGGGGGCGGAGGAATGGAGGCACATCCCGGATTGAGATACTGCACCTCTTGATGCGGGTTAATCCCCGTGCTAAAGCCGCCGACGACGTAGAAAACTCCCGCAACGGTTGCGCCGCTAGTTAAAAAGCGCCAGGCAGGCAGCCAGGGCATACTGAACCAACCGAGATTCGGGTTATACAAAGGCAGCAGTTCGACATTTCTATCGATTTGATAGGCGATATCATAACCGCCGGCCAGCATCCAATATCCGTCCGCTATGCTACTCGCCCCACCGTAATGCGCTTGGCGAAAATCGGGCACGGCGTTGTCGTCCCAGGCATTAGCGGCCGGATCGTAGCGATAGGTCTTGGTGGTCAGGTTTTGCACGGTAACACCACCGCCGCCGCCTGCATAAATGTAGCCGTTATAGGCCACGGCCAGCACGTAGGAGATCGCCTGGGGGTAGGCTGCCACGGTGCCCGCCGGTGCCCACGTGTCGGTACTAAGCGTATAGACATCTACACCGGCCGTATAACCCGCGCCCGTCCCTCCCGCAATGCGATAGATTTTACCGTTCAGGTAGACGGCGGCTTGGCTCGCCGTGGCGGTCGGTGGTGCGGCTAGGGTGGTGTAGCTGTCGGTGAGTGGGTCATAGCGATACAAGCGATTCAGTACGCCGCTGCTGTAGCCGTTGAGGAGATAGATATACGTACCGTCGGTGACGGCACTCGCGCCCTGTTGCCCGCTGGGGGCCGGCGGCGAGGTGATGGCGGTCCAAGTGTTGGCGTTCACGCTATATTTGTATGCGCCGTTGCCGAAGCTATATATGAATGCGTCTAGGCTCACTACAGCGGCCTCAGCGACCGTGGTGGGGTAGTCGGCTGTATAAGCCCAGAAGGGTGCGCCACAGGGCGGCGGCGTGATGCCGGGGGTGGCGGGCACGGCCGCTCGCGCCACTTTGCCGCCGCCGGGGATCGGACTGTTGGTGGGCGCTGACCAAAGCCCCAGCAGTAACACGCCCAACACACAGAGTCCCCCGACGGCAAGTTGTCGAATCATCAGAAACCTCACTTCGCTGATAATATTGCGGTACCACGACTCCGCGTTGTGAGTGCTCAATACACTCTACTGCATTATGGAGCGTATAATCAATTTTGACAACAGCCCACGGGTGTAGATTAGGTGGCTATTGGGCTGAAAATCGGCTAACGGATCGTCTCTAGCGGTACGTCTAGCGGCTGGACCTCGCGCAGACCCAGCACGCCGGGCGGTTGGGCGGGTTGCACACCCGCGCCGGGGGGGGGCATGAGCGCGTGCGGCGGCACGATGGACGGCTCGCCGCCGGGCGGGGTCCAACTCCATTCCAGGCCACCGGGACCGTCGCGGCCGTGCAACACCAGATGGACTGCGTGCGGCCCCTGGGTCAACGTCACCTGCCCATGCACCGGCTCGTCTTGTGGCCCGTCGCTGTGGATAACGGCGTGCCCGTCGAGCGTCAGGTCCACTGCGCTTTGGGCAAACAGTTGCATCGTGTAAGCGCCGTCTATCGGTGCGATCAAGGTGCTGGTGTAGGTGACGGTATAGGGCCGGCCGTCGCTGCGAATCTGCTCGGCCAAGCAGCAGGCCGCCAGGGTCGGATCGAGCCGTTGCTGTAGCGGCCGGTCGGCTACTTCGACTACGCCGTAGAGGCCGCTGGGTCGGGTCAACTGCGTGCTGAGGTCGGCCTGGCGCACCGGCTCCAAGACGGCTGCTACGGGCGCGGCATCGGACGCACTTTCGGGCACCACGCCCCAGCGGAACAGCGCGGGCAGCCCCGGCTGGGCTAGGGTGCCGCTGTATTCGACAGTGTGCAGGCCGCGCGCCAGGGCCAGCGTGACGGCTTGCCGCGCAGTGCCGGCCGGCATGGTCAGTACGGAGCTGCCGTCCAGCGTCAACTGGGCCGGGCCGGGGCCGATCTCGACGGTGTAGTTCCAATATTCGGCCACACGCAACCCTGCCGTCCAGCGCATGGGGCTGGGATAACGGCTCCAACCGGGCGGCGCGCTGCCCAGCGTCTCCACCGGCACGCCTGGTGCGCCCGGCGGCCCGGCCAGCGCGCCCTGTGTAGCGGCCCACGCCGCTTGCGGCACACGATAGATGCTGAATTGCAGGCCGTCGGTAGTGTGTGTGATAGGCATAAGCGTGCCGCCGGGATAGAGGTCGCGCAGATAGGGCAGATATTCGGCCTGTTTGGGATAGACCAGAAAGGACAGATTGCGGTCGGCGGGCACCGCCAGCGGCAAGTGGCTGCCCGGCGTGCCGATGGCCGCGCGCGGGATGTCGAAGGCCAGCAGCCGCACCCAGCCCGCGTTGACCATCGGCGCATAGCGGCCGACCGTCGTCACCAGCGTATCGGTGCCCTGCGCGGCGACGGCCTTGCCTAATACCGTGGGGGCCGGCCAGCGGTCCATCGCCGCATAGTCCACAAAATAGAAGCGGGCTTCGTTCACCAGCAGCCCGGCGGCAACCAGGGCGATCGCCACGGTACTGACGGCGGCGACGGCCCGCCGCACACGCGCCGTCCCCCCCGCTGTCACCGCTTCGACGCGCCGGGCCAGGCTGTCGAGGGTCAGCGCCGCCGCCAACGCCAGCACCGGCACCGCGGTTGCCATGCGCTGCATATTCGGCGTTTCCACGGTGACGATCACGCCGACAAAGCCGGTCAGGAACCAGCCGGCCAGCGCCACCCAGCGTGGATCGCGCGGACGCAACACCAACCCGCCTAGGCCCAGCAGCGTCAAGACGGCGAGCAAGCCTGCCAGTAGCGGTTTATCGGTGGGCCAGACTCCGCCGTTGTCGCTAAACTGATTAAAGATGCCGACCGCGTGGATCACCTGGGCCTGGAGTAGTTGGGGCAGGGACCAGTGCGCGTCGTAGTAGGGCAGGCGGATGGGGTTTGCGGGATCGAAGATCGAGGTTTGCTGGGCGCGCAGGCTGAACATTTTGAGGTCGTGTTCGATGCGGACGAAGTATGGGCCGACCACCAGCAGCGCCGCCACCGCCGCCAACGCTGTGCCCCGCACGATGCCCCAACGCCGTCCACCCAGGCCGTGCAGCAACAAATAGAGGCACCAGCCCGCCGCGAACAGCGCCCAGAGCCGTCCGCTGGGATAGAAATAGAGCGAAAACCCCCCCGCCAACCCGGCCCCGATCCAGGCCCAAGCCTTGCCGGTGCGTGCGCCCTCCAGGAACAGCGCCACGCTGATCACCCAGAGCGTGGTGGTCGGGTTCGCTTCAGTGGTGACACGCGAGAATTGCAGCGCGACGGCCATCAAGCCCAATAGCGCCCCGGCTAATAGGCCGACCCGCACGCCGAAGTGCCGCAGCCCGATCCACGCCACGCCGGCCACGCTGATCAGGCCGCACAGGCCGCTGAAGGCGCGCGCTTGCACGAAGCCGATGCCCAACCAGCGCATCCAGGCGGCCAGGATCTGAAAGTAGGGCATCGGAATGTAGTACCAACCGATGTCGAAAAAGCCGCTGCGGTCGGTGCCCCGGATCAGGCGGATGGAGAGCGAAGCACGGTCGCCCTCGTCGGCATTGAGCCCGAACGGCACACGGTCCAACGCGATCCAGCGCGCCGCTGCCGCTCCGCCGAGCAGCACGAGTACGGCCAAGACCAGCACTGCGCGTCCCCAACCAGTCGTCGGCCAGACCGCCCGGCCCCAGCGCGCCGCCCAGCCCTGCCGGCGGCTCACGCCGCTGCCGCCGACCAGTAGCACAATCAGGCTGATCAGCCAGAGCCAAAAACCGGTGGGCGACTCGATATTGGCGCGTAATTGGACCAGCCCGATCACGTTGAGCACCACTGCCCCCACTGCGCTGAGGGCCGCCACGAACCAGATCACGCGCCGTTCATCGGGTAGTGGTGTATCGGCGGAGCCGGCGGCTTCGTCTGCCGAAGTGTCGGGCAGGAGCCGGGCGCTTGCCGCAAACAGTACAACGGCAAGTAGGTAGGCGATTAGCGGGGTGTTCGACGTATCGCCCGCTTCTACGCGGCTCTCAGCCCACACAGCTAGAGCTAATGCGGCTAGGCCCCCGGCTAAGGGTCCCCAGCGTCGTACCGGCAGCGGTATTGCTGGGCGGGCCGGAACGTGCACCGAAATATCACTAGGGGCAGCAACGGCATCAGGCAGCATCGCAGTCTCCTGGTTTAGAGATAGCCGCCTGCGCGCAGGGCGGTGGTTAACTGCGCCAACGACTCGTACTCGCGGATTACAGTCGGCCCCAGTTCGATCACCGGCAGGATCTCGTAGCCTTTGCGCCGGAACTCGATCATCGTCGCCATATCGGCGCGAATATTGCGCTCCTCATACGGCAGCCCCTGCGCGCTTAGATACTCCTTGACTTCTTGGCAGCCACTGCAGAGAGGGCCGCTATAGACGATGATGGGGGCAGGTGGCGAGGTGGTTGGCATGGGGCTGATCTCCGTTGCGTCAGGTGTCAGGTGTCAGGTGTCAGGTATAGGCTTGGTATATAGTAGCACTTGCGCGTGGTGACGGCAAGTTATCCACGGAACCGGTGAGAGTTTTTTGCGGAATAGCGTGGTTGCATTTCCACTGGGCTGGAATCAATTGCCTAGCCTAAGCAGCGATTCACGCTATTTATACAGCGGGTGATCTATAAAACAGCAAGGGGGATCGGACGACTTCACTGTTCCGCAAAGAGCCGCTATTTGCCGGCGCAAGCGGGGCGGGGCTGCGGTGCTGGGGCGTGGCTTGGCGGCACTCGTGCTGCTTTCCGTGGCTGGACGGTGGTCGCTCGCCGGCAGGGCCAGGGTCCGTATTACACTACCTATCGTGCGTCACGGTCCGGCCGTTGGCCTGGGTGTGGGGGCGGGCAGCGGCGCGCCGTCGGAACCGATCCATTGGCGGATGGACAGATCGAATAGCGCCCGCCCTCTGCTTAACCGCTGTGCGAAGGCTGCTGTCTGCATGGACCCTTGGCTCCCTTGCTTACGAACCTTACGGCAGCACTGTAGCGCGGGGGGTTACGGTCGGCGTGGGCAACGGCGTGCCGTCGGGGCCGATCCATTGGCGGGTGGCGAGGTCGAAGGTGAAGGTGATCGGCGGGGGCGGGGGGACCACGGGTGCGAGGAGCATCCGGGTGCCGGTGACGGAGAGGATGCGAAGTCCCTTCACCGCTTGGGGGGCCGCATACCAGGGCACCTCATTGTCACCTTGCCCATCGCCCACAATCCACACGATGCCATGCTCTCTATCGCCGGGGGGGCTACCGGCTTTCACCAGGACCATTTGCCCGTTGACGTACCCGCGCCAGCAGTTCTCCGGCCAGGGAAAGGACTGGCTGGCTACGCCGCATTCCTTAATGCCCAATACGGGGGTCGCCGTAAGGTAGCCGGGGGGCAACACCGGGATATAGCTGGGGTGCGGGGTCAGCATAGATTGCGCCATGCGTTGGGCGCGCTGGACCTCATCGGTGTAGGCGGTCGCGTAGTCATCTGGGTAGCGCGTTTGCAGAACGGCGATCTTCGTCAGTACCGAGGCATTCAACTCGAGGGTCGCGGTTGGCGAGATGGGTACGGTGGGCGGGGCGGTCGGCAACTCCAATACGGTGGGATTAGCCGTAGTCACCGGTGTGGCAGTGCCGGTGACTACGTTCGTGCCGCAGGCTGCTAGCAGACAGAACGCCACGCAGCCAACTGCCCCTACTGTCCAGCGCCTGCCGAATTCCCCCGCAGTTATGGCTCTGTTCATCGGTTCACTCCTATCGCTGAGTTAAAAGCTTTTCATGGCTGTATTTCAGCCACAGCATATCACTGGTCGTTTCTGCGGATGTCGGTTGACCACGGTAAGTTTTGGCTTGTGGTGGGATCGACGTTCAGTTGGTGCCAGAACACTTGCCACGCTTGGTCATTAGTGAAATGGAAGTTCTTGAGTTGGGTCTGTGGCTCGCTAGCAGGATCTAGCTGGGTACACCCCGTTGATCCAACAGCCCGGCAATCGCTCATCACGCCGTTGAAGACCAGCGGGTAACGTTGCCCAGTGTCATAGCTCCAGCGTTTTACACGATGCCAACTCATAGCGTAGGGCAGCTTGTAAATTTCGGGCAGCACGTTGGCCGCCGGCAGGCCATACGATAGGCGATACAGTTGTTCGGCGGTCCAGCCACTACAGCAAGTACCTGCCGGCGCGATCCCACCGCCTAGCGGTTGGGCCACGCTCCACGGGCGGAGCCATGTCTTACGCGCACGCAAGGTTATAAATTTACGGACCTAAGCTGAATAATTATCCACGTTTCACCTTTCACACGCTAGAACCCCAGCCGCTCGCGCAGGGCCGGCAGCAGGTTGGCAATCGGCACGCGGACCTGCGCCATCGAGTCGCGCTCGCGGATGGTGACCGCGTGGTCTTCGAGGCTGGTGAAGTCCACCGTGATGCAGAGTGGCGTGCCGATCTCGTCCTGGCGGCGGTAGCGCTTGCCGATGGCCCCGCCCGTCTGATCATACTGGCTCATATACTGGCGGCGTACCGTGCGGTGGATCTCTTGCGCCAAGTCGGTCAGCGGCTCCTTTTTGGAGAGCGGCATAATCGCCACTTTGATCGGCGCGAGTTCAGGATGCAGGCGCAACACCACGCGCGTGTCGCCGGTGGCTTCCACCCGCTCTTCATGATAGGCATCCAGCAGGAAGACCAGCGTGGCGCGGTCAGCCCCCACCGCCGGTTCGATCACATACGGCAGGACGTGTGTCTTGGTCTCGTCGTCGAAGTAGCGCAGGTCTTTACCGCTGGCCTGCTGATGCTGGGTCAGGTCGTAGTCGCCGCGATGGGCCACGCCTTCGAGTTCGCCCCAGCCCATCGGGAACAGGTACTCGATGTCGGCGGTGGCCTGCGAGTAGTGGGCCAGTTCGGCCGGCTCGTGGTCGCGCAGCCGCAGCCGCGCCGGGTTCACGCCCAGGCGCGTGTACCAGTTGAAGCGCTCTTGCCGCCAATGCGCGTACCAGTGTGCATCTTCGCCCGGCAGCACGAAGAACTCCATCTCCATCTGCTCAAACTCGCGCGTGCGGAAGATAAAGTTGCCCGGTGTGATCTCGTTGCGGAACGACTTGCCCTGCTGGGCGATGCCGAACGGCAGCTTGCGCCGCATGGACCCCTGCACGTTGAGGAAGTTGACAAAGATGCCCTGCGCCGTTTCGGGACGCAGATAGGCGACCGCCGCATCCTCTTCCACCGGGCCGACAAAGGTCTTGAACATCAGATTGAAGTTGCGTGCTGCGGTCAGTTCGCCGCCGCAGTTGGGGCAGACGGTGCCCTGCACATGGTCGGCGCGAAAGCGCATCTTGCACTGTTTGCAGTCCACGAGCGGATCGGTGAAGTTGGCGACGTGGCCCGATGCTTGCCAGACCGCCGGGGCCATTAGGATGGCCGAGTCGAGGCCCACTACGTCGTCGCGCTCTTGCACCATGGCGCGCCACCAGGCGGCCTTGACGTTGCGCTTCAGCTCCACACCGAGGGGGCCGTAGTCCCAAGTACTCGAAAAGCCGCCGTATATTTCGGACGACGGGAAGACGAAGCCGCGCCGCTTGGCGAGCGCCACAATCGTCTCCATCGCCACCGGCTGGGTGGCCGCCGCTTCCGCGTTTTGCACCGGAGTATCCATTGTTGTGTCCTCTCTACTAGGATCATCCGGCGAGGGCAACAAAAAAGCCCTCGCCCCATGCTAGGGACGAGAGGCCACAGCCGCCCGCGGTTCCACCCTACTTGGCCGCCCGCTGAGACGGCCCACTTTCAGCCCATGCGCGGCCTGGCTCAGGAGCGCCCTTCAGAAACAGAGTCGCACAGGGCTTGCACTCTCCCCCGCTCGCTGGCCGACCGCTCGCTCCCTACTCTTCTCCGTCCCCGCCGATGCTACGGCGGCGCTGGCTATGGGCTTAGTATAGCGCATCCCGGCGGCGGCGGCAAGGGACCATTCGGCGTATTTTCAGTCGGTATAGCGTAGGAAGACGGAGCGCCGCCCGGCCGGCAGATAACACAACAGGCAGGAAATCGGGTATAATAGAAGAGAGAATTGTGCGCGTTGCACAAGGTATAGGGAGAGGCCGGGCATGACTACGCCGCTGCATGAGAGGTTATATCGCACCGAGGGCATCATATTGCGCCGGTCGGAGATCGGTGAGGCGGACTATGTCCTGACCCTCTACACGCCGCAACGGGGCAAGATCCGTGTAGTGGCGAAAGGCGTGCGCAAGCCAGCCAGCCACATGAGCGGTCATGTCGAACTGTTTAGCCGCAGCAAGCTGATGATCGCCACGGCGCGTAATCTGGATATCGTGACGCAGTGCGAGGTGCTGGATCCGCACCGGCCCATCGGTGAAGACCTCGACCGTATCGCCTACGCTTTCTATCTGGTTGAATTGATCGACCGCCTGACCCCCGACAACCTGGAAAACTACGCCGTTTACAAGCTGCTGGCCGACGGCTTGAGCTACTTGGACTACGCGCAAACGCCCGAACTTTTGCAGCATTGGTATGAGGTGCAACTACTGGGCTTGCTCGGCTACCGACCTGAATTGACGCAGTGTGTCGAATGTCGCACCGCGTTGGCGCCGGTGGTCAATGCCTGGAGTCCAGCGCAGGGCGGCGTGTTGTGCCCGGCCTGCAAACGCGCCGGAGTGGCCCGTGATCTATCGGTGACGGCGTTCAAGATGTTGCGTCATATTCAGCGCAGCACCTGGCCCGATGTGGCGCGGGTGCGCGTATCGCCGCCGGTGCTGGCCGAACTCGACCGGGCACTGAGTACCTACGTCACCTACGTGCTGGAACGCGAACCGCGCACCGCCCGCTTCCTGCGAGTGGCTGAGCAAGTCGCCGATTACTCGCCACAGGAGGGCAGCCGATGAGCAGTCTGCCCCTTGCGGCCGCGATCGCGGCCGGCGCGGCGGCTTTGCGCGCGCGGTTACCTGCCGACTTTCAGCCCCAGGTATTGGTCATCCTCGGCTCTGGGCTGGGGGAGTTAGCGACCGAAGTGGATGCACCGGCGCGCATTCCCTATAGCGAGATCCCCGGCTGGGCGGCCGGCACTGTGCAGGGGCACGCCGGAGTGTTGCATTGCGGCCGCCTAGCCGGCACGCAGGTGCTGGTGATGCAGGGGCGGCTCCATTTCTATGAAGGCCACCCGCTCGCCGCAACGACGTTCCCAGTGCGTGTGGCGCGGGCGCTGGGCGTCACGACGCTGGTAGTGACGAACGCGGCAGGCGGTCTCAACCCCGATTACCGGCCCGGCGACTTGATGCTGATCGCCGATCATGTCAATCTGCTGGGCTGGGGCGGGGCCAACCCGCTGATTGGGCCGAACGATGCGACGTTGGGACCGCGCTTTCTGCCGATGAACCCAGCCTATGATCCCGATTTGCTGCGTCTGGCCGCTGAGGTGGGCGCGGCGCAGGCGCCGGCGTTGCGCCGGGGCGTGTATATGATGATCCCCGGCCCCAACTTTGAGACCAACGCCGAATTGCGGGCTCTGCGCCTGCTGGGCGGTGATGCGGTCGGTATGAGCACTGTGCCCGAAGTGCTGGTGGCCCGCCACAGTGGGATGCGCGTGCTGGGCATCTCCTGCATCACCAACATGGCCGTGGCCGACTGGGACGCCCCGATTGCCCACGAAGCCGTGCTGGATGTCGCGAATAGCGCCGGCCCGCGTCTCGCTGCCCTGGTGCGCGGCGTGCTGGGTCGCTTAGGAGCTGCCGATGCGCCGCCCACCGGCTGACCCGCTCGCCCGCTGGAATGACCGCTTGCTGCGCGGCTTCGCCCGACTGGGTGCGGTCGCTGTGGCCGCTACCGGTTTCTTGCTGCGGACGCGCACCGTGCGCCGGGCCGGACGTGCGCTGGATCAGCGTCTGAGCCGTGTTGCGATGGATACCGACGGACGCGGCGCAGCGCTAGAGCAATTGGCCCAGCGCGCCGATAATTGGCTGGCCGGACCGACCGCGACGCGCATCTTTGGGCGCCTCGCCCGGTGGCTCGACCTCTTCATCGCCCGATGCCGCTTGTAACCGTCGCGGACATTCTACCCCTGCTTACGCCGACCGGCGCGGCAGTAGTGCTGGGTGGGGCGGCGGGTTTAGACCGCGAAGTAACCTGGCCGGTGCCGGCGCGCCCCACGCCGCCGATCTTCCATACGCCCAAAGCCGGCGAACTAGCCCTGGCTGCCGCCGCCACGCTGCAGCACCTCGATCCGCCGCCTGATTTGAGCGCCTTGATCGCCTGGTTGGCCGAACATCAGGCGGCGGGGCTGGTCTTGCGCGGCCCTCTGGCGCCCAACGCACAGGCGGCCGCCGTCGCCGCCGCCGAGCGTTATGCCTTACCGCTGCTGCTGGTAGGTGATGCGACGGTGTTGCCCGACCTGGAGCGGGCGATCACGACCTTGCTACGCGAACGGCGCGATCTGTTCCAGGAGCGCGTGGCGCAGTTGCAAGAGGTGCAATTCCACCTCGCGCAGACCACGCCTGGCGACTCCGGCGTGGGCCTCGCCACCCTGGTCGCCACCCTCGCCACGCTGACCGGCGGCTCCGCCGCGCTCACCGGCTCGCCACCCACCCTGGCGCTGCGCTATGTGCGCGATGCCCTAACCGCCCCGCCCCCTTCCCTACAAAAAAAGGGTGCGTATGAGGAGTCGCGGGAGCGACCGGTTCCCTCTTCTAACGCGGAACACAGAACGCAGAATGCGGAATTCGCCAAGCGTTGGCCCCCCCTGGCCGCGCAGGTCTACGCTAGCTGGCAAGCGTCCGACGGGTGGCGTGAGGTGCGGGCGAGCGAGCCGCCGGTGCTGCTACTGCGCGATGAGCTAGGATCGCTGTTAGTTGCGCCGGTGCTGGTGCGCGACCGGCCGGCGGCGGCGCTGCTGCTGGCAGCGAGTGAGCCGCCGGCGGTCGTTGATCGGATGACGTTAGCGCGGGCGGCGGGGATTTGTGCGCTCGAATTAGCGCGCGGACAGGCCGTGGCTGTGGCGGAGACGCGCACTGAACAGCGGCTGCGCGGCGAGTTTCTGACCGACCTATTGCATCACCCGGTTGGGGCCGCCGATGCGCCGCTACGCGCCCGCGCCGCTGCGCTGGGGCTGGACTTGGCTCCGGCCTATGCTGTGGCGCTGCTGACCCTCGCACCGCCGGGCGACTCCGCCCTGTCGGACGACGTGCAGCCGGGCCGGCTGGAAGCCGTCGCCGCCATGCTACCGGCAAGTGCGCGGGAGGTGGGAGCGTTGGTAGGCGTGGTGGGCGGGCAGTTGGCGGCCCTCTGGCCGCTGCGTGAGGTTGGCTGGGCGGACCGTCCCCCCGATCCGCCGGCGGGTTTGCTGCGCTTGGCTGAGGAGTTGCGTGGTGAGCTGGCGCAGCGAGGTGTGCCTGTGGCCGGCGGCGTGGGTCGCGTCTACGGAGGGCTAGGTGGGGCAGCGCGTTCGCGGGCGGAAGCCGCCGATGCGTTATGGGCGGCCTGGCAGCTGTTCGGTGGGGGCTGTGTCTGCCGCTGGTCCGATCTGGGACTCTACCGGCTGCTGTTGCCGTTGCGGGCGGGCCACGCCGCCGACCTGCGCGCCTTCTACGAAGACACGCTCGGGCCGTTGGCTGCACCCATTGTCGCGGCGGGTGATGCAAAGCTGCTGGACACGCTGGATGCCTATCTGGCGCACGGTGGCAATAGCAGCGCGACCGCTGCTGCGCTTTATCTGCATCGCAACACGCTTACCTACCGCTTGCGCCGCATCCGCGTGGTCAGCGGCTTGGACCTGGACGATCCAGCAGTGCGCTTGCGCGTGCAGGTGGCGCTGGCGGCGCGGCGACTGCTGTGAAGGGGGAAAATGCAGTATGTGCGTGAAACGTGAAACATACTGCGTTTGGAGGGGTAGGGGTCAGATTTTCGGGAAACTCCTACCCCCTGCTCCCTGGGAGGGCACGCTATGACTGGCCTGCAGATTGGGCAGCCGTGGGATGCGGCGGGGTTTCGCGATTTGCGGCTCATGGGCTATGCCGACGATGCGGCGGACCAGGCGGCGTTAGCGGCGGTGGTCCAGGCGGTGCGTGGGAGTGCGTGGAGTGTGGCGCGCGTAGCAGCGTTCTATGGGCACCCGGCGTTCGATCTAGAGCGCGATGCGCGGCTGGTTTGGCAAGGCGAGCAGCCTATTGCGGCGGCGATTTGCTATCCGACGATCTATTTGCACGACCGCCCGCCGGGCAATTTCGAGTTGTTTGTGGTGCCGGAGGCGCGTGGTCATGGGCTGGGTAGTCGTCTGCTGGCGCACCTGGAACAGGCGGCGCGGGCGCGAGGTCATCGAGTTTTGGAGACGACGATAGATGCCGATGATGTGCCGGGCCAGATGTTCTTACGGGCGCACGGTTTCGCCGTTGTGGGGCAATCGGCACATCTGACGCGGCCTGACCTCGCCGATCTGCCGGATCAGCGTCTGCCGCCAGGTTATGTACTGACGGACCTCGGTTCGTTGCCCGACGCTGCCGACCACTACCGTGAGTTGGCGAATCGGCTGGGCGCGTATGATGCCGACTATCGCCTGATCGAGCCGGAAGTGCTGGATACCGTGGCGGCGCGGGCGGATTGGGAGCCGGCCGGCATCTTTGTGTTGACTGATCCGGCCGGGCGCGAGATCGGTGTGCTGCGGGCGAGTGGTGTGGGCCGGGCAGGCGGCTATTTGCACGAAATTCGGCTGGACCCGGCGCAGCGCGGGCACGGCCTAGGTATGGCGCTGGTCAGCGCCGGCTTGGCCTACCTGGCGGCGGGCGGGGTCGCACAGGTGGATCTGGACACCGATGGGCCGGATAGCCCACCATACCGGTTGGCGGTACGCTGCGGCTTCACGGAGTCGCACCGCCGGCAGCAGTTGCTCCAACGGCCGGCATGAGATTCCTCCTGGCCCCCTTGCGCGGACCGTACCTCTACGGTCTAGGGCTGCTAGCCGTGTTGCTGGTCGCGGCGGCCTATCAGATCGGCGGCGACTATCACTGGCCGATGGGCGAGCGGCTGACCGGTGAATATCTGGTCAATTTCACCGGTCCGGAAAAGGCCGGCGCGGTGCCGTTTCGCTGGTCGGCGCCGGCAGCGCTGCTGCGCGTGCCGGGCAGCGGGGTGTATGCCGGGGTGGTGCATTTGCGGCTCAACGGCGAAACGTGGGGCGGGCCACAACGCAGCGCTACGGTGCAGGTGAACGACGGCGCGCCCGTCACGCTGCCGCTGCAAGCCGGCTGGAACGACTACGCTGTGCCGTTCACGCGCGCCGACCTTTGGCCGGGTGATCTGCTGTTGCATCTACATATCCCCGAAGCACAGATTCCGGCCACCCAGCGCGGTGCCAACGACACGCGCCGCCTGGGAGTGCCGGTGGCGGCGATCAGCCTCGACCGCACCGACCGCCTAGTGCTGCCACCACCACGCTTGCTTGGCCTCACGTTGGCGCTGGTGGCGTTGCTCTACTGTCCTGCGCTGTGGTTCGGGGCCGCCCCACGCCGGACGGCGGGGCTGATCGCTGCGTTGCTGACGGCTTGGGTCGCCGTGCTGGCACTGGCGCGGCTGCCTGCTACCACCGCCGCGCTGGGCCTGGTGATCGCTGTGATGCTCGCGGTGGCGTTGGCCGTGATCCTGCGGCCGTTGCTGACGGCGCTGTTCCGCCGCGCCGGGGTGACGGTGACGGCGGGCGAGTGGCGCGTGCTGGCGGCCTTGTTTATCGGCAGCTTGGCCTTTCACGCCGGCGGGTTGCTCGACCCACTGTTTGTTACACTCGATCATTATGCTCGCCTACACCGTCTGATGGAGTTGGGCGACAACCCACTCTACTTCCTGAGCCACTTTCTCAGCAGCGACCAGGGCCAGACCTACGCCGGTCAACTGGGCCTCAGCGCGGTGGTGCCCTATTCGCCGCTGTTCTACCTCGCTTTCGACCCGCTGAACTGGCTCATTCCCGACCCCGATGTGCGTTTGCAGGGCATCAATCTCGCCTGTAGTGCGTTAGAAGCGGCGAACGTGTTTGCGCTGTTCTTCACGCTTAAGCGTGGCTGGGGTGACGGGTTGGCCGGCTTATGGGCGGGCGCGGCGTTTGTGGCTTTTCCTCTCAGCAATCTGCTCTTCTCCGACGGCGGCTATCCCGGCATCTTTGCCACCTGGCTGCTCGGGTTGCTGTTCGCGGCGTTAGCAGCCGTGTATGGTCCTGTTCGGCAGTCGGCAGTCGCCAGCACGGATTTAGTGAGCAGGGCGGCTACTCCGCCGCCAATTCAGCACGCAGAACTCCGAACGCAGAACTCCGTCGGCGCGGGTGCGGCACGCAGCGCCGCTACATCCGGTTGGGGTGTAATTGCCCTGGCGGTGGTGGTGGCACTGGCGCTGCTGGCGCATACCGCCCAGGCGTTGTTGCTGGGCACGACGCTGGTCTTGTTTCCGGCCCTGCTGGCGTGGCGCGACCGAGCGCGCTGCGGGAGCGCGCTGGTCTGGATCGCCGGTGGGATTACGCTGGCCTTCGCGGGCTTCTATGGGTTCACCGCCGCCGCCGTGCTGCGTGACCTGCTGCCGCAGGTCGTCGCCAAGTTGCAAGCGGGCGGCGGCATCGGCAAAAGCCCAGCCAAACTCGGCGCGCCGCTGCTCAGCGGCTTCTGGCCGCAAATCGCCGCGCACTTCGCCGGTTGGCCGCTGCCGCTGGCGCTAGTAGGGCTGCTCGTCAGTCGTCAGTCGTCAGTTGTTAGTCGTCAGTCGTCAGTTAGCGGTGGCCCGTCGTTGATCGCTAATTCAGAATTCAGAATTCAGCACTCCGCCCTCGTTTCCACACCGTTACACCTCTGGCTGATCGCCTCGACTCTGACCTTTGCCCTGTTTAGTCTGGTGGATTTCTGGATCAACTTGCTGCAAAAGCATATGATTTATGCCATGCCCACGCTGGCCGTGCTGAATGGGTTGGCTTTAGCCGCACTCTGGCGGCGCGGGCGGGCAGGGCAAGCACTGTGCCTACTGCTCTGGACGGTGGCGGCCGGCTTCAGCCTGATCCTGTGGGTTAACCGCGTTGTCAACTACGCCCTCCCGCCGGGTTCGGGCTGATATATGCAGATTGCACAAAAACTCGCCGCAAAGTTTGTGTAGGCTGCCATGCGCCGCTGTGTCTGCCTGTGGTATTCTCCTAATATAAACCAATCACAACCCGCCTGCGCGGGTTTTGTTCCGGTTGCTGCGACTGGAGTCGCCCCGGACCCCGAAGGAGAATCCTATGACCGTCGCCACGGAGAAACCGAAAACTGCGCGCTATGCTAACGGCGAACAGCCGCCCGCGCTAGTGCAAGAGACACTGCGCCGCGCCGAAAGCGAAGGCGTGCGCTTTGTGAATCTGCAATTCACCGATCTGATGGGTATCGTCAAAAGCGTGACTATCCCCATTCACCAGTTGGAAGACGCGGCGACGAACGGCAAGTGGTTCGACGGCTCGTCTATCGAAGGCTTTGCCCGCATTGCCGAGTCCGATATGTTCCTGATCCCCGACCTCAAAACGTTCACGGTACTGCCCTGGGAACGCACGGAGGGCACGACGACCGCCCGCATCATCTGCTGGATCTACACGCCGAATGGCGACCTGTTCGATGGCGACCCGCGCTTGGTGCTGGCGCGCGCGCTCGATTATGCCGCCGACCTGGGCTACCTCTACAACACCGGCCCTGAGTTGGAATTCTATCTGTTCAAGCCCGAAGGCGGCAAGATTACCACGATCACCCACGACATGGGTGGCTATTTTGACCTGACCGGTGATGAAGGCACGCTGGTTCGCAAAGATATGGTCAACGCCCTCGAACTGATGGGTATCAAGGTCGAGACGTCGCACCACGAAGTCGGTCCCGGCCAGCACGAGATCGACTTCGAGTACGACAACGCCCTGACCACGGCCGATAACGCGGTCAGTTTCAAGTACACGCTCAAAGCGGTGGCCCAGCAGCACGGCCTTTACGCGACGTTCATGCCCAAGCCGGTGTACGGCATCGCGGGCAACGGGATGCACTGCCACCAGTCGCTGGCTGGTCTCGATGGCGGCAAAAACCTGTTCGGCAGCACTGATGATGCGTATAACCTGTCGCCGCTCGCCAAGTCGTTTATCGCCGGCCAATTGCGCCATGCCCGCGCTATGACCGCGATCCTGAACCCACTGGTCAACTCCTACAAGCGCCTGGTGCCGGGCTACGAAGCGCCGGTCTACATGGGCTGGGCGCGCCAGAACCGCTCGGCGTTGATCCGCGTGCCGCGGATCAACCCGACCAAGCCGCAGGCGGCGCGCGTCGAATTGCGCTGCCCCGATCCGACCTGCAATCCCTACTTGGCCTTCGCCGTCATGCTGCGCGCCGGCTTGCAAGGCATCGAAGAGAACCTGACTGCGCCGGAGCCGGTGGAGGAGAACCTGTATCACTTCGACGAGCAGGAACGCCAGCGCCGCAACATCGGCACGCTGCCGGGCAGCTTAACCGAGGCACTGGACGAATTGGAGAAGGACGACCTGATTCGTGCCACGCTCGGCGATCATGTTTTCGAGCGCTATGTAGAAGCCAAGCGCCAGGAATGGGACGACTACCGCAAGTTCGTGACCCCGTGGGAGGTTGAGCGGTATTTGGAGACATATTAGCGCGTAAAGCGTAAAGCGTGGAGTTGTACAGCGGCGTTGCTCTTGGCGGCAGCGCCGCTTGGCCTATTGGCTTTGCGCCATTGGCAAGGTAAATGCTGTAGCCTGCTCCGCAAGACACACCACGGGTTACGCATTAGGAGGATACTACAATGGCTGATAGTTTAGGACCGATTATCCCGATGCCGGGTATGGAGCCGGCGCTGCCGACGGACGGAACATTGTCGGGCGATGCGACGACCAGCGGAGAGACCCAACCTTCGGCAGACCCGCCAGGGCGCGGCACCGCCACGGAGACGGATCAGACGGCCGATCATCTGCAAACGGATGTGGGTACGTCGAGTGATAGCGGACACAAGTGGAATATGGACCCGCCCGGTTCCGATGTAGACAAAACGCTGCGTGACGCTTGATCTGGGCGTAATCGTCGGCATCAGCGCGGCGCTGTCGGCGCTGGTGGCTGTGGGGGCGCTGCTGGCCGCCCGGCGGGTGCAGGCGCGTAGTGGTCTGCCCCGCGCCAGGGTGGTATATACCGATAGCGGCGCAGGCGGGCGGGCGACCGATTTGCTGTTTTCGCGCCGCTACGGGCTGGTCGGTAAGCCGGACTACCTGCTGGAAGCTGACGGGTGGGTGATCCCGGTGGAGGTGAAACCGACGCGCCGGGCGGCAGAGCCGTATCCCGGCGACATCCTGCAATTGCTGGCCTACTGTCTGCTGGTGGAGGAGAAGCATGGCCGCCCGGCCTATGGTCTGCTGCGCTACGCCTCCGCCACCTTCCGATTGGACTATACCGATGCCGCGCGCGCCCATCTGCTTGAGACCGTGGCCGCGATTCGCGCCGCCACCCGTGCGGGCGAACGCGGTCGCAGCCACGATGATGCTGGTCGCTGCACTCACTGTATGTTCAATGAGGTCTGCGACGAGTCGCTGGCCGCGCCGGCAGATTAGGCGTGGGCGAGGGGCAGGGCGATACCGAAGACGCTACCCGCGCCTAATGTGCTGGTGGCCCAGGCGCGGCCACCGTGTTGCTCGGCTACCGCCTTGACCACAGCTAACCCCAGCCCTGCGCTGGGGGTTTCGTTGTTGGTTGGGTTGACCACGCGATAGAAGCGGTTGAAGACCAACGCCACATCACGCGGCCACAGGCCGATCCCGCTGTCGGTCACAGTGATTTGCACTTCATCCGCTGTGCAGGCAAGCCGCACTACAATGCTTCCCCCGGCGGGTGTATATTTGATCGCGTTCTCGATTAAATTGTGCAATGCCCGTTGCAGTGTACTTACCTGGATTGCCGCCTGCACATCGGAAGCGGCTTCCAGGGTCAATGTGGCCCCTTTGCGGCCGGCGGCGGCTTGGAACTTCTCTACGATTTCTCCGATCAGTGGGGCCAGCGGAACGTGCGTCGTGTCGAGCCGGCTACGGTTCTCCGCCTGGTTCAGATAGACCAGGTTGTTGACCATCCGCGCCGTCTCGCGGGTCAGCTTAATAATCTGATGCACATAGCGGGTCTGATCGTCATCTAGCGGCACGCGGCTGGGTAAGAGCGCGGTCAGGCCGCTGATCGTGCGGAGGCGGTTGTCGAGGTCCTGGTCAATGGGGAAGCTGGCATCGCTACTCGCCGGCCCTTGCGCGCGCTCGGGCTCCACCAGAATACGCACTTGGTCGGTGATCGGCTCATCGAGTCGGGTGGTATCCAGCGCACGTAGCACGATCACCCAGCCGCTAGGGGCGTTCTGAGCATCACGCACGAACGATGCGCCGGCCAGCGCCGGTTGCCCTCCAGCCAACGGGATCTCGCGGTAGGCATCGCCCCCCCGCAGTAACATTTCCTGGCACAGCGAGTCGAGCGTGGGATTATGCAGCGCAGTCAGCGGTTGGCCCACCAGATCGGCGGCGGTGATATTTAAGGCCGTGGCGGCGGCAGGGTTGATCCGCAAGATGCGACCCTGCCCATCGGTGGTCAAAATGCCGTCAACGGCCCCACTCATCACACTGTCGAGGATGCGCTGCGTGGTGTCCTGTGCTTGGCTCAGGTGATCACGTTCGATTGCCAGCCCGATTTGTCCCGCCAGCACGCTTAACAGCAGCAGCGCTGTCCCGTCAAAAGCGTTGACCAGGTCGCGCCCGACTACCAGCACGCCCAACGTCCCGTTGCTGGTCAGGAGCGGCAGGGCGGCGAGGCTCCGCACCTCCGAGTCCAGCGGATCACGTTCGCCACTCTCTGCGGTATCGGGGATCATCACGGTGCGCTGGGTCAGTACCGCTGCGCCAGGTGCGTCCTGACCGGGGTAGAGTGTATGCTTAGGTAGCGGGCCGTTGGTGAGTGCCGCACCGGCTTGTAGCTGCAAGGCGCCGTCACTGTCGGTCAGATAGAGGCGCACGGTGCGTGCGTTGAGCGTTTGGCGCACTGCTTGCACGGTAGCGGCCAAGTTGTATTCCAGGTTGCCGCTGCCGATCTCCTGCGCAACCTGGGCCAGCACGGTGAGACCGCTTTCACTGGTTGCCCGGCTGAGATTGATCGCCTCGGAATATTGCACCATTTTGCTGGACATACGTACCAAATAGCGATTTTGTGCCCGGTAGTCGCGCCCCATCGGCGGGCGGTAGGGCTGGCGCAGGTGCTGTGTGATCAGCAAATGGGCGTTATTGACCACCTGCTCTTCGTAAGTCCAGATGCCCTCGAAGCGGCGATCGCCGCGAATCGGGTCGGCGCCGGGCATTTCTTTGGTCAGCAACGCAGTGAAAAAAGTCGGTGTATTAATGACGAGGAACCATTCGAGTGTGAGTGCAGACCCCGGCAGCAGCGGCACAAATTGCACGCCGGGGATGTTGGGCGGCTCCACATCCGGCTCGCCGAATACAAATACGCGCCGCGCCACGTCGGCTAGTCGTTTATAGCGGGCGTTTTGATGTCTGAAATGGGAGAAGCGTTGAAACCCGGCATAAAAATCTACCGGCAAGGCATTGTCAATCACGATATCTTCGATCTGGTAGCTGATCTTCAGCATCATATCTACGGTGTTGACAAACGCATCTTGCTCCTGGTCCGGTGTCACCAGATCGAACAGTGAAATATCAGCCATGACTAGCCTTTCTGTGAGTCCTACCCGCTGTGCGCCGTGCGCGGGTTCGCTGCTTCAATATATGGTTGCCTGATTCTGCTAACAAAGCTTATTGTAGCACTTTGTCCAATGTTTGTCAATAGTTAAGCAAGGTTACGCGGTGCCTCGTTAGACTCGTCTTAACCTGCGCGGCTGCGTCAGGCAGATACGCAAAAAGTGGGCAGCATGGTATAATCTTAGTTGTGCCGCATTAGCGCACGTAAGAGAACCCGATTGGGATAGTAGTGAGGGGCGCAATTCGACGATGGATGAAGGCGCGGCGCAATTAGACTTAAGCGGCATGACCGGCACGCTGTTGAGCGATCTGGCCGCGAAGACACATTTGCGCGAAGGCGCGGCGGGCATTGAAGCCGTGCTGCGGACGATCCACCGCCACGCCGGCCTGACTGGGCGCGACCTGGCCCGCCAGACGCGCCTCCCGATCCCGGTGGCGACCGCCGTGCGGCGCGAGTTGGAGAAGGCCGGATTGGTGCAACCGGGGCCGTATATCCGCTTGTCGCCGCAGGGTTTAGTGCTAGTGGAGGGGGCGTGGGGCTGGGTCGGCACGGGCTTCCTCTGCCCGCTCTGCCAGGGGCGGCACGTCGTGGCCGGCAGCGAATGGGCTGGGGTGTTGGAACAGCTCGAAGCCTGGTTCGCCGCCAACCCGACGGTTGACGTGACGCTGGACCAGAGCTTTTGTACGCCGGAGACCAACCTGCGCCGCGTGCTCTATGGGCAGACACAGGGTGCGCTGGCCGGTAAAGCGGTGTTGCTGCTGGGCGACGACGACTCAGTGAGCCTGGCGCTGGGGCTAGTGGGGCGGCTGCTCAGTCCGCAGGGTGGCGGACGCTTGGCGCGGCGTATCTGTGTGGTGGACACCGACACGCGCATTCTGGAACACATCGCGGCCTGCGCCGCTGAAGCCGGCCTGGAGATCGAGACGGTGGTGCATGACCTGCGCGAACCGCTGCCGAATGCCTTGCAGGGCGCGTTTGATACGGTCTACACCGACCCGCCCTACACGCCTGCCGGGGCCGGCCTGTTTGCGTCGCGGGCGATCCAGGCGTTGGGCACCGAGCAGGGTCGCCAACTGTTCCTGTCGTTCGGCCACCGCCCGCCCGCCGAGCAGGGCGCGTTGCTGGGCAGCTTAGCCGGCATGGGCCTGGCTCCAGTCGAGATCATCCCCGGCTTCAACGAGTACCAGGGCGCGGCGGTCCTCGGCGGGGTGGGTCAGATGATCCGCCTGCTGACCACGCCCGCCGCCGCGCCGAGTGTGCCGGGTCAGTTCACCGGTCCGCTCTATACCGGCGAACTGAACCCCACGGTGCGCCTCTATCGCTGCATGGGCTGCGGCACCAAGCTGCGCGTCGGCCAGGGCGCGGACTCCACCACCGGCAGCATCGAAGCCCTCAAAGCGCAAGGCTGCCCGCGTTGCGGCTCCGTACTGTTCATGCTGGAAGCGCGCGAGGGAGCATAGACAGGTAATCCATGACCAAGAAACCCTACAACCGCCCAGAGCCGTCGCCCAGACCGCCCCTGCCCCCGGCCCCCGATCCGCAGACCGTGGAGACCCCCGGCGGGCCGGCCGTGATCCGCATGGCCGCTGAGGGCGATCTGCCCGCGTTGGTGGCGTTCGAGATCCGCATCGCCGAGATTTCGTTTGGGGCCGATGCGATCACCGACCCGGCGGTGCATGAGAAGAAGCTACGCAAGGCGTTGGAACGGGGCGAGCCGGGGATGTTTGTGCTGGAACGGGGCGGGGCGGTGCAGGGCTGGCTGTGGGCTACGTTCAACACCAACTTCCTGACCGACGAAGCCTACGCCACCTTTCGCAGCCTGGCCGTGGACGAGACCGCGCCTGATCACGCCGCGCTGGCCGATGCACTGTTCGGCTACGGCATCGCCTATGCGCGGCGGGCCGGGGTGCGCGAAGTGACCGGCAAGGTCCATGTGGACAACACGCCGATGCGCCTGATCTACAAAAAAGCCGGCTTCACCGCCGAGCATCTCACCATGAAGTTGCCGCTGACCGATGCGTAACCGCCACGTCCTCTACGACATTTGGGTGGCCGACCCCACACCACTGGAACGGGTGGGACCGCTGGAGGATCTGCTGGTGCGCGCTGCGCTGGCCGGCCGGGCGACGATCCTGCACCAGTATTTCCACCCCTTTGCGCCCTGCGGCGTGACCGGCTTTCTGTTGCTGGCCGAGTCGCACCTGAGCGTTCACACCTGGCCGGAAGAAGGCTTTGCCGCGTTCGACATCTTCTCATGCGGCGATATGGATACAGCGGCGATTGTGGATACCATTCGGCAAGCGTTGCATCCCGCCCGTGAACGGCTGCAACTGATCCAGCGTGGCTTGCCGGGCGGCGCGGATGAAGACGGTCCGGCGTGTCCGGTGTAGAGCAGGCGGCGGACATGCCGGCCCCGGCGGCAGCGGCGGTCAAATGCCTTGTCTGGGATCTGGACGGCACACTCTGGCCGGGCGTGCAGGCGGAAGGCGCTGCGCCGCTGCCGCAGGCCGCGTGGCTGGCGCTGATGGATCAGCTGACGGCGCGCGGCATCGTGCAGAGCATAGCGAGCCGTAACGACCCGGCGGCGGGCGTGCGGCTGTTGGCCCACCCCGCGTTGGTCGGGCGCTTTGTCGCGCCGCAGATCGGCTGGGAGCCGAAAGACGTAGCCTTGCGCCGGATCGCTGCGGCGCTGAACATCGGCCTAGACACGTTGGCCTTTGTGGACGACAGTCCGTTTGAGCGGGCCGCTGTGGGGGCAGTGCTACCGGAGGTACGGTTGCTCAGTCCCGCTGATTTGCCGGGGCTGGCCGATCGGCCGGAGTTCGTCGGCGGACCAGGTACAGCCGAAGCGGCGGCGCGCACACAACTCTACCAGCAAGAAGCCGCTCGCCGGGCCGCTGAGCGTGATTTTGCCGGCGATCGCCTGCGCTTCCTGCAATCGTGTGAGATGGTCCTTACGCTGCGCCCGGCAACGGCTGCCGACTTGCCCCGCCTGACGGAATTGGTGGCGCGCACCAACCAACTGAACAGCACCGGCTACCGCTATGCGCCCGCCGAGCTTGCCGCTCGTGTAGCCGATCCCGCCGCTTGGTTGGTGCCGGTGGCTCGCCTGCACGACCGCTTTGGTGACTACGGATTGATCGGCGCGGCGCTGGTAGACCGGCGCGACCTCGGCGCGTGGGGGGTGGAATTGCTCATGCTGTCGTGTCGGGTGGAGGGGCGGGGCATTCCGGCGGCACTGTTGCGCCGGCTGCTGGAACTGACGGGCGCGGCGGGCGTGCCTGCGCTGACCGCGCTCTACCGGGCCAATCCACAGAACCGGCAGATGGCATTGTTGTTGCGGCAGCTCGGCTTCCACGCCACGGCCGCCGCGCCGCTATCTGGCCCGACCACAGTGGGCGCGACAGTTTATCGTCGCGCCACCGCGCTCCCGTTGCCCACCTATCCGATTTGGTTGCATCTTGACATAACCGACAAACCTGCGGAGGAATTATGACTGATTCCCAATGGTCCGACCGTGTGCGGGCCTGGTTGGCGCAGGTGCTGGACCGCACACCGGCAACAGTGACCGCCTTAGCCGATGCGACTCCGCTGTTCGGTCCCGATCTAAACCTCGACTCGTTCAGCGGCATGGCCTTGCTTGCGCTCATCCAACGCGACACCGGTCTGGACTTGGCTGCCGACGACCTGGGCCTTGAGAGCCTGGAGACGGTGGGTACTCTGGCGGCGTATCTAATCGCACACGTCGCGTAGCAGGGAAAGGTGCCTATAAATAGAATCAAACAAAACTTGCCGCCGGGAAACCTCCCAGCGGCATAGTTATGCAGTAGCAGTTACACGCCTATGACAGCCCGGTGCCGGCGCCGGATGTAGGCTAGGCTCCCAGCAAGACGCGACCAACCGGCACGATGCCGCCTAAGTAGTAGTACGGCACGCCGCTGTTCATTAGGTCATCCAGGCCGCTGAAGCCAATCGCGGCTGCCGGGATTAGCCACCACCATTGGCGGCGATTCATGTAGTCCGATTAAGATCGGGGCGGCGATGGGCGTGAACAGTGCGACTAGCGCGCTCCTACCTCCAGTGTTGCGGTTGGGCAGCACAAAGCCGCCGGTGCGGCGGTGCAGCACCTCGTAGGGCATGGGTAGTGCGTACGCTAATCGTGCGGCAGCGCGAGCGGCGGTAGATAGGCCGTGAGGGTGTCCAGCGGGTCGGTAGGCGTTGGGCGTAGCGGGCTGATCGACGGGGTGAGGATCGCGCCGGCGGGTAGGTGGCGGGTTCTGTTCTCCATAAAGGGGTTCCTCCTCCATGGATTGCCTACTGGCTAGCTGAGGATCGTGTGTGGATCCTTCGGAGAGTCAGCGCCGCCGGAGATCGTCTCCGGCGGCGCTGGTATAGTAGCGTTTATACGCCGACGCCGGTGCGGCGCTCGCGCCAGATGTACGCACCGAGCAAGATCAGGCCAACCGGTAGGAGGCCGCCCAGATTGAACAGCCGGTAGGGTGCGTTCATCAGGTGGTCGAGGCCGCCGAAGCCAACTGCGGCGGCTGGGATCAGCCACCACCACTGACGGCGATCCATAAACCACAGCGCGGCAAAGCTCAGGCCCAGCCCGACGGCCGACCAGCCTCTGCCGTCAAAGCCAATGGCCGCATCCAGCATTGCGCCCGCGCCCAGGCCGGTCAGGATGCAGCCGGGAATGCGGAAGCCGAGCATTCCGCCGCGCTGGCGGCTGACGTAGAGGAAGATTTGCCCCAGCGCCAGCAGGAACATCGTGCCGAAGACATGGGTACGATAGGCGCTACCCAGCACGCCCAGCCCAATCAGCAGCGGCCCAGCGATGGGGGCAAACGGCGCGAACATGGGATTGGCCGTGACATTGCTCAGTACGGGTGGCAGGAAGCCGCCGGGGGTGCGGCGCGGCGGCGGCACCTCGTAGGTCATCCCGGTGCGCGGCGCATCGTGCGGCGGCGCGAGCGGCGGCAGGTAGGCGGTGGGCGTGCCCAGCGGGTCGGCGGGCGGTGGGGGTAGCGAGCCGGCCACGGGGACGCGGGCGGCGTCGGCGGGCAGGTGGCGGGTTTCGTTCTCCATCAGGGGTTCCTCCTCATCAGCGCGTCACAATCGGTCAATCGCTTACTATACGCAGTCCCGGTGCTGCGGGTTACAATTTTGATCTGCGCAGGACACGAATTACTACAGAGATGAAGGGATCCGGCTAGGCTTCGCCGATATCGGATAGATGGCTGAGACCGAAGGCGAGGGCTCCCCAGGCACCAAGTGCGGCCAGGATGATCGCGCCGAGGGGGCCGATGATCCAGGCGGCGAGCGCCCATTGCGGCGGGCTGAAGGCGGGCAGGCAGAGGAAGCCGCCGCCGATCAGGCCGACCACAGTTTCGCCGCCGAGCGTCGCTAGCGAGACCCAACCGGAGTTCATCTGCTTGGGGTTCTCCCAGGCCAGGCGTGGCCAGCGCATCCCGAAGCCTAGCGCCATAGCCAGGATGCTCGCGCCCAGCAACTCGATGCCAAACCAGCCGTAGAGCGCACCGAGCGGGCTGAAGCCGCGCCAGAGGGTGGCTGCCACCAGCAGCACGGTGCTGAGAACGGCAAACGGCCCCCACGCGCTGAGGTATTTGCCACGGACCAATTCGCTGGGCGTGATCGGGGCGATTTTGAGCAGCCACCACGAGTGGCGCTCCATGCTGATTGCGGTGGCCGCGATCTGTGTGCAAATGAGCACCGCGCCGCTCAGGATGCCGATGGCGATGCCAATGCCGGCGGGGTCCAGCGTGGTCGGGGCAAATTGGCCGGTGAGCTGCGTCAGGTTGAGCGCGCGTCGGCCGCCCCCGCCCAGCAGGTTGAAATAGAGTACCGGCAGCATCACCAGCGGACCCAGCAGTTGGGCGAAGTTGCGCAGGTCGCGCGGGATCATGCGCCAATCTTTGAGCGCCAAGGCCAGCGGCACGGAGGCCCGCCCCAGCCAGCCGACGTGGGCGGCATCACGGGCCACGCGCGCTTGACTGCGCCGGGCATTGCCGCTGCTCTGCATCCGTACCCAACCGGCGGTGTAGAGCCGTTCGGCCACTAGCACGCAGCCGGCGAAAAAGCCGAAAGTGATCAGCCCGAAGCCGGCCAAGCCGACCGCTGCGCCCGTCAAATCGCCGTGCCCGGCGGCAGCCAGTCCGCGCCCGGCCACCAATGAGGGCAGCGGCAGGCCGGCAAAGCTCTCCAACTGGATTTGCAGGGCGTGCACATCGGGGCGCGCACCGGCGCGCCCCACGCTCGGCGCGAACCAGAAGCGCGAGGTTTGGCCTACTACGCTACAGCTCAGGCCGAACACCGCCGCCGCTAGGCCCAGCACCTCACGCACGCGGCGGGCTGGCGCAAAGCGCGCGACTAGCAGTACGCCGAGCGCACCTAACCCCTCCGGCAGCAGCGGCGTGCCTAGCAGCGTCGGTAGCGCCAGCACATAGTAGAGCGGGCCATAGCCCTGTCCCAGCCCATAGGTAATCAAGGCCGGCACAGCGGTCACGGCGATGATCGCGTAGTTGCCCTCGACTCCGTCGAGCAGCTTGCTGAGAAAGACAGCGCGGCGATCCACCGGCGCGATCATCAGCAGTTCCAAGTCGCTGCTCAGGAACAGCGATCCCAGCGCGGTGCCGAAGCTCGTGATCAGCAGCATCAGCGCCACCACCGTCAGGATCAGCCCCGGCAAGATGCCTTCGAGTGCTAGGTCGGGAAAGGTCCGCAGCAGCCAGCCGCCGCCGAAGCCTACCCCTGCTGAGAGGGCGCCGACCGGCAGAGCTAAGGCCAGCAGGCCGATGATTGTGAACACGCGCGCTCCCGCCGAGCGATGCTGGAACTTATTGACCATGATCTGCCAGCGTAAAGTCAGCAGTAGCCAAGTATCGCCCAATAACGCACCCGCGCTGCCGGGCAAGGGTGTTTCCACCGTGCGGCCGGCCTGTTGCGCGATCACGCCGACACCTCAGCCGGTGCCGCGTACTCCGCGCCGCCGGTCAGGTTGAGGAAAATGTCTTCCAGCGATCCCTGGCCGCCGCGCGCCCGCAGTTCGGCCATCGTGCCGGCGGCGATGATTGTGCCCTTGTCAATAATCACCACGCGGTCGCACATCCGCTCGGCGATTTCGAGAATGTGCGTGGAGAGGAACACCGCCGTACCCTGGTCACGCAACTGGCCCAGCAAATCTTTAATCAGGCGGGCCGATTTGGGGTCAAGGCCCACCGTCGGCTCGTCCAGAAACAGCACCTTCGGGTCGTGGACCAGCGCGCCGGCCAGCGCCGTCTTTTGCTGCATTCCGTGGCTGTAGCCTTCGATCAGATCGCTGGCCGCTGCCGTCAGGTCGAATAGACGCAGCAGTTCGCCGGCGCGGTGTTCGGCCTGTGCGGTCGGCACGCGGTAGAGCCGGCCCATGAAGCGCAGGAACTCCCAGCCCGACAGTTTGCCGTACAGGTTGGGGGTGTCGGGCACATAGCCCAGCAGCGATTTGGCCGCCACCGGATCGCGCTGGATATCATGCCCGCCGATCAGTGCCCGGCCCTCGGTCGGCTTGATCAGCCCGGTCAGCATCTTGATCGTGGTCGTTTTGCCCGCGCCGTTCGGCCCCAGGAAGCCCAGGATCTCGCCCGGCTGCACCACCAGATCCACGCGCTGGACGGCGATATGCGCGCCGTACACTTTGCGTAAGCCCTCGGCCCAGATGGCCGGCGGGCGCCCGCCGGCCATATAGCCCTCTGCTGCCCCATTGCTATACATAATGCCCTCAGTCTCCTCTGTCCGCTCTGCTGCCTATTTGCTACCCTTTAGTATACTCGATTCACTCGCCGTGTGTTTCATCCGGCCGTCTGGAATCGGCTGCCCACCGTCGTGTTGTCGCTATTGCAGCAACAGGCGCGGACATGGGAGGTTGTTCCTGTGTCCGCGCCTGTTGTGGCCGCGTAAGCCCCGGCCGGGCCGACTATTGGCGGTTCTGCAAGCTGTTGGCCTTGCTGTAATGCAGCGCCTTGCGGCGCAATGCGGCAAAGCCGCCCGTAGCTTCCTCGCTTTCCGCCTGGAGCTTGGCGGTCTCCGCTTGCGCGCCCGGCGAAGGGCAGGGCATCGCTTGCAGCCGCTGAGCGGCTTCGTTGAGTACAGCGGCGCTGCCGGCATAATCACCGGCGGCATCGTAGCGCAAGGCCGTTTCGCGGGCCCGCGCCACGTTTAGCAGTTCGGCCTCCTCCTGCACGGCGGCGTTGGGGCGCTCGGCTCTACAGCGGGCCTGGTCGGCGTAAGTGAGTGCAGAGTTGTCGTCGCGCAGTTCGCGGGTTGCGCCGCTTGCCACGTCTTGGTAGCGCAAGCGGGCCGTCAATGGCAGTGTCGCCGCCTCGTGGCCTGGTTGTACCGTCAGCCGGAAGACGGGGGCGCGACTTTCGCCGGCCACCAGATCGTCGAGTTGCACGCGCAAGTGTCGGTGGTCGCCGCTGCTCTCGAAGTCGTTCAGCAGATCGGCTTCCACACCGAACGGCAGTGTGATTTCGAGTGTGACCCCGCGCGCCACTGTCGTGAGGGTTTCGCCGAGTTCACGGTGCAGCATATCGGGGATTTGGTCGGCGTTTTCGATGAAATAGAAGTGCCCGCCGCCGCGCCGCGCCATGCGCTCCAACAGATCCTCGTTGAAGTCCGCGCCGATGCCCATGGTGGTGGTGCTGACCCCGCGCGCCCGCAGTTCGGCGGCATGGTGCGCGAGTTCCGCCGGGTCGGTCATGCCGACGTTCGCCAGGCCGTCGGTCAACAAGATGACGCGGGCCAGCCGCCCGTCGGTGTGGTCGGCCACTTCCTGCGCGCCGGTGAGCCAACCGCCGGCCAGATTGGTGTTGCCGCCGCTGCGGATATGGCGGATGCTGTCAATCAGTTGCCGCTTGGCGCGCTCGCTCATGGCGCGGGCCGGGCCGACAATCTGCACTGTATCGTCGTAGGTGACGACCGCCACCTGATCGTCGGCGCCCAGTTGTCGCACACAATAGGCCGCCGCGTCGCGGGCTTTGTCGAGTTTGCTGCCCGACATGGAGCCGCTGCGATCCAGCACCAGCGCCAGGTTGAGTGGTAGGCGACGGCTCTGCGGCGCATCTTTGCCGACATTGATACTGACGCGCAAGTAGCAACTGCTCGTGCTGTCGGCCGGCACATACCGGCGATCTATTTCAGCCTTCCAAGTAATCACGATCCATCCTCTGCTTTCTCCGGCTCTTCGGCCAGAATGCGGTGGGCCGCATCCAGCAGCCGCGCCACGATACGATTAAACCGCCGACTTTCATTTACGGCAATATGTAGTTCGATGCCCGGCAACAGCACGATGCGCCGCCAAGTGTCGCTGTCAGACACTGCGGCTGCCGCCGCAGGCGCCGCTATAGGTGCCTGCGAGGCCGCTTGTTCATCCTGCGGCGGGAAGAAACCCGCCGCTTCTTCCGACCCGCTCTCCAGTCTGGCGCTGCGCGCCGGGGGGGCGCTGCGCGCCGGGGGGGCGGGGGCGACCCCACCGGCCGGAGCGGCGGGGGCTTGCGGGGCGGGCGCCGCTGCCGGAACCGGCGCATTCTTCCGCAGCGCTGCCGGTGGGGCGGCGGGCGGTGTAGCCGGGGCTGGGACCGAGGCTGAGCCGGCAGGCGGCGCGACCGGAGGCGGGGGCGCGTAGCTCTGCTTCAGCTGCTCGCGTACCGCGCCGCGTCCCAGCACCTGATTGATGTAGTCGCCGGCTGAGGTGAGCAGCCCGGCGACTTTGGCGGGCGGTGGCGTGTTGTGTTCGCCCAGTAGCGCCGTCACTTGGTCGCCGGCCAGCCCCTGGAGCATAGTCTTGATCTCCTCCAGCGGCAGATATTCCTCTTTCAAGCGCCGGATCAGGGCCAGCCGTTGCAAATGCTCGTCGGTATATTGCGCCGGATAGCCGTATTCCGGGTTGGGCAGCAACCCTTGCTCAACATAGTAGCGAATGGTGCGGGTGGTGACCCCCGCTTCGTTTGCCAATTCATTAATCGTCATAGTTCTCCTTCACTGTTACGTAACACTGTAATATTATCACTATTACGTAATACTGTCAAGTAGCTGTGCCAGGCAATTTCCGAGCAATTTCGTGCGGCTTTAATAGGGCGGCACAGGCTGCACTGGGCCACAGCTACAGCCTCCGCCTGCGGGGTTGTGCTTGCGTGCGGGCGGCGATGGTGCTATACTCTGGACAAGATGCAGCGGGCGCGGGCGTGACGGACCCGCCGAGGCGCGGGCATAGGCGGTCGGTTGCCGATAGAGCCGCACCGTGCTGCCCAGTTACCCCGCTTGATGCGATCCATCGCTACCGCCGTATATTGCTCCTTTTCCTGTAAGCGTTCCTGCGTGACTTGCCCAACCCTGCGCCGCGCGGCGTGCGTCCATGCCGTCACAAGACGGTGCGCCGATTGATCGGCTCCAACTTGACCCTTATACCCTGAACCCGCAACAAGGAGTCCCGTATGTCTCAGGAGTCGTCCCCCGTGCCCGCGTCCTCTCTCCCGCCGGCCCCGCCGGCCCGCCGTAGCCCGCTGCCGGCCGGTGCGGTTCTTATTGGGGTGCTCGCGTTGATGGTGGTCTTCGGCGCGGTGGTATTGAACCGTCCGCCCGCTCCGGCGCCGCCTGCGACTGCTGTCCCAACGGGCGCTGCCGGCCGCAGCCCGACCGTGCGCGTCGCGGTCAGCACCGCATCGCCCAGCGGCCCGGCAGCAGGCGTGCACAGCGCGACTCCCTCAGCAGTGGCGGGGATGAGCGGGACGGGTACCCCAGTGGTGCCGGGCACGCTGGCGGTCGGGGGTATTGGCGGCACGGGTACGCCTGGCGCCCTAGTCACGGCCACCATCGGCTTGGGCATAGGTACGCCTGCTGTCGCGATTAGCGGCACGATGGGTCTGGGCACGAGTACGCCCGCCGCCTTGATTACAGGCACCGCCGGCTTGGGCACCGGCACGCCCGCCGCAATTAGCGGCACGCTCAGCGTGAGCACGGGTACGCCTGCTGCCGCAATTAGCGGCACGATGGGTAGCGGCACGAGCACACCCGCCGCCTTGATTACAGGCACTGTCGGCCTGGGTACAGGTACACCTGCTGCCGCGCTTAGCGCTACACGGGGCCTGGGCACAGCTACACCGGCGGCAGCGCTGCCTGCTGCGCTCCATGTGCTGGAAGTCGAAGGCACCGTCTATCTCTGTCCGGACCAGCCCGGTTGCAGCACGGCAGCAGCGGCGAACAGCCTACTGCCGCTCGGCAGCGAGGCGCGCACAGCGTTGAGCAGCACGCTGCGCCTGCAAACCGCCGCCGGTCTGTTGACGCTCGCCGGCGATAGCACGGTGCGTGTAGCGCGGTTGGATGCAGCCGGCACCGGGCTGACCTTGACGCATGGGCGGGTGCTGCTACGTGCGGCGGCGGGGCGCAGCGGGGCACTGGCCGTGACCGCCGGCGGCGCGACCGTAACCGGCACCGGCAGCAGTTTTAGCGTGGCCGTATTGCCTGATGGGGGCACGCGCGTCAGCGTGCCGGCCGATGCGCCACGCCCGGTAGCCGTGCAAACAGGTCCAGCCGGCAGCCCCGCCGCCGATCTCGGTCCCGGCAAAACCCTAACCCTAGCGGCCGACGGCACCGTGACGCTGGGGCCGATTGACCCGACCGAAATCGCGGCGTTGGTTGCGCTGGGCGGAGGACCGCCCGCGACCCCGGCGGCGGTAGCGGCGATCACCGTGCTGCCGGTGCCGACTCTGGCTGCGCCGCTGCCCGGCGTGGTCACGGCGACGATCGTACTGACCCCGCCGGCGGAGCAGACGTTGCCGCCTGTGACCGTGGTTGCAGGGACGGCGCCCACTGCGGCAGCGAGCGTGCCCACTGTGCCGCCCGCCGACGTGCTGGGCTTGGCTGTAACCGCGATGAGCACGGTGGGCAATTATACCTTCGGCGCCACGCTCGGCGCGGACCCGACGGCGGCGGAGTTTAGCGCCGGCACTTGGTCCGGTGATAGCGCCTGCTGGATTTCTACCGGCCCTAGCGGGCGTAGCGACTACCAGTGGCGCAGCGGCCTGTTGTTCCGGCGCAATGGCACGGCAGCCTGGCAGCAACAGGCGGGTGGCAACCTGCCGCCCTGGATCACCCTCTGGCGTGTGCTGGGCCAGATCGATCCGACCACAGTGAGCGAACTGCCGCCGCAGCAACTCGATGCCGTGACGGTGCGTCGGTTACGCGCCCATCTGTTGCCGGCGTCGGGCTATCCGGCCGGCACTTGGGCCGATGTCACCGTGGGGGCCGCCGATTCGCTGGTGCGCAGCGTGATCCTTTATGATGCCGAGCCGGGCAGCGGGCACACTATTCTCAAGATCGGCTTTAGCAGCCTGGGCAGCGCCGCGCCTTGCCCGCCGCTATCGGCTCCCTAACGGACGAGTTCTGAGTCCTGAGTTCTGAATTGACGATTGCCGGCTCTATCATAATGCGTGAACCGGTTATATAATAGAGGAGAAACCCGCCGCAGAGCCGCCAAGCGGCTCTCCGCCCGTAACCTGGGCTATACCGCCGCATTTTAAGCACGTAGCACCCTGCGGAACCCGCCGGTTGTCGATTATATAGCGGAGCCACGTAGAGCGAGGAGTGTCTCGATGGCGGAAGATAGCGGCGCAGTGCACCACGAAGCCGATCATACAGCGGAGCGGGTACGCCCGCAGGCGGAGACTGCCCCTGGTGCGCCTGAAGCCGATCTAGCCTTACCCAGCCAGGCCGGCGGATCGTTGTTACAAGACTCGCGCATGAGCGGGCGCGGCAACAGCCCGGTGTTCCAGGCCCAGGCGCTGCACGTCCAGCGCACCGCAGGCAATCGCGCCCTGCAACAGATGCTCCAGGGCACCGCCGGAGCCGTGCCCGTTCAGCGCGATCCTACCCCGCCGGTCGCCCCGCCGGCGACAGCTCCCGCTCCCGGTGCGCCGGCCGCCGGCAAACCGCTCGACGCCAGTATGCTGAAGGTGAAGGGCGGGCAGCCCCAACTGACCGGGACGGTCACGGTTGCGCCCGCCGGCACGGACACCGTGCGTGTCCTGGGGCCGGCGGCGAATATAGCTCCGGTGAGTGTCGAAATTGATCCTGCCGTCAAACTGGGACCCGGCAAAGCCATCATGGTGGGGCCGGTGCAGTCACTGCTGGGATCAGAGCGTGTAGGCGTCTACCGTGAAGACGGCGCGGCGGCGGCGAACGCACCCATCGAGCAGCATTTTACGCTGGGCCAGAGCCGTGACGGCGCGCGCGGGCACTATTCCCCCGGCGAACCGGCCTTTGAGCGGGCCCAGGCGCCCTTTTTCTTGCCGCCGCAAACCCTGTCGGATGTCCATGCGTATGACACGCTCACATTTAACGAAAACGGCAGCGCCGGCCTCTTTGATCAGCCGAGTTGGCAGTTGCCACTGACGACCGGCAAGGCCAAGCTCGTCGAGACGCGCGGCCAGGACAGCTTTATCACCTCCATCGGCGCGCAACAAGACGGGACTCTGATCCACTTCAACCCCACCAAATGGGCCATTCCATGGGCGGTAAAAAATATTGATGCCGCGCACAAGGGGGTCGGGGGCGCGGGGACGAGTGCCCCCACGACGGACGTGCCGCCGGTGGTAGACGGGAAAATCGCGGCCTTCCAACCCGGCCAAAACTGGATCAACTTCCCGACCCTAGCCGATGCGCTGGGCGCAGATGCAGTCACGCTGATGGACAATCTGCCGGGAGCGAAAGCCAATGACCCCACCTCCTACACCAATACTGTAGAAGCGCTGCGGCAAAAGAATCCCACGCTTACCATCAAGTTGACGGTGGTGGTCACACACGGCAACATCGGGCGCGACCATATGTTCCTCAGCGTGGCCGGTAGCAAGGTCGCGGCGCGCCAGGAGTTCCGGCTGAACAACGGTAATAGCACCGATGTGACCCTCCGCCTGAACGATGTGTTTGATCCGGCGATCATCGTGGGGAGCGCCAGCATCAACTTTAACCTCGAAATTGATGCCGTGACCGGATCGAACCCCACCGGTGGGCCGAGTTGGAGCTACCCGTTTAGCGCGTTCCATAAGGACTTCTCTTTGGGCGACGGCAAATACGTCATTTCGGCCAAATACGCCTAACGGCCTTTGACTGCGTTCTGAATTCCGAGTTGACGCCTGCCGATTAACGGCCGACCTCCCACCAACTTATGACCCTCGCCCGGCCACTGCCGGGCGACGACCCATCATCGGGCCGTCGCCGCCCGCAATAGCGACTCGGTGACGTAGGTTTTGTCGGCGGCCAGCAGGTTGCGGAGTAGGTAATACTCGGTGCGCGGGTGGTCGTCGGTGATCAGCGAGCCGGGGCCGACAAACGCATCCACCTGCGCGTCGGCCAGCCAGCGCAGGCGCGGGACGGTGGCCGCCCAGGCCGCGCCCGACTGGGGCGCGAAGTCGGGCGCGCCGGCGAGATCGGCCTGCGCGCCGGGGCTACCGAACAGCGCCGCGATGGTCGCGCTATCCCAGGTCAGCGGGGCCGTGGAGCCCAGCATATAGGTGCCGTAGCGCGCGGGTCCGAACAGCAATTCGACGTGCGGAAACACCGCCCGGAAGGTGCGGATGTGGTCCTTGAAGTCGGGCAACGTCTCATCATACGGAATCCAGAGCATAAACACGCCACCCGGTTTCAGGCGCGCCCGGCCTTGCGTCAAGAACTCCTGCGTGTAGAGTACCACGGTGCCCGCACTCTGGATCGGCGGGGCGGGGTCCACGGCGATCATATCGTATTGCTTGCGACTGAGTAGCACATAATTGCGCCCGTCGGCGTTGATGATGCGGCCGTTGGGATGGTGCAAGTATTGCTCGGCATCGGGGTAGAAGACCGGCATCTGGCTCGGCACCGACGGCGAGAGTTCCACCACGTCGGTGTGCAGGCCCAGGATAAGGTCGGAGCGGTAGGTGGACCCCATGCCGAAAGCGATAACCAGCGCATCGGTCGCGGCGGGGCGCACGGCTTTGGGCAGGTAGGCCATCAGCTTGGTGTCAATGCTTAACGCGGTCATGCCCACGCCGCCGACGTAAAGCCGTCGTTGGGCCGCTGCGCCGCCCACGCTGTCCACCGTCGCCAGACTGTCCTCCTGATGTGTCGTCGGCAGTCCCTGCCGGCGCAGATCGTTTTCGGTGATCGTGCGCGTGATGGGTGCGCCGCTGAGGGTGCCGGCCACGCTGAGGATCGCCGCCGCCAGCAGCGCGGCCACCCACGGCCTGCGCCGGGTGGCTGGGCGCGCATCCGCCGCGATCAGCACGGCCCCCAGCAGCAGGCCGGCCGCCGCCAGCAGCAGGATCGAGGCGTTGGTGCCGAGCAGCCCGGCCAGCAGGAACGCCGCCGCCGCCGACCCCAGGATCGATCCCAGCGTGTTCCAGGTGTAGAGCAGGCCGATACTGTGCCCGGCCTGCGCCACGCTGGGCGTGATCAGCCGCCCGGATAAGGGAAACGCATAGCCCATCAATAAGGTGGCCGGCAGCAGGGTAGCGTAGCTGCCGATCCAGGGACCGTTGCCCAGCACGCCGCTGCCCACCACCACGGTGAGGCCGGCGACGGCACCGATGCCGGCAAAGCAGCCGCCTAGCGTGGTCAGCGTGTCGCGTGCCGCGCTGCTGCGCCGGCGATACAGCGCGCTGCCGCCCGCGATGCCGCTGAGGTAGACGGCGAGGATGGCGACAAAGATATAGATGCGCGACCCCGACCCTTCGGCCAGCATCCGCGTCCACAGCACTTCGAGCGCCAGGGCGATGAAGCCCGACATAAAGGTGGCGGCCAAGATCAGGCGGCGCGGGGCCGGCCCTAACCCCCCAACCCCCTTCCCTACGCGGGAAGGGGGAGTTTGCACTACATACTCGTCTAGCTCCCCGCCCTGCATAGGGGGAGTTTGCACCGTGCCGTCGTCTAGCTCCCCTCCCCGCGTAGGGGAGGGGGTGGGGGAGCGGGCGGCCGTGCGGGCCAGGGCTAGGGCACCGCCGCCGGCCAGCAGGTTCAGCGCGACAGCGACCAGGCTGGTGCCGGTTAGCCCCAGCCATTCGATCAGCACGAAGCCGGCGATCAGCGTGCCGAGGACCGCGCCGGCGGTGTTGGCGGCGTAGAGTGCGCCCAGGCTGCGGCCCGCGTCGTCCAGGCGCTGCACCAGTGCCTGGGTTAGCAGCGGCAGGGTCAGGCCCATCAGGAAGGTGGCGGGCGTGACGGCGACCAGGGCCAGGGCGAAGCGTAACGCGGTGAGCGCGGGCGCGTCGAGCGTGGGATAGGCGGCGCGGTACAGATCGCCGATGGCCCCGAAGCCCAACGGCAGCCCCAGCGCCGCCAGCGCCACGCCGATCTCCACCCGCCCATAGCGGGCCAGCGGCTGATCGGTGCGCGCGGCCCAGCGGCCGCCCACCCAGCCGCCCAGCCCCAGCCCGGCCATGAACGCCGTCACAATGGTGGCGATGACTTGCGTGGTGTTGCCGAACACCAGCACCAATTCGCGCGACCACACCACCTGGTAGATCAGCCCCGCCGCGCCCGACGCGAGGAACAGCGCGCTGATCAGGCGTTGTCGGCTCATGCCGGCGGCCAGACGGGGATCGCGGCATCCAGCGCGGCCAGCAACGGCAGGGTGGCGGCCAGCGCGGCGACGAGCCGCCCGTAGTGGGTGAGGTCGGCGTAGGTCAGCACGCGGCCTTTGCGGTCTTTGAGCCACTTTTCCGCTGGGGTGTAGCCGCCGACAGCGAAAGCCCACACCGCCGGTGCGACCCCGGCGACATACTGCGTGGCGTTGATCCAGACGCGGCCCGGCGTGTCGGCGGTTGGCGGCGTGTAGCGTACGGTGTCTACGCGGTTGTCGCCGGCCACTGGGTAGCTGGTGACGGGTGGCGCGGCGGTTTCGAGCAGGTGCAGGCCGACCAACTGCCGGCCCAGCGCGGTCAGCGCCGCGAACTGCGCGCCGTCGGCGGGTAGCGGCACGCGCGGGAAGTCGATCTTGAGGAAAGCGGCATAGCGCTGCCGGTAGCCGGGCGTGTGCAACACGGCATAGAGGTAGTCGAACACATCTTGCGGCCCAAACGTCGCCGCGCCGTCGCCGCGCCCATCGGGGATCCAGGCCCGCCCGCTGCGCTCCGCCAGCGCGGCCACAAACGCCGGGTTGAGATTGGCCCGCCGCCCGCCGGGAGCCGCTGTCGCTTCCTGCGCGTCAAACAGCGTGGCCTTCTCTGGGGCCGGGTAGAGGTAGAGGGGGAAGAGGTTGTTACCGCCTCTTCTATAGAGATTAAACTCAGTAATGGAGCGTGTACAAAAAACAATGTTCCACTCACCCGGCCCAATAACGTGTCCCGCACGACCCACAGCAAGCCCTAGATTAGAGCCGACTAACATATGGCGCATTACCTCGTCACGAGAACGAGTAACTACTTGTTTGTCATAAACGATGTACCTTTTGTCAAACACACGATAAAGTATAGGCTTTACAACAGTAGCATCTAAGTGATAGGACTGCGCGAGTTTTTCAGCTTCTACAATAGATAGGGTTATAGTCTTTTCATCCTGCCCAGTCACAATACCCACGCTATTGACAGGCATTATATCCGTGACCTTCCAGCCTTGCTCATATTCGGCCAGCAAATCGGTTTCTTGCGGCACAAACAGGTAGTGAGGCGATTGCGGGGTCAGGTCTTGCCAGATCGTATCCGTCAGGTCGTGGCCGAACAGCCAGGGGTATTTGCCTCTGTCGCCGTCTTTGCTTTCGCGCACGCCCCAGAGGTCGGCGTGATGCACCCGCGCCGGACCACTGTAGCCGGCCTCTTTGACAAACAGGGCAATTGCCACGCCTTGCTGAATATCGAACACGTTCTGATCGGGCGCACCGTCGGGGGCGGTTTCGCGCTTTTTGCTGTTGCCGTGCAGGTCCAACAGATAGATGTCGCTGAAACTCTGTAGCAACGATTGGCGCATCCCGCGAAAAGTCGGGTTATCGAGATAGCCGTTGTTGCTGATAAAGGCCAGGATACCGCTGCCTGTGCGGTCAATACGCCACTGGCCGAAGCGGATAAACTTGACATAATCATCTTGCAACCACTTGGGATTGCGTTCGCCCAGCGGATGTCCGTCCACCTGAAAGTAGTCGCGCAACAGCGTGCCGATCCACTGGCCTTTGTTGGCCGAGTGGCCGGAGTAGGGCGGGTTGCCGATGACCACCATAATCTCAGTATCGCTTTTGACGCGATTGGCGGCCTGCACCTCGTCGCCCAGGAACTGCGTAAACAGCGGCAACTCACCGTACTCGTGCGGGCCTTCCAGCGTGTTGGTCAGATAGATGCCCACGCGCTCATCGCCGGCAAAATCGAAGGCCCAGGCCGTGCGCTGCGCCGGCGGCAGGTCGCGCCCGGCCAGTTGCAAGCCCAGCTTAAAGTGGGCCACGGCGTAGGGAGCCATCAGCAACTCGAAGCCGAACAGCCGGGGCAATAGCTGCTCGCGCACATAGCCCGACCAGAGGCCCGCGTTGCCGCCGGCCATAAAGCCCGCCCGGATCTGGTCTACGATGGCATAGAGAAAGGTGCCGGTGCCGCAGGCCGGGTCCAGCACCAGCACCGGATCGGCCAACCCGCCGGGCCGGGCAAAGCGCGTCCGCAGCAGCGCGTCCACCGAGCGCACCAGATAGGAGACCACCGGCTCCGGCGTGTAATAGACCCCCCGCGCCTCGCGCAGCTTGGGGTCGTAGGCAGCCAAAAAGGTCTCGTAGAAATGGACCACCGGATCTTCCTGGCGCGTGCGCTTGCCGAAATCGGCCAACACCGCGTCCATATCGGTCTGCGCCAGCAACGCCGCCAGATCGTCCACCAGCCCGCCATACGGCTCGTCTTTCAACTTGGGACCGGAGATAGCGTAGAAAAAGTCGCGCAGGAACGGGTTGGTCGGCGGGATTAACTCCTGCGCCTCCTGGCGCGTGAAGGTCGCCGGGGTGGGGTCCATGATGCGCGCCGAAAACAGGCCGTAGGCCAGCGTCTGGGCAAACATATCGGCGAACTCGGCGGTCTTTTCCACCCCCGGCTGATCCAAGTCGGCGATCAGCACCTGGGCGAACGCCGCCCGCCAGCCTTTGAGCAGCGGCGACGCTTGATCCTCGGTAAAGGCGGTGATGATGATGTCGCGGATCAGGTGGGTCAGGCGGGCCATGCGGCGCGCTAGGTCGGCGGGCTTGTTCACCGGCGCGGGCTGGTGCGCCTGGAAGGCGGCCAGCAGCGCCGCGACCGCCGCCGCGCCGCCCTTGTCGGGCGTGATCTTGCCGCCCGGCCCCACCGTTGCCAGCCGTGCGCTGTCGCGCCGCCCGCCGTCGGTATACCAGCGAAACTCCAGGTAGTCGGTGAGGATCAGGTTGGGCAGGGCGGCGAGGTAGCGGCGCATCTGGTCGCCGCGCTCAATATCGCTGGTCAGCTTGCCGAGGTCTTTGGCCTCGATATAGCCGACCGTCAACGGGCCGTGCGCGGTGGGCCGGCTCACCACATAGTCGGGCGCGCCGCAGGCCGCGCGTTTCGGCTCGTTGGTGGCGGTCAGCCCGGCGGCCTGCGCCTCGATCAGGGTTTTGAGCGCGGGACGGTAGGTGTGTTCGGTGGCCTGGCCGCTCTGTAAGGCGGACTGGACGGCGGCCAGATAGCTCGTGAACGGATCG